>CACJYD010000033.1 GCA_902597545.1 uncultured Bacteroidota bacterium | reverse complement strand
AAAGAAATTATTGATATTAAAAAATACAATGAAGATGAAGGTCTTGCATTAAGTAAAGAAGAAGTAGATTACTTAGAAAACCTCTCAAAAAAGATAAATAGAAAATTAACTGACTCTGAAGTTTTTGGATTTTCGCAAGTCAACTCTGAGCATTGCAGACATAAAATTTTTAATGGAATTTTTGTTATTGATAATAACCAAATGTCTGAGTCACTATTTGAGCTAATTAAAAAAACAACAAAAAAAAATCCAAATCAAGTCGTATCTGCTTACAAAGATAATGTTGCATTCATAGATGGGCCACTTGTAAAACAGTTTGCACCTAAATCTGGTCACAAACCTTCTATATATCAAGAAACTGATTTAAACACTGTGATATCACTTAAAGCAGAAACACATAATTTTCCAACCACAGTGGAACCTTTTAGCGGAGCTGCAACTGGATCAGGTGGAGAAATTAGAGACAGATTAGCTGGAGGACAAGGATCTTTACCATTGGCTGGAACAGCTGTTTACATGACACCTTATCCTAGGTTTGAAAATCAATCAATTGGATTTAGTGATAGAAATTGGCTTTATCAAAAACCAAAAGAAATTTTAATTAAAGCATCCAATGGTGCATCCGATTTTGGAAATAAATTTGGTCAGCCACTTATTTCTGGTTCACTTTTGACATTTGAACATAATGAAAATAATAGATTACTTGGATTTGATAAAGTCATCATGCTAGCAGGTGGGATTGGTTTTGCTAATTCAAAACACTCAAAAAAACTAAAGATAAAAGAAGGTGATCTGATTATTGTCCTTGGTGGTGATAATTATAGAATTGGTATGGGTGGTGCTGCTGTATCATCTACCGAGACTGGAAAATATAGCTCAGGAATTGAGCTTAATGCAGTTCAAAGATCCAATCCTGAGATGCAGAAAAGGGTTTCCAATGCAATCAGGTCAATTGTTGAGTCAAGTAATAACTTTATAAAATCTATTCATGACCACGGTGCAGGTGGTCATTTAAATTGTATTTCTGAATTAGTTGAGGAAACTGGTGGTGTATTAAACGTTGATGACTTACCAATTGGAGACTCAACTCTTTCTGCTAAAGAAATAATTGGAAATGAATCCCAAGAAAGAATGGGGTTGGTAATTAGTCCGAATGACTTAAAAAAAATCGAAGAAATATGTCAGAGAGAAAACGCACCAATATACGTGGTTGGAAAAGTTAAAGAAAACTCTAGATTTCTTGTTCATTCATCAAAAAGCAAAAGAAAAGTTATTGATCTTGAATTATCAGATTTTTTTGGTAACTCACCAAAAACTATGTTACATGATAAAAAGTTAAAATTTAGTTATAGCAATTTTAAATACAATGAAAGTTTAATTGAAGAATATATTGTCAATATATTAAATTTAGAATCTGTTGCTTGTAAAGATTGGTTAACTAATAAAGTTGATAGGTGTGTCACAGGTAAAGTTGCTATGCAACAGTGTACTGGTCCGCTACAGCTTCCATTAAATAATTGCGGAGTTATGGCTCTAGATTTTAACTCGATGGATGGAGTTGCAACATCAATTGGACATTCTCCATTAACTAGTTTAATTGATTCAGGAAGTGGGTCAAGAAACTCAATTGGTGAAGCTTTAACAAATATTATTTGGTCACCTTTGAAGAATGAATTGAGCTCAATTTCCCTCTCTGCTAATTGGATGTGGCCAGCAAATAATGAGGGTGAAAATTCTAGACTTTATCAAGCTGTAAAAGCATGCTCAGATTTTTGTATTGATCTGGGTATAAATGTACCAACGGGTAAAGACTCCCTCTCAATGAAGCAGAAATATCCGAAAAAAGAAGTTATTGCACCAGGCACCGTGATTATATCAGCCACGGGTCATACAAATGATCTTAGAAAAACAATTGAACCTTATTTAACTTACAATAAATCAAATATATATTACGTAAATATGTCCTCATGTGAATATGAACTTGGAGGATCTGCACTATTTCAAGCATTTAATAAAATTGGAGACAAATCAAATGATATTTTATCAGCAAAAAAGTTTAAGGAAATTTTTAATTCTATACAAAAAGCAATAAAGAATGGTTTGATTGAATCTGGTCATGATATTAGTTCAGGTGGTATGATTACCTGCTTACTTGAAATGTGTTTTGTTAGTGATAATATTGGATTAAATGTTGATTTATCACAAATAAAAGAACAAGATGTTGT
>CACJYD010000032.1 GCA_902597545.1 uncultured Bacteroidota bacterium | reverse complement strand
AGGATTCAATTTTAAAGATGTAGTTCGCTCAAAAATTTATTTAACTGATATGAACAATTTCTCAAAAGTAAATGAAGTCTATGGGTCATATTTTGAGAAAAATTATGAGCCGGCCAGAACAACCATTGAGGTAAGTGGTTTGCCGCTAGGTGTTGACGTAGAGATTGATATGATTGCTGTAAACTAAATATTCTCTAGGTGATAATTAACTAAACCATCGATAGGTTTTCTCAATACTTTACCTATGATCATTTTTTTGGATTCCAAAATTTCTGAGAGCTCATCCTTTAAATAAAAACCAATTGATCCAATAAAATGTAAGGGCACCTCCCTGCAATCTGAAAACTGCTCTATTTGATTGGAAATGAAAAGATTAAAACCTTTTCTAATTAATTTTTTAAAATATGGTAATTCTTTATTATCAATTACAAATCTTCCAAATTTTGCTAAATATGTGTTAGGGTTTGGTCTTTTGTAGATGTGATCCTTTATTGTGTTAGACTGCATATCAAATGACTCACTTATATTCTTTTGAACAGCTAAAGGCATTTTATCAAAATAATAGTCTCTAATTAACTGTCTACCAAAATAATTACCACTAGCATCATCCATTAATACATATCCTAATGAATCAACTTTTTGTAATATATTTTTACCATCATAATAAGTACAATTAGAGCCTGTGCCTAAAATTGATGTAATTGATTTAATTCCAGGGTCACATGTTGCATATATAGCTGCATATGTGTCTTCTTTAATATCTATTAATGAATTAATAAATATTCTTTCAAAAACTTTTTTTATGAGCTTTCTAGGAGATTCAGTTCCACAACCTGCACCATAGAAATACAAATGTGAAATTTTTTTTCTGTTTTGGTATAGATCAAAATTATTTATTACTCTCTCTTCAATAATTTGTTCTGTTAAAACTTGAGGATTTAAGCCTTTTGTCTGCGTATCAAATAAAACTTCGCCCTTTTCATTTATACAAATCCAATCGGTCTTTGTGGATCCACTGTCAACAATTAATCTCATTTAGTTTATTTACAGAAATGAGTGGCTAAATCCAGTAATTTACTTGAGTAACCAGCCTCGTTATCGTACCAAGTTATAATTTTATAGAACTTAGAATTTAATTGGATACCTGCTTTGGAATCAATAATAGATGTTCTAATATCTCCAATAAAATCTTGCGAAACAACGTCATCAGATGAAAAACCTAATATATTTTTTAATTCACCTTTAGACGCTTTTTCCATTGTGCTCATAATTTCATCATATGATGTTTCTTTTGACAATTTTACAGTTAAGTCAACAACAGAAACATTTGCGGTAGGGACCCTAAATGCCATTCCAGTAATCTTACCCTGAAGAGAAGGAATAACTTTAGTCACAGCTTTAGCTGCTCCGGTTGAGGCAGGAATTATATTGAGTAACGAACTTCTTCCAGCTCTAAAGTCTTTTTTGGATGGTCCATCTACTGTAAATTGGGTTGCAGTTACCGCATGAACAGTAGTCATGAGTGCCTCCTCAACACCAAAATTATCATTTAAAACTTTAATTGGAGGAGCAAGACAGTTGGTTGTACAACTAGCATTAGAGATAATTAAATCATCTTTATTTATAGTATTATGATTTACCCCCATCACATACATAGGTGCATCTTTCGAAGGAGCAGAAATCACAACCTTAGGGGCACCACCATCTATATGAAATTTAGCCAAATCTAATGTTGTAAAAATTCCTGTACACTCTAGAACTGCATCTACTCCAAAACTATCCCATCCTATTAGTTTTGGGTCTTTTTCAGAGGTTATTTGAATTTTTTGACCGTCAATATTCAAACTATTTCCATCAATTGAAACATTGTTGTTTATCTTTCCATGCACAGAGTCATACTTTAATAAATATGCCAAATGATTTATATCCAAAAGATCATTTATTGCAACAACTTCTAGATCAGTTCTTGTCATTGAAAGTCTCAAAACCATTCTTCCAATTCTACCAAATCCATTGATTCCAATTTTAATTTTTCCCATTTATTTTAAAATTTAAGTGTTCATTATTTGAGAAATTCTCAATAATTCCTTGTTTATCTTACTCTTTCCCTTTAAAGCTTTGCGTAAAGGAGTAAAAATAATTTTACCATTATCAATACCAACCATATTACCATCATTCCCATCAATTAAACTTTCTACAGCTTTAACACCAAGCTGAGTGCCTAAAACTCTGTCAAAACATGATGGTGTCCCTCCTCTTTGTATGTGACCAAGTACTGATACTCTCGTTTCATACTTAGGCAATGTTTCCTCTATCTTTGAGGCTAGTTCAAAAACATTTTTTCCTGTTTTATCACCTTCTGCTACTACGATAATACTAGAGGTTTTTCCAGATTTTTTACTTTTTTTCAATGAATTAATAAGATTTTCAAAGCTCATATTGACTTCAGGAATTAGAATTTCCTGAGCACCTATAGCTAATCCAGAATTTAAAGCAATATATCCAGCATCGGCACCCATCACTTCAACTAAAAAGAGTCTATGGTGTGAAATAGCTGTATCTCTGATTTTATCAATAGCATCCATTACAGTGTTCAAAGCTGTATCATATCCTAATGTATGAGATGTGCCATGTAAGTCATTATCAATTGTTCCTGGAATTCCTACAACAGGGAAATTAAACTCTTGTTGTAGCTTTAAGGCACCGGTAAATGATCCATCACCTCCAATTACAATTAATCCATCAATCTCATTATCTTTTAAATTTTTATATGCTGTTTTACGTCCCTCAACGGTC
>CACJYD010000031.1 GCA_902597545.1 uncultured Bacteroidota bacterium | reverse complement strand
AAAGATTCTTTGATTGAAATTTCTAAAAATTATGATAAAGTAATAGTAGGGCTACATAAATCTGATAAATCACCTTTCGGTGAATACAAGTTTACAGAGGATGAGATATCAATAATTAATGATTTAAAGAAACTAACGGATTTGACACTAGTTGTTTTTTCAAAGCCATATTCAATTTTTGATTTAAATATAGATGATATTCAATCTATATTAATTGCTTATCAAAACTCTACAGTTTTTCAAGAAAAGGCAGCCCAAGCAATTTTTGGAGCAATTGATGTAAAAGGGAAACTGCCTGTTACCATCAATAAAGATATTCCTGTAAATACTTCAATAAAGCTTAAAAAAAAAGATTTTAAGTTTTAAACACCATTTGAATGAGGATTTTAGTTCCTTAAAACTTAAAAAAATAGATTCTATTGTCGACTTTGCAATAAAAAATAAGATGACGCCTGGAGTTCAACTTTTGATAGCTAAAAATGGAAGTGTCATTTATAATAAATCTTATGGTCACCATACTTACAATAAAAAAATATCTGTTGAGAATGAAGATATTTATGACCTAGCATCAATTACAAAAATTCTTGTATCGCTTCCCTTAATTATTAGAGAAATTGAATTGAAATCATTGACTTTTGACTCGTCATTGAGCTCATTCTTTCCTAAAATTAACTTATTTGAAAAAAAGAATATTAAATTAAAAGAGATGTTATCTCACTACTCTAGATTAACTCCTTGGATTCCTTTTTATAAGGAAACTTTAGATAGTGTAACAAATATGCAACTTGATAGTTATTATTCAAATAAAAAAACGAGTGACTTTAATATAGAGGTAAGAGAAGGCCTTTATATGCAATTATGGGATGATATAATATTTGATAAAATTATTAAATCTGAGTTGCTAGAATCGAAAGAATATAAATACAGTGATTTACCATACTACTTGATAAAAAAATATCTTGAAGATAAATATGATAAATCTTTGGATAAACTCATAAGGGACTATATATTTTCTAAAAACGGAATGTTATCATTAAACTTTAATCCTTATAAAACAATTGATCTAAATAAAATAGTTCCCTCTGAAATTGATGATTATTTTAGACTGGGTGAATTGAGAGGATATGTTCATGACATGGGTGCAGCTATGCAAGGAGGAATTGGAGGTCATGCTGGTCTTTTTGGAAATTCTCTTGATGTTGCAAAGATGATGCAGCTATATATTCAAAAAGGATTTTATGGAGATAAAAAATTTTTTAGTAAAAAAATTTTTGATGAGTTTAATAAATGTCATTTTTGTGATGAAGGCGTAAGAAGAGGCATAGGTTTTGATAAACCAGAACTATATGATAAAGAAAATTTATCTTGTGAGTGTTTATCTGAAGAAAGCTTTGGGCATTCAGGATTTACAGGTACGTATACTTGGGCTGATCCAGAAAATCAAATTATTTATGTTTTTCTTTCAAACCGAACTTATCCATCCATGGAAAATAGAAAACTAATTGACTATAACATTAGAACAGAAATAAAGAAAATAATTTTTGAATAATTAATGAAAATAATAATAGTATGTTACCCCACTTTTGGAGGTAGTGGTATTCTAGCAACTGAGCTTGGACATAAATTGTCAAAAAATGGTCATGTTGTTCATTTTATTGCATATGAGAAGCCCGTTCGACTAGAAGTAAATGATGAAAATATATTTTTTCATAAAGTTAATGTTCCTTTTTACCCTCTCTTTAATTTTCAGCCTTATGAGTTAGCATTATCAACAAAGATCGTAGATGTTTCTACAAAGAACCAAATTGACCTTGTACACGTACACTATGCAATTCCACATGCATACGCTGCATATATGGCTCAAAAGATGCTTAAAACGCAAAAAATCAATCTTCCTATAGTCACTACTTTACATGGAACTGATATTACTCTAGTTGGAAAGCATCCTTTTTATAAGAAAGCTGTTAAATTTTCAATTGATAAATCAAATATTGTGACTTCTGTTTCTAAAAGTCTTAAAAATGATACCCATGATTTTTTTGAAACCAATAAAAAAATCAAAGTTATACCTAATTTTGTTGACTTAGAAAAGTTTAATAATCAGCTAAAACTGTGTAATAAAGTTTCACAATATAAAACTATTACACATGTTAGTAATTTTAGACCAGCAAAAAATATTAGAACTTTAATCAAAGTTTTTAATCTTATATCAAAAAAACATAAATGTATTTTTAATTTAATAGGAGAAGGACCTGAACTTGATATTGCAAAAGAAATGACTAAAGAGTTAAAAATTCCTAATGTTTATTTTTTAGGAAATACAAATGAAGTTGAGAAAGAACTTTGCCATTCTGATATTTTTATACTTCCATCAAAGGTTGAAAGTTTTGGATTAGCTGCATTGGAAGCCATGGCCTCTAAAAATGCTATAGTTTCATCAAATAGGGGAGGTCTACCTGAATTAAATCTGAATAATAAAACAGGATTTACATGCGACTATAATGATATTGATTCATATGTCGATGCTCTAGATAAGCTAATCTCCAATGAAAAACTTCTTGAAAAATTTAAAGAAAATTCTTACAACAGAGCAAAAAAATTTAACATTAACGATATAGTCCCAATGTATGAATATGAATATATGAAACTAGTAAAATAATTTTATTTCGGATTATAAACTTTTTTTGAATTCTTCAATACCCACTCCTTGTCAAAGCTCATTTTTTTTGTTTGAAACTTAGAGTATTTCTCCATTTGATCATTGTAATGTGGTGATTCTTTATTATCACTACTTCCGTATGAAATAATTGATTCAATCTGTGTACCTTTTGAACTAAATTTCACAAGCTGTATATACGATTCTCCGTGAGTAACCTGAACTTTACCATCTTTATAATTAGAGGCATTCATTGCAGTTATTACATCAGGCATTCCAAAAATTGGCATCTCTTTATCGCCTCTGACAAGTTTTTGAAAATCACCTAATTTTACGGTTGTTGAATCAAAATATTTTTTCATTCGTTTTTTTACCTCTGCCAGACAGTCAGCAATCAAAGACTTACTAAAGTTCCTATCATAATAGCCTTTATAAAAATATTTGTCAGCCAGTGTGTAATAAAACATTGCATAAGCTCCTGCTCCTGTTGAACTAGCATCTGTAGATCTATCCCAATTTTGTATCT
>CACJYD010000030.1 GCA_902597545.1 uncultured Bacteroidota bacterium | reverse complement strand
TGCACTAAAAAGCGCATAAAAAACACTAAAAAGAATATTTAATAAAAAATACTTTTTGAAAGTGAAAACATAATTTAAAACTCTTTTAAAATACATCTAAATAAACTGCTCGATTAACAAGTTAATTTTTTTATTTAATAACTCATCTTTTAGTTTAAAATCATTTTTTTTATCAAGATTCGTATTAACACTGAAATAATATTTAATCTTAGGTTCAGTTCCACTGGGTCTAACAGCTACTTTTGTACCGTTTGATGATTCAAAAATTAAAAGATTTGATTTAGGAAAATTCAAAATTGACGAGACATTATTTAACTTATCAGTCAACAGTGACTCTTTATAATCATAAATTTTTATTATCGGATCATCAGCTAGTCTATTGGGTGGATTATCTCTCAATGAATTAATTGTTTCACTAATTTTTTTAAATCCTTTTTCACCCTTTTCAGTTATTGATACCAGTTTCTCTTTGTAGAAACCATATTTTACATAACAGTCAATAAGTCTTTCAAAAAATGATGAGTTTTGTTCTTTTAGCTCATTACATAATCCTGAAATTAATAAAGAGGATGTAAGTGCATCTTTGTCTCTAACAAAATTACCAGCTAAAAAACCATAACTTTCCTCACCACCGCATAAATAATTTAATGATGGAAAATCATTTATCATTTTTCCTATCCATTTAAAACCAGTCAAAGACAAAATTAATTTTACTTTATTTTTATCAGCTATTTTTTGCATCATTGGTGTAGATACCACTGTACTTGCGATGAAAGATTTAGTTTTTTCATATTGTAATCTTGATAGTAAAAAATCTGTTAATACAATCATTGATTGATTCCCATTTATTTGTATAAAATCACCATTAAAATCTTTAACTACTATTCCAAATCTGTCAGCATCTGGGTCTGTGCCAATAACTAAATCACTATTATTTTTTTTAGCTATTTCAATTGCATCTATTAATGCTAACTTCTCCTCTGGATTTGATGATTTTGCATGAGTAAAATTACCATCAGGAATCATTTGTTTATCAACTAGTTTAAGTTCTGAAAATCCTGTTTTTTTCAAAAGTTTTGGAATGAGTTTATATGATGTTCCATGTAAAGAGGTAAAAACAATTTTTAAATTTTTTTCTGAATTTGAATACAATTTATTGAAAAAGTGCAATGATTTTTTAACGTATAATTCTTCTATTGAGTTATCTAGCGTGTGAATTAGATTTTCATTTTGTTTGAATTTTATTTGAGAGTATTTAACTCCTTCAATTTCCTCTGTTAATCTACTATCAATTGGAGGGACAATTTGTCCTCCGTCTTCCCAATAAACTTTGTAACCATTATATTCTTTTGGATTATGTGAGGCAGTAAGGACTACTCCGCATGTACATTTAAGCTCTCTGATAGCAAAAGATACTAAAGGAGTAGGTTGAATGGATTTAAACTTATATACTTTTATATTGTTTGAGGAAAAAACTTCACTGACTACCTTTTCTAAATCTTCACCATTATTTCTACAATCTCTTCCAATTACAACAGATATCTCTTTATTATTAAATTTTTTATTTAAATAGTTAGATATTCCCTGGGTAGTTTTTCCAAAAGTATATTTATTTACTCTATTGGGACCAACTCCCATTAAACCTCTCATTCCGCCAGTTCCAAACTCTAGATTTTTATAGAATGAATCATCGAACTGATTTTGATCATGTTTCTTTAAATTGATGACATTTGAAATAGTTTTTTCATCAAATACATCAGTTGTCCATTCATTAAAACTACTTACTTTAAAACTCATAATTATTTTGAATTAGTCTTTTCACTAATTATATAATTATCCTTATTTTTTCTTGTCCTCAAAATTAATTCACCTAGAAAACCTGCTAGAAAAAATTGAAGACCAATTATCATTGTAGCTAATGAAATAAAAAATTCTGGTCTTTCTGTAATTAATCTTCCAGATTTATTTATGAATAATTTGTCTATTCCCAGATATATTGAAAATAGCAAAGCAATTAACAAAATAATTGTACCAAACAATCCAAAAAAATGCATTGGTCTTCTCCCAAATCTTTGAACGAATGATAATGTCAACAAATCTAAAAAGCCTTTCATGAATCTATCTGCCCCATATTTGGTTTTTCCGTATTTTCTAGGGTGATGTTTAACAACTTTCTCTGATATTTTATTAAAACCACAGTTTTTTGCTAATACTGGTATATATCTATGCATTCCGCCTGTCAATTCAATCTCCTTGATAACAGATTTTTTGTATGCCTTTATTCCACAGTTAAAATCATGCAAATTTATACCTGATGATTTTCTAGCAGCCCAATTGAATAGTTTGGATGGAATATTTTTAAAAATAACTGAATCATATCTCTTTTTTTTCCATCCAGAAACTAAATCATAGTCCTCATTTTGAACCATATCATAAAGAGGAATTATCTCATTAGGGTCGTCCTGAAGATCTGCATCCATTGTAATAACGACTGATCCTTTAGCATAAGAAAATCCAGCTGAAAGTGCCATGGATTTACCATAGTTTTTTAAAAATCTTAATCCAATAATATTTTGGTTTTTTTCTGAAATATCAGCTATTTTTTTCCATGAATCATCTTTACTCCCATCATCAACGTAAATAATTTCAACATCTATATTTGAATTTGAAATAATTTCATTAATCTTTTTGTTTAATTCAAAAATCGAGTCACTTTCGTTAAAAAGAGGAATTACAATAGATAAATCCATAATTTTTATTCAGATTTTTTTATTACAACTCCAATAACTAGACTAAAGATGAAACCAAAAAATAAAGAAAAAGCTATTATAATAGGATATACACCGTAGGTAATCCATTCAAAATATGGTTTAAAATCGTCAAATGTTACGCTTCCCATTGCTTCAGGATTTTGCTCTTTTGCGGTTTCATATGCAATTTGAGCACTTGTATCCCAAAAAGTTGGTTCTAAAATATTAACTAGAACAAGTGTGTAAACAATTGAAACTAATGTGTAAATTAATGCAATGCCAACACCAGTTTTTAATGTTTTACTTAAAGAAATTAGGCCTTTATTGTCTTTTTTTACAGCAAGACAACCAGATAAAACACCTCCAAATAATATTATTAGAGCAACAACAGTAGTTATTCCATCATTTGTATAATGAATTTGAAGAATAAAACGCATTACTTCAAAAATTACAGCAATTAAGCCGGTTAGTAAGCCGTACTGATAAATTAATTTTTTTTGATTTATGTATTCCATAATGTTTGTAAAAATAAATAGAAATTATCTATTATAAATATTCATTGTATAATAATAAAAAAAAACTAAATTTGCACCCACTATTAACTGATGAAAAAAGGGATACATCCAGAAAACTACAGGCTTGTCGCTTTTAAAGACATGTCTAATAATGACGTATTTATTACAAAATCTGCTGTTGAAACTAAAGATTCAATCAAAGTAGACGGTGTTGATTATCCATTAGTTAAGCTTGAAATTTCTAGAACATCTCATCCTTATTACACAGGAAAAACTAAATTGGTTGATACAGCTGGTAGAATAGACAAATTCAAAAATAGATATGCTGGTTTGTCTCTTAAAAATCAGAAATCTA
>CACJYD010000029.1 GCA_902597545.1 uncultured Bacteroidota bacterium | reverse complement strand
ATACCCCTATAAAAACATCTAACTCAAAGTTTGATTTAGAACTTAAGAAAGGGCTTAACATAATAAAAGTATATGCTGAAAAAGAATGTCAAGGAGTGTATGAAGAAACAATATTCAACTCTGAAGATATTTTACTGAGCCCTAACCCAGCAAGGACATCATCAAAACTCTGGATAGGTGGAGATGATAAAAACGTAAACGTGAGTATGTTTGATAATGCTGGAAGACTGCTTTGGACAAATGAAAATAATGTCCCTAGTTCAAGATCAATTGATATACAAGTTTCTAATTTAAGACCTGGACTTTACTATGTAAAAGTTGAGTCAGAAACTGTTAAAAAAACTGCAAAACTTATAAAAGAATAATTTTTATCTAAGTGAAGAAAAGTAGATTAAAGTTTTTGATTGTTTTTATGGTTTTTTCTGCCATAGCCATTTTAATTGATGGGAATGAAATTAATTATGATGAAGTTAGAAAATTACATAAGGAGAATTTGGAAAAAAGTCCGTTTAAAAAAACAAAAAAACTTTCTAAATCTGAAAGAAAAGATTTACAACTTCCTCCCAATCCTTACAACGAAAGATTGTGGGAATTGACCATGGACCCAGTACTTGGCAGACCAAGAACTGAAAACCTATATCAAATTCAAGAGGAATTATATCAAAAATCGCTATATCCAATTGAAGGTGTTCCTGGAGAAAATCCTGATATGGCATGGGTTGCTAGGGGTCCATCTAACATTGCAGGAAGAACCAATGGAATTATGTTTGATCCTAATGATAGTACAAACAAAAGAGTTTTTGCAGGAGGTGTTAGTGGTGGTATTTTTGTAAATGAGGATATTACGGATGTAAATTCTGAATGGAAAATGATTCAGGGAATTCCTAGAAATTTACCTGTTTCTGAATTAACATATGATCCAAATAACCCAAAAATCTTTTATGCTGGTACTGGAGAATCATTTACAAGTGGAGATGCTATAGGGAATGGTTTATGGAGATCAATAGATGGGGGAAATAGTTGGGAAAATATTTTTGGTGGAAGGTCTGATTCAGAACAAGTTTTTAGAAATGAAAAAACAGAAATAGAAATTTTGACTCAAGATGGAGCAAATCCAATAAATTTTTTACAAGCATCATTTGGACCTAATCTTCCAGGTCCTCCATTGAGTTATCTACAAAATGATGTAGTAATTGCAAATCCAATTGATGCTTGTTCAACGCTTTCGAACGCTGATCAAATTAGTGGTAAGATAGTTTTAATTCAGGATGGAACTATTAATGGAAGTTCTAATTGTGATTACTTTAAAAAAGTAATGGAAGGGCAGTCAGCTGGAGCAATTGCAGTTATCGTCTACAATAAAGATAATGGATCAACAAATTGGACAGATGATTTAATCACAATGAAACCTAATAATAATGATGCATCATCTGTTAAAATTCCATCAATCTTCATCAAAGCAGTTGATGGTGAAAAACTAAAAGAGTATGTTGAAAGCAAAACGACAAAGGTTAAACTTGTAAAGCAAACCAATTTATTAGTTTCAGGTGTCAACATAGTCCCTGGAATGTTTTTTATAAATGATGTTGTCGTTAGAAATAATAATGGCACCTCTGAAATATATGTTGCAGCAGGATCCAGAAAATGGGACAGAGTACTTGGTACGCGAAGTGATGCCCAAAATACCATATTAGGATCAGGTCATGATGGTATATATAAATCGGTAGATGGTATTAATTGGACAAAAATTGAATTATATCATCCTATTGATGATGATAATTCTGTTCATAATGCTACAGTTGTTCCAATGGACCTTGAATTAGACAAGGATAATAGGCTTTGGGCATCTTCAACAATTAGTCCACGTTATGGAATGGTTGGTGGTCAATGGGGAGATGATCCACCTAAAGGAGGTGGTAAATTATACAGGTTAAATGAGGAGGGAACATCAGCTACATTCATATATGCAATAAAGGTGCAAAGAAATACTAACAATGGAACTGTAACATACCAAGGCAGAAGAACAGAAATGGCATTTACTGCCGATAATCAATTGATAGTTCTTTGTATTGCTCCAGAACTTTACGAAGGTTTTTATAGAGTTGTTCCTCGTCTTTATAGAGGATCAATCCAAGAATGGATTCAAGGAAATCAAAAAGAATTACCAAAACCAAATGATGCTGATACTGGAATAGAAGTCTATGACTTTGCAAGAGGTCAAGGATATTACAGTGTTTCACTTGCTGCTCATCCAACAAATAAAGACAGGGCTTATGTAGGTGGTATAAATCTTTTTAGCTCTAACCAAGCTGGTGATGATTGGGGACAATTAACACACCAGAGAGGACGGTATGCTCAATATATACATGCAGATCAACACTCTGTTATTTTCAGTGATAACAATGATCAATTAATGCTTGTAGGAAATGATGGTGGAATTGGATATTCCTCTGATGGTGGAAATATTGAGCCAAGAAATAATATGTTTCATACAGCGCAATATTATACAGTTGCTGTGGCCCCTGTCGGTATGTTTGATAACTATGCTACTAAAGTCTATGGATTTGATCCACTTCAAGGATCGTGGGATCAAAGTGCAAATGGTGGCGATGGTGCTATTGTACAAAAAATGGAAACCATAATTAATGGTCACTCTGATGTTTTTGCGGGCGGCATGCAAGATAATGGGACATCTATTCAAGCAGATAATGACAATGGTTTTTCATTAGGAAATGATTTTAGTGGTGGTGATGGTGCTGCTACTATGTTTTCACAAAACACCAACAACAGATATGTTGTGTATAATTATGTCTACAATAATGCTGTTACAGTCCTTAACATGAATAATCCATCAAATGAGAGAAGTTATTGGTGGAGAATAGCTAGTAATGATGATAATGAGGGTGATTTTATAAATAAGGGCGCGCTTGATTCAAACCTGGGAATTATTTATATGACTGCTGACGCAGGAAAAGTTAGAGCTTTCCATAACTGGGACGACTTTGCGCCTGGTACACAGGGTACAACTAAGGACACATATTTAATCGAAAATTTAGGATCAAGTATTACCGCTTTGACTGTATCCCCATTTCAAACTCAGAGCTCTACTCTTTATGCAGGAAATGAAGTAGGTCAACTGTGGAAAATTACAAATGCTCAAAATCCTAATAACCAAATAAAAAAAGAAATTAACGGTGGTGAATTTTCTGGAAGCATCTCTGACATAGAATTTGGTATTGACGAAAACCACATCTTTGTAACTTTTTACAATTACGGAGTCGAAAGTATATTTTACACCAATGATGGAGGAGAAACTTGGGTAAAAAAAGAAGGTAATCTTCCGGACTTACCAGTATACAACATTTTACAAAGTCCTCTTGATAGTGACGAAGTCATAATAGGTACAGAACTCGGCGTTTGGTTTACCAACAACTTCAGCTCTGATAACCCAAGTTGGTCTCAGGCAAACGCAGGTATGAAAGATCTTAGAGTTACCGACATGGATCTAAGAAAAGGAGATAATAAAGTGTTTATTTCGACATATGGATTAGGTATTTTTTCAGGTGTATTTCAAAATAGTGAACCTACGTTTACAATTAGCTCTTCAACAGAATCAATTGAAATTTTAGCAGGTGAGAAAAAAAGCTTTAATGTTGATTATAGAGTCTATAATGACTTCGATGAAGAAGTTATTTTTTCTATTGAAGGACTTCCGGATAATACTATTGTTGACTATGATCCAGCTAAAAAGTTTGTTATTAACAGTGATGGAAAATTGACTATTGAACTTGAAATTGACGATGACACTGATCTTGGCACATATGATTTAAAATTAAAAGCTGTATCAACTAGTAAATCTAGAGAATTAGAA
>CACJYD010000028.1 GCA_902597545.1 uncultured Bacteroidota bacterium | reverse complement strand
ACTTCATTCTTTTCTGATATTTTTTCCAAAAATAATATTATAAAAAATCCAGCTATGGTACATACAATTATTGAAAATTCGCTAGTAAAGAAATTAAATGTTTCTAAAAAAATACTTTCATTTACAGAGTTTATTGGAAGTATATTAAACACTGATCCTAAAATTAAGCCAATCATGATAATCATTGTTTTATTTTCATAGTTGGTAAGTAGCCATTTAATTACTCTGGAAAAAGTTAAGATTCCAAAAACTGCACCTATTATAAAATTTAATACATAAATGAAAGAATCAGATCCGGTTATAAATATTGAATTTAGTTTTTCTAAAATAAATTGATATGCACCTAAAATTAACAAAATATATGATCCAGAAATTCCAGGCAAAATCATTGCCGATGAACATATAAACCCACATAAAAAAATATAGGAATAATTTATTTGCTGATTTACTGTTACATTTTCTATGATTTGATTGATAATTACAGCTGTAATTATCAAAAGTATAAGATCTATGAATTTTAAATTTCTAGTTTTTTTTAATAGTATATAAATACTACATACGATTAAACCGAAAAAAAATGAGCTTATTTGATTCTCATAATTTTCCAGAAGGAATAAAATTAATCTACTAAAAATTGAAATACTAAGTATAATACCAAAACCTAAAAAAAATAATACATCGAATTTGTTTGGCTTAAATTTTCTTGAAAAACTCTCCTTGAAAATTTTAATATTTATATTAGTTATCGCAGTTATTAAGTCCTTGTAGACACCTGTTATTAAAGCTATAGTTCCACCAGAAATACCTGGTACTAGATCAGCTATACCCATTAGCATTCCTTTAAAAGTGAGAAATAAATAATGATTAGTAGAATTATACTTCATCGAAGTAAATCTACTAATAATTGTTTGAAATAATATTTAAGGCTTTGTTAAGATTTTCAATAGCCTTATCGTGATCATTTTTTCTTAAGTAATATTTTGCAATTGATATCCATGCCTTTTCATATAGTGGATCATTTTCAATTATCATATTTAAGTACTTAAGAGCATTATCGTAATCCTCAATTTTCTCATAACACCTGGATAATCTGTAAAGACTAAATGAGGATTCTTTTTTAAAATTATTTAAAATTTTATAGTAATATATAGATTTTTTAAAATCCTCTTTCTTTTCATATATCTTACCCAGTTCGACATAACAAGATGAGAATGTCTCATCACTAATAATCCCAAATTCATGAGCGGCTATACTCTCTTTTATTTTATTTTTTTTAAAATATAATTTTCCAATTTCATACCATGCGTGGGCTGAGTAGGGATTTTTTTCTAAAAATTTATTTAAAAAACTAATCGCTTCGTCATCTTTTAATGAAAGATTGTAGCATGAGATTAATTTATCAAAGTAGTTTTTATCTTCAGGATAGATTTTCAGAATTTTAATTAGCACCCTTATTGATTTTTCATAATTTTCTAGATTCATATAATTTTTAAGTAATAAATCCAATACAAAGAAGCTTAATTGATCACTTTTTGGAATATCTTTTAATATTGATATTGATTCTTTATATTTTTTAAGTTTTGTCAAAATTTTACATTTCTGAAAAAGAAGATCTTGACTATTTTCATTTATACTTAACATATCATCAATTAAATCATATGATTCGGTTATCTCACCTTTTAATATTAAAATTTCAGAGTATAAAATATTGATATTAATTGAGTTAGGGTACAAATTATTACCTAACGAAACAGCTTTTTCTGCCATCATTATGTCGCCTTCATTAAAATAATATAGAATTATTTCTTCAACTTCGTCAGTATCAAGAAAGATAGACGAATCGTCTGAAATCATCTTTTCAAATTTCTTAATTAAATTACTACTATCGCTATACATATAAATTCGAAATAAATTTATATACTTACTCCAATGCTAATTTTTTTTCAGATGAAGTTTATCAAATACTTATTAACATTTTAAATAGAATTAAGGATACTTAATATTATTTTACATCCCTTTTTAATCTCTGTTTCGGAAATATTTAGAGGTGGTGTTATTCTTACAGCTTTTTTTTCATATAACAACCAAAATAAAATTAATCCATTGTCTAATGATTTTAAAACTAATTGATTTGCTAATTTTTCATTTTTTAAAATTAAAGCAATCATTAATCCTTTTCCTCTTATTTCTTGAATGTATGGGTGTTTGAGTAAACTTCTAAATAAGCTTTCTTTATCTAATGTTTTTTCAGAAAGTCTCTCTTTCAAAATAATTGATAAACTTTTAAAACCAGCAGCAGCAATTACAGGATGTCCACCAAATGTAGTTATATGTCCCAATATTGGATTTTTTTGAAACTTATTCATAAAAGATTTTTTAGTAATCATAGCGCCAACAGGAAACCCCCCGCCTAATGCCTTTCCTAGTAATAAAATATCTGGTGAAATACCGAAATGTTCAAATGCAAATAATTTTCCGGTCCTCCCTAATCCTGTTTGAAGTTCATCTAATATTAATAATGCACCAACTTCTTTGCATCTTTTTTTGATTTTCTTTAAATAATTATTTTTAGGTAAAATAAAACCAGCCCCTCCTTGTATTGTCTCTAGTATTACACAGGCTGTATTTTCATCAATTAAATTTAAATTGGAATCATTATAGTTCAAATAATTGATATTACTTAAAAGTGGGCGATAAGCTCTTTTTCTTTTCTCATATCCAGAAACACTAAGAGATCCATGAGTACTTCCATGATAAGAGTTTTTGGAAGAAATGATTTTTGATCTTCCAGTAATTCTTTTACATAGTTTTAAAGCGGCTTCAACTGCTTCAGTTCCTGAATTTGTAAGATATACAGAATTTAAATTTTTAGGTAAGTTTTCAACCAATAAACCACATAAATTTATACTGGGTTCAAGTGCAAATTCGCCATATACCATAACATGAGAGTATTTTTTTAACTGGTTTATTGTTGCTTTGATTACTCTTTTATCAGAATGACCTAGATTACAAACTGATACTCCTGCTACAAAGTCTAAGTATTTTTTCTTTTTATCATAGATGTAGGACCCTTTGGCCTTGACAACTTCAATTCCCAGAGGTTTAGGTACAATTTGAGCTTGGAAGTCTTTAAAATTATTAATCAAAATTTTCTTTTTCTGAAATTCGTTCATTAAATCTATCTATAAATCCAAATAGTTTCTTTTCATTTTCCTCAAGTTTTGATTCCGGATAAAGAGTACCTTCTGGCTGATTTAAAAACATAATATCATCTATTCCATTTTCTTTAAATGAAATTAATATAGAACTCGCTATTGCCTTATCAATTCCTATTAAATCATAGTTATCGTCATACATATAATATATTAGTTCAGCATTTTTATCAATCTTAATTTTACTTAATTCATTATCAACGATTTTTCCAAATAATTTAATTCCTTTCATTTGATTAAAATTATTGCCTAGGCCTAGTGTGTCAATTTCAACAATAAAACTATTGTTTGAGATTTTAATTGAGTCTATTATATTCCTATCTAAATCCTCTTTTAATATAATTTCATCTCCACTGATTTGACTGTTGCCCTCCCATATAACTGGATTTATTTTATTTATTTCATTTTCACTTAATATTTGAATTTGTCTCTTTGTTAAATCATTTCTACTTAAAGTCGTTAATCCTTCCGATTTATCAATTTTAATTTTATCAGATTTTCCACTCATTGTTCCTTTAACAAATTTGACATTGTAATATCCAATAACTTTTCTATTTTGAGAAGCACCTAATGATATTAATGTATCTGCCTTTATAAAAAGGGAATCAGTTTTTGTAATATTTATTGCCACTGGATTTTTTGTTATGAGAGCTGAATCCAATTCTTCAAATACTTCTGCATATTCACCTTTAATAATTAAATTTTCTTTTTC
>CACJYD010000027.1 GCA_902597545.1 uncultured Bacteroidota bacterium | reverse complement strand
TTAGTAATTTAGGTTACTACTATTTTCATTAAATGACAAAATTCATTAAACTTTTTACAGTTTTTTTCTTATTAAGTTTAATAAGCTTTAGTCAAATAAGTAAAGTTCATTATATTCCACCGCTTACAGCTAACGATCTTCAACAAGGTGGTGGAGGGTCAATACCTTATGATCAACATCTATATCTTTCAACCCCTAGTACAAGTGATGTAACTGTTAAAATAACATTATTATCTACCGGTCAAGAAATAACCTATACAGATCTAAGAAATAATAATCCAAAAGTTTATCAATTAACTGTTGATAACCCAAATCAAGAACAAGCTTTGAATGGTGTGCTCTTTGTTGATAAAGATAGTACAGGCAATAATACATTAAGTTCAGGTTTAGTTATTGAAGCAGATTGTCCAGTGTATGCATCTATCAGATATAATGCAGGAGCTCAAGCTGGTGCTTTAGTTAGTAAAGGAGATGCTTCACTTGGAACCCATTTTAGAACAGGAATGATGACAAATGGAAATCAGAATGAAGAAAATCAAGCCCAAAATGGCACAAATTCACATAATTTGAATTTTATTTCTGTAATGGCAACCCAGGATAATACCTTAGTAAGATTTGATCTCCCTAACGCAAGTAGCAATCTTCAAATTGCTAACTATAGTTATAATGGTAATCCAATTGTTAAGACGTTGAATAGGAATGAAAGCATGATTATTGCCACTGATGCCAGAGAAGCAAATAATGATGGAGAAAATAGATTTGCGCTAATAGGAGCACTAGTTAGATCAGTTGATGATAGTGGAAGTGTAATTGTTGAAGATCCAACAAAACCTATTGTAGTTAATGTAGGATCTGCAAGTGGAACATTTATGTCTACTGAGGGAGGACATGACCATGGTGTGGATCAAATTGTAGGATTAGATCGAGTTGGACATGAATATATTTTTGTTAAAGGAAATGGTGCTGGTGGAGATCTTGAAACACCGTTGATTATTGGAACGGTAGATGGTACTCAAATCTATATCAATGATGACACAAATCCTATTACTACGATTGATGCTGGTGATTATTATTTAATTCCGCCTCAATACTATACAACTTTAGGATCAACCATATCAAGTCAAGGATCTACTATGTATGTTAGAACGCAGGATAAAAATCACCCTGTATTTGCCTATCAGGGTGTTGGAGGCTCTGGTGACTCATCAGCAAATCAAGGAATGTTTTTTGTTCCACCACTAAGCGATGAAGCCAATGATGATGTAAATAATATTCCATCAATAGATTTTATTGGTAGTACTCGCTATGTCGGTCAATCAGGAGTTTCAATCGTAACAAACAGTGACGCTACTATAACTATAACCGATGGTAATGGTGCTTATGATATTAACTCGCTTACACCTGTTACAGTAACTGGAAAAACTGAATATAAGGCATATTCAATAGAGGATTTGGCTGGTAATGTTAATGTTACTTCAACTGGCGAATTATACTTAGCATACTTTAATACAAGTGGAGCTGCAACAAGTGGAGGATTTTATGCTGGTTTCTCCACCCCACCTAATGCAGAGATTGATTTGGGAATTAACTCACTCGGGAACTGTCTTCAAATAGATGATGATGGT
Source organism: uncultured Bacteroidota bacterium (assembly GCA_902597545.1). Classification (GTDB taxonomy): domain Bacteria; phylum Bacteroidota; class Bacteroidia; order Flavobacteriales; family Flavobacteriaceae; genus Eutrophosalina. The sequence continues at coordinate 3,150 of CACJYD010000027.1, read as the reverse complement.
AATATTATTGGATCTAATATTGAACTACAAATTACTAATTCTGCAGGATTTGATTCATGGGTGTGGGAGATGTATAAAGATGGTGCTTGGGGACCAGCAGCAGGTTCATCAACAAACGTTGAAACTTATATTCCGACTGAAGCAGGAGATTACAGACTGAAAGGTATTATAGATTGTTTAGATAATTTCAATTCATACTCAGGAATTATTCCTGTGAGTATATGTCCATCGGATTCAGATAATGATGGAATAATCGACAACATAGATCTTGATTTAGATAATGATGGAATTTACAACTCTATTGAATCCTCTGGAAATTTGACATTGGACCTTTCTGGCATAAATAGTCCAATTTTTTTAGATAAAGACGGTAATACAGTGAATATAACAACTCAAATCAGTACAGAGGGTGTTTCTGAAGTAAATACAATAATTGGGAGCAATAATGGAGATATCAGTTTTTCTTTAGATGCTTCAACAAATGCAACTTCATCTTATGAAATAAAGAATACATCTGAGTCATTAAATTATAAATTCACAGGGAAAAGTGAAACCGTAACTGCTGGAGATTATTTTGAAATTAGAGTTTTCCCAAGTACTAGAAATATAACTTTATTAGATCCAAATGACGAATTAATTATCGATACAAATTATGATGGTAAAACATTTAGCTCGGGGGTTACAACATTTACAGCGAACTACATAAGATTTAAATATAAACAGGATACATCTAATCCAACATTTGAGTTTTTTGCATATGATGTTGATGGATTAAAATTAACATCCGGCGCTGACGGTACTACATCTGTTTCAGAATTTGAAGGGAAAATTGAAATCTTAGATTATAAAATTAATTCTGATGAAAATTCAGCAAACAATGATAGTATATATGATTACTATGATCTTGAGAGTGATGGTGATGAATGCTTTGACTTAAATGAAGCAGGATGGAACTATGAAAATTTTATTGGTGATCCAGATAATGATGGAATTCTCGGAACATCTCCACTTAATACAAATACTGCTGGAGTTATTGATGATAGAGGACTAGTCGTTGCTCATAAAAATGCAGGAGGATATGAAATTGAGCCAAAAAAAGACAGCGATGGGAATTATTTATTTCAAACACCTGGAGAACCAGTTGGAATTCAAACCCAACCCCAATCAACAAATGGCTGTGTAGGAAGCTCTGTTGAATTTGAAATATCAGCGACTTCTCAAACTACAATTTCATACCAATGGCAATTTTTTAATACTACTAACAATGATTGGGAAAATCTTAGTGATGATTCTAACTTCTCGGGAACGACAACTTCCAAACTTTTAGTTTCAAATATTAGCACATCTATGGATGGTAGATATAGGGTGCTTTTGAGTGATGAGGAATATCTTTGTGATACTGGATCAGATCCAAACGTCAATCTTACAGTTAACCTTGCACCGGATGATCCAGTAGTAAATCAGATTCAAACATTTTGTCAAACTGATACACCAACAATTGCAAACTTAGTTGCAACAAATGATACTGCAAGCCTAACTCTTTATTGGTATGAGTCTGAAGATGCTACAACACCATTAGATTCATCAGTTGAATTAACTCATAACACTACTTATTATGCAGAGTTCATTGATCAAGAAGGATGTGTTAGCGTTACACGTACACCTAGCAAGGCATTTCTATCAAATCCAATTTTAAGTGCGACTAACGAAGTCATATGTTCAGGGGAAGGATTAACACTGACTGTTGACAATGTTGCAAAAACAGCTTCAGATTTTGCTAGTGAAAATAATTTAATTTTTATTACCAATAATGGATCACCTGTTACTTGGGATAGTACTATTTATGGAAAGACTTATTTTTTAATACAAGCAGGAACAGGTCAAGATGGCTTTGATCCAATTGATTGGACGACTGCTAGAGATTTAACCAATAGTTTCAACTCTGGAGATTCAAATACAAGCGCTAGAATGTATATTGTTGAAAGTGCAGAGATGGAGCAAGCTGTTTGGGATGGGCTAAACTCAATGGGACTAACTTTTAATTCAAGTGCAACTCAAATTTATTTTTGGCTTGGACTTTATCAAGATTTAGATGATCCTGATTACCAAGAGCCTGGAAATAAAGATCAAAATTATGCAGGATGGAAGTGGGTTAATGGTCAAGATCTAAAAGATACTTACGTAAACTGGTATGGTGGTGATCAAGATCCTCCATCGGAACCAAATAATTCTGGTGGAGCTGAACATTATGGACAATTTGAATTTGCAGATTTTGGTATAAAATGGAATGACATGTCAATTGGAAATGGACAATCCTGGCCTTTATTTGAATACAGCGGTTCCTCTGAAATTGTTTGGGGTTATTATAATAATGATGGTTCTGAAGAAATTATTTCGGATGTAACAACAACATCATATGAAGTTGAAAACTTGACTGAAACAAGAACTTATTTTGTAAAGGTTACAACTAACGGAGTAGAATGTGTAACTGAGAAGACAATTACTGTTAATCCTAACCCAACTGCTGAAGTTATTCCTGACTATGAATTTTGTGATAATATTGAAGATAATGATGGAAATAATGGTAGTATTACACTTACAAAAGCTGACTTTGATGCTTTGATACCTTCAATTTTAGGTACTGATCAAGCTGAAAGTGATTACACAGTTACTTTTTATTCTTCAGCAGGGGATGCTTCAACAGCAGAAAATGCTATAACATTCCCATATACAAACCCAACTAAACCATCTACAGAACCTCACTGGTATGTTAACAATACTGAGATTTTTGTAAGAGTTGAAAATAATTCAACTACTTGTTTTAATGCTGATACTAAATTTAATTTAGTTGTCAAACCTAAACCAATTTTTTATGAAGTTGATGATATCATACTTTGTGATGATGACAGAGACGGAAGAGTTGGAGGATTTGATCTTACATTGAGATCCGATAGCCTAAGATCAGGCGATGAAACTACTGATCCTAATGATGAGGACAATCAGTCGCCAAGTGACTTTACCATTACTTATCATAGAACTTTAGATGATGCGAATGATTTAGAAAGCATTGGAATTGAAAATCCTGATAATTTCACAATTGAACAAGACAATTCACAAACAATTTATTTTAGAATTGTAAAAACAAGTGGA
>CACJYD010000026.1 GCA_902597545.1 uncultured Bacteroidota bacterium | reverse complement strand
AACGTGTTTTTATACTTGTTTGTTATATAATAGTATTATTTGATCAAAAAAACTATTATTTTTTTTGAATTTTTCTTGTTTTTACCTTTTTTTTATCGATTTTTGCTTGAAATAACAAAAAATTATGAATTTTAAGCAAATTCAACAACTTATAAAATTTGTATCTAAAACTGATGTTGCAGAAGTTAACATTGAGAATAATAACTTTAAGATTAATATTAAAGGCAACTCCAAATCAAATTTAGAACCTATTAATAAATTAGTTACACCTGCCCCGATAGTTTCACAATCTATTCAGCCTGAAGTTATTGAACCCAAGGTCAATCCTGTTGCAACTCCTATTACTGAATCCAGTTCTGATAATTACCATACCGTTAAATCACCAATTATAGGAACTTTCTATAGAAAACCTTCACCTGATAAAGACGTATTTGTAAATGTTGGTGATACTGTTGGAGAAGGAGATGTTTTATGTGTTATCGAGGCTATGAAATTATTTAATGAAATTGAATCAGATATCTCAGGTAAAATCGTCAAAATTCTCGTTGAAGATGCTTCGCCAGTTGAGTTCGATCAACCGTTGTTTTTAATAGAACCATAATAACATATTATGTTTAAAAAGATTTTAATTGCTAACAGAGGCGAGATAGCCTTACGTGTCATACGTACATGTAAGGAAATGGGAATAAAGACTGTGGCTGTTTACTCTAAAGCAGATGAAGAGAGTTTGCATGTACGTTTTGCTGATGAGGCTGTTTGTATTGGCCCAGCACCTAGTAACGAATCATATTTAAAAATAGCAAATATCATTGCTGCAGCAGAAATTACAAATGCTGATGCAATTCACCCTGGTTATGGATTTTTGTCTGAAAATGCAAAGTTTTCAAAAATATGTGGGGAACATAAGATTAAGTTTATTGGTCCATCACCTGATATGATTGAAAAAATGGGAGATAAAGCTACAGCAGTATCTACTATGAACTTAGCTAAAGTCCCTACAATACCTGGTTCAGGCGGTGCTATTGATGATGAAAATGAAGCACTAAAAATAGCTTCAAAGATTGGTTTTCCAGTTATGGTAAAGGCATCTGCAGGTGGAGGCGGAAAAGGAATGAGAGCTGTCTGGGATAAAAATGAATTTAAAAAGAGTTGGTCATCTGCAAAACAAGAGGCTGCTGCTGCATTTGGAAATGATGACATGTACATAGAAAAACTTATTCAAGAGCCTAGACATATCGAAATACAAATCATAGCTGACCAATTTGGAAATGTTTGTCATCTATCTGAAAGAGATTGCTCAATTCAACGCAGACATCAAAAGTTAACTGAGGAAACCCCATCACCATTCATGACATCTAGACTGAGAAATAAAATGGGGAAAGCTGCTGTAAAAGCTGCTAAGTTTATTAATTATGAAGGTGTTGGAACTGTCGAATTTTTAGTTGATAGTGATAGGAATTTTTACTTTATGGAGATGAATACAAGAATTCAAGTTGAACATCCAATTACTGAACAAGTGATTGATTATGATTTAATTAAAGAACAAATAAAAGTAGCAGCTGGTATTAAAGTCTCTGGAAATGATTATTACCCTAAGCTGCATTCTATAGAATGTAGAATTAATGCAGAAGATCCAGAAAAAGGTTTCAGGCCATCACCCGGAAAAATTACTAATTTACATCTACCAGGTGGACAAGGGGTTAGAGTAGATACTCATGTATATAGTGGTTATACGATTTCTCCAAATTATGATTCCATGATTGCAAAAATTATAACAACGAGCCAAAGTGGAGGAACTTATGATCAAAAAAGAAAAGAGGCTATCAATAAAATGAGAAGAGCTTTGGATGAGTTTGTTATCGAAGGAATAAAAACTACAATCCCATTTCATAGAAAATTGATGGATGATCCAAATTATATTAAAGGTGTTTATACTACCAAGTTTATGGAAGATTTTGAGTATTAACCTTTAAAGCCTTTTGATTTAATTAATTCTAAAATTTGTATTGCATTTGTTGCAGCACCTTTTCTCAAATTATCACTTACAACCCAAAGGTTTAAACTGTTTTCACAGGAAAAATCTTTTCGTATTCTACCAACAAAAACATCATCTTTTCCTTTTGCATAGATTGGCATTGGGTATTTAAAGTTTTTAGTATCATCCTCCAATTTTATACCATTACTTTCTGATAATAATTTTTTAATATCATCAATTTGAAATGATTTTTCTAATGTTAAATTTATTGATTCACTATGTCCTCCAATAACTGGAACTCTTACAGCTGTTGCAGTAACTGAAATATTTGGATCTAAAATCTTATGTGTTTCATTAATTAGTTTCATCTCCTCTTTAGTGTAGCCATTATCTTCAAACTCATCACAATGTGGAATTGCATTTTGGTGAATTGGATATTTATAAGCCATTTCACCCTCAATATTATTGTACTCATTATTTAATTGATTAACAGCAATCCTTCCAGTTCCAGTAATTGATTGATAAGTTGAAATAATAATTCTTGTAATTCCATACTTAATATGGATTGGGGCCAAAGCAATGAGCATTTGAATAGTTGAACAATTAGGATTTGCTATTATTTTATCGTCGATGGTTAACTCATTTCCATTAACTTCAGGCAAAATAAGTTTTTTGGTTTTGTCCATTCTCCATGCAGATGAATTATCAATTACGGTAACTTCATTATTGGCAAATTTCTCTGCCCATTTCAGAGATAAATCTTTACCTGCAGAAAAAATAGCTACATCTAATTTTTTTTCTAGAGCATCTTCAATAGAAATAATTTTGTAATTATTATTACAAAACTCAACTGTTTTCCCAATAGATTTATTTGAAGCAACTAGGGTAAGTTCATTAATTTTAATTTTTTTTTCTTGTAGAACTTTTAAAATTTCTTCACCAACAAGTCCGGTTGCACCAATTACAGCTAAATTCATTTTTTAAATAATGAACAAATTTAAATAAATATGAATCTATCGCAATTTTAACATCAATTAAATATCGATGATTGTTCTTTTAATTCTGGATGATAGTGCTGTTAATATCTCATATGAAATAGTATTCGTTTTTTCGCCAAGATCATCAGCTGTTTGAATTTTATCATCAATAATTATCACATCATCGCCCTCCTTGCAGTTAATATTAGTTATGTCTAACATTAGCATATCCATACAAATATTTCCAATTGTTTTTGCTAATTTATTTTTTATATAAAAGCCAATTTTGCCATTTCCAAAACTTCTCTTTATGCCATCAGCATGTCCAATAGGAATAATTGCAATCTTACAATTTTTATTTGCAACAAATCCTCTGTTATATCCAACTGATTCTCCTTTTTTTATAAAATGGATCTGAGATATAACTGACCTTAATGATAAAACAGGCTTTAAATTCTTACTATATTTTTTATCATTTCCATATCCATAAAGGCCAATTCCTGTACGCACCATATCATATTTATATTTCGAATAATTCATTATTCCAGAAGTATTTAATAAATGTTTTTTAAATTTTTTTTCAAATTTAGCCTCCATCTTTTTTGAAATTTTTTCAAATAATTTGATTTGATTATTACTGAAGGCTTTTTCATTCAGATCCTCAGATGCTCCTAAGTGAGAAAACAAGTATTTGATATTTGTTTTACCATTTAAAATATTATATAATTCATCAATATCATTTATACTAAATCCTAATCTATTTAGACCAGTATTAAATTTTAAATGGAATGGATGTGAGTCAGATTTTTTAATAAAAGCATTTAGAATTCTAAAAGAATAAATGTTAGGCTCTAAATTAAACTTAATAATCTCATCAAAATCATCAAGTTGTGGATGAAGAATTAATATTGGTAGTTTCACACCACAATTTCTTAATTCAATACCTTCATTTACGTAAGCTACTGCAAAATAATCAACTCCATTTTTTTCTAAAAACTTACTAATCTTTACAGGCTCTGATCCATATCCAAAAGCTTTCACAACAGACATAATTTTAGTTTCTTTATTAACTTTGCTTTTAATAAAAGATAGATTAGCTTTTAAATTTTTAAGGTTTATTATTATTTCGGTTCCCTGGTAACTCAATGAATTATTTTTTTCTGATTTTTGAGATATATGCTTTTTTAAGCTTTTTTTCAATTGGAATTTTTAGTCAGATAAATTTAATTATTGTGGTTTTATATTTCAATTCTATAATTTTAATTTCAAATAAAAGTTTAAATATTATTTTAAAGAATTTAATGTTCTTTATTTCAATATCGATCTTTATTTATCTTGTTTATTTAATTTATATACATATGAATTTAGGATCAAGCAACCTTGAATTCACTGCTTAAATACAAATAAAAATGAAAGAAGAGTTTCAAAAATATATTGATTATCACAGACATAAAGGTGGAACTGGAAAGCTTTATGATTTTGAGCTAATTGAGTATAAAACAGGATTTTTAAAACTAAAAGCCTTCTTTAATTCAAACACTTTAAATCCAGTTGGGACAGTACAAGGTGGACAAATTAATTCTATGCTAGACGATGTTACAAGCTTGCTTTTAATATATGAATCAAAAGGTACAATTTATCCCAACTCAACAAACCTACATAGCATTCACCACAGACCACTTTCAAAAGGTGAAGTTATAGCTACAGCTGAAATAATTAAAAAAGGTAAAACAATAGCCACAATGAAAGGTGAGGTGTTTTCAGTGGATGGTAAATTAGCAGCTACTTTAATTCATACTGCTGTAATAATGAAAAGTGAGTAAATTAAATTTATTTGGTAAAAAATTAGAAACTTGCAGTACCAAACCTTTGACTGGTGCTTATAGAAATGGTTGTTGTGAAACTGGGCCAAATGATATTGGAACACACACTGTTTGTGCAATTGTAACTGACAAATTTTTAGAATTTTCTAAAAAAATGGGTAATGATCTAACTAAAGATTATCCACAATATAATTTTAAGGGTTTAAAAGATGGAGACAAATGGTGTTTGTGTGTATCAAGATGGATTGAGGCTCATAATGCAGGATGTGCTCCAAAAATTATTCTTGAAGCAACAAACTTAAAAACTCTTGATTATGTTTCTTTCGAGACTTTACTTGAATATAAATATTAAAAAAACCCTTAATGCATTAAAGCAATAAGGGTTTCTAAATTAAAATAAACACTAAAAATTATTCTGGCATTATCACACTATCAATAACATGAATCACGCCATTTGTTCCTACAACATCCGTAGCAATTACTTCACTCATATCTCCATTTTGATCTTTTAAAAAAATCTTTCCCCCTTTTGATCTAGCAACAAAAGTTTGACCGTTCAAGGCTGTAAGCTTTACCCTTCCGTAACCATCTTTTAAAGCTTTTGTAACATCGCTTGCCATCAATTTTCCTGAAACTACATGATATGTTAAAATGTTTGAAAGAGCTTCAACATTTTCAGGTTTTAATAAGCTACCTAAAGTTTCCGAATCAATTTTTCCG
>CACJYD010000025.1 GCA_902597545.1 uncultured Bacteroidota bacterium | reverse complement strand
TGTATTATAATGAGTGGAAAAGCTATAATATTATGTGCACCATCTGGAAGCGGTAAAACAACTTTAGCTAAATTTCTTTTATCAAATAAAGATTTGAATTTAAAATTTTCAGTTTCTGCAACAACCAGAGAAATTAGAAAAAATGAGACTAATTATATTGATTATAATTTTTTAGATATTAAAACTTTTAAAAACAAAATTAACAATGGGGAGTTTATAGAATTTGAAGAAGTTTACACTGATATTTTTTATGGGACATTAAAATTAGAAGTTAAAAAAATGATTAAAAATCATAATTTAATTTTTGATGTTGATGTTATCGGCGCCACAAGTTTAAAGAAATATTTTTCAAAAAATGCTATATCGATCTTCATTAACCCTCCAAGTATTGGTGAATTAGAAAAAAGATTAATAGATAGAGGAATGAAATTTGATATTATAAACGAGAGAATTGCTAAAGCAAAATATGAAATTAGTATGGAAGATAAATTTGATTTTTCTATTGTTAATGATGACCTAGATTTAGCTAAGAAAGAAATTTTAGACTTAGTTAAGACTTTTTTAAATAATTGATGCAAAAAATAGGTTTATTCTTTGGAACATTTGATCCAATTCATATTGGACATGAAAAAATTGCTAAATATTTCTTGAATAAATATTTTGATGAAGTTTGGTTTGTAATAACACCATTAAATCCAGATAAGGTAAATGAGAATTTAACTGATCAATCCATTCGTTTGGAAATGACTCAAAAATATTGCGATAATGAGTTAGATTTTAAATATTCTGATATTGAGTTTGGTTTGCCAAAACCTAACTATACTGCTGATACATTAGATGAGTTCAAAAGAAATTATAAAAATTTGAATTTTAGTATTATTATGGGTGAAGATAATCTTGTTGGTCTTGAGAATTGGAAAAATCATAATAATATTCTTGAAAGTAAGATATACGTTTATCCAAGAGAAAATCAAAAAACTAAGAATTATAAGTTAAAAAATCACAAATCAGTTATTTTTTCGGATGCCCCCTTTATGCGAATTTCATCTAGTGAAATAAGAAATTTAATAAAAAATAATTATGATATTTCACATCTAGTTCCTGATCAAATTTTTGAATATATTTCAAAAAACGGTCTATATAGATAAGTTTTATAATAACTTATTTAACCAATATTTAACATTATATAAAAAGAATTTTTAATACTATTGTTTCCCCTAAAAAAATAATTATGGATAAAAGTAAAATTGACATTAGCGCTATTAATGAAAAAATCAAGAAAGAAAGTTCATTTATAGATTCACTATTACCTGAGGTAAATAAGGTCATAGTAGGTCAACAATATATGATCGAAAGATTGTTAATTGGTTTGTTAGGAAAGGGTCATATTCTCCTTGAGGGAGTACCAGGATTAGCAAAAACCTTAGCTATCAATACACTGAGTCAAGCTGTAAAAGGTTCGTTTAGCAGAATTCAGTTTACACCAGACTTACTGCCAGCAGATGTTATTGGAACAATGATCTACAACATGAAAGAAAATGATTTCTCGATTAAAAAAGGACCAATTTTTGCAAATTTTGTTCTTGCAGATGAAATAAACAGAGCTCCTGCAAAAGTTCAATCAGCTCTGCTAGAATCTATGCAAGAAAAGCAGGTGACAATTGGAGATAACACATTTAAATTACAATTACCTTTTCTTGTAATGGCCACACAAAACCCTATTGAGCAGGAGGGAACCTACCCATTACCAGAAGCTCAAATGGATAGATTTATGTTAAAATGTGTGATTACTTATCCTGAATTTGATGACGAGCAACAAATCATCAGATCAAATATTAATGAATCATTTGGAAAAGTTAAGCCAGTTGTTTCAATTAAAGAAATTATAAAAGCGCAAGAGTCTGTTAAAGATGTATATATGGATGAAAAGATTGAGAAATATATTTTAAAATTGATTTTTGCTACGAGGTTCCCTGAAAAAAATAATTTGTCTGAACTTAAACCATTAATTGGATTTGGATCTTCACCAAGAGGAAGTATTAACCTAGCATTAGCAGCGAAATGTAATGCTTTTATACAAAGAAGGGGATACGTAATTCCTGAAGATATTAGGGCAGTAATTCACGATGTTTTAAGACATAGAATAGGTTTAACATATGAAGCAGAAGCAGAAAATGTTACATCTGTAGATGTAATAACTAAAATTGTTAATGCAGTAGAAGTACCATAAATAAGAAAGTTTGTGGAAGCAAAAGATCTTTTAAAGAAAGTTAGAAAAGTTGAAATAAAGACTAAGAGACTTTCAAATAATTTATTTGGAGGTGAGTATCAAAGTGCTTTTAAAGGAAGAGGTATGACTTTTAGTGAGGTCAGAGGTTATGAATTTGGTGATGACGTAAGGTCAATAGATTGGAATGTAACAGCAAGGTATAACCAACCTTTTGTTAAGGTTTTTGAGGAGGAAAGAGAACTTACCTTAATGTTGATTGTTGATATAAGTGGATCAAAATCGTTTGGAACAGATTCTCAAATAAAGAAAGATATCGTTACTGAGATTTCAGCAACTCTTGCATTTTCAGCAATTCAAAATAATGATAAAGTAGGATTAATTTTGTTTTCGGATGAGGTAGAATTATTTATACCTCCAAGCAAAGGAAAAACACATATTTTAAGAATAATAAGAGAATTAATTGAGTTTAAGCCAAAAAGCTCCAAAACAGATATTTCCGTCGCTTTAAAGTTTTTCTCAAACATTGTAACAAAAAAATCAATCGCATTTATCATATCTGATTTTAATTCAAATGATTACTCGAAATCATTATCAGTATCAAGTAAAAAACATGATATAACAGGAATTAGGATATATGATCGTTTTGAAGAAGAGGTTCCAAATATTGGTTTTGTTCCAATGATAGATCAAGAGACTTTTGAATTGAAATATATCGATACTAGCTCTAGAAAAATTAGGACAGAGTACAAAGCAAAATCTATTAAAAGAAAAACAGATTTTGAAAATTTATTTAAGAGAAACGGATCAGGCACTATAAGTTGTAGGACAGATCAAAGCTATGTAAAACTTTTATTAGGGTATTTTAAAAATCGTGGCTAGATTAATTCAAATATTTATTTTATTATTTTTTTTCCAGAATAGTTTCTCTCAGGATGAATTAAGTATTTTTTCTGATGTTGATTCTACATCCATCAAGGTTGGGCAGCAATTTACCTTTTCTATTAAGGTTGAGTCTGAAAATATTGAAGGTATAATGTTTCCTGAAAAATATAATTTTAGCCCTTTTGAAATTGCAGAGGAATTTAAACTTGATACTACTTTTTTTAAAGGAAAAAAGTCTCTGATTAAAAAGTTTAAATTAACAAATTTTGAGGAGGGAGAATTTACAATACCAAAGCAAACGATTTTATTCAATGAAAAAGATTACCTGACTGATTTGATTCCCATTGATGTAAGGACTATCAAAGTAGATACTGTCTCAAAAAAGTTTTTTGATATAAAAGAAATTATTCTAAACAAAGAACAACGAATTCCATTTATTAAATATTTAACGTCAATTCTTATTTTAATTCTTGGCGGACTTGTAGTTTTTTTACTTTATAAAAAATTTATTAATTACGAATTTGATAAAAGCATTTTTAAAACTCCATTTGAGAATGCAATTGATAATCTTGTCAGTTTAGAAAAACAAATTTTATCATCACAAGATGATTACAAATTATTTTATTCAAAACTCACTGGAATTGCAAAAGACTACCTAGAAAAGGATATAGAAATTTCTGCAGCAGAAAGTACAACTACTCAGTTAATTGACAAAATTAATCTTTTAAAAAAGAACAATAAAATAAATATTTCAGATGAAACTATTGCTAGTTTTAAAGATGTATTAAGTAATGCTGATTTGGTAAAGTTTGCTAAATATTCGCCAAAAAATGAAACTGCATTAGATGATAATAAAATTCTAAAATCATTTATTGTCAACACAAAAAAATCTATTCCCAATAATATTGAAAAAGAAAATGAGCAAAGAAAAATAATTGAAAAAAAAATAAATGAAATGCAAAAAAGAAGAAAGACTAAATATCTAATTTTTTCTATTTCATCAATATTTATATCGTTAGTTTCATCAGTCTTTATTTTATTTGGTCCACCTAATTTATCCTCAATTCTTGTATTTAATGAGGATAAAAAAATGCTTAAACAAAACTGGATTAGCAGCACATATACAGATTTAAATTTGTCTATAGATTCACCTGATGCATTATTCAGATCTCCTGACTCAACAATCAATAAACTTACATTTATATCGTCAAATAAAAATTTAGAAATTAATTTAATTACTAAACCAATTGATGAAAATTCAGACTTATCAAATGAATTAATTAATGATTTTAAAGAAAGAAATTTTATTAATGTTATAACTAAAAATGAAGATTTTCAAACATTGGATGGAGACAAGGGGGTTAAAATATTTGGATCTTTTGATGATCAAAATCTTAATAGAAAAAAGGATTATTCTACAATATTATTTGTAGTAAATAAGTTATCAATCAAACTTGAAATTATTTTTGAAAGAGGCAATGCAAACCTTCAAAAAATTGTAGACAGAGTTATTAATTCATTAAAATTTAACAAGTAGTGAGAAATATAGAATTTAATAATCCTGAATTTTTATGGCTATTAATCATAGTTCCTTTAATGGCTTATTTTTTTTATAAGTCAAGGCATTTTAGAGTTAATACTTTCAAAATGTCATCAACATCAGATTTTGGTTCTGGAATTAAGACAACTATTTATCCACTGTTTGATATACTTAAATTAATTACAATAGCTTTGATCATAGTAGGATTAGCTCGGCCACAGGAAATAAGTAACTCAGTTAGAACAAAAACAAGTAGTGGAATTGATATTGTTATTGCAGTTGATATATCATCTAGTATGTTAGCTCAAGATCTAAAACCAAATAGATTAGAGGCGCTCAAAAGTGTAGCGACTGAATTCATTAATGACAGGCAAAATGATAGAATAGGTTTAGTAATTTATGCCGGTGAGAGTTATACAAAAACTCCAGTCACATCCGATAAGACTATTATTATTAAATCATTAAATGATATAGTATTTGATGGTATAATTCAAGATGGAACAGCAATCGGTATGGGCTTGGCAACCTCAGTCAATAGATTAAAAGAAAGTAAAGCAAAAAGTAAGGTAATTATTTTACTAACAGATGGGGTAAACAATTCTGGTTTTATAGATCCTTCAACTGCAGCTGATCTGGCATCAAATTATGGAATTAAAACATATACTATTGGTTTGGGTTCTAATGGAAATGCTTTAGCACCTATTGCCTTAAATCCTGATGGGTCATTTAGATTTGGAATGACAAAAGTTGAAATTGATGAGCAACTATTGGAAGAGATAGCCTCTAAAACTGGAGGTCTTTATTTTCGAGCTACGAATAATAAAAGTCTACAAGATATTTATGA
>CACJYD010000024.1 GCA_902597545.1 uncultured Bacteroidota bacterium | reverse complement strand
ACTTAGTATCTTTTAGAGGGCTTTCAAACCCATTTAAAATTATAGTAAGTGAATAGATTTATCTTCTTAATAATAGTACTTATTACATTTTCATGTGGTGAAAAACAAAATGAAACTAAAATCGAAGTTGTTAAAGAAAAGATTATTAAAGAGTTTGGCTTTACATTAAATAATTTTAATGTAAAAAAAGATACTATTGAATCGGGAGATTCCTTTGGCTTAATCCTTGAAAAAAACAATCTTTTTTATCCAAAAATTTATAACATAGTCCAAGAAACAAAAAAAGTTTTTGATATAAGAAAGATTAACGTTGGCAGGCCCTATACAATTCTATCAAGTAAGGATTCATTGAATAAACCTTTAGTTTTTATTTATCAACCAAACGCTGTAGATTATTTAGTAGTATCCTTAGGTGATTCTCTTTGGGCTGAAAAAAAACAAAAAGAAATTAAACTAAAGGAATTTGAAGCTATGGGTTCAATTAAAAGTTCGTTAGCTGAAACAATGCAAGAATTGAATTTAAGTCCACTACTTACTAATGAATTATCTGAAATATACGCATGGAATATTGATTTTTTTAGACTAGAGAAGGGCGATAATTTCAAAATACAATACACCTCAAGATACGTTGATGATTCAATATACATTGGTCTTAATAGAATTCACAATGCTTTTTTTGAGCATAGAGGCAAACCATTTTATGCAATAGAATTTGAAACAGATTCAATTAGAGGAATGTTTGAATATTTTGATGATAAAGGAAAAAATTTGAGAAGAGCTTTTTTATTATCTCCTGTCCAATTTAGTAGAATTTCATCAAGGTATAATTTAAGACGAAAAATTGCATATTACGGTAGAGTTAGACCTCACTATGGGACAGATTTTGCAGCTCCAGTTGGCACTCCCATTAGATCTACAGCAGATGGAAGAGTAGTTAAGTCTGGTTATACAAAAGGTAACGGATTCTATGTAACCGTAAGTCATAATGCAACTTATTCTACTCAGTATCTTCATATGAAAAAAAGAGGTCTTAAAGTTGGTACATATGTTAAACAAGGCGATAAGATTGGAGAAGTTGGAATGACTGGATTTACATCGGGGCCACATGTTTGCTACAGATTTTGGAAAAATGGTAGACAAGTTGATCCATTAAAACAAAAACTTCCTGAGGCAAAGCCAATTTCTGATTCACTCAAAAGAAAGTATTTAACCTATATGGCTCCTATTAAAGACAAACTTGATAGTATGAAATCAAATCTTAACTTTGATAAAAAAACAAATAATTCTAATCCATAGATAATGTCTTTACCAAAAATAAATCCTGTTAATACTGATGCATGGAAAAAATTAATTGCGCATAAAGACATTGTCAATAAAAAATCTTTAAAGGAATTATTCTCAGAGGACAAAAACAGAATAGATCATTTTACAATAGAATTTGATCAGATAAATGTTGATTTTTCGAAAAACTTAATTGATCAGGAAACTTTCAATTTATTATTAAACCTTGCAAATGAGTGTAAACTAAAAGAAAGTATAGGAAAATTATTTAGTGGCAAAGCAATCAATGAAACTGAAAATAGATCTGTTTT
This sequence comes from uncultured Bacteroidota bacterium, assembly GCA_902597545.1. GTDB lineage: Bacteria > Bacteroidota > Bacteroidia > Flavobacteriales > Flavobacteriaceae > Eutrophosalina. The sequence continues at coordinate 4,952 of CACJYD010000024.1, read as the reverse complement.
ACATACAGCATTGAGAGATTTCAAGTCAGATATTCAATCAATAATTAACGACAGGGAAAAGGTTCAAAGTTTATGCGATAAAATTATAAATGGGAAGCTAAAAGGACAAACAGGAAAAAAATATACTGATGTTGTGAATATTGGTATTGGAGGTTCTGATTTAGGCCCAAAAATGGCAGTAGAAGCTTTAAAATTTTATAAGAATCATTTAAATATTCACTTTATTTCGAATGTCGACGGTGACCACGCAGCAGATATTTTAAAAAAACTAAATCCTGAAACAACATTTTTTATTATTGTTTCAAAAACATTTACAACACAAGAAACCCTAACCAATGCTGGCATTGCAAAAGAATGGATATCAAATAATTTAAAAACAAATGAAATTAGTAATCATTTTTGTGCAGTTTCATCCAATCTTAATGCTGTTGAAAATTTTGGTATTAATAAAGATCTTATTTTTAGTATGTATGATTTTATTGGTGGGCGATTTTCAATGTGGGGATCTGTTGGACTTTCAATTGCCATATCAGTTGGATACGAGAATTTTGAAAAATTTTTAAAAGGTGCTGAAAAAATGGATAACCATTTTAAAAATGCCTCATTTGAAAAAAATATTCCAGTATGCTTGTCTCTAATTGGAATTTGGAATAGTAATTTTTTAAACGCGGAAACCCAAGCAATAATACCTTACAATGAATCTTTATGTTTTTTACCGAATTACTTACAACAAGCTATGATGGAAAGTAATGGTAAAAATATTGATAGATCTGGAAATAAAATTGATTATAGTACTGGAAGTATTATTTGGGGCGGCACCGGCACTAATACTCAACATGCATTTTTTCAACTGATACATCAGAGCAATAGATTAATTCCATGTGATTTTATAGGTTTTAAAAAATGTCTTCATGGAAATACGGACAGTCATAATAAGTTGATGTCAAACTATGTGGGTCAAATGGAAGCCTTAATGGTTGGTAAAAACATGGAGGATGTTGTTAATGATTTAAAAATAAATGGCACATCCTTAGAGGAAATTAATAAAGTTTCTGCTTTTAAAATTTTTGGCGGGAGTAAGCCCACAAACTCTATTCTCTTTGAGCAATTAAGTCCCGAAAGCTTTGGTATGTTGATAGCTATGTATGAGCATATAATATTTACAAAAGGTATTATTTGGAATATTTTTAGTTTTGACCAGTGGGGAGTTGAATTAGGTAAAGTGCTAGCTTCTAAGTTATTAACAGAAATTCAGAGTGGAGAAATTAGAAATCATGATCAATCCACAAAATCTCTTCTGAAAAAACTTAAAAATTGATCTTAGATATCCCAAAGATTATTTCCTATTAATTTTCCTTGAAAATCTGTTCATAAAATTAATAGTTTATTAACCTAACTTGATAAAAAAATAACAATCTTTGCCACAAATAAAACTATTCGAAAATGAAAAAAATAATCTTCTTTTTTGCAGCCATTCTTATAACTGGGATTGGTTTTGCTCAAAATACGGTATCTGGTACTGTAGTTGACTCTGAAGTAGGAGTCGGTCTTCCAGGTGCTTCAGTTGTTATCAAAGGGTCCTCTGTGGGTGTTTCCTCTGACTTTAACGGTGATTTTTCAATTTCTGCTGAATCGGGCGATATTTTAGTGATATCGTATGTGGGTTATGAATCGGCAGAGATTAGTGTTGATGGTGCTAGTGCTGGAAATATTGAATTATCTCCAACAGATAATATTCTTTCTGGTGTTACAGTTTTTGGTACTATAGATTTTGCCAAAGATAGAGAAACACCTGTTGCCGCATCGACCTTAAATGCGGAACAAATTGTAGAGAGAGTTGGAAACTTAGAGCTTCCTCAACTTCTGAATTCAACCCCTGGAATATATTCAACTATGCAGGGAGGATTTGGAGATGCTAGAGTTAGACTTCGTGGTTTTCAACAAGAAAATATTGCTGTTTTAGTTAATGGAATGCCTGTTAATGATATGGAAAATGGTAGAGTTTATTGGAGTAACTGGGCAGGACTTAGCGATGTTACATCAGCGATGCAAGTTCAAAGAGGCCTTGGCTCAGCTAAACTTCCTATTCCATCAGTTGGAGGAACAATTAATATTGTTACTAAATCTACAGATTTATCTGAGGGAGGTAAAATTGCTTTCACAGCTGGAAATGATGGATATTTAAAAACTCTTATGACCTACAATACAGGTATTAGCGACAGTGGACATGCCTTTTCTGCATCATTTGGAAGAACAGCAGGTGATGGATATGTTGATGGAACTCCTTTTGAAGGCTACTCATATTTCTTGGGATATGGATATAAAAGTGATGATGGTAAACAAAACTTACAGTTTATAGTAACCGGTGCTCCACAAGTACATGGTCAAAGAACAACCAGCTATTACAACATGGCAACTTTAGAAGACTACAGGGATTATGGTAAAAAGTATAACTATAATTATGGACTTAGAGATGGAGAAGGTTTTAATATGAGAAATAACTATTATCACAAGCCAATAGCATCTTTAAACTGGGAATATAATATTAACAGTAAAACCTCTATTTCAGCAACTGCTTATGCATCGCTTGGAAGAGGTGGAGGATCTGGAGATCTTGGGAGAAATGGTTCATATGGATTCTTCAGCTCAAGTAGATGGAGAAATGCTGATAATGGATATGTTCTTTGGGATGAAATAGTTAAACATAATGGTGGTCAAACTGCTAATTGGAGATATGGATCAACAGCAATGAATGTTGATGCAAACACTGGTCAATATATTGTAAATGATGAAAGCTACTCATCTAGAGCCCCATTCCCAAGAAGAAATGGATGGATTCAAAGAAATTCAGTTAACTCTCACAACTGGTTTGGTGCAATTGCAAACTTAAAAGCAGAGCTTGCGGAGAATCTAACATTAGATGTTGGTTTTGATTCAAGATTCTATAGAGGATTGCATTACAGAAATATTAGAGACCTTTTAGGTGCAGACGGTTACAGAGATTCAAGATATAATGGTTCTTATAATTCAGCTGGAACTGTAGCTGGTACCAAAGAGTATAAATGGCCAATTTCTGATGTATGGAATGTATTTGGAGATACAGATAAAGAGGAGAAAATTGACAGAAATAACATAGGTGTTGTAGATTACTTTGGTTTATATTTCCAATTAGAATATTTAATGGATGACGTATCTGTTTTCCTTCAAGGATCAGGATCGAGTAAAGGTTACCAAAGAGAAGAATTTTATTTTTATGCACCAGGTGATCCTTTACAATACTCAGATAAAGCTAATCTTTCTGGTGGTACAATTAAAGGTGGTGCAAATTGGAATATAGATGCACAAAATAATATTTTTGGTAATATTGGATTTTTCTCAAAACAACCAAATTTCAATGCTGTTTTCCAAAATTATGATCAATTTATTACCCCAGACGACAAGTTGCTAAATGAGAAAATTGTTGGTCTTGAACTTGGATATGGATATAGATCCAAAACATTTGACTTTAATGTGAATCTTTACAACACAACTTGGACTGATAGATTTTTATACGAGAATGTAACTATTAATGGAGAAAGAGGTGAAGCTAATTTTACTGGCGTAAAACAAGTACATACAGGTGTTGAATTCGATGGAGTATGGCAATTAAGTCCTTTTGTTGAACTTTCTGGTATGTTTACAATTGGAGACTATGCTTATTCAGGTAATGTTACTGATGATGCTGTAACAACAAATGAATCTAATGTTAGTATTGGTTCAGCAACTCTATATTTAGATGATGCAAAAGTTGGGGATACTGCACATACAACTGCATATCTAGATCTTACAGTAAGTCCAACTGACAACTTCAAATTTAATTTAGATCTTTTCCATGCAGACAAATTATATGGATCTGTAAATGCTGAAGATTTTGATGAGCCTGGAGTTACAAATATGCGTATGCCTGCATACGAAATATTTGGAGCTGGAGCCTCCTATAGATTCCCAATTGGTTCTGATTACATTTATATGAGATTAAATATAAATAACCTGTTTGACGAAGAATACTACCAGGAATCTGCTAATAATTATGGGCCAGATTACAGAGATGGTATTATGTATAAAGGAATTAATGTTGAAAATAGGGTTGTTCCTGGATGGGGAAGAACTTGGAATTTTGGAGTCACTTACAGATTCTAGAATCTTCACTTAAATAAATAAAAAACCCTTCTAAATTGAAGGGTTTTTTATTTTAAACCTTTTACAACTATCACAAACTCACCTTTTAATTTTTTGTTTTCATAACTATCTAAAAAATCTTTTATTTTTCCCCTTTTAGTATTTTCAAATATTTTGGTTAATTCTTTTGAAATAGAAATCTCTCTTTCAGGACCAAAAAAATCATAAAAATCTTTAAGTGTTTTGTGTAATTTGTAGGGTGACTCATAAAAAATCATAGTCTTTTTCTCCAAAGACAACTCTTGTAATCTAGTTTTTCTTCCTTTTTTCACTGGTAAAAAACCTTCAAAAGTAAACCTTTCTGATGGTAGACCGCTAATTGCTAATGCAGGAATTAATGCAGTTGGACCTGGTAAACATTCAACATCAATATTATTATCAATACACATTTTAACAATTAAGTATCCAGGATCAGATATACTAGGAGTTCCAGCATCAGAAATTAGACCAACTTTAATACCTGATTGAATTTCAAAAATTATTTTTTCAACGGTTGAATGCTCATTAAACTTATGAAATGATTTAAGTGGTTTTTTAATTTCTAAATGATTCATAAGCTTTAAGCTTCTTCTAGTATCCTCACACAAAATTAGATCTACATCTTTAATACATTCGATTGCTCTTAATGTTATATCATCTAAATTACCTATTGGAGTCGGTATTAAAATAAGTTTTGACATTTAATAATTTATATTTGTCTAAATTAACAACTTATCTGATAAAATTAAGCTAAA
>CACJYD010000023.1 GCA_902597545.1 uncultured Bacteroidota bacterium | reverse complement strand
CCTCAAAAATTGTAGAACAAATTTCTAAAATCAAATTTCCTAAAAAATCAAAAATTCTTGGTGATGTAAAGCTTACTGTAACACAAATAAATTCAGGTGTTCAGCATAATGTTGTACCATCAGAAGTGAATATTGTTTTGGATGCTAGAATTAATGATGTGTATTCAAACAATGAAGTTTTTAGTCATTTAAAAAACAAACTTGATTGTGATGTTATCCCTAGAAATTTAGATCTAAATCCATCATCCATCCCTGAAAACCATCATATAATTAAGGCAGCGGATAATTTAGGTTTTAAAAAATATGGATCCCCAACTTTATCTGATCAAGCTAAAATTAATATTAAATCTATAAAACTAGGTCCTGGAGATTCTTTAAGATCTCATACAGCTGATGAGTTTATCTATTTAAGTGAAATTGAGGATGGAATAAATAAATATATCTCTTTATTAAATGAGTATGATTCAATTATAAACTTATAATATTATGATAAAAAATTTTTTAGGCGTTTTCTTTATTTACTTTGCTATATCCTCATGCAACTTGGATATTAATGATAAACCAAACATAATTGTTTTTATTGCTGATGATGTTAGTTGGGATGATATAGGGGTTTACGGGAACGACCAAGTTGTTACACCAAATATTGATAATTTGGCTAAGAATGGATTAATATTTAACAATGCTTACCTAACAACTAGCTCGTGTAGTCCAAGTAGAAATTCAATATTAACAGGAAGATACCCTCACAATACAGGGGCTGCTGAACTACATACAGAACCACCACTTGATATGACTTCATTTCCAGAAATTTTAAAAGACAAAGGATATTATACACTGCAAGCAGGTAAATTTCATATGGGTGAATATGCAAAAAGGGGGTTTCATGAAGTGCATGATAATAAACAAATTAATGGTTTAGGAGGAGAGGATTATTGGGTAGAAGGCTTAAAGGAAAGACCAAAATCAAAGCCATTTTTTATGTGGTATGCATCCTACGATGCCCATAGAACTTGGGGAGAGAATGAATTTTCAGGAACACATAATCCAGAAAAAATTGTTGTGCCGGATTATTTGGTTAATGGCTCACTGACTAGATTAGATTTGGCAAACTACTACGATGAAATCACCAGATTTGATCATTACATTGGAGAAGTTGTTAATGAATTAAAGGCACAAGGTGAATATGAAAACACCTATATTATCGTTATGGCTGACAATGGACGTCCTTTTCCGCATAGTAAAACTCGTTTAAATAATCAAGGAGTTAAAACACCTTTCATTGTTCATCATCCAAGATCAATAAAGTCTAATAAGAAATCAAATTCATTAATAAGTGCTGTTGATATTGCTTCAACAATTCTTGATATTGCAGGAATTACCCCCTCTAAATCATTTCAAGGAAATAGTTTTTTAAATATTATTAATAATCCAGAATTAAAATTTAGAAACTATGTATTTGCTGAACATAACTGGCATGACTATGAATCATATCAAAGAATGGTTAGAAATGAAAAATATTTGTACATAAAAAACTCGAGACCACAGTTTCCCCAAGAGGGCCCATTAGATGCAATAAATAGCCCTACCTATATTGATTTAAAGGATGCAGAAAAGAACAAAACTATTTCAAAAGTTCAGGCTGAGATATTTATTAAGCCAAGACCAAATGAAGAGTTGTATGATTTATCTAATGATCCTTTCCAGAATAAAAACCTTCTTGAGGAGGGAGATATTCCTCATGATTATGAAGTGTTAAAAAAAATATTAAATCAATGGATTAATGAAACTGGAGATACTTTTCCAGAAAAATTAACAAAAGATTGGTATTTGAGAGAACAAGAAAAATTTAATGAATCTTCGCTTTTAAAAACTGAATTTCATGGAGTTAGAGGAGAAATGCCTGGGAGCTCAGTTTTAGCAACCAAAAATAATAATAAAGGGCCTTTTTAAATTAGATATGTAAAGGTCTGTTATCTAGAGCTGATAATGCGGCTTCTTTCATTGCTTCGGAATACGTAGGGTGTGGATGACTTATTATAGAGATATCTTCACATGAGGCTCTAAACTCCATAGCAGTTACTCCCTCAACAATTAAGTCAGCTGCTCTTGCGCCTATTATGTGAACTCCAAGAATTTCATCGGATTTCTTATCAGCTATAATTTTAACAAACCCATCTAAATCAGAACTTGCTCTTGATCTTCCAAGGGCTCTCATTGGAAATTTTCCAACTTTGTAATTTACTTCCTCTTTATTTAGTTGTTCTTCTGTTTTTCCTACAGATGAAACTTCAGGCCATGTATAGATCACATTCGGAATTAAATTATAATCTATGTGTGGTTTTTGACCGTTTAAAATTTCAGCAACAGCGATCCCCTCTTCCTCAGCTTTATGTGCTAACATTGGGCCATTCACAACATCACCGATTGCATAAATATTTTCTTCTGAAGTTTTAAAATGTTTATCTATTATAATTTTTCCAGATTTTTCAGTTTCTACATTAACATTTTCAAGACCAAGTCCTTCAGTGTATGGTTTCCTCCCAACAGATACTAAACAATAATCAGAGTCAAAATTTACAATATCTCCATTTTTATTCTTTGCTTTAATATTTACTGAATCTCCATTTCTTTCAACTTCATAAACTTTATGGGAAAGGAAAAAATTAATTTTTTGTTTTTTAAGGACCTTTAATAATTCTTTAGAAATATCTTGATCCATAAAAGGAGTAATTTTTTCTGCGTATTCGATGACAGAAACCTCAGATCCTAATCTCTTATAAACTTGTCCGAGCTCTAATCCAATTACGCCTCCTCCAATAATTACTAAATGTTTTGGAACTTCTTTTAGGGACAAAGCTTCTGTTGATGTGATGATTCTTTCTTTATCTAATTTTACAAATGGAAGTGAGATTGGTTTTGATCCTGTTGCAATAATACATTTATCAAATTTAACTTTTTCGCCTCCCTCAATATTAATTGTATTATTATCAATAAAGGTAGCCTTTCCATAAAAAACTGTTATTTTATTTTTATCCATTAAATAATCAATTCCTTTAACAGTTTGATTTACAACACTGTTTTTTCGTTCTATCATTTTAGTAAAGTTTAGTTTAATCTCTCCATCGATTTCAATTCCATGATTCATGACATTTTTTAATACGTCATCATAATGATGGGAGGAATCGAGCAAGGATTTAGAAGGAATACATCCAACATTTAAGCATGTACCACCTAAAGAATTGTATTTTTCAATAATAGCAGTTTTAAAACCTAATTGAGCTAATCTAATAGCACATACATATCCTCCAGGTCCAGAACCAATTACAACAACATCAAATTTATTTTTTGACATATTACAAAAATACAAATGTTCGAATTATTATTTAATCCTTTATTACTTTATTTTAAGGTGAAAATTCACCATTTTTATAAATATATTTGTAAAAAACAATGGGGAAAGATAAAAGCTCAGTCAATCAAAATAAAAATATCAGTCTTTTTGATTCCCTCACGCCTATTGTTCTTTTAGTACTACTGCTTTACATTAACGTAAATATTTATGGAGATTCATCTATAGATGGATCAAATCAATTTATTTTATTAATAGGAGCTGCTCTAGCGTACTTAGTTGGGTTTAAAAACAATGTATCTGCTGAACTAATTTTTGAAAACGTATCAAAAAACATTAAATCAATTAGCTCACCAATTATTATATTGCTTTTAGTAGGCGCACTTTCAGGAACTTGGTTAATTAGTGGCATAATACCCTCAATGATATATTATGGGTTTAATATAATTAATGCATCATTCTTTCTTCCATCATGCGTAATTATAAGTGCCATTGTTGCTTTAGCTACTGGAAGTAGTTGGTCAACCTCAGCTACAATAGGTATTGCATTAATTGGAATTGGAAAAGCATTGGGTTTTGATATTGGCATCGTTGCTGGTGCAGTAATTTCTGGAGCCTATTTTGGTGATAAAATGTCACCATTGAGTGATACTACAAATCTTGCAGCGGCAGTTTCAGGTTCTGATCTTTTTGAACACATTAAATATATGACGATAACGACTGTGCCTACTGTATGCATCGCTCTTATTTTTTTTGTTATTTATAATTTAATCAATCTCCCTAATGAAAACCTTAATAATGTTGATTACATTGAATCAATTAATGACTATTTCTATATATCTCCTATTTTATTTATAGTTCCATTAATTGTAATTTTTATGATTTATAAAAAAATTAATCCTATTGTTTCTCTTTTTGTTGGAACTATATTAGCAGCTGTCTTAAGTTTAATTTTTCAATCAGAGCTTATATCCAATATAATTATACAAAGCTCATCTTCTGATGTTACTAGTTATAATATTGTAATGGACTCAATTATTGCAAAAACAACCATTCAAACAAATAGTGTTTTCCTAGATGAACTTCTAACTTCTGGTGGAATGTCAGGAATGTTAAATACTATTTGGCTAGTCATATGCGCAATGATATTTGGTGGTGTAATGGAAGCAATTGGTGCATTAAGATCAATAAGTTTAGCTCTTTTGAGTATCGCAAAATCTACAATAAATTTATTTGCAAGTACCATATTAAGTTGTATTACTGTTAATATTACAGCATCAGATCAATATTTATCAATTGTAATCCCAGGAAAAATGTTTTCAGATTCATATAATGACAGGAAACTATCTAGTTTAAATTTAAGTAGAACAATTGAAGATAGTGGAACTGTAACATCAGTTTTAATTCCTTGGAATACATGTGGAGCTTATCAAGCAAGTGTTTTAAATGTGAGTGTTTATGATTACTTTGTATATGCAATTTTTAATTGGCTAAGTCCTATTACAACCCTGATTGTAGCTTCATTAAATTATAAGATCAAAAGAATTGCAAATTGAAAAATGAAAATAACATAAAATATGTATCAGGTGTTTTTTTAACGCTCCTATCGATAGTTATTTTCATTTCCATGTTGTCTTTTTTCTTCTCTTGGAGTTCAGATCAGTCTGAAATTAAAACAATTTTTGACAGTTCATCTGAAATTAAAAATATTGGCAAAAAATTTGGTTTATTGATTTCTTATTATATGATATACAAAGGGTTTGGATTAGGTGCAATTCTTATACCTTCCCTAATGTTTCTAATTGGAATCTCCTTTACATTTAATAGCGGTTTAGATAAAATATTAAGCAGGAGTATTTTTCTTCTACTATCTATGGTCTGGATATCTCTATTTTCATCATATATTTTCAGTAACAATATCTATGGAGGAGTTTTTGGATATGAGATCAAATCAATAATTATTGAATTTATGGGAGATTTAGGTTTTATCTCCATCCTGGTGTTTGGTTTTATTTCTTTTTTAATTATTAAGTTTAAAATTACTCCAGTATTTCTACTAACCCTAGTAAAATCTTCAATTAAAAATTATTATGATTCAAGGAAATCTGAGGAAATTAACGAGAATTTAGATGAAGAAATTAATCAAAATGAAGATGTTAACAAGGAGCCTAATGATGTTCAACCAACAATCCAAAATTTTTCTAAAATTGATCAAATTGTTAAAAAACCTATTGATTCAGTAAATGATGATAAGACAGATTTATTAGATGTTGATAATGATGGTTTAATAGATGAAATTGCAATTGATATTGAAAAAATTAAGGATGAAGAAACTGTAGATAAAAACTCTGTAGATTTATTAAAGAAGTTTGGTGAATTTGATCATACATTAGATTTAAAATCTTTTAAACAGCCAGAAATAAAACTATTAAATGAACATGATAAAGATGGATCCATCACAATTAATCAGGAAGAGTTAGAAGAGAATAAAGAGAAGATAATAGATACTTTAAGAAATTATAAAATTGGAATTGAAAAAATCAAAGCTACAATTGGTCCAACTGTTACCCTTTATGAAATTATTCCTGAAGCAGGTGTTAGAATTTCAAAAATAAAAAGCTTAGAGGATGATATTGCTTTGTCACTATCTGCATTAGGAATAAGAATTATTGCTCCAATTCCTGGAAAAGGTACAATTGGTATAGAAGTGCCTAATAAAAACAGAAAGATAGTTTCGATGAAGTCCTTAATTAGCTCTAAAAAATATCAAGATGCTGAAATGGAATTACCTCTCGCACTGGGAAAAACAATAAGTAATGAGACCTTAGTAGTTGACTTAACAAAAATGCCCCATTTATTAGTTGCGGGAGCAACAGGACAAGGTAAGTCTGTTGGTATAAATGCAATTATAACATCTATTCTATACAAAAAACATCCAGCAGAAATAAAATTTATTTTGGTTGATCCCAAAAAAGTTGAGCTTACTTTGTTTAATAAAATTGAGAGACATTATTTAGCTAAACTTCCAGATTCAGATGAATCTATTATTACTGATACCAAGAAAGTTGTAAAAACTTTAAAATCACTTTGTATTGAAATGGAGAAAAGATATGAGCTTCTTAAAGATGCTATGTGTCGTAACATTAAAGAATATAACCTGAAGTTTAAGAAAAGAAAATTAAATCCAAATGATGGTCATAAGTTTCTTCCATATTTAGTATTGGTAGTTGATGAATTTGCCGATATAATTATGACTGCTGGAAAAGAGGTAGAAAATCCGATTGGGAGACTAGCACAACTCGCTAGAGCAGTTGGTATTCATTTAATAATCGCAACTCAAAGACCATCAGTTAATGTAATTACAGGACTAATTAAGGCAAATTTTCCTGCTAGAATTGCTTTTAAAGTAACAGCAAAAGTTGATTCAAGAACAATTTTAGACTCTGGTGGAGCAGATCAATTGATCGGTAATGGAGATATGCTTTTCACACAGGGTAACGATTTAATAAGACTGCAGTGTGGATTTATCGACACTGATGAAATTGAAAAAATAACCGATATTATTGGTTCTCAAAGAGGATATTCTGAGGCTTATCTTCTTCCTGAATGTGAGGAAGATTCAATTTCTAGTTTAGAGGATAATGTTGAAGACAGAGATCCACTATTTAAAGATGCTGCTGAAATAGTTGTCATAGCTCAGCAAGGATCAGCTTCATTATTACAAAGAAAAATGAAATTAGGCTACAATCGAGCTGGTAGAATTATTGATCAGCTTGAAGCAGCAGGTATTGTTGGTCCATTTGAGGGTAGCAAAGCTCGTGATGTTTTAGTTAAAGACTTAGTTGATTTAAAAGATTTGCTTGAAAATTGATACAAAATATTTTAATATTTATTATAAGTAGCAATGTCTACTTAGCCCAAGATTTTATTGATAGATTCATTAATCATTACATTAATTTAGATACTTATTCATTAGAATTTGATTATGTAACTAAAGATCAAAGTGAAATTGTTTATAGTCAGAAAGGATCCTTATTTTTTTCAAAAAGTAAATTTAGAATTGTACTTACT
>CACJYD010000022.1 GCA_902597545.1 uncultured Bacteroidota bacterium | reverse complement strand
AGATTAAAATAAAAGAAGGAAAAAAATATGCAGAAAAACTTCAAGGCTTAAAAAAGTCAATAGACGAACCGCTAATTATAATTTTAACTCTTAATACTATTGCTCATACTGTTGGTGCAATAATGGTTGGGGTACAAGCTAAAATTGCATATGCTACATTAAATATTGATAATAGCTATTCATTACTAGGAATGTCTGTATCAGAGGATTTATTAGTTGGTATTGTATCAACTATAATGACCTTTTTGGTATTGATTTTATCAGAGATTATACCTAAAACTATCGGAGCTAATTATTCACACAAGCTTGCTCCATTCACAACAGTTTTATTATCCTCAATTCTACCTGTTTTTAAATACACTGGCTTGCTATGGATTTTACAATTTTTTACAAGAATCGGATTCAATGAAAATAAAGCATCTATTTTTAAAAGAGAGGATATTTCAACAATTGCTGAAATAGCAGAAGAAGAAGGTATAATTAAGGAAAAAGATTCTGACTTTATTCAAAATATAGTTAAGTTGGAAAATGTACAATTAAAAGAGATTATGACTCCTTTTTCAGTTATGAAGATAGCAAATGAGAACTCTTCGATTACTGACTTTTATAGTAAAAACAACAACCTACCATTTTCTAGAATTCCTATTTTTTTAAATAATAAAAATAATATTGATCACTATGTTCTTAAAGACACAATATTGGAAAAAATTATCCAAAAGAAAGGCTCACTTAAGCTAAGTGATATAAAAAGAAAATTAATAAAAGTTGACTATGAATCTGCAGTCCCAGCATTATTTGATAGATTACTCAGAGAGAGAGAACATATATCTTTAGCAACTAATCAAAATGGTGACATTATGGGATTGGTTACTTTAGAGGATATTATAGAAACAGTTTTCGGACTGGAAATTGTTGATGAGTCGGATACAGTTGTAGACCTACAAGTTCTAGCAAGACAAAAGGGGAACAAGGTAAAAAAGTAAAATAAATTTTAAACGCTTGAGACAGGCCAATTATCAATTTTATTGAATTCGCCATTTTTCCACTTTATTAATTCTTCTTCATTCAATAAACAAGATTCCAACTGATTTGTAATTAATTCAACATCTAGTTCTTGACCAATAAATACAATTTCAATTTTTCTATCACCGAATGTAGATCCCCAATCTGATTCAATTTGTTCTTGATTATTTACAAAAGCTGCATAGTTAATTCTTTCACTAAAAGACATTGATGCCCACCAGACACCAGCGGGATCCGTCTTGATTGATCCACCAGCAGAGCTCCAAATTAATGCTTGATCAGGCCTCGACGCAATCCAAAATAAACCTTTGCTTCTAATAATATTTTTGGGAAAACTACTTTTTATATAATCTAAAAAACGTTCAGGATGAAAAGGTTTTTTTCTTCTAAAAACAAAAGAACCTATTCCGTATTCTTCAGTTTCTGGAACATGTTCATTTTCTAACTCTTTAATCCATCCAGCTGATGTTTCAGCTTTTTCAAAATCAAACATTCCTGTATTGATCACATCATTTAAATTAACTTTTGAATAATTTGTGGGGATAATTCTAGCCTCTGGATTTAATTTATTAATAATATCATATAAATTTCTTAGCTCAGGTTCAGAAACCAAATCTGTTTTATTAAGAAGAATAACATTGGCAAATTCAACTTGGTCTGTCAATAAGTTAACAATTGTTCTTTCATCATTTTCAATATCAGTCAGATTCCTGTCTTTTAAATATTCAGGACTAGAAAAATCTTTAATAAAATTAAATGCATCAACAACTGTTACCATTGTATCAACATAGCTAAACTTACTTAAATCAACACTTCCATCTTCACTTTCAAAACTAAAAGTTTGAGCTACTGGAATAGGTTCTGATATGCCTGTGCTTTCAATAATTAAATAATCAAATCTTTGTTCTTTAGCTAATTTCTCAACCTCAATCATTAGGTCTTCTCTGAGTGTACAGCAAATACATCCATTACTCATTTCAACAAGTTTTTCCTCTGTCCTTGATAGAGTGTTTTCATTTTTTACTAGGTCAGCATCTACATTAACTTCACTCATATCATTTACAATAACTGCAGCTTTTAGCCCTTCTTTGTTATGTAAAATATGGTTTAATAATGTAGTTTTACCAGCACCTAGAAAACCGCTTAGTACGGTTACAGGTAGTTTTTTCATATTTCGCCGCAAAATTAAAAAAATTCAGTGATTTATTCAAACCATCTGTAAATTATACTCATAAAATAAGCGTTCTTTAAAAGAATTTTAACGATGAAAAATAGAATCGCAAAAACTGAAGTTATGATCCCTGCTTTTTTAAGTCTTTTCCACATAACGAATTAATACATTGCTTTTATATATTCAATTTCTAAATTAAAGTCTCCTTCTTGTTTATCAGAAATTTGTATACCTAACTCGCTTATTTTTTCAATGTCAGGCGCTGGATAATCTGAGTAGGTAAATCCTCTCCATGTTGGCTTAAAATCTTCTAATAAAATCTCAACTTCAGTCCATTTATCTTTTGAAGAATTAAAATCAGCTGAATAAGATGCTCTTCTGTTATTTTGTCTAATTCTTAAGTAGTATGAATTCCCATCTCCTTTCAATTTTATTTTAAATGATTTAACACCAGCTAATGTTTGTTCTTTAAAACGATGTCTTGTTGATGCAAATCCTCCATTATTTTCTAAAGATAAATAACCGCTAAAGATTAAATTATTTTCATTATTCATCGACAAGTTTGATTTTGAAATACCTCCCATCACATCATCATTTACAATGCTCCAATTTTGCATACCAATATTTTGTTTTGGGTTTATTAAATCAATGCTTTGACTATTCATTGTGACTGAAATTAATATAATAATTAGTTTCTTCATTTTTCAAAGTTGGTTTAGAACTTGTAAAGAATATTTAAGTATCAGAGCATTTAATACAAAGTAAGTTATTGCTGGAAGAATCCTTGAAATATTATCTTTAATTTTAATTCTCACAATAATTGCAAAAAACATCATAATTGATAAGCCAAGTGAAGATGCAATTAAAATTATATTAAACTTCAAACCTAAAATAAGACCAATAGCTCCTAATATTTGAAGAACTGAAATTATTTTTCTGAATTGACTAAAACCCCACCTATCAAATTCATTAATCATTCTTTCAGAGAATAAAGAATTAAAGCCATATACTAGAAATGAGATGCCAGTAAAAGCTATAATTGCATTTGCAAATTCCATTTAGATCATACCATAATTGAACGCAGCAACAAATAATGACATAATTAAAAATATCAATGATGGTAAAAATTTAATTACAGGATTTTGAACTTTGAAATGTGAATATTGGGCACAAATCATAAAAAATGCCATGGATAATGCTCCATAAAAAACAACATCATTATACCAAATACCTACTAATAAAATTGCTGAGATAGATATCTTGGAGGATCCAACAACGTTTCTGAGTAAATCCGAATAACCATAATGCTTAAATTCAACAACGATATTATTATACCTAAATGTCCAAATGTACAATACTGAAACCGCTACAATTACTTGACAAGCTAAAGCTATATTTTCCATGAATATAATATACGTAATTTTTGGATATAAGCTCTACAACATATTAATAACCAGAGTTTTTAAGGCTACTAATCTACAATTTCAATTTTTCCTGCTAGGATAAAATATGCAGGAGCTATTGGAAAGAGCCCTAAAATTATATGACCATACATTGCTAAATCTGGTATATAATCAACAGTCGAAGCAAAATAGGCTCCAAAAAAATTAATGATAGATAAGCTTATCATTATTTTAGGAACTGCTGATTTTGCAATGACACTTCCATCTCTAGTCAATGGTGGTAGTTTATTTGGAATAACAAGAATAGCTTGAATTAACCATAGGGAAGCAAGTGCAAGATTAATAGGATCCGAGCTCCCTGAATAAATAATTATTTGATCAACTATAATTAAAACAGCTATAATTAAATATGCATAATTAAAATAAAGCCTGTTTTTTTTTACAATACTATAAACAACTGTAATTATACAAAGGGAAAATACTAATGTTTTTATTATCTCCATTTTTATTTTTTTTAGTTGTCTGCACTATGTAGTTCAAAATATTTAACATCAGCTTTCTTTTCCAAAAGATTAACATCCCACATTACAAAGTTCATAGCTCCATTATTAATAGCGTCTAAAAAATAAAACTTCATTAAAGCATCAGTTCTTTTCCATGAACCTTTAATTGGAGTGGAAATAAGAGTTCCATCATTTAATATTGTTCTTGCATCACCATCCAATGTACCACTTGTTTTTGAAGAGTTTATAGATGCAACTTTGAGCTTGACAAAAACTAAACCGTAGCCAGTTATATTGCCTTCAAAATTCATAATTGAGTAGCCATCCCCTGGACTAACTAAGACTATGTCCAAAGTACCTCCACCTTTAGGTTCTGATAAATCTTGAGAAAAAGAGTTAAAAATAAATGCGAAAGAAAGTAAAATAAATAATATAGTTTTTTTCATAATGATATTTTTATCTAAATATAATTAAAGAGAAAAAATTATTTTAAAATTTCAATTAAATTCTCAGGGTCTGTAAAAAATGCAAGAACTAATATTGCAAAAAAACCACAAATTATAAAAAAGGAAATCTTGAATGCATTCATTGACTTAGTTGCCAAATAAATTATTGTTGGAATAATCAGTATAAATATGTTATATATAATTATCATAAAAAAAATCATAAATAATAATTCTCCAGTACTTTCAGTTCTATCAAAATCCCCATAAACTACAATATTAAATATTGATACAATTGATGATATCAAAATGTACTTTAAAAATTTTTTCATTTTAAATAAAAAATATTTCAATTCAAATCTTTTGGAGACACTGCTCTTATATTTTTGTTGGCCATTAAATCCTCATAAATCATTTCAGTAACAATATTCCAATCTTTATTCTCAATCCAGTTAGGATCAATCATTCTATCTTCCCAAGCTAATAATAACTTGAATAATGAATCATGAATGGACGGCTCTATAAGTTTCAAATCTAAATCCTCAAAAAAATTATTTTCTATATTATAAAGAACAGTTGAAGTATCATTTAATCTTATAAGCTTATAATTGCCTGATCGAACTGTTGCCATTTTATCTTTTCTCCAAAATAAGTTTTCGTTTTGAATAATATTATCATTGAGATAATTCATAATATTTTTTCCATCAGCATTCACCAATAATTCATCATTTACGTTTGAGACTTCCAAACTTGTTTTGAAAATATCTAAAGCAGAAATAAATCCATCAAATTGAGTATTAGATTTTATTTTGTTTTTCCAAGTCATTACCATTGGAGTTTTTATACCTCCTTCATACTGATTTCCCTTCCAGCCCTTGTAAGGGAAAGGGGATGCATTATTTGACATTGCTGCACCATTATCACTTAAAAAATAAATGATTGTATTGTCATATTGATTGTTCTCTTTTAATGCGTCTATAACATTCCCGATAGCTTCATCCATAGACCACATCATAGATGCATAAACTTGTCTTTGATTATCTTTAAATTTTTGTAAAACTTCTTCTTTTGCCTGCATTGGGGTGTGTGGGGCATTAAATGATAAGAAAAGAAAAAATGGATTATTTGATTGATTATTTTTATCAATAAAACTAATTGCTTTTTCACCTAATACATCAGTTAAATAACCTTCAAACTTTGTTTGACTATAGTTTTCAACCACATTTCTAATGCTATTTCTATTCACTTCATTTGGGTCATAAAAATAATTTCTAGCGCCCGAAATAAATCCCCAGAAATAATCGAATCCATTTTTTAAAGGATGGTTTTGTGTCTTATCTCCAAGATGCCATTTTCCAATTAGTCCAGTAGTGTAACCTTCAGTTTTTAGCGCTTCTGCAATTGTAATTTGATTTGGATCAAACGAGTTGTTTACGTCACTGTCTAAATTACACTCATGGCCAAAACGCTGTTGATACATTCCAGTTAATAAACCGGCTCTTGACGGGCTACAAACAGAAGCTGAAACATATGCATTATTAAATACAACACCATCAAAAGCTAATTGATCAAGGTTAGGAGTTTTAATTTCATCACTGCCCATGAAACCAAAGTCAGAATAGCCAGCATCATCAGCTAAAATTATTATAATATTGGGCTTTGAATCATTAATGCTAGAACAGGAAATTAATGTTAAAATACATCCAAAAAAAAGGGCTAGTTTTTTCATTTTTTTGGTTTTGGTAAAAAAGCGATTACAATAATTAATAATGGAATTATAAAACTTCCCCACATTGGTGAAAAACTTTTTTCAAAAACCTCACCCTTTGCCTCTGAGATAGCCATTTCTGTTGTATATGCACTGTAATCTGAAGAAATCATCAAAATAGTCAGTAATACAGCGCAAACTATTGCAAAGATTTTTTGATTTTTCATTTAATTATTGCTTTTTTTATTTTTCCAATTATAATTTTTTATTCTTTTCTGATAATGTTTCTTTGGTTTAGGCAATAGATTTCTTGTATAATAGTTTTTGTCATCCATTAACTCATCTTCCTTTCTTTTTTTCTCTTGTTTCATTTCCCAAACAAAAGACATAAAATAAGTTAGTGATATAATCACACCAATAAAAAGGATTAATATATTCATTTATAAAGTAGTTTTTTCATTTTTATTATAATCTTAATTAAGTTAAAAAAATTATATTTAAAACTTATGAGTGACATATTAAATGCTATTGGGAATACACCAATTGTTAAGCTAAAAAATATAGTCCCTATTGGATGCGGGGAAATTTATGTTAAACTCGAAGCATTTAACCCAACTGGATCAAAAAAAGACAGGATGGCACTATCAATGATTTCGGGAGCTGAAAAAAGAGGAGTTTTAAAAAAAGGGATGACTGTGGTAGAATATTCGGGTGGCAGCACTGGTGCAGGTTTGGCATTTGTTTGTTCACTTAAAGGCTATAATTTTAGACTAGTTACTGCAGATGTATTTGGGAAAGAAAAAATTGATTTGATGAGATCATTGGGAGCTAATTTAGAAATTATCAAAAGTTCTGACGGAAAAATAAATAAAGAGCTGATTACCAAAATGATTAAAAAGGCTGATCAAATTTCAAAAGAACCAAATACTTTTTTTACGAATCAACTAAACAACACTGATGTGATCGAGGGTTTTGTTCCGTTAGGAGAAGAAATTTTAGATCAGCTAAATGGAAACATTGATGCAGTGTGCGATACTGTTGGAACTGCTGGAACCCTTATGGGCATTGCTAAAGCACTCAAGAAAGCTAAGTCAAATTGTAAAGTTGTTGCAGTTGAGCCTTCCAGTTCACCGATTTTATCGAAAGGAATTAAAGGCTCACACAATGTTGAAGGTGTTGGTTTAGGTTTTGTTCCAAATATCTATGATGACAAGCTCGTTGATAATGTGATATCTATAGACGAGAGTGCAGCTCGAAAAATATGTAAAGATCTTGCTAAAAAGGAAGGTATATTTTGTGGCACATCAAGCGGAATGAATGTGGCTGCAGCAATCCAAATTTCAAAGGAACTTGGTCCTAAATCAAGGGTTGTAACTGTTGCTTGTGATACTGGTTTAAAATATCTTTCTGAGGGATTATTTGACGATTAATTAAATAATTTTCAGGTTTGAAAAATGATTTAAAATTTTAATTATTTATTTTTAACATATGAAAAAACTTATTTATTTCTCGATTATTATTATATCTTTTAATTACTCATTTGCTCAAGATTATTTTTTAGAAAATTTTGGTCCTTACAATGAAAATATCCAAAGTCCTGAAGAGTTTTTAGGATATGAAATCGGAGATCAGCATACTAGACATGATCTAATTTTAGCATATTTCAAATATTTATCCTCTGTATCTGAAAGAGCAAACTTGATCAACTATGGTAAATCATACGAAGGTAGAACACTTACTCTTCTAAGTATCTCATCTGAAGAAAACTTAAAAAACTTAGAAAAAATAAAAACAGAACACTTAAAGTCTACCATTCCCGGATCAATAAAAACTATTAACGAAAACTTGCCTATAATAATCAACTTAGGATACGGAATCCATGGAAATGAGCCATCAGGTAGCGAAGCAGCTTTGCTTACTGCATATACTTTGATTGCATCAAAAAATAAAAAAATTAATCGACTTACAACTGACTCAGTTGTGTTTATTGATCCAACTTTAAATCCTGATGGTAGAGACAGACATTCGCAATGGGCAAACCAATACAAATCAATAAATTTAGTTGCAGACTCCAATGATGCGGAGCATAACGAATCATGGCCGAGAGGACGAACAAATCACTATTGGTTTGATTTAAATAGAGATTGGCTTTTGGCAATTCACCCTGAAAGCAGAGGGAAACTTAATTGGCTTCATGAATGGTATCCAAATGTTGTATTGGATGTTCATGAAATGGGGACAAATAGTAATTATTTCTTTGATCCTATGAAGTCTAGCGCATCTGTTAAACCACTAATACCACAAGAAAATGTTGATTTATACCCCATTTTTGCTGAATATTATGTTAAATATATGGACAGCATAGGTTCATTCTATTATACCAAAGAATCTTTTGACGAAACTTATCCTGGTTACGGATCTACTTACTCTGACCTACAAGGTGGACTTGCTTTGCTTTTTGAGCAAGCAAGCTCTAGAGGGCATGTCCAAGAAACTAATTACGGCGAGATGACATTTGGTTTTACAATTAGAAATCAGTTTTTGAATGGAATAGCAACTGTGGAGGCTGCTGTTGATAATAAAATACTTTTAAGGGATTATCAAAAAAGGTTCTTTGAAGCATCACTTTCAGAGTTTAAAAATGAGAAGATAAAAGCCTACGAATTTGGGGATATTTATGATAAAAACAGAACTAAAGCTTTTATTGATAAATTGCAAATTCATAAAATTGAGGTTTATGAAAAAGATGATAAGTTTATAGTTCCTGTAAACCAACTGCAGTCAAGAATGGTCAAGAATTTTTTTGAAACCCATGACAAATATTTAGATAGCGTTTTTTATGATGCTTCTGCATGGTCCGTCTCTAATTTTTATAACATGAAACACAAAGCAGTGAGATCCATTGATGTTAACAAATTAACTAAGGTTAAAGATCTCGTAGTCAATAATCCAAAAGTTTCCAAATCAAACTATGCATATATTTTGGATTGGGACGATTACAATACACCTGCTGCGCTTAATCATCTTCATAAAAATGGAGTAATTAGTTATTCAGCTTACAAACCGTTTTCAATTAAAGTAAATGAAAATGACGATGTAAAAAATTTTAATCGTGGTATTGTGATGGTTCCAGTGAGCAAACAAAAAGTTGATTCAGAAAAACTTTTTGAGACTCTTAAATCAACTCAAGAAAAATTCAATCTTCCTGTTTTCAGCACTGAAACTGGGTATAGCTCATCGGGAATTGATTTAGGAAGTAATTTTTTCAGGATAAATAAAAAAGTAAAAGTTGCAATGCTAATTGGTGATGGGGTAAGCTCATATGAAGCTGGAGAAGTATGGCATTTATTAGATACAAGGGTGCACATTCCCTTGACAAAAATTAGACTCAATCAATTCAATAGAACATCATTGGATAAGTATACCACCCTTGTGATGGTTTCAGGGAGCTATAATCAAATTTCTGAATCTGGTATTAAAAAAATAAAGGATTGGGTTGGTAAAGGGAATACTTTAATTACGATTGGATCAGCATCTAGCTGGGCTATTAAAAAAGAGGTTGTAGAGGAATCATTAGTTGAGACCAAAAAAGATACCATATTCTCTAGAAAAAGATACATTGATGCAAGAGAATATTCTGGAAGAGAAAGAATAGGTGGATCGATTTTGAAAGTAGATTTAGACCTTACCCACCCACTAGCATTTGGTTACAGGGACCAGTCAATTCCTGTCTATAAAAACAATAATGTTTTTTTAAACAAATCAAAAAGCGATTATTCTTCAGTTGCCATTTACTCCAAAAATCCTCACATAGATGGTTATGTGTCTAAAAAAAACATGGAAAATAATTTAAAAGGCGCTGCTTCCTTAATTGTTTCTGATTCAGGTTCTGGAAGAGTTGTGCTTTTTGCTGATAATCCAAATTTTAGAGGAACTTGGTATGGTACAAATAAACTTTTTTTAAATGCTATTTTTTTTGGGGCAAATATTTCTGTTCCCAAATAGCTTAGTCAAAAAAAAGAAAACAAAACAATATAATGTTACAAAATTTAACCCTAAAAAAAAGGGAGATAATTTCATATATTAGGTTGACAAATAACTAATTATGAAAAAATTCATACTGTTCTTGTTTTTTTTATTTCTGAACGGTTGTAATTCATCAAATATTCCACCTGGTTTTTCAAAAATTGAAAGTATTGAACCTCCAATTCTTCTAGACATAAGGTATTCGGGCTCAGACAATTTTTTAGGACGAACTGTTGTTGGATACGAAAATCCAAAAAATATATTGACCACTGAGACCATAAAAGCTTTAACAAAAATTCAAAAAATTCTTTCAAAAAATGGTTTAGGACTTAAACTCTTTGACGGATATAGGCCTCAAAAATCTGTGAACAACTTTGTTGAATGGTCAAAAGATATAAGCGATACTTTAACCAAAGAAAAGTATTATCCAGATGAAAAAAAGGATAGCCTTTTCTTTAAAGGCTATGTTGCTGAAAAATCAGGACACAGTAGAGGGAGTACGGTTGATGTTACTCTAGTTTACACTGATAGTATTAATTATGGTAAAGAACTTGATATGGGAAGTGGATGGGATTTTTTTGGAAATAAATCATGGATTGATTACGACTCAATTACAGATTTACAAAAAAATAATCGTAACTATTTGCAAGCGATAATGAATCAAAATGGTTTTAAATCATATTCAAAAGAATGGTGGCATTTTACTCTAATTAATGAGCCATATCCTCATACCTATTTTGATTTTTAAAATTCATTAGTACACTATTCGTACACTTTTGTAATAATTCTATCTATTAATTTTAAATT
>CACJYD010000021.1 GCA_902597545.1 uncultured Bacteroidota bacterium | reverse complement strand
AATGTCGGACTTGAAATATTGTCTTTCGAACCAATTTTCATACTAATATTCTTGATTAAAGTAGTTTTTCCAGAACCCAAATCACCATCAAATAATACTGTCTTTGATTTTATATTTTTAAGTATAAAATCTGATGCGTGATGAATTTCTTTTAAATGGTATGAAAAAATCATTTAATTTTTGTTAAATACAAAGGAAAGACTTTCCTCAGAAAATAATAAATTAATTTTCATATTTTTGCCGACATGGAATTAAAGGCATTCGAAGTTGCTAAATTAATTGATGGTGTCGTTGATGGAGATAATAATTCTACAATAAATAAGCTTTCCAAAATTGAAAGTGGAGACAAAAATTCATTATCATTTTTAGGAAATTCCAAATACAATGATTTTTTGTATAAATCATCTGCTTCGATTGTGATTGTTAAAAAATCTTTTGAGTTAAAAGAACCTGTAAAGCTAACATTGATCAGGGTAGAGGATCCAAACCTTGCATTTTCTGTTCTTCTTGAATATTTTAATAATCAGCAAATTTCAAAAACTGGAATAGATAAAGATTCAAGTTTAGGAGAAAATGTCAACTATGGCAATGATGTTTACATAGGAAAATTTTCTATTATTGAAAGTAATGTAAACATTGGTCAAAATGTTAAAATTCATCCACATGTTCACGTCGCAGATAATGTAACTGTTGGAGATAATTGTATAATTTATCCAGGAGTTAAAATTTACAGAAATACAGTACTTGGTAAAAATTGTATTATTCACTCAGGAACAGTTATTGGTTCAGATGGATTTGGTTTTAACAAAGATTCAAATGGTAATAATTTGAAAGTAATACATAATGGAAATGTTATTATTGAGGATGATGTCGAAATTGGATCTAATTGTACAATTGATAGAGCTACCCTTGGTTCAACTATATTAAGATCTGGAGTTAAAATTGATAATCTTGTCCAAATAGCACATAATGTGATTGTTGGAAATAATACTTGTATTGCTGCCCAGGTAGGTATTGCTGGATCAACCACAATTGGAAAAGATTGTTTAATTGGAGGACAAGCAGGCATTGCTGGCCACCTAAAAATTGGTGATAGGGTACAAATGCAGGCAAAATCTGGAGTGCTAAAAAATATTGATGATGACTCTGTAATAATGGGTTATCCTGCAATTAGCTACAGGGATTATAACAAATCTTATGTTCATTTTAAAAATTTACCCAAAATCATGAATTTCATAAATAAGTTGATGAAAAAAAGCAATGAACAATAAACAAACAACAATAAAAAATTCTGTTTCACTAGAGGGTGTTGGAATTCACACTGGAAAAGATGTTAAACTTACTTTTCGTCCTGCAAAAGAAAATACAGGTTATATATTTAAAAGAGTTGATTTAGATGATAAACCTGAAATAGAGGCTCTTGCAAAATATGTTGTTAATACACAAAGAGGAACAACCCTTGAGAAAGATGGTGTTAAATTAAAAACTACTGAACATGTCTTAGCAGCTTTGGTAGGTTTGGAAATTGACAACATTTTAATTGAAATTAATGCTGAAGAACCTCCAATTATGGATGGATCTTCAAAATTCTTTGTTAATGCCCTTGAGAAAGCGGGTTTAAAGGAATTAAGTAGTTTACGTAAAGAGTATATAGTAAAAGATGTTATTTCTTTTAATGATCCTGATTCAGGTAGTGAAATAACTCTTATTCCATCTCAAAACTACCAGATAACAACCATGGTTGATTATGAGACTAAGGTTTTGGGCACTCAAAACGCAACTCTTACAAAATTATCTGAATTTAAGGATGAGTTTTCAAATGCCAGGACGTTTAGTTTTTTACATGAAATTGAAATGCTTTTAGAAAATAATCTGATAAAAGGTGGTGATCTTAATAATGCTATTGTTTATGTTGATAAGAAGATCTCCGATAATACAATGGAAAAGTTAAAAAAAGCTTTTAACAAAGATAAAGTCTCTGTGAAATCTAACGGAATTTTAGATAATTTGAATTTACATTATCAAAATGAAGCTGCAAGGCACAAGCTATTAGATGTTTTAGGTGATTTAGCATTAATTGGTAAAAGAATTAAAGGAAAGGTTATTGCAAAAAAACCTGGTCATTCCATCAATACGCAATTTGCTAAAAAAGTAAGTGGAATCATTGAAAAAGAGGAAAGGTTAAATATGAAAAAACAAGAATATGATGAAAAAGCTATAATGGATGCGGAGCAAATTATGAATATATTACCACATCGTCCGCCTTTTCTTTTTATAGATAAAATTCTAAGAATTAGTGATAACGCTATAACAGGTTTAAAATATGTTTTGCCAGATGAGCCCTACTTTAAGGGCCACTTCCCTGGTAGACCTGTTATGCCAGGAGTTTTGCAAATTGAAGCTATGGCACAGGTAGGGGGTGTTTTGGTTCTTAGTACATTCCCAGATCCAGAAAATTATTTAACTTTTTTTGGGAGAATAGAAAATGCTAAATTTAAAAGACCTGTAGAACCAGGAGATACTCTTATATTTGAACTTGAGTTACTCTCACCAATTAGAAGAGGTATTAGTCACATGATAGCCAGAGCTTACGTTGATGGGGAACTAACAACTGAAGCTGAAATGAAAGCAAAAATTGTAAAAAAATAGATTAATGAATCAACCATTATCATACGTTCATCCTGCAGCTAAAATTGCTAAAACAGTCGTAATTGAACCATTTACAACAATTGGTAAAGATGTAATAATTGGAGAGGGAACATGGATTGGTTCTAATGTTACAATTATGGAAGGTGCTAGAATTGGAAAAAATTGTTCAATATACCCTGGGGCTGTTATTTCGGGTGTTCCACAAGATTTGAAATTTAAGGGAGAGGAAACAACTGCAGAAATTGGAGATAATACTGTAATCAGAGAATGTGTCACAATTAATAGAGGAACCAACTGGAGAAAAAAGACGAAAATTGGAAAAAATTGTTTAATTATGGCTTATTCACATATTGCCCATGACTGTAAGGTTGGGGATAGCTGTATTTTTTCAAATAATTCAACTCTAGCGGGTCATGTCACTGTAGGTGATTATGTTACATTAGCTGGTATGGTTGCAGTTCATCAGTTTTGTAATATTGGAAGACATGCATTTATTGCTGGTGGATCATTAGTAAGGAAGGATATACCTCCATTCGTTAAAGCTGCTCGAGAACCTTTGTCCTATGTTGGTATCAATTCTGTTGGATTAAGAAGAAGAGGTTTTAGTTCAGAAAAAATCAGAGAAATTCAAAATATATATAGAATTCTTTACCAAAAGAAATTTAATAATACCCAAGCTATTAATATTATTGAAGCAGAAGTTGAGGCAACATCTGACAGAGATGAAATATTAGTTTTTATTAAAGATTCTCAAAGAGGAATCATGAAAGGATATATTCAAAATTAAATTATGATTACTACTTCAGATATTAGAAAAGGCTTATGTATTAGATACTCAAATGATATTTATAAAATTATTGAGTTTTTGCATGTTAAACCTGGAAAAGGACCTGCATTTGTTAGAACTAAATTAAAAAGCGTTTCAACTGGGAAAGTCGTTGACAACACCTTTACAGCTGGACACAAGATTGACGATGTTAGAGTGGAAAATAGAAAATACCAATTCCTTTATAAAGATGATGAAACCTATCATTTTATGAATAGTGATGATTATAATCAGATTGAAGTAGATAAATCACAAATTGAATCAGATATTTTCTTAAAAGAAGGATTAATCGTTACCATAATAGTTAATGCGGATGATTCAAATATTTTATCAGTCGAAATGCCTCAAAATGTTGTTTTAGAGGTAATTTCATCTGAGCCAGGTGTAAAAGGGAATACTGCAACAAATGCAACAAAAAATGCCAAACTTGAAACTGGAGCTGAAATTAATGTGCCGTTATTTATTAACGAAGGAGATAAAGTAAAAGTTGATACAGAAAAAGGAGTTTATTTAGAAAGAATTAAACAATAGTAATGAGTGTTTTAGTTAATAAAAATTCTAAAGTTATTGTTCAGGGTTTTACTGGTTCTGAAGGAACATTTCACTCATCACAAATGATTGAATATGGAACAAATATTGTTGGTGGAGTTACACCTGGTAAGGGTGGTCAATCACATTTAGATAGGCCAGTTTTTAATACAGTTGAGGATGCTGTTAAATCTACAGGTGCAAATACATCAATAATTTTTGTCCCTGCTGGATTTGCTGCAGATGCAATAATTGAGTCTGCAGATTCTGGAATTAAAGTGATCGTTTGTATTACAGAGGGTATCCCGATATCAGATATGACTAAAGTATACAACTATCTCGAAAATAAAGAATGTACATTAATTGGACCGAATTGTCCAGGCATTATTACACCTGATGAAGCTAAAGTTGGTATAATGCCAGGTTTTGTCTTTAAAAAGGGTAGGGTAGGCTTGGTTTCTAAGTCAGGTACTTTAACTTATGAAGCAGCTGATCAAATTGTCAAAGAAGGTTTCGGAATTTCAACGGCAATTGGAATAGGGGGTGACCCAATAATTGGAACAACTGTTGAAGATGCTGTCAAGTTATTTTTTGAAGATGATGAAACAGATTGTGTTGTTATGATTGGTGAAATTGGAGGTCAACTTGAAAATAATGCTGCTAAATGGGTAAAGAAATCAGAAAATCAAAAGCCAGTAATTGGTTTTATTGCTGGTGAAACTGCGCCGAAGGGAAGAACAATGGGGCATGCTGGAGCAATTGTGGGAGGAAAAGATGATACGGCAGCAGCAAAAAAATCTATAATGAGGGATTGCGGAATTCATGTTGTGGATTCACCAGCAGATATTGGTAAGTTTGTAAAAAAACATATAAAATAGTTATGTCTTTATTAGATAACAAAAATATTTTAATAACAGGAGGAAGTCGAGGAATTGGAAAATCCATAGTTGAAGTTCTCGTTAAAAATGGTGCTAATGTTGGTTTTACCTTCACATCATCAGATTTATCTGCAAATAATATTTGTAAAGAATTAAATTCAAAAGATGCTAAATGTATTGCCTATAAAAGCGATGCTTCAAAATTTGATCAGTGTGAAAAACTCGTTAATTGTTTTCTTGATGATTTTGAGACTATTGATGTATTAATTAATAATGCAGGAATTACTAAGGACAATTTACTTATGAGAATGTCAGAGGAGGATTTTGACAAAGTTATAGAAGTAAATCTCAAATCTGTTTTTAATATGACAAAAGCTTGTCAGCGAATTTTTTTAAAAAACAGACGAGGAAGTATTATTAATATGAGCTCAGTTGTTGGAGTAAAAGGCAATGCAGGTCAATCAAACTATGCAGCATCTAAATCAGGAATTATCGGTTTTTCCAAATCCATAGCTCAGGAATTAGGATCAAGAAATATAAGATGTAATGTCATAGCTCCTGGTTTTATAAAAACAGAAATGACTGACAACTTGTCTGAGTCAATTATTGAGGGGTGGACAGAAAATATTCCCCTCAAGAGGCCTGGTGAATCTGTTGATGTAGCAAATTTATGTTTGTTTTTGGCATCAGATTTGTCCAGTTATATTACGGGCCAAGTTATTAATGTTGATGGTGGCCTTTTAACTTAAAATTAATTAATTATATATGGAAAAATATTCAAAAATTGGATTACCTGCACTAATAGGTGCTTTAGTATTATTTGTCTTTGCTGTAAAAACTTTTGTAAATATAGGATACGGTGAAGCTGGTGTTTTATTTAAAACTTTTGGAAATGGTGTTGTTACTGATGAACCACCATTAGGAGAGGGGCTAAATATTGTGATGCCATGGAATAAGGTTTATATATACAACGTAAAGCAACAAGAGGTGTTTGAAAGTAAAATGCAAGTTTTATCTTCAAACGGATTGGATATATCGTTAGATATTTCAGTATTATACCAACCAAAGATTCAAGAGTTAGGTTTACTGCACCAAACTAAGGGCTCTAATTATTTAAATGTTGTAATTATTCCATCATTAAGGGCAGTAGCTAGAAGTGTGGTTGGACAATACACACCAGAACAACTTTACTCAACTAAAAGAGATGCTATTCAAAATGAAATTTTTGAGCAGCTTGTAGAAGATGTAGAGACGCAGCATGTTCAAATTAACTCTGTACTAGTAAGAGATGTCACTCTTCCAGCTAATATTAAAGCAGCAATTGAGAGAAAATTAACTCAAGAGCAAGAAGCTTTAGAATATGTATTTAGATTAGAAAAAGCAAGACAAGAGGCTGAAAAGCTTAGAATTGATGCTGAGGGTAAAGCTAATGCAAACAGAATTTTAAACAGTTCTTTAACTAGTAATATTTTAAGAGATAAAGGAATTGAAGCCACCCTTAAGTTAGCTGAGTCCCCAAACTCAAAAGTAGTTGTTGTGGGTTCAGGTGAAAATGGAGGTCTTCCACTAATATTGGGTAACCAATAAGATCTTTACAGATTTTTTTAAAACCCTGTTTTAGACAGGGTTTTTTTATTTTTGGATATGCTAATAGAAAAACCTTTTAAGTGTTAAGAGTATCAAAAAAATCTCCTCTGATTAACTGATAAGATTTTATTATATTTACAAAAAAATTATAATTGGCTAAATCACAACAAACATTCAATAAGCTCGAAAGAGAAAAGAATAAAGCAAAGAAAAGAGAAGAAAAAAGAAAGAAAATGGCTGCTCGTAGAGAAGCTAAAGCGCGTGGTGAGTACAAACAAGATGAATTTGTGTATGTTGATTTTAATGGAAATTTTACTGATACACCGCCTGATCCTGCTGAAAAAGAACAAATTAGCTTAGATTCAATAGTTATAAGCCCAACAAAAAAAGATGATGTTGATGATCGTATCAATGGAAAGGTAACTTTTTATGATGATGAAAAAGGTTTTGGTTTTATTAAAAATCCTTTGAACCAAGATTCATACTTCTTTCACTTTAGTGAATGTCCTGATCAATTAACAGTAGGAGATAAAGTAGAATTTGAATTAATTAAAGGTGAAAAAGGTATGAATGCTGTTAAAATCATAAAGCAATAAATGAATCATAATATATATTATGTTAAATTATAGATGAAGAAAAAGATATTATATTCCCTTCTCATAATTCTTGTTGTATTTGCAACATACACAGGATATGTGATTAGCAACCCTATCAGTCCGTTAGAAACAGTTAGCTCTGATGATTCTGACGTATCTATCACATACAGTCGTCCTTTTAAGAATGATAGATTAATCTTTGGAAATGCATCTGATGAAGCTTTAGTTCCATATGACAATTACTGGAGAACTGGAGCTAATAGACATACATATATTGAAAATAATAAAGATCTTAATATTGATGGGAATACCCTATTTCCTGGAAAATATTCTATCTATACAATACCTGGAGAAAATGAATGGGAAGTTTATTTTAATACAAATGTTAATTATTTTGGCGTTTCAAGACCAAATGAGTCTGATGACGTGCTCTCAATTAAAGTTCCAGTAATAAAACTTCTAAACGAAATAGAACAATTTACCATTGAATTTGAAAATGATTCAATTTTTAACTACATATCTTTAAAATGGGATTTAACTAAGGTTATGATTCCTTTCAAGTAAAATGACTTTTAGAGGCTTTTTAAAGACCCTTTCCTACATTTTAGGTATTTTTATTACTGTTTTAATTTTATCTGGGATTTCTTACCTAATTATTGATGGTATAAATAAGAAAAGTAATGTAATGGATATTGGAGATTACTCTCCTATTTCCACTTTAGTTGTATCTGAAACTCCAACATACAAATCAAAATTCCCATTTGTAGATGTACATAGTCACCACTGGGATATGCCAGTTAAAGATCTTTCAAAACTTGTAACAGAAATGGATAGTTTGAATATGGCTTATTTAATCAATTTAAGTGGTTCTGGATTTGGAGCTTTCTCTGGAAAGCAGGAATTGATGGATTTAAATTTAACTAAGTCATTAGAGAACGTAAATGAAAATTATCCTGACCGTTTTGGAGTTTTTCTAAACTTAGATTTGGCAAAAATTGATAAGCCTGATTTTGAAAAAAACAATATAATGCAGATAGAAAATGCTGTAAGTCAGGGAGTTATTGGACTAAAAATTTATAAAAATCTTGGATTGACCTTAAGGGATTCCAGAAATATTCGCGTTCCTGTAGATGATGATAGATTATCTCACATATGGGAAACTTGTGCGAAATTTAACATCCCAGTATTAATTCATTCAGGCGAACCGAAAGCTTTTTTTGATCCAGTTGATAAATTCAATGAAAGATGGTTGCATGCTAGAGAAAAGCCTAGAAGTTTTAGACCGAGTGATAAATACCCCACTTTTGATCAAGTTATGTATGAACAGGAGCAATTATTTAAAAAACATCCTACAACAACATTTATAAATGCTCATTTTGGTTGGTATGGAAATGATTTAGGAAGACTATCCAAACAACTCTCTGAATTGACTAATGTGTATGTAGAATTTGGAGCTGTAATTAATGAGCTTGGAAGACAACCTAGTACTGCAAAAAGATTTTTTGAGGATTATCAGGATAGAATTCTTTTTGGAAAGGATATATATAAAATGGATGAATATTACATCTATTTTCAAGTACTAGAAACAGATGATGAGTATATTGAATACTATAGAAAAAGACATGGTTTATGGAGACTGTATGGTTTGAACCTATCAGATGAAATATTAAAAAAAGTTTATTATCAAAATGCACTTAAAATTTTTCCAAATATTAACCCAAATCTTTTCAAATAAGTTTTATTTTTAGCCCATGATTATAGGAATTCCTAAAGAAATTAAAGAAAGTGAACACAGAGTTGGTATGACTCCCTCTGGTGTTCAAACTCTAATTCAAAACGGTCATGATGTTTATGTTCAAAATTCTGCAGGTCAAGGAAGTGGACACTCAGATGAAGATTATTCAAATGTTGGTGCTAAGCTTATTGAAACTATTGAAGAAGTATATGATATTTCTGAAATGATAATTAAGGTAAAAGAACCTTTAAAAAAAGAGTATTCATTAATAAAAGAAGGTCAAATCATATATACATATTTTCATTTTGCTTCATCATTAGAGCTAACAAAAGCTATGATCGACAGTAAATCAGTTTGTATTGCTTACGAAACAGTTGAAAATTCAGACGGGTCACTCCCACTCTTAACTCCAATGTCTGAAGTAGCCGGAAGAATGGCAGCTCAACAGGGTGCTAAATTTCTTGAAAAACATCAAAAAGGTTGTGGAATTTTATTAGGAGGAGTTCCTGGTGTTAGTCCAGCTAAAGCTGTTGTTTTAGGAGGAGGTGTCGTTGGAACTCAGTCTGCTAAAATGTTAGCTGGTTTGGGTGCTGATGTCACTATTTTAGATATAAATCTTGAAAGACTTAGAGAGCTTGAAGATATTTTGCCTAAAAATGTAAAAACTAAGTTTTCTAACAATTATAATATTGAAAAGGAAATTCAAAATGCTCATCTTGTTATCGGAGCAGTTCTTATTGCCGGAGCAAAAGCACCCAGCCTAATCACTAGGTCAATGCTAAGGGATTTGAAAAAAGGGACTGTCTTAGTTGATGTTGCAGTCGATCAGGGTGGCTGCTTCGAAACTACAAAACCAACTACTCACAACTCCCCTACCTACATTATTGATGATGTTTTACATTATTCTGTAGCAAATATGCCAGGTGCTGTTCCTATGACCTCAACTGAAGCTTTGACTAATGCTACTGTTTCTTATGCTATTGAATTAGCTAATAAGGGATGGAAAAAAGCGTGTAACGAAAATGAACCATTAAGGAAAGGGCTAAACATTGTTGATGGTGATATTGTGTACAAGGCTGTTGCAGACGCATTTGATCTTAACTACACTGAACTAAATATATAATAATGCCCAATATCCCATCTGTTGATTTAAATAATTTTCTTTCAGATGATCAATCGCTTAAGCAGGAATTTGTAAATAAATTAGGTAAAGCTTATCAAGATATCGGATTTGTAGCCTTGAAAGGACATTTCTTAAAAGACTCAGACATCGAAAATATATACAAATACATAAAAGTATTTTTTGATCTTCCTGATGAAGTAAAGTGTAAATATGAGCTTGATGGATTTGCTGGTCAGAGAGGGTACACCTCATTTGGTAAAGAACATGCAAAAGGAAAGAAACACGGAGATTTAAAAGAATTTTGGCATTTTGGTCAATATCTCGATGATTCTGAATATTCTAAGCTTGGATATCCAAAAAACCTTATTGTAGATGAGGTTCCAGAGTTTAATCAAATTGGTAAAACTGTATACCAATCATTAGAAAAAACAGCCATTTATGTTTTGAGAGCCATATCTTTATTTTTAGATCTTGAAGAAGATCATTTTGATAAATTCGTTCAAAAGGGAAATAGTATTTTAAGACCTATCCACTACCCTCCTATTACATCAAAACCTCTTGGAGCTGAACGAGCTGCCGCTCATGGTGATATCAACCTTATTACTCTTTTAATGGGTGCTCATGGACGCGGATTACAAGTTTTAACTAACGACGGTGAATGGATTGACGCAATAGCTGAAAAGGATGAAATAGTTATAAATGTTGGTGATATGCTTTCAAGATATACCAACAACAAATTAAAATCTACAATTCATAAGGTTATTAATCCTCCAAAAGAATTATGGAAAAAGTCAAGATATTCAATCCCTTTCTTTCTTCATCCAGTTGGAACTATGAAACTAAACGTATTAGATTCTTGTGTTGATGATCAAAATCCAAAAAAGTATGATGATATTACCGCACATGAATTCTTAATTCAAAGACTTAAAGACATAGGTGTATTGTAAATGAAGAAATTAACTTCACTTAAGGATTTAAAGGCACTAATGCCAGATGACTACAAATCTCAAAACATAATCAAACTAAAGTCTAGTATTAAAAAACAAACTTTGGAAGCACATTTCTCTGTTAAAGGTAGAGCAGGTACTCCAGTAATAATTTTAAAAGGCTTCTCAGGTTTAAATAAAGAAGATTTAAAAAGCCTTGCTAAACCAATAAAAAATAAGCTAGGTATAGGAGGAACTATTAAAAATAATGAAATTTATTTTCAGGGTGATAAGAGAGATAAAATCATATCAATACTAGAATCAGAAGGACATTCAGTGAAAAGGATTGGGGGTTAAATTCAATTTTTTTAACCATCATGCTCACCAATTGGTGAATTACTAAATAGTAAGAAACCAAATATTCCTAAACCAATTAGTGCACAGATCCAGTAGACTGCATTGTTTCCAGACGTTAGCGCTACTATATCAAGAGTAGCTTCAGCTAAAAGAAATGCTATAAAAGCTTTTACTCTGTTCGAGTAAAAAAGTGCAGATACTCTTTTATAATATGTAGCCAACCCAAACCATAAAACAGGAATTAATGAAATGATAGAAGCAATAATCCAGAATATGGAGATCTTTTGAGAAAACCATGCCATTGGTCCAATTTCCATCATTTCCTCAGCAATTTTAAGACCTGCATCCTCACCAATAGCATTTGACTCAGCCATAGTCATTCCTTCTGCATTAGCAAGGTCAATATCCATGTAGCTAAAGACTATTGAACCTAGCATTGAAAAAACAATAACCATAAATGGTATAGACAATACTATTGTAAATAAACTTCTAAGAATGAATGTTGATCCACTAATTGTACCGCTAAATGAAAAGAATCGTTGCATATTAATTATTTCTTTTATTAAATTTTTCTTTATCGTATTTATCTAATCTGTTAAATAAAACATAGATAAATGCGCAAACACCTATTAGAATTGGAATTAAAATTATAGCTGACCACATTTTGTTATGAAATTTTAACTGCTGTTCCGTATGCTAAAATTTCACAAGCACCCTGCATAACTACTGATGTCGTCATTCTAACATTTATAACAGCGTCAGCGCCTAAATTTTTGGCATCTTCAATCATACGTTCTACTGCTTGTTCCCTAGCATAAGCTTGCAGTTTAGTATATTCTTCAATTTCTCCTCCAACAACGCTTTTTAAGCCAGCCATTAAGTCTCTCATTGCATTTCTGGCTCTGACAGTAGAACCTCTTGCTATCCCAAGGTTTTCAGTTATTTTTTTATTTGCAATAAATTCACAAGTTGATAATATCATACTTTAAAATTACAAAATTATACCCATTTTATTGGCCTCATATTTTGCTTAATTAAAAAATCATTGCATTTTAAAAAGTGTTTATTACCAAACCAGTAGCCTTTATTAGCACTTAGCGGTGAAGGATGTCCACTTTTTAATATAAGATGGTTATTTTCATGAATAAATTTTTCTTTATTTTTTGCATAATTTCCCCATAACATGAAAATGAGATTACTTTTTTCGTTTGATATAATTTTAATCACATTGTCGGTAAAAGTTTCCCATCCAATATGTCGATGAGATCCTGGAAACTTTCTTCTAACCGAAAGGATTGAGTTTAGTAGAAGAACCCCTTGATTTGACCAATCACTTAAGTCACTATTAAGTCTGGTAATGTTATAATTTTCTTCTAGTTCTTTAAAAATATTATTTAATGAAGGTGGATTTTCAATCCCATTATTAACTGAAAAGCATAAACCATTTGCTTGTTTTTCTCCATGGTATGGATCTTGTCCTATTATCACCACTTTAAGATTTTCAAATGAGCATTCATCAAAAGCCCTAAAAATTTTAGCACCTGGTGGATAACAAATAAATTTTAAATACTCTTCCTTTGTTTTTTGTACTATGTCCTTAAAATAATCAGACTCAAATTCTTTTTCTAAAACTTTTTTCCAAGATTCAGATATTCGAATGCTCAACTTTGATTTTTTTGAAATTTTGAAACTATGGTTGAAACTGTTGCATCTCCTGTAATATTTACAACTGTTCTACACATATCAAGTGGACGGTCTACTGCAAAAATTAGTGCTAATCCAGCCTCAGGAATTCCAGCCTGTGCCAAGACAATAACTAAGACAATGATTCCTGCACTTGGTACAGCAGCAGCACCAATTGATGCTAATGTGGCTGTAGATATAATTCCAAGCTGAGCTGTAAAACTTAAATCCAAACCAAAAGTTTGAGCAATAAAAACAGCAGCTACAGCTTGATACACTGCAGTACCGTCCATATTGATTGTAGCTCCTATAGGCAGTACAAAACTTGAAACTTCCTTTTCTACATTCAGATGATTTTGTACTCTATCCATTGTTACAGGAAGAGTCGCTGCACTTGAGCTCGTAGAAAATGCAACTAACTGTGCAGGTAAAATTCCTTTTAGAAATGAAATAGGGTTTCTTCCAGTTATTAATTTTACAATCATAACGTAAATAATGATCATTGATATTAAGCCTAATAATAATGTTATTGAGTACATGAGAAGACTCATCAATAAATCAGGATTTGGTGCTTCAACGATTAGTGCTGCAAGCAATGCGAATACACCATATGGTGCAAACATCATAATTATGTCAATTATTTTTAAAACAACCTCATTAAATGAGTCAAAAAAATCTTTTATGGGTTTTGCTTTAGCAGGTGGAATTAAAATCATAGATACTCCAAATAATATTGAAAAAAATATTACTTGTAGCATGTTCTTATTATCAGAAGCTGCAGAAACAAAATTTGAAGGTACAAGATCTACTAGTGGTTGAAGTGGACCAGAATCTTTATTTTCAGCAGCAGCCATTCTTTTCTCCTCAGCATCTGAATCATAAGCTTCGATTAATTCTGTTCTTGTTTTTTCAGAGATTGAATCACCTGGTTTTATAATATTTACTAAAAGTAAACCAACAGAGACTGCAATTACTGTAGTTGACAAATAAGTTAAGATTGTAACACCTCCCATTGAAGATAGTTTTGAAATATCTTTTAGGTCAGAAATTCCTTTAATTAGTGAGGCTAGGATTAGCGGGATTGCTATAAGCTTCAAAGAATTTATAAATATTGTGCCAAATGGCTTTATCCAATTAGAAATAAATATTCCTCCTCCATTTAAGTTACTAAGAATAAAACCAAATAAAACACCTAGTGCCATTCCAATCAAAATTTTCCAGTGCAATGATATTTTTCTCATTATTTTTTTGAATTATTAATTAAAATATAATCCAATATTACCAAGGCAGCCATAGCCTCAACAATTGGAACTGCTCTGGGTACAACACATGGGTCATGTCTACCTTTTCCTTTGATTGTTGTTTTCTTACCATCAGAATTTATACTATCTTGATCCCTCATTATTGTAGCAACTGGCTTAAAAGCTACATTAAAATAAATATCCATTCCATTACTTATACCACCTTGAATACCACCTGAGTTATTAGTTTTTGTTGTTCCATCTGAATTTATAATATCATTATGTTCGCTTCCCCTCATTTTAGTGCCATCAAATCCGCTTCCATACTCAAATCCCTTAACTGCATTTATAGAAAGCATTGCTGCACCTAACTCAGAATGAAGTTTTTTGAAAACAGGTTCTCCAATTCCAATGGGCGTATTTTGAATAACACAGCTTACAACTCCACCAACAGTATCACCATCTTTCCTAACCTTTAATATTAGCTCTTCCATTT
>CACJYD010000020.1 GCA_902597545.1 uncultured Bacteroidota bacterium | reverse complement strand
ATCTCAAAGTCAGATTTCAAAACTGATTCATTAAAGAATTATTTATTGAATGAAGATGTTATATTAAAAGAAAATAAATATGGGATACCTGAACCTATTAATGGTATTCAAATCAATAGCGATATAATTGATGTTGTATTTGTTCCTTTATTAGCTTATGACAGTAAAGGTAATAGGGTAGGATATGGCAAAGGATTTTATGATAGATTTTTAGAAAATTTAGGTTCAAAAACTATTAAAATTGGTTTGTCTTTTTTTCCTCCAGAATTACTTATTACAAATATTGATGAAAAAGATATAAAATTAGATTATTGCGTTAGCCCTGAAAAAATTTTCAATTTTCTTTGAAAAAAGAGCCATTAAAAACCAGCATTATAAATATACCAATAGATATGGCAGAGTCTGCTATATTAAAAACAGGTTCAAAAAAAGTAAATTCATCACCCCCAACCCAAGGCAAAAAAGATGGCCATGTCCATGTTGCAATTGGAAATTGAAACATATCTACTACATTTCCATAAAAAATAGAACTATAACCCTCTCCAGGGGCAAATGAAGCTACTTGAAAGTAACTCTCAGTAAAAATATATCCATAAAAAACTGAATCAATAACATTTCCAATCGCACCAGCTAATATCAGAGATAATGATATACTAAATAATTTACTTGAATTTTCTGAAATAGTTTTTTTTAACCAGTAAAAAATAAAACCTATGGCAATAATTCTAAAAAGAGTTAAAAATAATTTGCCAGATTTCTCTGTTAAAAAAGGTATAAAATCATTTATTTGAGCACCCCATGCCATGCCCTTATTTTCAATAAACAATAATTTAAACCATCCAATATCAAAAATGGCTTCTTGCCCATAAATAGAAAGTGGAAAGTTTAGTTTTATATAAATCTTCAAAAATTGATCAATAAATAAGATCAAAGCAACGATGGCTAAACAACGATAAAGACTAATCTTTTGATTTTTCATTTGTGCTTTCAAAAATATGGTTAGCAGATTTTGTTATAAATCCATTAAAATTGTTGTAACGGTATGCAAATTCATAATAACATCCTGGAACGCTATAAATACCGTCAGAAAATTTCACTTTTATTTCCTTTGACATAATTGAAGATTGTTCAAGGCCTTGATCTTTGGACCCTTTGATTTCTCCACCTGAGGAATTTATCTCAAAGCCATTATCTTTTAAATAAGAATTAAGTTGTGCTAAATCATTAAAATAAGAACAATCTGTTACACTTACAGTAAAATGATTTGCTATGTAACCCAATGCTAAAACCCAAGATGCATAATCTGATTCTATTTGTATTTTTTTATAGCTTTTATAATCAATTGGTGACCATGGAATGCCAGATGTTAAAAAATTAGCATCTGAAATTGATTTAATATCAATTTCATCGATTTTTTTATTAATTATATTACAAAATGAATCAGAAAAATTTTCAAGTAATAACTCACTAATAAAAATTCTTGGTAAACTAGGGTCTGAGTGAATAAAATAAGTAGCCTTTAATTTTTTTTCTGTGAAGACTAAATCTTCTACTGCTTTATATCCATTTTTTAAAAAATACTCAGAGAGAATATGTCGATTTATTTTTTTATGATTAAATGTTCTTAATGCAATATGGTCATTAATAATTTCATTAGGCTCTTTGGCCTTTATTAAATTTAAAACTTGATTTATGTGTGGGTTTAATTGACAGTAATCATTCCACATTTTTAAAAGAAAATCATTGATTTTCATATGTAAGATCTAAGAGATATTATTTTTTGCTTCAATGCTTAATGTAGCGTGTGGAACTAGCTTTAGTCTTTTCTTTGATATTAACTTGCCAGTTACTCTACAAATTCCATAGGTTTTATTTTCGATTCTTATCAGAGCATTTTTTAAATCTCTTATAAATTTTTCTTGTCTTATCGCGAGCTGTGTATTTGCCTCCTTAGACATTGTTTGTGATCCCTCTTCAAATGCTTTAAATGTTGGAGAAGTATCTTCCGTTCCATTATTACCATCATTCATGTATGCACTTCTAATAAGCTCTAAGTCTCTTTGAGCTTTTGAAATTTTTTCTTCAATGATTTTTTTAAAACTACCTAAGTCTTTATCAGAATATCTTACTACTAAGTTGTCTTCCTTTTTCATCTTATTAATTTTTAAAAATTTTAATTTTAATTTTTATATCGTCAAATTCTAATTCTTGAGCATTAGTCAAATCTTCTTTAAAGTTTAACTCAATAGCAAGAGTTTCATTTTTAATATAATCAATATTATCAAAAATAGCTTTTTCAATTAAATTATTGTTTTCTATCTCTATAATTATTTTATCACTCACATTAAATTCTGAATCCTTTCTAATATTTTGAATTCTATTTACTAATTCCCTGGAAATACCTTCATTTTTTAATTTTTCATCAATATTTGTATCAATTGCTATGGTTGTTCCACTTTCAGATGCTACTTGCCAACCTTCGATATCTTCAAAATAAACCTCTACATCTTCTAAAGTAATTTCAATATTATTGAATACACATATATTTTTTTCCTCCAGTTCTTGAATTTGACTTGATTTAAGGTCTTTTATTAAAGCAATCACAGAGTTTAGGTCTTTTCCAAATTTAGGCCCGAGAACTTTAAAGTTTGGTTTTACTTTTTTAACTAAGATTTTTGATGAGTCACCAACTAATTCAACCTCCTTCACATTAATTTCAGATTTTATAAATTCAGAAATTTCAGTCAAAGTCGATTTTTCAAGCTCATTTCTAAAAGGAATTATAATTTTATTTAATGGCTGCCTGACTTTTATTTTCTCTCTTTTTCGTAGAGATAATCCCAGAGAACAAATTTCTTGAGATTTTCTAATTTTTTGTTCTAATTCTTCATCAACAAGTACTTCGGAATAATTGGGAAAAGTTGTTAAATGAACAGAGTCATTATTCATATTTAAATCTTGAAAAAGATTGTCCATATAAAATGGACTTATAGGCGATGATAAAATAGCAACTTTCTTTAAGCATTCACTTAAGGTTTGAAATGCTGCAATTTTATCTTCATTATATTCCCCCTTCCAAAATCTTCTTCTTGAAAGTCTAACGTACCAGTTACTAAGATTATCCTGAACAAAGGATGAGATTGATCTTGCAGCTTTTGTTGGCTCATAATTCTCATAAGAATCACTTACATCTCTAACTAATGAATTAAGTTCAGAAATTATCCATCTATCAAGCTCAGATCTGTCTTTGTAATCAATATTTCTTTCATTGTCTTTAAATCCATCAATATTTGCATACAAACTATAAAACGAATAAATATTGTGAAGTGTACCAAAAAACTTTCTTCGAACTTCTTCAATTCCACTTATATCAAATTTTAGATTATCCCAAGGATTTGAATTAGAAATCATATACCATCTAGTCGCATCTGGGCCATATTTATCCAATGTTTCAAATGGGTCTACTGCATTACCTAATCGTTTTGACATTTTCTGTCCATTTTTATCAAGCACTAGACCATTTGAAATAACGTTTTTATAGGAATTTGAACCAAAAACAAGCGTACTAATTACATGTAATGTGTAAAACCATCCTCTAGTTTGATCTACGCCTTCTGCAATGTAATCAGCAGGAAAAAATTTATTATCATCTATAAAATTTTTATTTTCAAATGGATAATGCCATTGAGCAAAAGGCATTGAGCCAGAATCAAACCAAACATCAATTAAGTCAGATTCTCTGTACATTTTATTATTGGATGATGAGGTAAGAACTATTTCATCAATGGTGTGTTTATGTAAATCAATTTTATCATAGTTTTCATCAGACATATTACCCAATTCAAAATCTTCAAATGGATTTTTTCTCATATTACCAGATGAAACGGAATGATTAATTTCTTCAATTAATTGTTTAACTGAGCCTATTACTTTTTTTTCTGAACCATCCTCAGATACCCAAATTGGTAGTGGTATACCCCAAAATCTGGATCGAGACAAATTCCAATCATTAGCATTATTCAGCCAATTTCCAAACCTTCCATCCCCAGTTGACTTAGGCTTCCAATTAATTTTATTATTTAGGGCAATTAATTCCTCTCTTTTATCGGTTACTTTAATAAACCAAGAATTTAGAGGATAATAAAGAATTGGTTTATCAGTCCTCCAGCAATTTGGATAACTATGAGTATACTTCTCAACTCTAAAGGCTTTATTTTCCTCTTTTAATTTGATTGCGATTTCAACATCAACTGAACGTTCTGGTGCTTTACCTTCTTCGTAATACTCATTTTTGACAAATTTTCCACCCAAAAATCCTAATTCTTTCACAAATTTTCCCTGTAGGTCAACAAGTGGAACAAGATCCCCACTTTTGTTCTTAATTAACATTGGAGGAACCTCTGGTTTAGCATTTTTTGCTGCAATAGCATCATCAGCGCCAAATGTTGGTGCTGTATGTACAATTCCAGTCCCATCCTCAGTAGTTACAAAGTCACCTGAAATCAATCTAAATGCATTTTCTGGATTATCATTTGGAAGAGGAGAATCATCCCAAATTTGATGATATTTCATTCCAACAATATCTTTACCTAAAAATGTTTCCACAATTATATATGGAATTTCTTTATCATTGTTAAAAATCAATTCATCTTGGTTTGAGACTTCTTTAAAGTTTGTTTTAAAAACTTTAGTAATTAATTCTTTTGCTAATACAACGTTTATTGGTTGATGTGTATATAAATTATATGTCTTAATTAAACAATATTCAATTTTTTCTCCAACTGTTAATGCTGTATTTGACGGCAATGTCCATGGGGTTGTAGTCCAAGCAAGAATATAAATTTTGGAGTATTTTTTTAAAAAATGGGGGATTGATTCTTCTAAACATTCAAATTGAGCTGTTACAGTTGTATCCGTAATATCCTGATATGTTCCTGGTTGATTTAGTTCATGTGAACTTAACCCCGTTCCAGCTTTAGGAGAGTATGGTTGAACACTATAGCCCTTGTAAATTAATTTTTTATCATGCAGGTTTTTTAAAAGCCACCATACACTCTCAATATATTTTGACTTATAAGTGATATATGGATTTTCCATGTCTACCCAATATCCAATTCTTTCTGTTAGATTATTCCATACATCAGTGTATTTCATCACAGCTTTTTTACATGCTTCATTATAATCTCTAATACTAATTTTTGATCCAATATCCTCTTTGGAAATATTTAATTCTTTCTCTACACCAAGTTCAATAGGAAGTCCGTGAGTATCCCAACCAGCTTTTCGATTAACTTTAAAGCCTTTTAATGTTTTGTATCTGCAAAAAATATCTTTAATTGCTCTAGCCATTACATGGTGAATCCCAGGCATTCCATTGGCAGAGGGAGGCCCTTCATAAAAAATGAATTCTTTTTTATCTCTACTGGAAATACTCTTTTCAAACGTTTTGTCAACTTTCCAAAAAGAGGAAATATGGTCAGAAACCTTAATTAGATCTAATGTTTTATATTCTTTAAATGACATAAAAAATCAAAAAACGAAAGTAATTAATTTTAATGTAATTTATGGATAATAAACAGGACTTAATTGAAAATAGCTACCAAGTTTAAGGATCTTCCTGGGGATGAAATTCCAGATGCAAATTCTCTGTAATGAATATCAAAAATATTGTCTAGAATTATCTTAAAATCAATTGGTCTTTTTAAAAGGTTTGTTTTAAATAAGCTTGATAATTGAAAAACACCCCACGACGGCATACCTAAATACTGAATATTTCCGTTTGAGTCTATTATCATTGGTGTTTCATCCAGACCGTCCTCTCCTCCGATAC
Source organism: uncultured Bacteroidota bacterium (assembly GCA_902597545.1). Taxonomy (GTDB): domain Bacteria; phylum Bacteroidota; class Bacteroidia; order Flavobacteriales; family Flavobacteriaceae; genus Eutrophosalina. The sequence goes on along the minus strand of CACJYD010000020.1, from coordinate 9,154 downwards.
TGTATGTAGATGGGTCTTTTGAACTAGAGAACCTGTAAGATAATTGATACTGCGATTTTTCATTAATTATTTTAAACTTAATATTACCAAAAAGAGGAGGAATTGAAGGCATTGGTAGCATATCTTTTAAGTTTGAACCTTTTGTATATGTTATGCTACCATTTATTAATATATTATCTAAAACTCTAGTTTTAAAATCAAAGTTTCCACCATAAATGTTAGAATTACCTAAATTAAAATTCGCCATAGTTTGAACTAACTCTTCATCATATAAAATTCTGTTATTATCTCCCATGTAATAATCACGACCTATAGTTCCATTTAAAATTGTGTAATAAATATTGAAATTAGTTCTAAAGTTTTTATTGTACTTTGACCAACCAAAATCTAGAGTATAAACATATTCAGGTTTTAATTCTGTATTAGGCACATTAAGAATTCCTGAATTTTCTCTTATTTTACCAATATCATCAATATTTGGAGATCTAAATCCACTTGAAACATTTAATGATAATTTATTAAAATCATTCATTCGATGTACAATTCCTAAACTTCCAGTTACAGATGAATTAGTCATTTCCAGTCCATCAAATTGTTGAAAAAATAATGTATCATACTTGTCATCATAGTCAGAGTCAAAAAAATTATAATCCCAATTTGCTTTAATACTAATATTTGAAATTCTTAATCCAATATCATAATTGGTTTTTGCATTAATAAATTTTTTATAGTTGAAATATCCAGCTAGTGATCTATAGCTACTACCATCATTTGGATACCTAGACAAAGAACTATTCAAATAGTCAGAATTAATCATAGATTCAAATCCATTAGAGTTTAATTTATTGTTTGCTAACTCAAAACCATATACTATTGATTTTTGTTTATCAACTCTTTTGAAAAAATCAGAGTTTATAGAGAAAACATTTAAATTTTCATCTTGTATATTCAATAAGTTTGAACCAAATTTTCTTTTGTTTCTGCTTTCGTCGATTTTTTGAAATGCAAATATTATATCTGCTCTATCAAATAATTTTTTAGCTTGAAAACTAAGTTTAGAGGAAATAAAGGATCTTTTTTGTGGTCCGTAATACCATTCTGCAAATTTTAATGTTCCATCTTTATTTTTTTCACTCAGTTTGTCAAATCTATTTATGTTTGATGATTCCGAAAACTGAAAATTTAAAATCAGTCTTGAAGTTTTAAATATTTTAAAATTAAATTTTTGAATAAAGTCTTTTTGTTTGTAGGCTGTGTTCCTTTGTAAGTTAGGATTGTTATTCACAGATTGATTTTCAAAAAACTTACCATTAATATTTTCTGAGTAGTAATTTACTAAACCCCAGTCGTTATATCCGTGATTTCTAACCTTTCCCATATGAACATCACCAAAATCGGACTTTGTATAACTTGTGTAGCTTGCCCAGTTTTTTGTACTCAATTCAAGGGAATAATTGTTGACTTTTGATTGATCTTTCAAGTTATAAGAAATTGATTTCTTGTAATCAAAAAACTCATCTTTATTAAGCCTTGGTGTTTTTGTGTAAAAATGAATTACGCCACCAAGGGCATCAGACCCATATCCTACGGACGATGGGCCAAATATCACTTCAGTCCTTTCCAGTGAGTTAGCGTCAATAGAAATAGCATTATGTACATGACCGGACCTATATATAGCATTATTCATTCTTACACCATCAATAACCAATAAAACTCGATTGGCCTCAAAGCCTCGTATTAAAGGGCTACCACCACCACTTTGCGATTTTTGTACATGAATTCCTCCACCATGATATAGCATTTCAGCTGTATTTCTTGGTAGATCTAAGTTAAAACTGTTTCTATTTATAACAGAAACTTTCCTTGAAAGAGTCGCTACATTCTGCATATTTCTTGAAACAGAAAGAACCACTTCATTTAAACCTAAAGCTTTGGGAGATAAAATTATTTTATCACCATCATTTAGCGATTTGTAAGAAAAAGCTTTTCTCTGGTAAACTATATGAGTAAAAATAATTGAATCAGAATCTTTAAAGCTGTTTAAATAAACTGTTCCATTTCTATTAGAAACCGTCCTATTTATTTTTTCAGAATCAAAAACCAATACTGCCCTTATAGGTCTTCTGCTGGTTGAATCAACAATTGTAATTTTTTGGGATACAACTTCAGAACAAAAGAAATTAAGTATTATTAAAAAAAATATATTAAGAAAATACTTCATTTAAAATATCTACAGATTTTGGTTTTTTAAAACCTGGAACATGAAATTCAAAATATGAAATCAAAAAATTTAACATGTCTTTTCTTTGGTTAACGTTTGTTAGAACATTGTTATTATAATCAAATTTTATGCCCAAAATACTCTGTAAATCCTTAACTACTTGTCCTTTAAAATAGCTTGAGGATGTTGGAGCATCCGTAAAAACTCCATTTTCAATATCAAAAAATGAAACTTTTTCAGATGAAAATTTTGGAGTTATTCCTAAATAATTGGTGAGTTTAAGAATGAAAAGTAAATGGAAATTAGAGATATTGTTAGAGTTGTCAAACCAAAGTAAACTTTGCTTAATAAATAAAAATAACTCACTATTTTTTATATCAATTGTTAAAGTTTTAGAAAGAAATTCTGATAAAAATAAAGAGATATTAATTTTAATAATATCAGAATTAATGGATGTAAATGTTTCAATTATTTTTATTGATTTTAGATATGAGATATTGTTATTTTTTGAATTATTGAATTCAATATCTAAAATTGTTAGAGGCTGAAGCTGACCTAAAGTAATCTTTTTCTTTTTCTTGGTTCTTATTCCCCTTATGATAAATGACTTATATCCAAAATCTTTAGTGTAAGCTCTTAAAATTATGCTAGATTCTGAATAATTTATATAACCTAATATTATAGCTTCAGTGTTTGCAAGCATTGCAAAAGATTAAACAACTCCTTGAGCTAACATTGCGTCAGCAACCTTGATAAATGCAGAAATATTCGCTCCTTTACCGTAATCAATGTAGTCTTTGGTCTTACCATGCTTCAAACATTTTTTATGAATTTTAATCATAATTTCTTTTAGTTTTTCATCAACTTCTTCTCTAGACCATGAATATCTTAGTGAGTTTTGTGCCATTTCTAGCCCAGAAACTGCAACTCCACCTGCGTTTGATGCTTTCCCTGGTGCAAATAGAACCTTATTGAATTTAAAAGTTTTTATTGCATCAGAATTACAAGGCATATTTGCTCCCTCAGCAACACAAATACAACCATTTTTTACTAGTAATTTTGCATCATCACCGTTCAATTCGTTTTGAGTGGCAGATGGTAAAGCAATTTCACATTTAACCTCCCAAGGGGTTTTATTTTTTTTAAATTCAGCTTTAGGATATTTTTTGATGTAATCAGAGATTCTTCCTCTTTTATTATTTTTAATATCCATTATATAATTCAATTTTTCCTCATGAATTCCATCTTTGTCAAAAACATATCCAGATGAATCTGACATAGTTAAAACTTTTGCGCCTAAATGAATACATTTTTCAGCAGCATATTGAGCTACATTTCCAGATCCTGAAATAGTTACAGTTTTTCCTTTAATACTATCACCAATGTGGTTTAGCATATCTTCAGCGAAATATACGGTTCCATATCCTGTTGCCTCGGGTCTTATTAAAGAACCTCCCCATGATACACCTTTACCTGTTAAAACACCTGTAAATTCATTTTTTAACCTTTTATATTGACCAAATAGATAACCAATTTCTCTGCCTCCAACTCCAATATCACCAGCTGGAATATCAGTATTTGGACCAATATGTCTGTAAAGCTCAGTCATAAAACTTTGACAAAACCTCATAACCTCCCCATCAGATTTATTTTTAGGGTCAAAATCAGAACCACCTTTACCACCTCCCATTGGTAATGTAGTAAGGCTATTTTTGAACACTTGCTCAAACGCTAAGAACTTTAATATACTTAAGTTAACCGTTGGATGGAACCTCAAACCTCCTTTGTATGGACCTATTGCTGAGTTCATTTCAACTCTGTATCCTCTATTTACTCTAATTTCTCCACTATCATCAATCCAGTTAACTCTAAACATAACCACTCTTTCAGGCTCTATCATTCTCATGAGAATGTTTTTACCATGATATATCTTCTGACCGACTATATATGGAATTAGATCTTCAGAAACCTCTCTTACAGCTTGCATGAATTCAGGCTCGTGAGAATTTCTACTATCTATTTCTTTAATAAAATCATGAATTATTTTATTCATTTACAAGGATTTAGATAAAAGTAGGCATAATTAATTAATTGCTTGCTTAATATCATCAACAAGGTCAGATATATCCTCAATACCAACACTTAATCTTATTAAATTATCAGCAATACCAATTTTATCTCTTTCTTCTTTTGGGATAGAAGCGTGAGTCATAGTTGCTGGATGATTAACTAAACTTTCTACGCCACCAAGTGATTCAGCTAACGTAAAAATCTTAAAACTACTTGTAATTTTTTTAACGAGCTCAAAATCACCTTTTAAAGTAAACGAAATCATTCCACCATAATCACTCATTTGACTTTTTGCGACATCATGGTTTAAATGATTCTCAAAACCTGGCCAATAGACCTTGTCAACTTTATTATGATTGTTTAAAAAGGTTGCAATTACTTTTGCATTTTCACAATGTCTTTTCATTCTTACATGCAGGGTTTTTATTCCTCTAAGCGTTAAAAACGAATCCATGGGTCCACAAATTGCACCACTGGAGTTCTGAATAAAATATAATTTTTCAGCTAATTCATCGTTTGATAAAGCGAGTAATCCTAAAATTACATCACTATGACCTGCTAAAAACTTTGTTGCAGAGTGCATTATAATATCAGCTCCAAGATCCATAGGCTTTTGTAAATAAGGAGTTGAAAATGTATTGTCCACTGCCAGTAGTAAATTGTTTGATTTACAAATTTTCGAAAGACCTTTAATATCAATTATATTGATCATTGGGTTTGTTGGTGTTTCTACCCAAATTAATTTTGTCTTATTAGTAACTAATTTGTCAGTTTGCTTAAGATTTCTCAGATCAGTGAAAATAAATTTTAATCCAAATTTTGCATAAATCTTATTAAAAAGACGATAAGAGCCACCATACAGGTCATTAGTTGAAATGATTTCATCACCAGGTGAAAACAATTTCATTACAGCATCAATAGCAGAAAGTCCTGAGCTAAAAGCTAGACCATACTTAGCATTTTCTAAGCTAGCTATAGATCTTTCAAGGGCATGTCTGGTTGGGTTTTGGGTTCGGCTGTATTCATAGCCACTGTGTTCTCCAGGGCTTTTCTGTGAATATGTAGAAGTTTGATAGATTGGTGGCATTACAGCACCATAAGCTTTTTCTTTTATTTGTCCGCCGTGTATTGTCTTAGTGTTGAATTTCATTATTCTACTATAAAGTCCCCCCTCATTATTTGGTAGTGTCCAGGAAATGTACATATATAAACATAGGTACCTGGTTCATCTACAGTAAATGTTATTCTATCAGATTCACCTCCACCTATCATGCTAGTATAAGCTATAGTTTCATCACCTTCAGGAATGTATTGATTATCCTTAGCAAGCATAGCTCTCTGTGCAAAGTCATCAACATCCGCATCATTTTTGAGAAGAACAAAATTATGACCCATAAATTCTTTTGCAATTTTTCCAGTATGGTTTAATAATAATGTAATTTCCTCACCAGCATTCGCTTTTAATAAGCTTTTATCAAAAAGCATTTGATCATTAGAATTTAAAATTAATACATCTGAAGATACTTGCTCAACAGGCTCCTCTTTAACTCTTTCATATGAAAATTTCTCTTTTTTAGGCTCATTACCGCATCCAATTAATAAGGTAATTGAAAGTAGATATAATAAATTTTTCATAATTATTTTTTTTCAAATTTACAATTCATATGTCCAATACAAAACACATACCGAAAAATTTCACTCTTTATAATTTTTATAGTTTTTTGAATGAAAATTTAATAACTATATTTATTAAAACAATTAACTTACTCTTATGAAAAGAAGAAATTTCACTAAAATAACTGCCTTTGGTAGTCTTGTAGGTTTGGCACCAACCGAAATATTTTCAAAATCTATAAACAGTAAAAAGGATATTAAAATTTCATTAGCTCAGTGGTCTTTAAATAAAGCTATTAAATCTGGTAAATTGTCTCCGCTTGATTTTGCTAAAAAAGCAAAGTCATTTGGAATTAATGCAATTGAATATGTTTCTGGTTTATATACTAATCACACTGATACTCTTGAAAAAATGTCAATGAGTAAACTGGGAAAAGAATTGCTTAAAAGATCTCTAGATTATGGAGTTGATAATGTTTTGATAATGATTGATTCCCAGGGATCTTTAGCATCGAGCAATAATAAAGAAAGACTTGAAGCAATTGATAATCACAAAAGATGGATTGACTTTTCATACAAACTTGGATGTGAAACAATGAGAGTAAACTTAAGCGGCGAAGATAATCTAGAGAAATGGACAGAAAATTCAGTGAAATCACTTTCTGTTTTAAGTAATTACAATAAAGATTTAAATGTTGTTGTTGAAAATCACGGAGGTCTATCCTCAAATGGAAAGTATTTAGCAAATGTCATGAGTAAGGTAAATATTGATAATTGTGGAACTCTCCCTGATTTCGGTAATTTTTGTATCGACGGTAGTCCTAGACTTTGTGCTAAATGGTATGATATTTATAAAGGAGTAAAAGAATTAATGCCATATGCTCATGCGGTTAGTGCAAAATCCTATCACTTTGATGATAATGGAGACGAGACAAGCATAGATTATTCTAAAATGATTGATATAGTTAAAGATGCAGGTTACAAGGGCTATATTGGAATTGAATTTGAAGGTAATAGGTTGAGTGAAGATGAAGGGATTATTGCTACAAAGAAATTACTTGAAAAATTAATTTAAATGAAAACAATAAAAGGTCCCGCAATTTTTTTGGCTCAGTTTTGTAGCGATGATAAACCTTTCAATAATTTGAAAGATATTGCGAAATGGGCAAACAATCTTGGTTATAAAGCTGTTCAAATACCAACATGGGACGCTAGAATTTTTGACTTAAAAAAAGCTGGTTCAAGTAAAGATTATTGTGATGAAGTAAGAGGAATCTTGAAGGATCAAGGGTTGGAAATAAGTGAGCTTTCAACTCATCTTCAAGGTCAATTAGTGGCAAGTCACCCTGCATATGATTTAATGTTTGATGTATTTGCTCCAGAAAATCTTCATGGTAATGTTAAGGAAAGAACAAAATGGGCTGTTGATCAAATGATTGATGCTATCAACGCTAGTAATTTTTTAGGAATTTCTCCCATGGCTTCATTTTCAGGATCATTGCTATTTCATACTTTTTATCCATGGCCACAAAGACCATCGGGTTTAGTTGAAGAAGGATTTAAAGAATTAGCAAAAAGATGGAAACCTATATTAGATCATGCAGATAGTAAAGGTGTTGATATTTGTTATGAAATTCATCCAGGAGAGGACCTTCACGACGGAGTTACTTATGAAAGGTTTTTAAAAGCTACAAACAATCACTCAAGAGCAAAAATTCTGTATGATCCTAGCCATTTTGTATTACAACAATTAGATTACTTACAGTTTATTGATTTTTACAAAGATCACATTAAAATGTTTCATGTTAAGGATGCTGAGTTTAATCCAACAGGGAAAGCTGGCGTGTATGGTGGATATCTTGACTGGAAAGACAGACCTGGTAGATTTAGATCGCCTGGTGATGGTCAAGTTGACTTTAAGTCAATTTTTTCAAAATTAAGTCAATATGGCTTTGATGGATGGGCAGTTTTGGAATGGGAATGTTGTATAAAAAGCCCTGAACAGGGTGCAAAAGAAGGTTCTAAATTCATAACCGATCACATTATTGAAGTTACAGAAAAATCATTTGACGATTTTGCTGGCTCTGAAATAGATAAAGAACAAATCAAAAAACTCCTTGGATTGTGAGATTAAAAGATTTAATTTTTTTATTTATTCCTGTATTAGTTACTTGTCAAGAAGCAAAAGATACTGAAATTTGGGGTCCTGTTCCCGAGGAAGTGTATACAATTTCTGATTCAGCACCACCAACTGATGCCATCATTTTGTTTGATGGATCTGACTTATCAAAATGGAAGCCGAGATGGGGAAAAGATAAAAGTGAATGGCAAATTAATAAAGACGGATCAGTGACAGTTGTATTTGATGACACAGGCGGAATCGAAACAAAAGAAAATTTTGGCTCAGTTCAGTTACACGTGGAGTGGAAAACCAGTGAGGATACATCATTTACTAATCAAAAAAGATCTAATAGTGGAGTTTTTTTACAAGGTAGATATGAAATTCAAATTTTAGATAGTTATAAGTCACCAACTTATGTAAATGGACAAGCAGGCTCTGTTTATAAACAATATATTCCACTTGTTAATGCATCTAGAAAACCTGGAGAATGGCAATCATATGATATTATTTTTGATGCTCCTAAGTTTAATTCTGATGGAAAAAAAATTAAATCAGGATATTTCACTGTATTTCACAATGGTGTTTTAATTCACAATCATGTAGAAATTTTAGGAACAACTGAAAATGTAGGACCACCTAAAAATATATCACACGGTGATGGTCCAATTGCTCTTCAAAATCATTGTTGTTCTCAAATTTCATTTAGAAATATTTGGGTTAGAGAATTAAATTAGATTCTATAAATTTTTCTTTCTTAAATTTGTACATGCTTCATTCAATGACTGGATATGGGTCAAATTCATTTAAAGTACAAGATTTAGAAATTGATATTGAAGTTAAATCTTTAAACAGTAGATATTTTGATTCTAAAATTTCAATTCCTTCTGCATTATCCACTTATGAACTTGAAATCGATAATATTGCCAAGAATAAACTTGTACGGGGTAAAGTAGATTTGACCATAAAAATTTCGGGACTTAATAATGATTTAGTCACTTTTAATAAAAAAGTAATTAAAAAATATATTGATGATCTGAGCAAAATAACTGATTTTGAAAAGTCTCTGTTATTAAAATCAGTATTATCTCTTCCAAATTCAATTGAAAAAGGTCAAATTAAAATCAGTA
>CACJYD010000019.1 GCA_902597545.1 uncultured Bacteroidota bacterium | reverse complement strand
TTCACCAGTTAAAATATTCTGAATTTGATTAAAGTCTAACGTAAATCCAAGCTTATCATAAATGTCACCAAAGTCAGTACTGAAAAAAGTTTTATCAATTTTTTGATAACCTAAAATTTTATCAGGTTCAATTAAAATTTTAAATAATGGAATTATAAAACCCCCAGAGATTAAAATTTTTTTATTCTTTCTAATTTTAATACTAATATCGAATGAATAATTGGAATTGTTATATTCAAGATTAGCATTGTTAGATAAAAATAATTAATGATACTATTAATAAAAGTATTAGTAAAAAGGAAACTTTATTGATCGAAAATAGAATTGAAGAAAAAAATCTATCAAAAGAAAAAGAAAGACAAAGTGGTTTAATCAGTGGTTTAAAAAGAAAAGAAAAGAGCTACAAAAATGAAATTGATAAAAAACAAAAATTATCAAATCAACTAGATAAAGAAATTGAGAGATTAATTAAACTTGCTATTAAAGAATCAAATAAAGATTCTGATGATAATGAATTTAAGTTAACACCAGAGGCAGTTTTAACAGCAAAAAATTTCTTATTGAATAAAGGTAATTTACCATGGCCTGTAGAAAGAGGTGTAATCATACAAAGATTTGGTCTTCAACCACACCCAGTCGTTAGAACCACAAAAATTCAAAGCAATGGAATTGTAATTGCCACAACTAAAAACGCTGAGGTTAGATCAGTATTTAATGGAAAGATTCTTTCTGTTTTGAAATTTAAGTCAAGTAATCTAACAGTTTTAATACAACATGGAAATTATATTACTGCCTACAAAAATTTATCACGGGTTAATGTAGAAAAAGGTGATAATGTAAATTCATTACAGGTCATAGGTAATGCTTTTAATAATGATCAGGAATCAAAAACAACATTACAGTTTAGTATTTTTGAAAATACTAAACCTTTGGACCCTTATTTGTGGATAGCTAAATAGTCTATGGGTAAAATATCAAATAAATCAATTGTTATTAAGGGTGCAGAGATGCATAATCTTAAGAATATTGATTTAAAAATCCCAAAAAAAAAGTTGATTGTAATAACTGGACTTTCTGGATCTGGTAAATCAAGTTTAGCCTTTGATACAATTTATGCTGAGGGGCAGAGAAGATTTATCGAAAGTCTATCATCATACACTAGGCAATTTTTAGGTAAACTAAATAAACCTAAAGTAAAAAAAATTGAAGGGCTTTCACCCGCAATTGCTATTGAACAAAAAGTTAACAACTCAAACCCAAGATCTACTGTTGGTACAAGCTCTGAGATATATGATTACATTAAACTTTTATATTCAAGAATTGGAGTCACATATTCGCCTATATCAAATAAAAAAGTAACAAAAGACTCTACAGACTCAGTAATTGATTTTATAAAATCATTTGAAAAAGGAGATAGGTTTCTAATTCTAGCTAAAATAAAACTCAGTGAAGCATCAAACAGTAGTAATTTTTTTCAATTTTATTTTAATCAAGGATATGCAAGAATTGAACATGAGGGTGAAACTAAAAATATTTTAGAAGCTGCAGATCTTAATATTAAAGATTCATTTTATTTAGTTATTGATAGATCAGTTTACAATAACGATCAAGACTATTTGAACAGGATAGTTGATTCTATTGAGAATGCTTTTTTCCAGGGGAATAATGAAATATTTGTCAAAACTTTAAAAGATAACAAATATCATTTCTTTTCCAAAAAGTTTCAGAGAGATGGTATTGATTTCATTGAGCCTAATGAATATTTATTTAGTTTCAATAATCCATTTGGGGCATGTAAAACTTGTGGAGGATATGGTGATATAATGGGTATTGACCCTGACCTTGTTATTCCCAATAAAGGCTTATCGGTTTATGATGATTGTATTGCGCCATGGCGTGGACAAAAACTAAAAAAATACAAACAACTTTTAGTTAAAAATGCAAACTTATTTGACTTTCCAATTCATAGACCCTACTATAAATTAACTAAGGATCAAAAAGATTTACTATGGACTGGTAATGATCATTTTAAAGGGATTGATTTTTTCTTTCAAAAGCTCGAAAAAAAAATGTATAAGATTCAAAATAGAGTGATGTTATCCAGGTATAGAGGTCGTACAAAATGTAGTGATTGCCGAGGAAAGAGATTAAGAAAAGAAGCTGACTATGTTAAAATAAATGACAAATCAGTTCTTGATTTGGTTGATATGTCAATTGAAAAAAACTTGAAGTTTTTCAATGAATTATCTCTATCGGAATCAGATAGAAAAAAAAGTAAAAGAATTATTGATGAGATTGTAAGTAGATTAACTTTTCTGAGGGATGTAGGTCTTTCATACTTAACATTAAATAGAAAATCAAATACACTTTCAGGTGGTGAGACCCAAAGAATTAACCTAGCTACATCCCTAGGTAGCGCTTTAGTAGGTTCGATATATGTATTAGATGAACCAAGCGTTGGATTACACCCAGAGGATACAACACGACTTATTAAAATTCTTAAAAACCTTAAAGAATTAGGTAATTCTGTTTTAGTAGTTGAGCATGATGAAGATATTATTAGAGCTGCAGATGAAATTATTGATTTAGGCCCAGGTGCTGGGTCACAGGGTGGTAATGTAATTGCTCAAGGTTCTATTAATAAATTATTAGACTCTGATTCACTTACTGTAGATTATTTAACTCAAAATAACTTAATTGAAATACCCTCTTTAAGAAGAAAGTCTTCAAATAAAATTAAGCTTAAAGGTTGTAGAGAAAATAATTTGAAAAATATAAATGTGGATATTCCTTTAAATTCTTTAGTGTGTATAACAGGGATTTCAGGAAGTGGAAAAACAACATTAGTTAAAAAAATACTTTATCCGTCATTACTAAAAGAAAAGGGAATTTTCAAAGAAAAGCCAGGTGAGTTTGATAATTTAAGCGGTAATCTTGAATCAATAACATCAATTGAGTATATTGATCAAAATCCTATTGGAACTTCTTCTAGGTCAAACCCCGCAACATATATTAAAGCTTATGATGATATAAGAACTCTTTTTTCAAATCAAAAATCATCAAAACAATTTAATCTAAAACCAAAGCATTTTTCATTTAATGTTGATGGTGGAAGATGCGATGAATGTAAGGGTGAGGGAGAGATAAAAATTGAAATGCAATTTATGTCTGATATTAGACTTAAATGTGAGGCCTGTAAAGGAAAAAAATTCAAAAAAACAGTTTTACAAGTCAAATATATGGACAAGAATATCGATGACATTCTGAATATGACTATTGATAATGCATATGATTTTTTTCTCAACAACAATCAAACTAAGATTTCAAATAAATTAAAGTGCTTGATCGATGTTGGTATGGGTTATGTAAACCTAGGTCAATCATCCTCGACCTTATCAGGCGGAGAAGCTCAAAGAATAAAATTGGCGTCTTTTTTACTTAAAGGAAAAAATAAAGAAAGCACTTTATTTATTTTTGATGAGCCAACAACTGGCCTACACTTTCATGATATAAAAAAGTTAATTAAATCTTTTAATTTTTTAATTGATTTTGGACATTCAATAATTGTTGTTGAGCACAATATTGATTTAATAAAGTCGGCTGATCACATCATTGACTTAGGACCATATGGTGGAGATAATGGTGGCCAAGTCGTATTTACAGGCACACCGGAAGAATTAGTAAAAGAAAAAAAATCTTTGCTTTCAAAATTTTTAAAGCCTAAACTCTCCTCTAAATAAATTATTTATAAAACTATTTATAGCTTTTGATGCTTTAAGTTTATATATAATACTTAGATACAAAAACAAGATAACAAAAGTATTTACAGCAATTTCTAAAATATTATTTAGGTTTAAATCGAAGGAGTTAAGTAAAAAATATACCACTAAAATACTTACTAAAACTTTTACAGAATTAGTTGAGTAAGGGGATATGTTGAGTTTAACTTTTATATATAAAGTTTTTAAAGCAGTAAAAATAAAAACAACAATTAGTGTTGATAGTGCAGCACCATTTATGCTATAAATATCAATAAGAATATCATTTAAAAAGTAAACAGCAATTGCCATTAAAATAGAAAAGGGTAATGTTATTTTATAAAATTTTGCTGTAGCTAGTATTGCAGGTCCACATCCAAAACTCATTAAAATAAGCTTACTAGTTGATATCATTAAAACAACCCAGATTGCATCACCATAAGAGGGATTTGACATGAGATTATAAAAGGGCTCAATATTTATATTAATCAAAAGAAAAAATAATCCTGCAACGATTAATAAATTAATAGAGCTTTTAGAATATAAGTTACTAAGCTCCTTAATGTTGTTTTCATTTAGTGCCTTTGCAACTAAAGGGTTTATTATTTGAAACATAGCTCTACCTGGAATTTCAACTACAGTAGCTATAAAAACTGCAACAGCATAAAATGCTGTTTGACTAATAGCCTCTTTTTGAGGAATCATAAATTTATCAATATCAATCAATATACTTGCCGCTGAGCCAGCCAAAAAAATATAAAATGAATATGTTAGTATGCTCCCAATATTTTTAGGTAAGCTAAAAGTAATTTTAGGAAAGTATAGGCTAAATGAATACATGATCATTATAAAAAGCCTCAAATAGTAAAGTCCAGTCAGCCACCAAACAAATTCTTCTTTGTTTATAAGGCCACAGTAAACACATATCAGTAAAGAAAAAACTGAAAGCCTTGGAAAAATTTCCTTTAAGAAGTTTCCAAATACAGATTTAAGCTGGACTCTAGCCCATGAGTAGAATACTTCAAAATATGAAGTGGCAAAAGCAACTAAAAAAATAACCCAGACATAGGACTCAATAATAGGATTTTGAACTGAAAGAAATTCCCCAATTAGGTCATGAAACTCAATTACAAGTAGTGATATTGGAATAATTGTAAACAATGGAATTAAAATAACTGAAGACATAAAAGAGTCCCTTTCGATTTTATTTGAATAAGAGCTATAGTACTTTATGATTGTGTGTTGACTTCCAAACGCAACTAAAGGCATTAACAAGTTTGATGTTGCAAGAAGAAAAACTACTAGACCATAATATTCTTCTTTAAGAAAAACAGGGTAAAAATATAAAGTATTGATAGCTCCAATCAATATCGCTATGGATATTATAATTATATTTTTATATGATTGGTTAAATACAATTCCCATTTTAAATATTTGAAACTATTTTATCAATTTCTTTAGCAATATTCATTGATAGGTAGCTTTCGTTTAATTCATTCTTAGGCCTCTCTCCCTTTGTAAAATTTTGATAACATTTATAAATATAATTTTTTAAATCATGATAATTATTATAATCAAAAGACATCCCTGACTTTGTTTCATTAATTATTTTTTCTAAATCACTTCCTTTATTTGATATACCTAAAATATTTTTGTTTGCTGCTAAATAATGAAAAAACTTTCCAGGTACAATATCATTTGAATCAGCATAATTTACTGAGCAAACTACCAACAATTCTGCTTTAGATATTTCTATGTCAAGCTCCTTTTTGGGCATGTATGAAAATATCTTTCGATCACGAATTTTTTTAAACTCCATTGAGTTAATGATCCACCTGTCAATATTCCCAATTAGTATAATTTCAATATTTTGTTTAAAATTTTCATCAGACTCAATTAATTCATTTAGTGCTATCCAAAGATTTTGAGGGTTTTGTATATCTTTCATTGAACCGGTGTAAAGAATTCTAAATTTATCATGATTTAATGGTTCAATTTTTTCTTCATAACCACTTGGAACATAAAACACATTGGAGTTTTTATCTAAAAACTTAGACCTCAAAGCCTGGGAAGTGGTAAATGCAGCATTACAATTTTTAAGAACATTATTCTCAGCACTTACATGCTTTTTCATTGTAGATTTTAGCTGATTAAGAAGTTTATTTTGAATAAAATTTGACCAAGGATCTCTAAAATCTGCAATCCAATTTATACCAATATCTTGTTTAAGTTTCATTCCTGCTAAATGCATCGAATGTGGGGGTCCTGTTGTAATTAAAGTATTCAAATTATTTTCTTTATAATATTTTTTTAAAAATTTATATGTTGGATTAATTAGAAATTTTCTTGCATCTGGAAATAAAAATAATTCACGCATCATATAATAAAAATATCTACCTTGACTTAGTCTATTATAATTTACAAAAGCATTAGTCAAAGACGAATTTCTATTACTTATTGTGTGATAGTAGACACTTTCTTCACTGGAAAGTTTAGTTAAAAACGATGGAAATTCAAACCCATTTATTTTATTGACTTTAATCAATGGGTTAACTTTTTCGATAGAGCTATTATCTATAATTGGGTACTTAGGATTCTTAAATGTAAAGACATGAACATCCCAGCCTAAATCCGATAAATGATTTGAAAATCTAAGCCATCTTTGAACTCCTGACCCACCTGCTGGAGGCCAGTAATAAGCTAATATTCCGATAGATTTTTTACTCATAAATAGAAATAAGCTGATTTGAAATTACACTATTATTTAGTTTTTCAATACTATCAAGACAATTCTGTTTTAACCTATTATATAGGTTTTTATCATTGTGTAGTTCAATAATTTTTTCTGATAAGTCAAATGCATTATTATCCTTAAAAATTACCCCAATTTTATATTTGTTTACAAGTTCAGATTGGGCTATCACATTACTACTTACAATTGGACACCCAAACGAAATATATTGAAAAACTTTATTTGCGTAAGTTGTGTCGTGATGAATGTTTTTGTGTAGTGGAGATAATCCAAGTTCTGATATCGAAAGATAATTAGGTATATCACTTTCTTTTATCCATCCAATAAAATCTACTAATTTTTCAATTTGATTTTGTTTTATTTTATCCTTTATTACTTGATCAAATGAGCTTTTTCCAATAATTAACAACTTAATATTTGGAATAGTTTTTTGAATAATTTTCAATGAATCAATGACTGTTAAAAGGCCTCTTCTTTTAGATGTATTACCAACATATGTAATTACAAACTTTTTTGAATATTTTTTTTCTAAATCTCTATCCACCTTTTTGTCTTTGTAAAAATCATGTCTGACAGTGTTAGGATATACAATTATTTTTTTTTGATCAATATTAACCCTGCTTAAAAGCTCTTCTTTTGCTTTGTCAGTCACCACTATTATTTTGTTTGCTTTTTTCACAAAACTCTCTTCTGCTATTTTCCATCTTTTGGGGCTTATAAATAGTTTTCCAAAAAAAGAATTTACATGCTTGTAAAATTTCATAATTTCTGGTCTGTTTTCATGAAGATCTATATTATATTCAATCCCACATTTATTGGCTGCTTTAATTGCAGCTTTAGCAATTTGAATATCATGAATATGTAAAATTTCAACTTCAGAATTTTTAATGAATTTTAGTATTTTTTTACTTAAAAAAATACTATATAAACTAAGGTCATTAGCTAAAGCTGAAAGTTTATAAGTTAGCTTGTTGCAATAATATCTGTGAACATTAATTTTTTTAATTCTCTCATTATTGACAAATGGCTTTTTATATGAGAGACAAAATAAATGTACTTCATGATTGTATTTAGTCAGCTCGTCACATTGATTTGTAATCCTAGCATCATCAGGATATTCGGCATCTAAAATCATCCCAATTTTCATAGATTCAATACTCCTTTATAATAGTTTGTATAACTCTCTTTTGATCTCTCAGCATATACTGCATAATATCTATTTGTAAATTTTCTTAGAAGTGGACGAATTCCAAATTTATTTGAAGGATTTTTCCAATATTCTTTTTTAATAATTTTCCATCCAGATTTTTCTAATAACCAGTCAAACTGCCATGGCTCATATTCATGATAATGCCTGTCAAGTGGATCAGTCTTACTTTTATAAGCTTTTGCAAACCATAGTTTTATTGGTACTGTTAAAAAAATCCGATTAGCTTTTAGATTCTTTAAAAGAGGATAGGGAGAAACCAAATGCTCCAGAATTTCAAATCCTGTCACTAAATCAACATCATTTGGAATCTCAAGTTCATAATTATCATCTAAGTCCTCTCCGTTAGTATTATATACCTTATAATTATTTTGTTTCATTATCTCTGAAAAAGGATTTCTTACTCCAAGATCAAATACTACAGATGGAGCTGGGCATACTTCTTTAAGCATTTTTAATGTCTTTTTGTATCTATATGTTGGAAGTTTTTTATACATCAAGATTTTCTTTTCTAAAAAATAAACCAATTAAAATTAAAAGTATAAAATTTGAGGAAGCCATGATTATTGAGCCTGTTTTGATAATTCCAGGATTGAATATGAATTTGATTTCGTGTTCACCTTTGGGAACTTCCATTCCTCTTAACAAATAGTTGATTTTATAATGGTCAACTTTTTGTCCATCTATGTATGCCTGCCAACCTTTTGAATAATATGCCTCAGAAAAAACAATAAAACTTTCTGATTTTGCTGTATAATTATAAATTAGTTCATTAGATTTTCTGCTAGTTAATACAATATTATCAGCTTCACTTAAAGTAAATTTTTTATTTGGTAAATCTTTACTTAAACAGTCCTTAGAATAATTTAAATCATTAAGAGATAAAATCTCTTCATTACTATTGTTTACATTAATTATATTTTCAATAAACCATGCATTACCTAAATTTTCCTCGTTTAATCTCAAACCTAATGAGTTATTTTCATTTAAATCAACTATATACTTAACATTTAGCATATTTAAAATATTGAATTTGTTTTTTGACAAATAGAAATCATAAATGTCCTGCATCCTTTTAGGTTTTGCAGCGTGATATCCGGAAATAGAATTGTGAAAATATGAAGATCTACCATTAACAAAACCACGATAGGGTTCATAAATTCTGAAACTTGATTTGTCCTTCATTATTTCTTCATCAATACCATTTGCGGTGAAAGGAGTTCTAACTGCTGAGGGTCTTGAAAAGTTATCTTCATTAACATAATTCATATCAATATTCCAAAGATCAAATAATATCACAAGACCTATCAATGATAAACTATAGCTTTTATTAATTAATTTTTTTGTTGAAATCCAAAATAACAATGCAATTATACATACTATAGCTATAGATCTGATCATATCAGATTTAAATACAGTTTGCCTCTCTTTAACTATTAAGTCAAGAATTTCAGGATAATTTGAAAATACTTCAAACTCAGATTTAAATTCAAAAATTTGATTTCCAAATAAAAATATTACAACAAGTATAAAAATGAATATTGAGGATGTATATAGCATTTTTTTCATTTTTTCTTTATCGATAACATCTGATTGAAAAAATTTAAATAATCCGATAGTGGCTATTAATGGAATAATGAATTCAATGATAACCTGAATTGATGATACTGCTCTAAACTTGTCATAAAATGGAAAATAATTAATCATGAAATCGGTCAAGAATTGAAAGTTTTTTCCCCACGATAAAGTCAATGAAAAAATGATAGCAGGTATTATCCATTTTAAATGTCTTTTGTCAATAAAAAAAAGAGCTAATAAGAAAATATAGAAAACACTTATTCCTATATATGCTGGAGCAGCAACTATTGGTTGGTTCCCCCAATACAAGCGCGCATTTTGATAAATAATATTTGCACTTTCATTATCATAATTCTTAAGCTCTTTTACAAAATCTGAATCTTTATCAATTAATTCTGATGAACCTCCACCCATGAACCTTGGTATAATTAGGTTAAAGCTTTCGAGTTTTCCATAACTATACTCAGTAATATATTCATTACTCAGTCCAGATAAATCTTCCTTCTCTGATCCATCAGGATTTATTGATATTTCAGAACTTCCTCTAGTGCTAAAATCACTGTACTCTTGTGTAGCTAAAATAGCTGTGGCATTTAGAGAAATTGCAAACAATATAGTAGCACAAACAACCCCAATTTTATTTAGCCCATCTGTTATTTTTTTCTTAAAAAAATCATCAAATACATTAATAATTGTAATTAATCCTACTAACATTAAAAAGTAGTATGTCATTTGATAATGGTTAGCATTTATTTGAAGGCCAAGCCCTAATGCACCAATAATAAAACCAGCTAAATATTTTTTGTCAAGCATTTTGAAAAGCCCTGCTAAAACTATGGGAGCATAACCGATCGCTAAGGCTTTTGTGTTATGACCAACACCAAGAATGATAATTAGATATGTTGAAAAGGCAAAAGCAATTGCCCCGATAAAGGCGTACTCGCTTTTTACTTTCATAGTGAGTAATAGTAAAAAGAATGAAACCAAGTAGACAAAAAGATAATCCGCAGGTCTTGGTAAAAATCTAATCAATTGATCAAGCTTGTCAAGTAAATCAAATGGATATTCAACCAAAACTTGATAGCTTGGCATACCTAAAAAAGCATTGTCTAGCCAGAAAGGCTCTTCATTATACTGACTTCTGTGATCGACGATTTGTTTGGACATCCCAGAGAATTGATCAATATCAGATTGTTTAATTTGTTTCCCAGAAAGTAATGGATAGAAGTATATGACTGAAATTATTGCAAATAGACCTATAAATAATAGATTTATTAAAAAACCTTTCTTCAAATAATTTTTAATCAATTTCTTCATAATCTATATATTCCCCTACTTTTTTCTTACTCTTGAATTTAAAATCTTTTTCAGGCTCTTTTTTATTATGATGTTTTTGAAATTTCTCTAAATTTTTTTTAATAATATACCTGACAAGGTAAGGGGCTAATTTTTTTAGAATGTAGCTAAATATTATGAAGAATAATATAATGTATAATACAATCATGCCGCTTTATAATTATTCAAAAATACAATTAATCACATGAATCAATTAATTAGAGATTTTAATTTAAATTATCTTTGATTTAGTAATAGTGTATGAGGCAGACGTTTTTTTCTTTTTTCCTAATGCTTACTGGGATATTCTCTTTTTCACAATACACTGAAATAATTAATTCAAATAGGCCAGGCTCATCACATGGAGCTTTTGCAGTTGGTGTTAATGTCTTACAGTTTGAATCCGCAGTTTCTGGCCAGACACTTAAACACTCAAATCTTAATAACTCTGAAATTCAGGGTTTAAATTTTAATTACTTATTTCGATATGGATTTCTTAATGAGAAATTAGAAGTTTTTTTGGATGGAAATATCATTACTAGAAATATTCTTGATAATAATTACTTAAACAACTATTCTACTAACATTTCAGAAACATTAATTGGTAAGCAAACGCTTGGATTTAAATATCTTTTTTTAGATCCGTTTAAAAATAAAAAATGGCATGGTGAAAATGTTTATAGCTGGAACGCTAATAGAAAAATTAGGCTGGTTGATTTTATTCCTGCAATTTCAGTAATAGCTGGTTCAAGCTTTAGTTTTGATAATAGAGTTCAATATGATGATTTGTTTTATAAATTAAAACTTCCATTGCGCCCTGATCTTCTCAACGATAATATAATGAGAAGGAATAATTTTTATTATCCAGAACAAACAATATCACCATTCGTTGGTATTGCAACTCAACATCATTTCAAAGGAAGATGGGTTGTTGTAAATAATTTCTTTTATGAAATTGCATTAAAGAACCCTACTTGGCCAAGTCCTTTACCTGCTCAGACTGGCTACAATAAGATGAATTATTTATTTACAATTACATATAATTTAGCAAATCCTAGGTGGAGTATTTTTGGAGAGTTTCAAACATTTAATAATAAAGTTTACAGTGACGAGTATTTTAAATTTGGTTTTGCTAATTTAATTTCTAAAAACTCTCAAATAGATTTTAATTTTGGAGGAAGTTTTAAAACTACGCCGAGTTATACTTATATTAATGTAGGTTTTTCTCAAAGGTTTGATTGGCATAGAGATATTTCTGAAAGTGAAAAACAAACAAAAAAGAATTTTAAGGAAGATCTTAAAAACAGAAGGAAACAGCAAAAAGTTGAAAAGAAGTCAAATAAAAAAAGCAATAAAAAAACTAAATTAAACCCAAAGAAATTAGCTAAAAAAGAAAGCAAAAAATCAAAGAAAAGTTTAAATAAATCATTGCGAGAAAATAAAAAACAATTAAAAAGAGACCAAAAAGCTTTAAAAAAACTTGATAGAAAAAAATGATAAAAATTATCACAGTTGAAAATAAAAAATTGGAAAAGGAATTTGTCCTATTCCCTTTTGATCTTTATAAAGACTGTGAATATTGGGTGGCTCCTATTATAAGTGAAGAACTTGAAGCAATGGATAGGTCTAAAAATCCTGTATTCAAAAATGCAGAAGCTGAGTTTTATTTAGCATACAAAGACGGAAAGGTAGTTGGAAGAATAGCAGCAATTGTTAATTGGGTAGAAATTGAAGAACAAAAAAAGAATAAATTAAGATTTGGCTGGTATGATACAATTGATGATATTGAGGTAAGCAAAAAGTTACTTGAAAAAGTAGTAGAATTTGGCAAAGAAAGAAAACTTGATTTTATTGACGGACCTGTAGGTTTTTCAAACATGGATAAAGCAGGTCTTTTAATTCATGGTTACGATGAATTAAACACTATGATAACATGGTATCATTTTCCTTACCAAAAAAAACATTTAATAGAATTAGGTTTTGAAAAACTAGCAGAATGGGTAGAATACAAAATTAAAATATTTTCAGAGAAAGATGCGCCTGAGAAGGTAAAGAAGTTTGCTAAAATAATTCAAAAAAGATATGAGCTTGAGGTTGTAAATTTTAAATCTACTAAACAAATTATACCGTATGTAGATAAAATGTTTGAACTCCTCAATTTAACTTACAGCAATCTTCAAACCTATGTTACAATTAAACAATATCAAATCGATTTTTATAAAGAAAAATTTATAAAATATATTCATCCTGATTTCATAAAATGTCTTTTAGATAAGGATGGGAACTTAATAGCTTTTTTAATTACTATGCCCTCTTTTTCAAGAGCTCTAAAAAAAATAAATGGAAAGATTGGACTGCTTGGATATTATCATCTCTTTAAAGCTCAATATTTTAATGATAGGGTATCATTATATTTAATTGGTGTAGATCCAAAGTATCAAAATAAAGGAGCAACTGCCGTAATATTTAATGAATTACAACAAACATTTAATAATCGAGGAATCATTGAAGTTGAAACAAATCCAGAGCTTGTTGAGAATAAAGCAATACAGGCTTTTTGGAAGAATTATGAAAGTACTTTGCATAAAAGAAGAGCTACATTTACAAAAAAGATTAAATAGAATTAATGGACTTTAAAGATGATATTGTAGCAATTTCAACGCCTACAGGAATGGGAGCTATTGCTCTTATTAGAATTACAGGTGATAATGCATTAATGAAAGTTGAGCCATTTTTTAAATCTAGATCTGGTACTAGTATTTCTGATATAAAAAGCCATTCTATTATATACGGAGATTTTACTTATGATGATGAAATAATTGATGAAGTTGTTTTATCCTATTTTGCAAAGGGAAAATCTTTCACAGGACAAGAAACAGTTGAAATCTCATGTCATGGTTCAACGTATATTCAAAAGACAATTATTGAAAAGTTGCTTACGAATAATATTCGACTTGCAAAGGCTGGAGAGTTTACAATGAGAGCTTTTTTAAATGGTAAGTTTGATTTAACACAAGCTGAAGCAGTCTCTGATTTAATTTACTCTGACTCATCCTCAATGCATAAAATTGCATTAAATCAAATGAGAGGAGGTTTTCAAAATGATCTAAAAGTTTTGAGAGAGGAGCTACTACATTTTACTTCGATGATTGAACTTGAATTAGATTTTTCAGAAGAAGATGTTGAGTTTGCAAATAAGAATGATTTACTAGAATTGATTGATAGAGTAAAGACTAAAGTATCTGAGTTGAAAGATTCTTTCAAACATGGAAATGCAATTAAAAATGGAATCCCTGTTGCAATTGCAGGCAAGCCAAATTCAGGAAAATCATCTCTGTTAAATTTGCTACTTAATGAAGAAAAAGCAATTGTAAGTAATATAGCAGGTACAACTAGAGATGCAATTGAAGATACCATTATAATTGATGGAATAAAATATAGGTTTGTTGATACAGCTGGTTTGAGAAAAACCAATGATGAAATTGAGTCGAAAGGAATTGAAATTACAAAATCAAAAATTTCAAAAGCATCAGTTTTGATTTATCTTTTTGACATCAATGATATAACCAAGGATGAAATTATGAATGATCTTTCTGAATTTAATCGTGATGATCTAACAATATTATTAGTTAGAAATAAAATTGATTTAAAAAATCAAAGCGATATTAAAATGGAGTCTCTTTTAAAATCATGTAAGGATTTTGACATTAATGAAATTTTAGAAATTTCAGCGATTCAAAAAGACTATTTAAAACCATTAAAATCTAAGCTGTTTACTGTAAATAAAGCATCTGAAAATAATGGAACAATTGTAACAAATCTCAGACACTATAACTCTCTTAATCAAGCAGAATTATCATTGAGTGAAATTAAAAAAGGTATTGAAAATGGTATAACTGGTGATTTGTTATCTATTGACTTAAGAAAAGCAATTGACTCAATTGGAGAAATTACTGGACAAATAACAAATGACGAAATGTTAGGAAATATTTTTTCAAACTTTTGTATCGGCAAGTAAGTTCCTGATAATCAGACAGTTATGTAAATATAATTAAAAAAAATTAATTATTGTAATTTTTTAAATAAATTAAATAACATAAAATGAAAAAACTTGTTTTCATAATTATTTTATATTTTATATCAACAGTTCAGATTAATGAATTATTCTCACAAAACACTACAACACAACTTAATACTAAAGGTTTTTTTACACTCGACAAAATAGGTGGTAAATGGCTGCTAATTTCACCTGATGAGAAACCTTTTTTTTCAATTGGTCTTAACCATTTTGACCCTGCAAGCTTACGTTATGCAGAGAATATTCATATTTGGGAAGAAAAATACAATAGTAGTACAATTGAGTGGTTGGTTAAATCTGTAAAACCAAATTTAGAAAAATGGGGTTTTAATACAATGGGTTGGGAACAAGAAGTTACAGTAAGGCAATGGCAACATTCTAGGCCATTTACTAACGATGAGTTAAAAGTATTGAATATGCCTTATTGTCGTATGCTTCCTTTTATTGAATCGCATCAGTGGGAAAAACATACAATAAATTATGATTTTTTTAGTGAAGAATGGGTAGAGTGGGTTGATTATGTTGCGCGTTCATATTGCGCAGAGGTTAAAGATGATCCTAATTTAATTGGTTATTTTTTCAGTGATTGTCCTACTTGGGTACACAATCGCCCCCACAATGAATGGAGGGGGCCTATTTTCGATCCCAAAAAACTAGAGACTCAAGAGGGAAAAAACGAACTCTTTAAAATGGCTAAACAATATTACAAAACAATTCACGATGCTATTAGAAAATATGATCCAAATCATTTGATACTTGGAGATCGTTATGAAGCAAATGCTCTTATAGCAATGGAGGTTGTTGAAGCTGCATTGCCTTATGTTGATGTACTATCTTTTCAGGATTTTAAAAATCCAAAACTAAATCTTGATAAATGGCATAAAAAAACAGGAAAGCCTGTGCTTTTGGCAGATGGATCTGGGATAATAAAAGGAGATGGAATTTATAAAAGATCCGATGGAAATTGGTATAAAGATCAAATTGAAGAACTTTTTAAAAATCCAGGATGTATTGGATTTCATCTTTGTGGAGCCTATCAGCGTAATAAATCTCGAGCTAGAGGATTATTGGATGAGTTTGAAAACCCTGATACTGAAAACATTAGAATTATTCAAAAAACTAATGAAAAATTGGATATGCTAACAAGTAAAATACTTTATTTTAAAAAAGATAGATAAATAATGAAAAAACTAATTCTACTATTACTATTTATTCCACTCATTTCATTTGGGCAAAAAAATATTATAGATGTAGATTATGTTATTAATAATGATAACTCAGTTAGTTTTAATTATAAAAAAAATGTTGTAGGCAGCTATCTAGTTATTTTGGAGTTCTCTAACTTGTCAAATACACGAGCACAGAGAAGAGTGAGTAAAATATTAAAAAATAATTCTGGTTCATTATTTTTAAAATTAAAACCAATAAATGATGAAAATAGTGTAGGTTTTCAATATCGAACAATGTATTTTAAAGGAAGTGTAAATTCAAAAGTCAATGAAGATTATCCTTATATACTTCCATTTAATAAAGGCGTTAAAATAATCCCAAGAGACCTTTATTCAATAGAAAATAGATATCTAAATGAAGAAGTTCCTGAAGGCTGGAAATCTTACAGTTTTACATTTAATGAAAAAAAAGAGGTAAAGGCAATTCGTAAAGGAATAGTTATAGAAATTAAAAACACATACACTCCTGATTATAGTATTGAAGCATCTTTTTACAGTGAACAAAATTCGATTTCTATTGAGCATATTGATGGAACAGTTGCTACATACAAAGGTTTTGATAAGAATACAATTCAGCTAAAAGAAGGCGAGACGGTTTATCCACAAACAACTTTAGGTCAACTTGTAAAATATGATAAAAGAGATATATATAGATTATA
>CACJYD010000018.1 GCA_902597545.1 uncultured Bacteroidota bacterium | reverse complement strand
TCTACTTATAATTCGCTTTATTAATCATTTTTATAATTGTTTTTAAATAAAACAATGTGATTATTTTGAAACTATAATTTCAGTTTTAATAATAATCAATGGATATGTCTTTATTAATTAATAAAACCAATTAACATAATTCCTATTAATTGAATAATTAGTTTTTTTATTAAAGAGATTGGTAATTCAATTATAAATGGAGTTAGAAAATATAAGATATTATATTGACAGATCGGTAGTGAGAAATAATTTGATGAAATAACTATTCGCTTTCTTCAGTTGTGTCAGCTAAAACTTTACCTCTATAATAAAGCTTTCCCTCATGCCAATGAGCCCTGTGATATAAATGGTCTTGTCCAGTAGTCTTATCTGTAGCTATCTGAGCAGACGAAGCTTTATAGTGAGTGCGTCTTTTGTCTCTTCTTGTTTTTGATATTTTCCTTTTAGGATGTGCCATTTTACTTTTTTAATTGCTTTAGTTTATCCCAACGCGGGTCGAAATTACTACTTTTTTCTTTATTTATATCAAAATCTTTCAATCTATTTATAATATCCGATTTAATTGACCCATCTTCAATGCCAGGATGAACGTTTCTAATTGGCATTGAAAGTACTACCATTTCATATAAAAATTGATCTAAATTAATAGAGTGAGACCCTTGTGGCAAAATTAAAAGCTCATCATTTGAGTTATCATAATATTCTCCAAACTTTACAATTAATTTCAATTGCGATTCTAAATTATAATCGAAAGGTTCATTTGATAATGTGCAATTTATATTAACGACTCCTTCACAGACAATTTGTAATTCTAGAACAGTAGATTTTTTATTAAAATCAATTTTAAACTTAATATTTGCATCATTAAACTCAGAGTAATCATAGAGTTTAAAGAAATTTAGATCAGCTTCATACTCAAATTTGTGCTTACCATCTTTGAGGCCAGCAAATTTTAAAACAAAATTATTAGATAGACTCACTTTTACAGAATTGGCTTGCGAATATACTAATTTTTTTTTCTGTTTTTAATAATATTTAATGCCTCTAAAATTGCAGAACTGAAAGAGCTCGGATTAGCAATATTTTTTCCTGCAATATCATATGCAGTGCCATGATCGGGTGAGGTTCTAACTATATCAAGACCTGCAGTAAAGTTTACCCCATTTCCAAAAGTTAATGTCTTGAAAGGAATTAAACCCTGATCATGATATGATGCAATAGTCGCGTCAAAAGATTTATACATATTAGTTCCAAAAAAACTATCACTAGCAAATGGCCCTGAGATATCAATCCCTGATTTTGAGACCTCCTGAATTGTTGGACTTAAAATTATATCATCATGTTTTCCAATAACGCCCCCATCTCCAACGTGAGGATTAATTGATAATACAGCTATCTTAGGTTTGTTAATATTAAAATCATTTTTTAATGAACTTTCAACAAGTTTTATTCTGGTTTTAATTAATTCAGTTGTTATTTCGCCTACCACTTTATCAATAGGTATGTGCTCAGTTAATAGTGCTATTTTAATTTCACTTGAAACCATAAACATCAATGCCTGTCCATTAAAACAAGAGTCTAAAAAATCCGTATGTCCCTTGAAATTAAAGTCATTATTTTGAATATTATTTTTATTAATAGGACCGGTTACAAGTCCATCAATCATTGAGTTTTTTAAAAACTCTACAGCTAGTCTTAAAGATAACCTTGAAATCTCACCACCATCACTGTTAGATTTACCAAATTCAATATCAAAATCTTTATTATTTATATTGAAAACATTAACAGAATTTCTACTAAGGTTTTCAATGTTATTTATGGGAATAATTTCACAGTTTACATTAAAAATTCTTTTTTGCTCCTCAATCAAATTATAGTTAGAAAAAATGACGGGGGTAAATTTACCAATGAAATTTATTTTTTCTAATGACTTTAAAATAACTTCTATTCCAATTCCATTTGGATCTCCAGTCGATATTCCTATAATTGGACTAAAAAAATTTGACATCTCTTTATATATAATGTGTATTTTTGAGCAAATAAATATACGACTATATGTTTACAGGTATTATTGAAAATCTTTCAGAAATTAAAGAAATTAATAAAGAGGGTGATAATCTTTCAATATCATTAATAAGTGAAATAACAAACGAGTTAAAAATTGATCAAAGCTTATCACATAACGGAGTCTGCTTAACTGTAGTTGATATAAATAATAATATTTACAAGGTAACCGCTATTAAAGAAACAATATTAAAAAGCTCAATTAAAGACTGGAAAATCGGTGATATAATAAATATCGAAAGAGCTATGAAACTAGGTGATCGTCTTGATGGACATATGGTACAAGGGCATGTTGACCAAACAGCAATCTGCACGCAAATTTCTGAGGAAAATGGTAGTTGGTATTTTTATTTTGAATATCAAAGATCCAGCAATTTAACCATTGAAAAGGGATCAATCTCAATTAATGGGGTAAGTTTAACAATAGTTGAATCTATGGACAACAGATTTTCAGTTGCAATAATCCCATATACTTATGATAATACAAATTTTAAAAATATTAAAGTTGGAGACCTTGTCAATATTGAATTTGATATGATTGGCAAATACATACAAAAGATTATTAAAGCCCAATCAGACCAATAATGCAAAGAAAGATTCTTCCACTTTTTGCAGCAACTATTGCGACAACAATTTATGGCCTTAATCATACAATAGCTAAAATGGTAATGCCAATTTACATTGGATCTTTAGGCTTAGTTCTTCTAAGAGTATTAGGAGCAACAATTATTTTTTGGATTATTAGCCTTTTTTTCAAATCTAAACCAATTGAAAAAAAAGACAGATTCACAATTATTAAATGCGGGCTTTTTGGTATGAGTATTAATATAGCAGCTTTTATTGCAGGATTGGATTATTCAACGCCTGTTAATAGCTCCATATTAATAATAATTTCACCAATTTTTGTTGTCATTTTATCATTTTTCATTTTTAAAAACAAAGTAAATTTTATTAAAATAATGGGAATCTTTTTAGGCTTTGTAGGTGCATTAATTTTAATTCTAAGTGCAGATTCAAATAGCTCAGTAGGTAGAAATATTCCACTTGGTAACTTTTTATTTATAGTTAACAGTGTTTCATATGCTTATTATCTAATTATTGTAAAACCAATGGCTGAAAAATATGATTTAATAACACTTTTTAAGTGGCTGTTTCTTATAGGTCTTATTTTTAATTTTCCACTTGGAATTAACCAATTTCTAAATGTAGATTGGAGCACATTACCAATCAAAGAGGCAGTGCTTCCAATGATTTTTGTTGTTTTATGTACAACTGTGATGACTTACTTTTTAAATGGATATGCTTTGAGCAAATTAACATCGACAGAGGTTGCAGTCTTCATGTATCTACAACCAATAATAGGCGTTTTATTTGCAATTTTTACAAAAGCTGATACAGTTACATTTACAATAATAGTTGCTACAATATTAATTTTTTCAGGTGTTTACTTGACAACTGTTTTAAAAACTAGAAGTTAATTTTTTAAGAAAACTTCACCTACAGAATAAGTTTGTGCTTTTCCATTAATTAAAACTCTATCTCCTTTATCAATACAAAACATTTCACCACCTCTTTCAGAAAGTTGCATACTTGTTAATTTTTGTTTTCCTAGTTTTTTACTCCAGAATGGCACAAGTGAGCAATGAGTAGAGCCAGTAACCGGATCTTCAAAAAAAGAACATTGCGGCACAAAATATCTGGAAACAAAATCTGAATTATTCCCCTTTGCTGTGATTACAACTCCACCAGGATCAATGTTTTTTTTATCAAATAATTCTTTATCAATTTTAATATTTTTGATTTGATCCTCATTTTCATAGACTAAAATATAATCTCTGGATTTTAAAATTTCTTTAGGCTTTATACTTAAGGATTCATAAATATTATTAGGTAATTCTGAGCTAACAGGTTTTCTGTGGGGAAAGTCCATTTGCAAATAATCTTTAGCATATTTTACAATTAACTCACCACTCATTGAATCAAACTTTACTAAATCTGAATTATAATTTAAATGTTCTTTAAGACAATAGGCTGTTGCTAAAGTAGCGTGACCGCATAAATCCATTTCAATTTCTGGAGTGAACCATCTTAAATAAAAATGATCATCTTTTTTTATAAAGAAAGCTGTTTCAGAAACATTGTTTTCTTTTGCAATCTTTAGTAATAGATCATCAGAAAGCCAATTTTCTAATGGCATTACACATGCTGGATTGCCCTTAAAAATCTCAGATGTAAAAGCATCTATTTGAAACAATTTTATTATCAAGTTTGACATAAAAATTGAATTTAAATTAAAATAATCATAAATTGATGTAAGAAAATTAAAAATTATGAAAAAAATTCTTCTTTATACAGCTATATTATTATTGAGTTTTCAAACCTACTCACAAAATAAAGAGGGAAATATGTGGAGAGAGACTGCTAAATATTTATATGATAATGGTTTTGACAGAAACAACTTGAGAAATACAATTGAACTAGTTAGAGAAATGTCTTCAGAAATTTCTGAAAACAAAAAAATCTCAAAAAAAACAGAGAAAAAATTAAATAAAATGTCTTTTAGTGATAAAGAAGTTGATATACTGAAATCATTATCTCAAAAAATGTCTAAAATGGTAATTAAGGATTTAGAAAAAGGAAAAGAATCTAAAAAGGAAACGACAGATTTTGGAAATGAAAATCAAGAAAGAATGAATAGAGCAAGAGGAGATTTTAATTCAGGTCGAAGAGGTGGTAATTTAAGGGGCCAAGGTGGAAATAGATCAGGTCAAAGATATGGGTCAAACAATAGACAAGGTCCACCGAGGCCAGAAGCTACAAGCCCAATTTTTGAAAAGTTAATCCAATATATTCGTGAACAAGGTGTAAATAGAGATAATATGAGGAGCGTAATGACAACTGTTAGAGAAATTGGCCAGGAATATAGATCACTTGAGGATAAATCAGGATATAAACCATCTGAAGAAAAATTAAAAACGCTTGCTGAAGCAGGTTTATCAGATGAAACAGTTTCTGTTGTTATTGAAATTATTAAAGCATTGGTTGTTTATGACAGATAAATTACTTCTTATGAAGTTTTTTTTTAAATTAATGGCTCATTTATGAGTCATTTTTTTTTAAATAATTTTAATGTTCTTGTTATTAGCTGGATTGTAGTAGGACTTATTACTTTTTTATTCTTAGTCATCTCAAAAACAAGAACTCCCTATGGCAGACATAGTGAAAATGGTTGGGGGTTAATGATTAATAATTCTTGGGCTTGGTTTTGGATGGAATTTCCTGCTCTTATAGTTATGCCTATTATAAGTTTACTTGGTCCAAATGAGCTTAATTCATACTCAATGATTTTAATTTTTATATGGTTTGCCCATTACTTTAACAGAGTAATTATTTTCCCACTTAGAATAAAAACAAAAAATAAAAAAATGCCAATTTCAATTGCAATTAGTGCATTTTTCTTTAATATTTTTAATGGCCTCTTTAACGGTTACTATGTTGGTTATATTATGAATACACAATCAGCTTTAGAGCCTAATGTAATTGTTGGTATTATTATTTTCTTAATTGGTATGTTTATTAATGTTAGATCAGACAATAAATTAATATCCCTAAGAAAAGATAGTGTTGGTTATAAAATTCCTCAAGGCGGTTTTTTTAAATATGTTTCATGTCCAAATTACTTTGGTGAAATTATTGAATGGTTTGGTTATTTAATTATTGCATTTAGCTTACCAGCACTAAGCTTCGTATTATGGACCGGTTTTAATTTGATTCCTAGAGCATTGAATCATCACGAATGGTATAAAGAAAATTTTAAAAATTATCCAAAAAATAGAAAAGCAGTTGTTCCATTTATTATTTAATACACTAAATTTGAAAAAAATTTAAACTATGAATGCATCAAAAGCAAACTTAATTAATTCCATTTCATTAATAGGCTTTGGACTGTGGGGTTATTTTGAAGTAACTTCTCCTACAGCTCTAATACCTGTAGGATTTGGATTAATATTATTATTGTGCTACAACGGAGTTAAAAATCAAAATAAAATCATTGCTCATATTGCAGTATTATTGACACTAGTAATACTTTTAGCTTTAGTTGGAATGAGGCTTCCAAAATCAATTGAAACTGGTGGTGCTGGATTATACCGAGTTTTAGCAATGTGTGCGACATCAGTATTTGCAATGATATATTTTGTGAAAAGCTTTATTGAGGCTAGAAGAAAATAATTTATTTTTTTTCAGGAAACCTTCCATAGTTTCCCATTCCGTCATAGTCAGCTTCATTTGCCTGGTCTATATCGTTATATTTTTTTGTTTCTTCGTCATTAACAAAAAAAACACTAGCAACAACCAATCCAACAACAAACACTCCTAATCCAAAAATATATATTTCCATTTTAGAGATCGTTATATTTTTTCTTCTCCTCATTATTTACAAATAGAACACTAGCAACAACTAATGCTATTACAATAAGTCCTAATGCAAATAAATATATCTCCATCTCTATTTAATTTGTTTTAAGTATACACCTAATGCTAAAATTGATGGCACCCATATCCCAACATATAGACCCTCATCTTTATATCCAGAAAACCATAACGCAACAGAGATGGTAAATGAAATAAAAACAGCTAGCAATAGTAGATAATCTGATTTTTTATACTTACTAAACATAACTCAAAAGTATTGATAATATAATTAACTTATATATTTGCTATAAAAATAAATATTTTTCTAAACTATGATTGGAGTTATTGAAAACATATTTACCAAAGTTTTTTCAGAAAAAAATCTTAAAAATTTTGAAAAAATAATTCTTGTATCCGCCACACTAGGGTTTATAGTTCACTTGATTTTAATTCTATTAAATAATAACGGATACATTGACCTTTCTTTTTTTCAGGATAGATTATTTGTAAATCCAATATCAGCAATTTATACTCCTTTTTCCTTCATACTTGTTTATGAAGCTTACTTACTAATTTATTTTCTCCCAAGATCATTTACAACTTCAATTGCAAAACAGTTTGAGATAATGTCATTAATTCTAATTAGAAAAATTTTTAAAGATATCCCAAATGTAAACCTTGAGGACAACTGGTTAAATAATGAAAATAATCTACAGTTAATATATGACCTATCAGGTGTACTAATTGTTTTTTTCCTAATTTATTTATTTAAAAAACTAAAGGAGGGCTTGCCTAAATTACCAGTTCATCAAAATCTAGACAGATTTATTGGATATAAAAAGCTTATAAGTTTATTCTTACTTCCAACCTTGACATTACTTTGTGTATTTAGCTTTATAGACTGGTATAATTTTGCATTTTTAGGTATTGGAACAAGCTCTAATATTGATTTTCTGTTTTTTGTTGACTTTTTTACAATATTAATCCTAGTAGACGTATTCATACTATTGATTTCTTTTCAGTATACCGAGAGATACTCTCAACTGATTAGAAATACAGGATTTATCATTTCAACGATATTATTAAGACTATCATTTAGTGCAGTAGGTTTAACTAGCTTATTACTACTAGTATCAGGAATTATTTTTGGTTTAATTATTCTACTGATTTACAACAATTGGGAGAAAGAACACAAATAGAGTTATTTACAAGGACCCTCATAGTAATTAAGCACACCATTACAATCTGCAGCTGAACTGTTAGTGTAATTAAAGCCATCACAACCACAAACTGGCTCATATATTGTAGGAATTACACAATTTGATGAAATTTTTGAGATATCAATACAGCCAGAAAAATACTTTTCTACAAAATCTTGATATTCCTTTGATCCATAAGCCATATCTCTTATTTCATAAATAACGGCCCTAACTAATTCAATTGGATCCCTTGTTTCAGGCATTGAAAAAGAGTTATTATTCATACTTAACAAAACATTGTTAGTAGATGAAAGGTCAATGGCGGTATAAAAATAATATCTAAGCACATATCCAATACTTAGGTCTGTTGCAGGAAATTTAGTATCAAAAATAAAAGGATCTGTAATAGTAGTTTTCAAAACTCTATATCCTTTTGAAAAAGATTGATTGACTCTCAAAGCAGGTAGCTCAATATCACTATTACTATTTTCCATCTCAGTGTTTACACTGCAAGAAAAAATTAAAAACATTACTAAAATTTTTATTTTCATTATCATTTAAATTATATATTATTTTAATATCTCATACTAGAATAAGTCTTATATGAGGGTTCTTTTGGAGATATGATTTCAAATATTTTTGCTGATTCAAGTACTTTAAAATTAATTTCAGAAATGTCATCTACTTTGATAAATGTTCCTTTTTCAATTGTTGATTCATTACAAGTTAAGCTTCCACAGATAACAAATAATGAATGAATAGAATCGGGATTTATTTTAATATTATGATCTCCACTATCAAATTTATATTCATTGATTAAAATATTCTCTGTATCCATTTTCATTGGTGAACTCGAACCTTTAATTATCTTTTTTATTTTTTTTTCGTAAACATAAGTTTCAAACTGATTTGATTTATAATCATCATATGATGGGCTAATTTTAAGAGTTTTGGATAAATTTGGGTCAAACCAAATTTGGAAAATTTCAGAATTATCATCAATCTCCTCAGCATGTGAAATTCCATTTCCAGCTCTAATTATTTGGACATCTCCTTCCTTTAGAGGAATCCATTTATTTTGTTTCGTATCAAAATGATTAATATTCCCTTTTAAAACAAAACTGCAAATTTCAAAACCTTGATGAGGATGAAGTCCAATTGTACTTTTTTTACTTGGGGTCCAAGCATGTGCCCAATAAAAAAGATTTGAGTAGGGTTTTAACTGTCCCCCATCCTGTGGAAAACCAATTGGTTTATTTTCTAAAATTTCACCATTATTAAAACTCCCACTTGCTTGTTGATTTTTTTTAAAAATTTCTACTGGCATTAACTTAAATTTAAAGTGAATAATTCTAGAGATTTTATAAACTCCTTATTTAGTTTTGAATTTGTTATCCCTTTGTTAATTTCAAAATTATCATCAAAGTTTGGTAATGAAAATGTAGGAATACTATGAGGGTTTCCTCTTGAAATTCTTTTATATGCAATTTCAAGGACTGTTTTAGCTCCTCTGCTACCATCAGATGTTGAAAGCAATAGCATCGGTTTATTATACCAAACTATTTTTTCTATTCTTGAAATCCAATCAAAAATATTTTTAAAGGCTGCTGTATAAACACTATTGTGCTCAGCAAAGGATATTATAATACCATCCGCACTTTTTATAATTTCTTTAAACTTGAAAGCTTTTTCAGGAATTCCTTTATCATTTTCATAGTCAATGCTATAGATAGGCATTTCAAAATCATTTAAATCAATAATAATAGAATCAGCATCACTTATTAGGGAAGCAGCATAAGATGCAAATTGCTTATTAATAGATTTTTTTGAGGAGCTAGCTCCAAATGCAACAATCTTTTTCATTAACTAAAATTATATTTTAGATTTAAAAATTTTCAAAAAATATGCCAATATGACTTATTTCTCTTCAAACAAAAATAAGATTTTCAATTCTGAAGAAGTAAAAGCTAAGTTTTCATAACTATCACTGAAATGCAAAATTATTGATTCCATAATCTTTTTATTACAGCCTTCATTTTTTTTAAATTCAATAAGATTACTATAAAGTTCTTTTTTATTATTGCTCTTTTTATAGGATTTAATTATTCGAAATATTTGATTTAAAAAAAAATTAATTTGATCTGTATAACATTCTTTTATAAGCTCTAGTGTAAGAAGATTTTTTGGTCTTCTTCTGAAAGCACTAAAGTAGAATAGCTTTAGTTCTTTCTCTACGGTAAGATAAATTTTATCTGGTAAAGTATTATTCTTTGTTGAAATAGGTTTCAAGATCTTGTAGAGTCTTTTTTGTTTTCTTAATATCCTTAATTACTAGTCCTTTTTCTAATAAAACAATTCTATCTGAAACCTCAGTCACATCTTGTAAATCATGACTGGAAACAAGTACAGTTACACCTACTTTTTGAGATAGGGTCTTTATTATTTTTTTTAATCTAATTTGAGTAGTTGGGTCGAGGTTTGCAAATGGCTCATCCAGAATAATAACCTCAGGGTCTCCAATTAGCGCTGCTACGATTCCAACCTTTTTTTGATTACCCTTAGATAAATCTCTAATAAATTTTTTACCACCTAAAATTTCTCCATTAAATAAATCCTCAAATTGCTTTAAAAATTCATCAACCTGCTTTTTTGAAAAGTTTCTCAATTCTCCAACAAAATAAAAATATTCCTCAGGCATTAAATAGCTAATTAGAAATGATTCATCAAGAAATGCAGAAGTAAAACTTTTCCAGTCTTCACTAGTTCTCACATTTATTCCGTTGTTTAAAACTTCGCCAGTTGTTGGTTTAATAAGATCTAATAATGCGCTAAATAGTGTTGTTTTACCTGCTCCATTATTTCCAACAAGTCCAAACGTTTGACCTGAATTAATGTCTAAATAATCTATTTTTAAAACGGTTTCTTTACCATACGTTTTTGTAATATTTCTAATTTTTATCATAACTAATTTGTTTCCTTATATGCTGAAAGGGTTGAGTACTTTTCAATTTTATAAGTTTTTATTATAATGTTTAATACTAAGTCTTTAAAAAGAATACCTAAAATACCTATTGATCCAACTGAGATACATCCAATTGTATGACCAAAAAATGTTGATACAGCCCAGTATAAAACCAAAGGGAGAACCATTTGAGGTAATGTTAGCAGTAATGTTTTTGAATTAAAAGCCTTTGAATTTCCCATGGCATTTTTAAATGAATTCAAATCAATTTTGACTTTTGTAAATGCTCCTGCCCATAACGTTAAATAAGAATTAACCCCAAGATTAAATAAACCACAGGATAAAACTGCAATAAGATGATATGATCCAAAAAAACCATAGATTGGGAGAGCGATAATAGTAGCTATAATTACACCAAAGCTACCTAAGTACCACTTTGATTTTATATAATCAACGTATTTAATATTTTGACACATCATAAATGGATAGTGTTGGCTATCCCAGCTCGGGACCAAAGCGCAAAAGGTAAAAATGAATCCACCTGTTGAAAATAAATATCCAAAAAATAGCATCGTGTCACCCAGCAAGTCTTGGGTGCCTAAAAAAATGAGTCCATATAGAATAAACAATAAGGACATAAGGGCTGTTGTTCTGGCTCTTTTAGAACGTTTAATAAGTCTAAAATCATTTCTTAAAAAAGTAGACATATCTCCAAATCGATTTAAAAAATCCAGATTATCTTGCTTTGCTTCCATGACTTTTTTTCTAAGACCAGTATCTATGAAGAAATTATTTTTAAAGAATTGAATTACCCGATAATAGGTAAAGGCCAAAATTATTAGCGGAATAATTACTAATATTTTATCCTCATAAAACATGTAAAATATCCACTCAGAAATAGGGCCAAAACTAAAAATCTGAAAATAATCTAAAGCATAAACAATGGCCAAAATAACCCCTAATACAATTACAAGTCGATCTTTTTTATTTAGATATATATTAAGAAAGTTGGTAATATATAAAATCAAATACATGGATAAATTCCAAAGTATAAGCTGCGTTAAATCAAATTTTTCTGGTGAATAAATTGTCAGTGAAAAAACGAGTAGGTATAGGATTGATATTAAATTGAAAAAAGAGAAAATAGTTTTATTTAATGAAAATCTAATTATTTTATCTCTCTTAATTTTTAATAACAATAAGGGTTTCATGTTTATTATTGGAGTGGCTTGACCAAAATATCTACCTACAACCCAAAACGCAAAAATGTAAAAAAGCATATTAGAATTTAATAGTAGAAATGGATTTTCCACAATAGCCTCTTTATTTATAAATGCTGCTCCACCAATGCCGTGAAGATATGCCAGAGCGATTGTCATAAAAAAAATATAAATGTAGCTAAGCCACATAAATATTTTAGCAGCTATTTTCCCACCAAGTGTGGCTGATCTAAAAAAAGATTTATATTCTAATTTAATTAACTGAATCAAGGGTGCAATTTAAAAAATAATGATTTATTTATTCTGCAAATTTTTTATAATATTTCCACAAAAAATACATCATAATTAGTGAAAACAAAATGGAGAAATATGAGCCCTCAAAGCCAAAATCACCTCCATTTATATTATTATTTTCTATTATTTCAAATTCAATTAATGAGTAGGTATCCATTCCGCTAACATTAAAGCCAAACATTACTTGAAAGAAATTCCAACTCAAATGTAGTGCAATTGGAAACCATAAATTTTTAGTGTATACATACGAAATTCCTAATAGAATGCCTGCAATAAAAAGCTCAGTAAGAGCAATGTAATTTACATTGGGATTAAAAAAATGCAAAAGTGAAAAAATAGCAGATGAAATAATTAAAGAAATAATTGGGTTAAATGATTGCAGAAGATTCTTTAAAACATAACCCCTGACATAAGTTTCTTCTGCAATAGAAACTGCTATAAATAATATAAATAATAAAATAATATTTTTTAAATCGTAATTAAACCCAATAAATTTAATTTCACCTAACAATATTAAAACGGTATAACCAACTGCCATGAGAAGGAGACCTAGAGTCATGCCTAATATAATATCATTAACTTTTCCTTTTAGACTAAAACCTAAATTTATAAAAGGTTCCTTATCCACAAACCTCATTAAGATCCATAAAAGCAATAACACACCAATTAAATCAAAGTATTGAATAATTGTATCAGCAACCAAGAAATCTCGCATATCTTCAATTTCTAAATACTTATCAAAATCAAAGTCAATAATTCCTCTTTTACCTAACACATTTGATAATCCCACTCCAAAGCCTTGAAAAAAGGATACAAAAATAAAAAATGGAATAATGCTTAAAATAGCTGTAAGCCAGCCCTTATGGTTAATAACTTTTTTCATATTAGTTTAAATCTTTTTTATAAATATTTTGATGTGTTTTATAGGCTACAACTTTATTATTATCATCTCTAATAATTTTCAATTCTTGTCCTAAATCATTGTTGTTTAGAATTTTTTTGAATACATCACCTTCAATATGTTTATACAAGCTAATATATGGGTCGTCACTAGGCAATGAGACAAGGGCCAAATTATCTCCCCATGATTGTACATATGTCTCACTAACCCAAGGTTGTGAAATATATTTGCCCTCAAATTCTTCAAACCTATTTATTTCTTCCCCTTTTTTTAGAGTAACATTACTTAAAATTTCATGAATTCCATCTATATACTTCGTGGGGGATGTTCCACTAGAATTAATCATTACAGAGTAAGCAAGTTCTTTATTAGTGTTTATATATAATTGAGATCTGTAGCCAGGACAAGATCCTCCATGACCAACCCAGTTTTCACCATCAAAATTGTAAACTCCAAATCCTAATCCTCTAGTTACAGAGGTTAATTTATCATCCCAATGAATTTCATGCATGAGTTTTAAAGTCTCAGGGGATAGAATATTTTTTTCCAGTGACTTTACAAGATCAATTTGCCATCTAGCAAATTTTGCTAGATCTTCAACATTAGATGTAAATCCTGCTGCTGCAGCTATACCATCAGCATCAAAAAAGTTTACTTTTTCCCTCTCATTATTTCTATTTAGTGAAGAATATCCTAATGTCAAATTTTTTCCATAATCCTCAGTTGACATATATGTCTTAGTATTATTCATAGATAAGGGAATAAGTATTTTTTGATTAACATAATCATCAAAATTAGTTTGCGTAACCTCTTCTACTATAAAGCCTAATAAACTGAGTCCAAGATTGCTATACTGATAATATTTTGAAGGAGGATATAACATTTCTTGATTTTTTAACTCATCAATAACATCTTGTTTTGTTGGAAATGGGAAATCTGGCCATGACCAATATGGATGATTAGATTCTCTTGGTAATCCCGATGAATGTGAAAGAATAGATTTAATTGTTAATTCGGGAACATCTTTAAATTCATTATTTATGTCAAACCAAGGTAAAACTTTTTGAATTGGATCATCTAGATTAATTTTTCCATCCTCAACCAATTGCATTATTGCTACAGCTGTAAATAATTTTGAAATTGAGCATATACTAAAGGTGTTTTCAACTTTCATTGGTTCGACTCCGTTAGACAAACCAAAAGAACCAGTCCACTTAGTTTCTTTTTTATCTGTTACTACAGCTGTTAAACCAGGAAGTTTCTCATAATCTTTTTGGGCCTCAAGCCAATAATCTATAAGCTGAAAAGCTTCTGAATATTCTTTCTCATCAAAATTTATATTTTCTGGATTATACTCCGCAACATCGCATGAACAAAATAAAATTAAAAGTAGGATTAAATAATTTTTCATAATCAGAATGTATAAAATATAATTTTAATAAGCAATTTGTATTTTTGAAAAGATGAATATTTATAACGTAACATTCATAGTTGAAAATGAAATTGAGAAAGATTGGGTGGCATATATTGACAGTGAAATTCTTCCTGAGCTTGGAAAAAATGTTCATCAAGTTGATTTACTTAAAGTTACCTTTGAGGATGGTGTAAATAATGTTAAAGGCACAACATTTTCTTTACAATTTTACTGCAAAGACAATGATATGATAAACTGGGTAAAAGAAATTGGACATCAAATTCTTTTACAAAAACTCTACAGAAAGTTTCCAAAAAACTGGGTTGCTTTTGCTAGTAAACTTGAATT
Organism: uncultured Bacteroidota bacterium; assembly: GCA_902597545.1. Taxonomy (GTDB): domain Bacteria; phylum Bacteroidota; class Bacteroidia; order Flavobacteriales; family Flavobacteriaceae; genus Eutrophosalina. The sequence continues at coordinate 4,272 of CACJYD010000018.1, read as the reverse complement.
TATAAAGTCTTATTAAAATAAAGATAACGTCGATTCTTTATCTTATGGCACATATTTTGTAATGCACATGTTATAAAAGATTTATGAAAAATCTTATAGTTATTGGTCACCCAGATAAAAATTCCTTTTGTTATAACGGAATTTTTAAAACAATTAAGAGTGAAATTGAAATAAGAAAGGAAGATTTAGAGATCATTGACTTATACAGGGACAGTTTTACAAGGCCGAGAGATAAAGTAATTAAAAAATATCAGGAACTTGTTACTTGGACAGATAGAATATATATCATTTCACCTGTTTGGTGGTTCAGATTGACACCAAGAATGGAAATCTTTTTTGATGAGGTTTTTACCCCAGGGTTTGCATATAAATTCGTTAATATAACAAAGACTTATGCTTACCCAAAACCATTTTTAAAGGATAAAAAACTTAGAACCTATGTCACTCATGGGGCCCCTGCACTTCCTGTTCTTACTTTATATGTCAATTCTGTGAAATTAAGACTTGTTATGGGTGTTTACTCATTTGTATTTGGTTGGAAATTATCCCTTTTTACAAAAACAAGACAATTTTGGTCTGTTCCTTTTGTTTCTGATAAAAAAAGAGCTAAATACCTAAAAACAGTTAAGAGAGATATAAAAAGAGATTTAGGGCCGTCAATTAAACAACAAAAGGAAATCCTTTCAGTTTAAAATATTATTTCAAGTGATGAGGATAATGTATAATTTCAATACAAATGACTATCTGGTAAGAATACCAATATTTATAATATTTTTTTGGTTTGGTTTACTAAAAATATTGGACATGTCACCTGCACAGCAATTTGTTCAAGACACTGTATACTGGATGCCATTTTTAAGTGCAGAAAATTGGACTTATGTAATTGGTTTATGGGAAATATTAATTGCAATATGTTTCTTATTCAAGAAAACAACAATCATTGCAATGATTTTACTGTTTGTTCAGATGAGTGGGACATTTTTACCACTAATTATTTTGCCTGAAGTTACATTTCAAGATTCCAACCCTTTTTTTCCAACTTTGGAAGGGCAATACATCATTAAAAATATCATAATTATAACAGCTGCTTTAGTTATTGGTAGAACGTATTTAAAAGTTAAGATAATATGATAACTATGGTAGGATATAAAAGTGATATTGTAGTATATATATGGATATTATTAATTATATATGCAGTAATAAATTCAATTATAAATAAAATCAATAAAAAGAAACAAAAATAACTATGGCAAAATTTTTCCTAAAATATTATCCTATAGTATTAGCCTTTATTTCATTTTTATTTTCTGTATTTCTATGGTTTAGTGGTGATAAACTCGGAGGAATATTTGTTGGTATTTGGGTGCCATCAATTCTAGCTCTCTCAATCAGCATAAGACAAAGAAGAGGAGATAAATAAGATTTATGGATTTAATAATTTTTATAGTAGGTTTTATAATTTTTATATTATATCTCATTGCATTTCTGACAGTTATTTACAGACAAAATAAACTTCAGGATGAAGAGCTTGAAAATGATCCTGAACTACCTAAGAAAAGTTTATAAATCATTGGTTTTAATAAATTGATTTTTCTATTTTCGATATTGATGCAAGAATCAGTAGACGAAGAATTGTGGAATTGGACAACTCACTTTGCAGGTATCATATTAACTATAATTGGTATCCCCTTTTTAATTTTTTTTAATAATGATTCTACAACCTTAAGTACGCTAAGTATTATTTTTTTTTCATTTGGATTGTTGCTTGTATATTGTTCATCTACTTTATATCATTTTGTAGCTGAATCTAACCTTAAAGAAAAGCTTAGGATTTTTGATCATGTAAGTATCTACTACTTGATTACAGGATCTTATGCTCCAGTATGCTTAATTACATTATATGATTATTCTGGTTTAACAATTTTTTTTACAGTTTTAACCTTATCAATTATTGGAACACTATTTAAGATTTTTAACAAGAATAGATATGAAAAAGCATCTCTTTTACTTTATCTTTTTTTAGGTTGGCTTATAATTTTTGACATTAAAACACTATTTAATTTAATTGATACCAATGCGAAAAATCTAGTAATCTTAGGTGGAATCTTCTACACGGTTGGAGTATTTTTTTATTTATCGGATAGCATAAAGAATAATCATGCAATATGGCATGTATTTGTTCTTCTTGGAAGTATGAGCCATTATTTTCTAATACTTTTTTATATTATTTAATTTTATTTTTTAATACTTCATAATTATCATAAAAGTAAAATGGCAATGCTAGAGAGAAGCCGACAGTGAAAAAACATAGCATATATTTGAAAATTTTCAAAGGCTTTTTATTAAAGCTATATATAATAAAAATAAAGAAGGAAAGCGCTGCAATTCCCAAATCAGCTGATAACATTGATGATGCATAATTTGAGTTAGCTTCGGTAAAAAATTCAGTTAAAGACCATTCCCAATTCTTTTGCTCTAAGTATTTGTAAAGATTATAATATGGAAGTGTAATTCCTAAAAAACATAATAATAAAAATATTTTTTTCATAAGTAAGTATTAGATTAAATCCCTTTTATTTTACTTTGAATTTAAAAGTAATTAAGGCTAAAAATAAGCCCACTAATCCTCCAATTAAATATGGATAATCTACAAATGATAAGTTTGTATAAAATTCATAGACTATAAAGAAGCAGAAGATTGTTGCAAGCAGAAATAATGAAAATAAAATCCATTTTAATATTCTCATATTATAAATATAAAGATTAATCTCCTCCCCAGCTATCCTGAAAAAAAATTCCTACTCCAAGCTCTGCCCAAAAATATAGTAAGACAACGACTATAAATCCAATTACTATTTTCTTTTTTATACTCACTTATTTTTTAACTATCAATTAAAACTTGCTTTCCTAACTTAACAGACTTATCAGCTGCTAAAACAATTTTCATACTATTTATAACAGCTTCCAATTGAGAGGTTAAATCTAAGTCATTGATGATTGCGTGCAATAGAAATTCCTGTTCAAGCTTACATAATTCATCATGATTTGGCTCATTTGAAGTATTGACGTATTTATCTTCAAATTTAAAATTGCCATCATCTGTACGATCTTGATAATGAATCAATAACTGGTTTGTTTTTGTATGACTATCAATATTTGAACTTGAAATATCATCATTACCTACAGGTTCAACAATACTAACAGATCCTTTGGGGCCAATAACATCTTTAACAAAAAAAGCTGTTTCACTTATCATTGGTCCCCAACCAGACTCATACCATCCAATTGAGCCATCTTCAAATACTACTTGTAAGTGCCCGTAATTGTACATTTTTTTATCAATTTCGTTTGTCAATCTTGCGCCAACAGCATTCACATACACAGGTTTGGATTTTGTCATTTGGCACATTATATCTACATAATGAACACCGCAATCTACAAGTGGGCTTGTTGAATTCATCAAATTTTTGTGTATAATCCACTGATCACCTGAACTTTGTTGATTTAAATTCATTCTCATAACAAGTGGGGTTCCCAAGGAATGTGAAATCTCTATAAATTTTTTCCAAGCTGGGTGATATCTTAGTATGTAGCCAACTACTATTTTTTTATTTTTTTTATTTGCTAATTCTATTATTTCCAATGCGTCATCAATTGTCTCAGCTAAGGGTTTTTCAATAAAAATATGGGCTCCATGATTAAGACTTTTAATTGCGTAATCTTTATGGCTTTCTGTATAAGTATTGATAGAGACAACATCCGGATCAGTCTCTAATAAACCCTTTTCAAAATTGTCAAATTCTGCAATACCACCTAATTGTTTTGATAGAGGTGATCTTCTTTTAGCTGTGTTAGAAACCAATCCAACTAATTCAAATTCTGGAATATCATTATAAGCTTTTGCGTGAGCACTTCCCATGTTTCCAACTCCAACAACAAGCACTTTATATTTTTTCATATTAATAATGAAAATTAATGATTTTTTAACATTATAATGGGTTGGTTATTTTAAAAAAAATTAGATTTGCGCAAATTTAAAATTGCTATGAATATTGATAATCAAAAAAACGGAAACAATCAGCTTAATTCAATTAGAAATGAGTTTAATGATAGAACAAAAAAAAAGTTTTTCTTAGGTAATTCAACTAGAGTTTATTGGTCTAATCATAGAAGGTTTAGGACAATATAAACTAAGATAGCTTGTTGCTTTTATTCTAAATTTTTAAATTTATTAACTAAAGCATTTTGTATGTCAAGTAAATTTTTTGGAAA
>CACJYD010000017.1 GCA_902597545.1 uncultured Bacteroidota bacterium | reverse complement strand
TTTTGCCCGAATGTTTGGTTACATTCAAAATAGAATTCCTGAAATTTCTAATGACATTACAAGTATTGATGCAGCATTAAAAACAGGATTTGGATGGAAAGATGGTCCGTTTGAAATATGGAATTATATAGGTGTTAAAGAAGGTGTTGAATTAATGAAAAAGTTTGATTTAAAACCTGCCGAGTGGATTAATGAGATGATTAAAAAAAATACTAATAATTTCTATAGAATAAATGATGGATTTAGAGAATACTATGATATAAATTCAAATTCATTTAATAAAATAGCTGGTCAGGATGGTTTTGTTATCCTAAAAAATATTCCTGAAAATAAAGTGATATGGTCTAACAATGAAGCAAGACTAATTGATATTGGAGACGATATCTTAAATCTCGAATTTGGATCGAAAATGAATTCAATTAATCAGAACATTATCAAAGCGTTGGATAAATCTATTGACATTGCCGAAAATGATTTTAAAGGATTGGTTTTGGGAAATGAATCTGATCATTTTTCTGCTGGAGCTGACATCAGTGTAATTTTTCTTGCTGCAATTGAACAGGAATATGATGAACTTAATTTTTTCATGAAAATGTTTCAAAATACCATGATGAAATTAAGATACTCATCAATTCCTGTAATTGGTGCTCCACATGGTTATACTTTAGGAGGTGGTTGTGAGGTATGTTTACACTGCGATAAATTAATAGCATACAGTGAAACTTATATTGGACTTGTTGAAGTCGGAGTAGGGCTTGTTCCTGGTGGTGGTGGACTTAAAGAAATGGCACTTCGGGCATCTGATAAATTTAGACCGAATGATGTAGAAGTTAATTTATTACAGGAATATTTCATAAATATAGGTATGGCTAAAACTGCAACATCAGGTTTTGAAGCATTTGATTTAGATTATTTAGTCAAAGGAAGAGATCACATAATTATGAATAAGAAAAATCAAATTTCTATAGCAAAGCAAACGGCTATAAATATGTATGAGATGGGCTACACAAAACCAGTAAAAAGGACTGATATAAAAGTTTTAGGTAAACAGGCACTAGGCATGATGTATGTTGGAGCTGACTCGATGTTGGCTGGTGGCTACATATCAGAACATGATAAAAAAATTGCAAATAAAATTGCTAATGTATTATGTGGTGGTGAATTATCTCAAGCAACAAGAGTCTCTGAACAATATTTGTTAGATCTCGAAAGAGAAGCTTTTTTATCATTGTGTGGTGAAAGAAAAACTTTGGAAAGAATTCAGTACATGTTAAAGAACGGAAAACCTTTAAGGAACTAATATGAAAGAAGCATATATAATAAAAGCATACAGAACTGCGGTCGGAAAAGCGCCAAGAGGTTTTTTTAAGTTTAAAAGACCTGATGAATTAGCTGCAGAAACTATAGAATACATGATTTCTCAAATTCCTGACTTTGATAAAAAATTAATTGATGATTTAATTGTCGGAAATGCTATGCCTGAAGCAGAACAAGGTTTTAATGTTGCAAGATTAATTTCTCTTATGGGACTTAAAGTAGATGATGTTCCAGGTGTAACAATTAATAGGTTTTGTGCTTCAGGATTGGAAACTATAGCAATAGCAACTGCAAAAATCAAATCTGGAATGTCAGATTGTATTATTGCTGGTGGAGTTGAAAGTATGAGCTATATTCCAATGACTGGATTTAAACCTGTACCAAATTATAACACTGTCTCCAAAGGTAAAGAGGATTATTATTGGGGAATGGGTTTAACTGCTGAACAAGTTGCAAATGAATATAAAGTTTCGAGAGAAAGTCAGGATCTTTTTGCTTATGAATCACATCAAAAAGCTATCAAAGCACTGGAGGAAAAAAAGTTTAGTGAACAAATTGCTCCTATCAAGGTGAAAGAAATTTACCTTGATGAAAATCTAAAAAAGAAGGAAAGAGAAACTACTTTTAATGAGGATCAAGGACCTAGAAAAGATACAAGTGTTGAGGTTCTATCAAAATTAAGACCTGTTTTTTCAGCAACTGGATCTGTGACAGCTGGTAACTCATCTCAGATGAGTGATGGAGCTGCATTTGTGATGATTGTCAGTGAAAATATGTTAAAAAAACTAAACGTAGAGCCTATTGCTAAATTAATTGGTTACAGCGTTGCTGGTCTTCCTCCAAAAATTATGGGCATGGGACCAGTTAGAGCAATTCCAAAGGTTTTGGATCAAGTTGGAATGAAATTAAAACAAATTGAGTTATTTGAGCTTAATGAAGCTTTTGCTTCGCAATCAATCGCTGTTATAAACGAATTAAAATTGGAAAAAGAAATTGTTAATGTGAATGGAGGTGCTATTGCCCTTGGCCATCCCCTTGGTTGTTCAGGTGCAAAACTTTCAGTTCAATTATTTGATGAAATGAAACTAAGAAAATTAAAGTATGGTATGGTTACCATGTGCGTTGGTACAGGCCAAGGTGCCGCTGGAATATTTGAAAAATTATAATTATGGAAACACTAGAAAAAAATTTGACTAGAGGTGGTGAATTTATAGTCAGAGAAACTGATTGTAATGATGTTTTTACACCTGAAGATTTTACAGAAGAACAAAAAATGATGAAGGATGCAGTTCATGATTTTGCTGAAAAAGAAATTTGGAGCAAAAAAAGTGAATTTGAAAAGCATAACTACGATCTAACATTTGAGGTGATTAAAAAAGCTGGTGATCTTGGATTTTTAGGGGTTGGAGTCCCCGAGGAGTATGGAGGTCTTGGTATGCCATTTACTTCATCAATGCTAGTTTGTGATTATATATCAGGTAGTTCAGGATCTACTTCTACGGCCTATGGAGCCCATACTGGAATTGGAACTTTTCCTATTCTTCTTTATGGAAATGAAGAACAAAAGAAAAAATATGTTCCAAAATTAGCAACAGGAGAACATATAGGAGCATATTGTTTAACTGAACCTACTGCAGGTTCAGATGCAAATAATGGAAAAACAAAAGCGGTACTGACAGCAGATAAAAAACATTATTTGATAACAGGCCAAAAGATGTGGATTTCAAATGCGGGATATGCTGATATTTTCACAGTTTTTGCAAGGATTGAAAATGATAAAAATATAACTGCATTTATTGTACCTAACGATCCAGATAACGGCATAAAACTTGGTAATGAAGAGTCAAAACTTGGAATACACTCATCTTCTACTAGACAAGTTTTTTTCAATGAAACAAAAGTGCCTGTGGAAAATATGATATCTGAAAGGGGGAATGGATTTAAAATTGCCATGAATGCTTTAAATATTGGAAGAATAAAACTTGCTGCTGCTGCTCTTGATGGGGAAAGAAGAGTAACGAAGGCTGCCATACAATATGCGAATCAGAGAGAACAATTTAATTCTAAAATAATTGAATTCGGGGCAGTAAAAGAAATGTTAGTTAAAATGGCAACAGAAACCTATGTTGATGAATCTGCAACATACAGAGCTGCTAAAAATATTGAAGATAGAATTTCAATTCTTAAGTCAGATGGAAAAACACATCAAGAATCAGAATTAAAAGGTGTTGAAGAATATGTTGTAGAATGTTCAATCTTAAAAGTAGCAGTCTCTGACCATCTTCAAAATTGTACAGATCTAGGAATTCAGGTTTTTGGGGGAATGGGGTATTCAACAGAAACACCAATGGAATCTGCTTGGAGAGATGCAAGAATTGCTAGAATTTATGAGGGAACAAATGAAATAAATAAGCTGGTTATAATTGGTATGATTATAAAAAAAGCATTGAAAGGTCATTTGAATTTAATTGAAAAAGCTGAAGATGTTGCAAATGAATTAACTGATATTCCTAGTTTTGATATCCCTGATCTTGATGAGCTTTTTTCTGAGGAAAAGTATGTTATAAAAAATCTGAAAAAAGTTTTCTTAATGTTGGCCGGTGCTGGAATGAAAAAATTTGGAATGGATTTAGACAAAGAACAAGAAGTTTTACTAAGAATATCTGAAATTATAATTGAAATATACATGTCTGAATCTGCGATTCTTAGAACTGAAAAAAATTCAAAAAGATTTGGATCAGAAAATCAATCAAGTCAAATCGCAATGAGTAAACTTTATCTTTATGAGTCATGTGAATTAATAATTAAGAAAGCGAAGGAACTTATTGTATCCTTATCTGATGGAAGTGAACAAAAATTTTTATTATCGGGTCTGAAGAGATTTACTAAATATTTTAATTATCCAAATACTATAGAATTAAAGAGACAAGTTGCTAAAGTTCTACAGTCGGAAAACAAATATCCTTTCTAGATTTTATGTGGCTAAGATTTATATTATTTTTTTTTTGCTGCTTAATTTATTCTCAGAACCAAAAAGATAAACTTATATACGCAATTATCTCAAATATCTCTGAGGATAGACTCAAGGATGATATTCAAACTCTTGTAAATTTTGGTACTAGACACACACTTAGTGATACTATTTCTGAGACCAGAGGGATAGGGGCAGCCAGAAGGTGGATAAAAAAAGAATTTGAATTAATTTCAAACGATTGTGGTGAATGTTTAGAAGTTTTTTTTCAAAAAAATTACTTCAAAAAAAATAATCTAAGACTTATCAGAGATGTTTGGATAAATAATGTAGTAGCTATTCAAAAGGGCTGGAAATATCCAAATAGGTATATAATAATGAGTGGTGATATAGATAGTAGAGTTTCAGATCCAAATGATTTTGAATCTGACTCTCCAGGTGCAAATGATAATGCAACTGGGATGGCAGGTACTATTGAAGCAGCTCGTGTATTATCAAAATATAAATTTGAAAGTTCAATAATTTATGTGGGGCTTTCAGGTGAAGAACAAGGTTTATACGGTGGACAAGGATTGGCTGGGCATGCTAAAAAGAACAATTGGAATATTATTGGAATCTTAAATAATGACATGATTGGTAATATTGAAGGAATAAATGGTGCTATAGATAATAAAAGTTTTAGAATTTTTTCAGAACCTGTGCCAGCAAATGAATCGGATAGACAAAGATACATGAGAAGATTTTATGGTGGAGAAGTTGACGGAAATTCTCGACAGCTTGCGAGATTTATTTATAATTCAACGAAAAAATATCTCCCAGATTTAAAACCAGATTTAGTCTACAGATTAGATCGTTTTGGAAGAGGAGGTCATCATCGTCCCTTTAATGATTTAGGTTTTGCTGGAGTTAGAATCATGGAAACTAATGAAAATTACAATCGTCAACACCAAGATCTTAGAATTGAAAATAATATTAAGTATGGGGATTTAATAGAAGGAGTAAATTTTGAGTATGTTAAAAAACTAACAACTGTTAATGCAATCAATCTAGCTCTTCTTGCATCATCTCCTCCTCCTCCAAAAAATTTAAAAATAGGTGGGATTGTTGAGCCTTCAGTAAAATTTAAATGGGATTTTACAGATGGTGATGATGTAATAGGTTACAAAATTTATTGGCGCAAAACATCTTCACCAAACTGGGAGTTTAGCAAAAGTATAGGTAATGTAAATGAATATACTTTAAAAAACATAATCATTGATAATTATTTATTTTCTGTTGTTTCTGTAAATAAAAAAGGATTTGAAAGCATTTATGAATTTCCAAAAGATACTTTTAGATGATTAATCTAATCTAAAATCATTAGCTTTCATCCACTGATCATTATATATTTTTCCTACATATCTGCTTCCGGAGTCATGAAGTAAAACAACTACCACATCATTTTTAGTAAAGTATTTTTTTAATTGTATGACTCCTTTTACCGCAGCTCCGCATGAATTTCCAGCGAATATCCCTTCCTCTTTTGCTAGCTTTCGAGTGTATCGTGCCGCGTCTTCATCAGTAACTTTTTCAAAATGATCAATTAAATCAAAATCAACATTTTCAGGTATTATGTCTTCGCCAATACCTTCAGTGATGTAGGGATAAACTTCTTTTTTATCAAATATCCCTGTCTCGTGATATTTTTTAAATGCAGATCCATAGGTATCTATTCCCCAAATTTTGATATTACTATTTTGTTGTTTTAAAAATTTTGCAACCCCAGAAATTGTGCCACCTGTACCAACACCCACTACAAAATGAGTGATTTTGCCATTAGTCTGTTCCCAAATTTCTGGTCCTGTAGATAGGTAATGTGCTTCTCTATTTGAAAGATTATTGTATTGATTTACATACCATGAATTCTCCGTTTCATCTCCAATTCTTTTAGCAGTTGAATAATAAGATTGAGGATCCTCTGGTTCAACATCTGCAGGACAAATAATAACTTTAGCTCCAACAGCTTTCAGAATATCAATTTTCTCTTTTGATTGTTTGTCTGTAGTGACACAAATAAGTTTATAACCTTTAACAATTGCTACTAATGCTAATCCCATTCCAGTATTTCCAGATGTTCCCTCTACTATTGTTCCACCTGGTTTCAATCTTCCATCTTTTTCTGCGTCTTCTACCATTTTTAATGCCATTCTATCTTTAACTGAGTTTCCAGGATTGAAATACTCAACTTTTGCTAAAACTAATGCATCAACTTCTTGTGTAATTGTATTTAATTTTACTAATGGGGTATTACCAATGGTCTCAAGAATATTATTGCGGATATCCATTTTTGATGTTGCAAATTTAATTTATTAAGTTAATTTCAAACTTAAATTTGGTTTTATTTTTGAAATTGTTTGTGAGGGTATTAATAGCATAATCATTGAAATTAATATCACAATTAAATTAATTGATAAAATTTTGAATAGATCAATTTCAATTGGTATAAATTCCGAGTAATATGTAAGAGGATCAAGCCTAACAATTAAAAATTGTTTTTGAATAATCATTAAACTTATTGAAATTATATTTCCCCATATTAAACCTCTAAAAAGTAAATAAAAGCCATTTATCATAAATATTTTTCTTATTGATGTATTATTAACCCCTAAAATTTTGAGTACAGCTATTAATTTGGTTTTATCTAGTATGGTTACTAATAGTGCTGTGATCATATTTATTCCTCCAACAGCTACCATTAGAATAATTATTAAATAAATATTTGTGTCAAATAAATTAATCCAATTATAGATTTCTGGAAATCGATCGGATGTTTTTTGAATATTATAATCAGGGGGAATGGATGAAAATAAAAATTCCTGATCATCGTAATTTAAATTTTTATTTGCTATTAAAACTTCTAAACCACCAACATAATTGCTATCCCATTTATTTATTAATAATGATTGATTAATACTTCCAAAAACTACTGATCTGTCAAATTCAGAGACAGAAGAATTATAAAAGGCAATGACTTTTAAATTTCTTATCAAAGGAATTTTACTATTTTGATTTTTAAAAAAGAGGAACTTTAAAAAGTCTCCTTGTTCAAGGTCCAATTTGTTAGCTAAATACTCTGATATTATTACTTCATTTATACCAATTTCATCAATAGATAAGTTTTTAATAAATTGATCAAGATTGTTAATACCATTTTTATCAACGCCTTTAAAAACAATATCTTCAAAGTCATTATTTAAAGGAATTATTCCTGGATTGTAAATAACTTTATTTATACTTTTAAATTTTTCAATTTCAAAAAATTGATCATCAATATTATCTAAATTTATTGGATGGTATGAAGAGAAATTTTCATTTTTAAAATTTGAAATATAATAATCACCTGATAAACCTGAAAATTTATTTTTTATTTCATTCTGAATTCCAAATCCGATTGAAACAGAAAAATTAATAACCATTATTGCAATAATTATTGATAATATTGAAATTTTTATAATAGGCGACGATATAGTATTTTTATATCTCTTATAACTAAGAATCCGGGATGCTAAAAAATTTTCAAATTTCAAAATATTCTAAAGTTGTATTGATCAAAATTAATTTTTTTTTAATACTATCATTAAATATAAGCGCACAAAATGATTTGAGAATAGGAATTGATAAAACTGAGGAATATTTAGAATTAATCAAAAAAAAGAATGTTGCTATTGTATCAAATCATACATCTCAATTTTTAATTGAAAATAAAGGTATACATTTAGTTGATTCACTATTAAAATTAAATATTAAAGTCCAAAAGGTTTTTGCACCTGAACACGGTTTCCGTGGTAACTCAGATGCTGGTGAAAAAATAGTCAACTCAATTGACCCAAAAACTGGTATTCCAATTGTGTCTTTATATGGAAATAAAAAAAAACCCAGTGCTGAAGATTTAGATGGTATTGATGTTATAATTTTTGATATTCAAGATGTTGGAGCCAGATTTTACACCTATCTATCTACGATGCATTATGTTATGGAAAGTTGTGCAGAAAATAATATAGAGTTAATTATTTTAGACAGACCTAATCCTAACGGTCACTATATTGATGGACCAGTTATGACTCAAGAATCGATGAGTTTTGTTGGATTGCATCCCGTTCCAATAGTTTACGGAATGACAATAGGTGAATATGCAAATATGATAAATGGTGAGAAATGGTTAAAAAATAATTTAACATGTAAATTGAACATTATAGAAATTTCAAATTATGATAGATATAGCAAATATATACTTCCTTTAAAACCATCTCCGAATTTACCAAATGAACAATCAATTAATTTATATCCCTCTCTTTGTTTTTTTGAGCAAACACCTGTAAGTGTAGGTCGAGGGACAAAGAAACAGTTTCAAGTATTAGGAACACCGTACTGGAAAAACTTTAAGTTTAATTTTACTCCCAAATCAATGCCTGGAGCTAAGTATCCAAAACATGAAAATTTTACTTGCTTTGGGCTTAATCTTGAAAATGAAGACTACCTGTCAAAAATTGATTTGAAATGGTTAATACTTGCCTACAAAAACGAAAAGAATAAAGATATTTTTTTTAAATCTGGATTTCACCGTTTAGCAGGAAATAAGATATTAGAGGAACAAATAAAAAAAGGATTATCAGAAAAAGAAATTAAAAAAACATGGAAAAAAGGGTTAGATAATTTTAAACTCATTAGAGAAAAATATTTAATATATAATTAATCAATCCCCATGAATTTATGCAATTGAAGGGAAAGATTCCAATTTGGATTTTTCTTTATAAAATCAAATATTAACGACTTGTTTTTTTCAAATCTAGCCCATTCAGGCTGAAGAAATAATTTACATTTTTCTGATACTTTTTTGGATTCCTCTAATGCAAATTCTAAGTCATGTTTATTATAAATAATTATTTTAAGTTCATTTGCAATTTCATAGATCTCTTTCTTTGGAAGTTTTTGTTTTTTAGGTGATAGACATATCCAATCCCAATTACCAGAGAGATTATAGGCACCTGATGTTTCAAGATGAATAACCATTTTATTTTTTTTTATTTTTTTTGTCAATACTGTCATGTCCCACATAAGTGGCTCACCACCAGTAATAATTACCAAATTAGTTCCACTAATTTTTGAAACAATATCATTTACGCGAACAATTTCATGTTTCCCGTGATCCCAACTTTCTTTAACATCACACCAATGACAACCAACATCGCAACCTCCAATTCTAATAAAATAAGCAGATTTACCAGAGTGAAATCCCTCACCTTGAATCGAGAAAAAGGTTTCCATAATTGGCAAATTGTTTGAATCTATCTTCACTTTACAAATATATTACAGATTACAGTAAGTTATATTAAATGATTAATTTTAATATATGAAAGAAACCAATCTGCTCCCATTCCATTTAGCAATTCCAGTTCATGATTTAGAAAAATCTAGAGATTTCTACAAAAATATTTTAGGTTGTGATGAGGGAAGAAGTAGTGATCATTGGGTTGACTTTAATTTATTTGGTCATCAGTTAGTTATTCATTACAAAGAAAAATCTAAAGAAAAAAGCAAAACAAACCCTGTTGACGGTAAGGATGTTCCAATTCCTCATTTTGGGGTTATTCTAGAATGGAATCAATTTCACAATTTTTCTAATCAACTAATTGAAAAAGGGATAACTTTCATCATAGATCCTTACATTCGATTTAAAGGTTTACCCGGAGAACAAGCAACGATGTTTTTTAAAGATCCCTGCGGAAATGCATTAGAATTTAAATCTTTTAAAGATTTTAATCAAATATTTGAGAAGTAATTAATTAGTTTTTATAAGCTTGCAATGTATTTTTTAGCAACATTGCAATAGTCATAGGACCTACGCCTCCAGGAACTGGAGTAATAAATGATGATTTTTTTGAAACATTTTCATAATCAACATCTCCAACAATTTTGTAACCCTTTTCAGAATCATCCTCTACTCTAGTGATACCAACATCAATAACTGTAGCTCCTTCTTTTATCATATGTTCCTTAATAAAATCAGGAACTCCTAGGGCTGAAATTACTATATCAGCTTGCTTTATTAAATCTTCTATATTTTTGGTTCTGCTGTGAGCCAATGTAACGGTAGAATTTCCAGGATTAGTCTTTAACCCCATTAATATACTTACTGGCTTACCAACAATGTCAGAACGTCCAATTACAATAGTGTTTTTCCCCTCGGTTGGTACTTTATACCTTTTTAATAATTCCATAATACCATTTGGTGTGGCAGAAATAAAAGTTGGTAAGTTTAGTGCCATTCTTCCAAAGTTAACAGGATGAAAACCATCAACATCTTTTTTTGGATCTACTGCTAACAGAACTTTTTGAGTATCAATATGTTTAGGTAAAGGCAATTGAACAATATATCCATCTATTTTTTTATCATTATTAAGTTCATAAACTTTATCTAATAACTCCTCTTCAGAGATAGAATCCTCTAAACTCACCAATGTTGAATCAAAACCTACTTTTTCACATGCTCTAACTTTACTTCCAACATAAGTAAGACTAGCTCCATCATTTCCAACAATCACTGCTGCTAAATGAGGAGGTCTGTCTCCTTTTGATATAATGGAATTTACTTCATCCGTAATTTCATCTTTTATATCATTACTTGTTTTTTTTCCGTCGAGTATTATCATTCTATTGTTTAAGATTTTGCATCATTCCCATTAATTTCGAAGCACCTCCTGATTGTACCATTTTCATCATTTTTGACATTTGTTCAAATTGTTTTAAAAGAGCATTTAATTCTTGAACTTCTCGACCTGCACCTTTGGAAATTCTTTTTTTTCGGTTATGATCTATAATTTTTGGGTTAGTTCTCTCCTTTGGTGTCATGGATTGAATTAATGCCTCTATGTGTTTGAATGAATCATTATCAATATTTACATCCTTCATTTGGCTCATTCCAGGAATCATACTTACTGTATCTTTAAGATTTCCCATCTTCTTAATCTGATTTATTTGATTTAAAAAGTCATCAAAGCCAAATTTGTTCTTTGCGATTTTTTTACTGAGCTCCCTAGCTTTTTTCTCATCATATACATCTTGAGCTCTTTCAACTAGAGAAACAACGTCACCCATCCCCAATATTCTATCAGCCATTCTTTCAGGGTAGAATATATCTAATGCATCTAGTTTTTCACCATTTCCAATAAATTTAATTGGTTTATTTACAACCGATTTGATAGTTAGAGCAGCTCCGCCTCTAGTATCACCATCAAGCTTTGTTAAAACTACACCATCAAAATTTAAAACATCATTAAACGCTTTTGCAGTATTGACAGCATCCTGACCTGTCATTGAATCTACAACAAATAAAATTTCACTTGGGCTTGTAGCATTTTTAATATTTCCAATCTCATTCATTAATACATCATCGATTGCTAACCTTCCTGCAGTATCTATGATAATTAAATTCTTCTTTTTTTCTTTTGCAAATTTTAAGGAATTCTTTGCAATATTAACAGGATCTTTATTTCCTTCCTCTGTGTATACATCTACATTAATTTGATCGCCCAATAACTTGAGCTGATCTATGGCAGCAGGTCTATATACATCACATGCAACCAATAAAGGATTTTTTCCTTTCTTCTTTTTAAGATAATTAGCAAGCTTTCCTCCAAATGTTGTTTTACCAGATCCTTGTAGACCGGATAGTAAGATAATAGAGGGGTTATCCGAAAGATTAATTCCCTCATGCTCACCACCCATAAGTTGAGTTAATTCATCTTTTACAATCTTAACCATTAACTGCCCTGGTCTGAGATCAGTTAGGACATTTTTTCCAATTGATTTTTCTTTTACTCTTTGAGTAAATTCCTTGGCAATTTTAAAACTTACGTCTGCATCTAAAAGGGCTCTTCGAACCTCTTTCAGTGTCTCTGCAACATTAATTTCTGTTATTTTACCATGACCTTTTAAGACATGAAAAGCAGAATTTAATTTTTCAGTTAATGTGTTAAACATAATGTAGCAAATTTAATTTTTTCTTGTGATTTGTTTCATTTTATATATAACTAAAACATGCGGAAATGTTATTGCAGCTAAAAATGAGAAAAAAATACCTAAACTAAAATCAATCTTATCTTTTATAACTAAATATAATATACCAAGAAATATAATTGCTATCAACCAATAAGCTAAACCTTTAATTATAAATTTTTTAAAACTTTCAGTGGAACTATCTTCAAAAAGATATTCAGCTTGTTCTATAATTGAGGGTATGCTGTGGAAAAAAACAAAATAAACAGCAAATGCTGGAAGTAAATCAAAAAAGATAAATACAATTGACATAACTAAAAACAATATAAACTGATGGAATAATTGTGGTTTTAATATTTTGTAATTAACAATTAAAAAAACTGAGTTTAGGACAATTAATGCAATCAGAGAGATTTTAAAGAAATTTTGAGGTATATAAAAGGATGTTATATCAAAAATTATTTCAGACACCTCAGTTGAATTCAGTGTAAATAGCATCAAAAAAATAAGAGCGCCAAAAATAAAATAAAAGAATGTTAAACTTTTAGAATTATTATTTTCAAAAATTGTCCATTGTTGTTCACCAAAATGATATGCACTAAATAGGACAAAAAACAACATAGAAATGACAGGAAAATTGAAAAATATTAAACAAATTATCATAACAATTGAGAAATACTTAAATGTTTGATTTAAAACAGTGTACTTGTTAGTTTTTTTACCCTTAAGCAATATCAATATATCATTTGCTCCATGAATTATTCCAAAAGTCAAAATCAGGGCGTAACATGCAAAATAGAAGTATTCTCCACTAAGATTATTACTCCAAAAAAGAGAAAACAAGCTTAGGAAAACCGTTATTCTAAAGGTTAAATTGTTTGTATATTCTTTGTTCAATTCCTGTCAATAATTAATGCTAATTTATGAATCATATTTAAAAACTTATATCATAAGCTCATAAATACTCTGATTATTAAAAAACCAATAAAAATTGTAATTAGTTGATAATTATATGGTTATATCTGTAGGATGATGTGTTTTTTTTAACATTTACTGTTTTTTTTTATGATAAAAGCAGTTATGTAGTTATTTTTTACTATTTTGGGCCCCATAAAAACCAATTAATTAATTATTATGGAAAATTTTTTAAATATTTTCTTATTAGGTGACGTTCCTAACGACCTAGTAAGTTTTACGTTTTTCATTGGTACAATGGCCATGATGGCTGCATCAGTATTTTTCTTTTTATCGTTAGATGCTGGTGGTGGAAAATGGAGGACATCTATGTTAGTCTCAGGACTAATTACTTTTATTGCTGCTGTGCACTATTACTACATGAGAGATGCTAGTGTATCAGGCGGTGATGTAACTTTCTTCAGATATGTAGATTGGATTTTAACTGTTCCACTAATGTGCGTTGAGTTTTATCTAATTCTTGCTAAAGCTGGAGCAACAAAAAGTTTAATGTGGAAACTTATACTGTGGTCAACTGTTATGCTTGTATTTGGATATGTAGGTGAAGCAATTGACAGAGGAAATGCAGCTCTTTGGGGTGGTATTTCTGGTGCTGCATACTTTTATGTAGTTTATTTAATCTGGCTTGGTGAAGCTAAGGCTTTGGCTGAAAAGGCTGGAGGTGCAGTTTTAGAAGCACACAATGCATTGTGTTGGTTTGTACTAGTTGGTTGGTCAATTTATCCAATCGGATATATGATCGGAACTGACGGATGGTATGACTTTATTGATGCTATTCCACTTGATATGGATGTTGTTTACAACATAGGTGATGCAATTAACAAAATCGGTTTTGGTCTTGTTATTTATAATTTAGCAGTATCTAAGTAATCAATATCGCAACTAACCTAATTATAAAAAAGCCGCTATAAAGCGGCTTTTTTTTTACATTCTTTCAGGAACTTCAATACCTAAAAGAAACATGGACTTTTTAATACAACTACCTACTTTATTAGATAGCATAATTCTAAAACTATTTATTTCATCATTTCCTAAAACAGTTGATGATTGATAGAAAGAATTATATAATTTAACGAGTTCATAACAAAAATTAGCAATTAAGCCAGGATTTATATTTTTATATGCATTGAGAATTACATTTGGAAAATCATTCAATTGTATGATTAGATCTTTTTCTTTTAATGATAAATCTATTCTATTAAAGTTGATATTATTTTTTTTATTCTTTCTTGATAAAGATTTTATTCTTGCATAGGTGTATTGAATAAATGGTCCTGTATTTCCATTAAAATCAATAGATTCATTAGGATCAAATAAAATACTTTTTTTTGGATCAACTTTCAAAATATGATACTTTAAAGCTGCTAATGAAACTTGTTCATATAATTTAGATTGTTCTGAAACTGATAAATCATTGATTTTTCCTAAAGATTCAGAAATGATTTTTGCTTTGGTATTCATACTTTCAATTAACTCATCAGCATCAACTACTAATCCTTCTCTACTTTTCATTTTCCCAGAGGGAAGATCAACCATACCGTAACTTAAATGATTTAATTTTTTTGCCCATGGATAACCGAGTAAACTTAATATCTTGAATAATACCTTAAAATGATAATCCTGTTCATTTCCAGTTGTATATATCATACCATCCATTTTTGGATGATCTTTATATCTTAAAAAGGCTGTTCCTATGTCTTGAGTAATATAAACTGATGTACCATTAGATCTGATTAAAAGCTTTTCATCTAAACCATAAGATTTTAAATCTACCCAAACTGAATTATCATCCTTTTTATAAAAAACTTTATCTTTTAACCCTTTAAGAACTATTTCTTTACCTTTCAAGTAAGTATCACTTTCAAAATATTCAGAATCAAAAGAAACTTTAAGATTTTTATACGTCTCTGAAAACCCTTCATAAACCCAAGAATTCATCTGACTCCATAGATCAATAACTTCCTTATTCCCACTTTCCCATTTAATCAATAATTCTTTAGCATCTTTAAATATGGGAGCATTTTTTTTTGCTTCAGCCTCTGAAATTCCATTTGAAACCATTTCAGCTACCTGTTTTTCATATTCCTCATTATATTTTACATAAAAATTACCTACAAATACATCCCCTTTCAGACTTAAAGATTCTGGATTGGTATCTTTTCCAAATTGGAGCCAGGCAACCATTGATTTGCATATATGAATACCTCTATCATTTATAATTTGAGTTTTATGTACATTATGACCAACCTCATTAAAAATTCGAGATATAGAATCACCTAACAAAATATTTCTTACGTGACCAAGGTGAAGCGGTTTATTTGTATTAGGTGAGGAAAATTCAATTAAATGATACTCACTTTTAAGTTTATAATCAAATTTTAGATTTTCATCCAATCGTTTTAGTAAATCAACTAAAAAAAAGTCAGCTATTGTTAGATTAAGAAAACCTTGAATTATATTAAAATCTTCAATATAGTTTTCATTATCCATTAAATATTTTCCAATATCTTCTCCTATTTGATTTGGCTTTAGTTTTGTTAATGATAAAATTGGAAAGAGGACAACTGTATAGTTACCTTTAAATTCTTTTCTTGTTTTTATAATCTCAACGGGAGTATTGGGTATTGAATACTTTTTTAATAAATATTCTCCTATTTTTTCCTTTAGAAGATTCTCAACTACCATTTTTAAAGTTAAAGACTATCTATTTTTTAAAGGTAGGAAATCTCTTTTTTTACTACCAGTATAAACTTGTCTGGGTCTACCAATTGGATCATTATTCATTCTCATTTCTCTCCAATGAGCGATCCACCCAGGTACTCTACCCAAAGCAAACATTACTGTAAACATTTCTGTTGGTATATTGAGTGCTTTATATATTATACCTGAATAAAAATCAACATTCGGATAAAGTTTTCTAGATGTAAAATACGGATCATTCAACGCTTCTTTCTCCAACGATTTTGCGATATTTAGTATGGGGTCTTTAATTCCTAAATCTTTTAAAACTTCATGTGCAGTAACTTTAATTATTTTAGCTCTTGGATCAAAATTTTTATAAACTCTATGTCCAAATCCCATTAATCGAAAAGAATCATTTTTATCTTTTGCTTTTTCCATGAATTTTTTAGTGTCACCTCCGTCATTTTTGATTGCTTCAAGCATTTCTAATACAGCTTGATTAGCACCTCCATGTAATCTTCCCCAAAGAGCTGAAATTCCAGCAGATACAGATGCAAATAAACTCGCTTCAGACGATCCAACAATTCTTACTGTTGATGTTGAGCAATTTTGTTCATGATCAGCATGCAATATTAATAACTTATTCATGGCATTGACAATTACATCATTTTTAACATACTTTTGATTAGGCCTTTGGAACATCATTTTTGTAACATTTTCGACATAACCCTGTGTATAGTCACCATAATCAAGAGATAATCCATTCCTTCTTCGGTAAACCCATGCAACAAGGATTGGAATCTTGGCTAATAATTTTACAATCAGATTATACATATAGTTATGTTCATCTCCAGTTTTTTTTGTCAAACTGATTTTCTTTTCTGGGTTAAAAGCAATTAAAGCACTAGTTAAGGACGAGAGTATTCCCATTGGGTGGGCTGATCGAGGAAAACTCACTAATATTTTTTTTAAATCTTCATCAATTATTGCATTATCCTGAATATCAGTAATAAGCTTACTCAGTTGACTTTTTGTTGGTAATTCACCAAAAATTAGTAAAAAAGCTACCTCTAAAAAATCAGCATTTTGGGCTAAATCTTCAATAGAATAGCCTCGATATCTCAAAATTCCTTTTTCACCATCAAGGAATGTGATCGCACTTTTACATGAACCAGTATTTTTAAATCCTGGGTCGAGAGTTATTAAATTTAAGTCTGATCTAAGTTTAGATACATCAATTGCGATTTCATCCTCAGACCCTTTTTGAAGATCAAATAAATATTCCTGGTCATTATATTTTAAAGTAACTTTTTTAGCCATCAGAATATAAATTTAGTTAAAAAAAAAGCGATAATAAAGTCTAGAATGTAAAAGCTTCCTTTTTGGGGTAAAAAGCTTTATCCGACAATTCTTCCTCAATTCTTAATAATTGATTGTATTTTGCCATTCTATCAGACCTGGACATAGATCCAGTTTTAATTTGGCCAGCATTTAAAGCAACAGCTAAATCAGCTATAACATAATCCTCAGTTTCGCCTGATCTGTGAGAAATTACAGTCGTAAAACCATTACTTTTAGCAAGATTAACAGCATTGATAGTTTCAGTTAAAGTGCCAATTTGATTAACTTTTACGAGTATTGAGTTTCCAGCATTTTCAGAAATTCCTTTTTGAAGAATTTTACTATTTGTTACAAAAAGATCATCTCCAACTAATTGGACTTTATCTCCAGCAATCTGGGTTAGGTATTTCCAACCTTCCCAATCATTCTGATCCATTCCATCTTCAATTGAGATGATTGGGTATGAATCAACTAGAGATGATAAATATTCGGCCTGTTCATTAGAACTTAAAACTAATCCTTTTTCGCCTTCATATTTACTGTAATCATATTTATTATTGACATAAAATTCTGATGAGGCACAGTCAAGGGCAATCATAACATCATCACCTGGATTATACCCAGCAGAAATAATTGAATCAGTGATTGTTTTAAGAGCATCCTCGGTGCCTTTCAATTTGGGAGCAAAACCACCCTCATCACCAACTGATGTTGTTAAACCTCTTTCTGATAGATTTTTTTTCAAATGATGAAAAATCTCCGTTCCAACTTTCATTGCTTCACTAAAATTTTTTGCATTAAAAGGTACGATCATAAACTCCTGAAATGCAATGGGAGCATCAGAGTGTGATCCTCCATTAATAATATTCATCATTGGTACTGGCAACGTAACAGCTAATTCACCGCCAATGTATTTATAAAGTGGAATGCCCTTACATTTTGCAGCTGCTTGTGATACTGCAAGAGATACACCTAAAATTGCATTTGCTCCCAGAATACATTTATTTTCAGTTCCATCTAGCTCAATCATTGAATTATCTATTTCTTCCTGATTAAAAACGGATTTACCAATAAGATGATCTGCAATAACTGTATTAACATTATTGACGGCCATTAAAACACCTTTTCCCATGTAAGCATCTCCACCATCTCTGAGCTCAACAGCCTCATTTTCCCCAGTTGATGCCCCTGAGGGAACAGCTGCCCTTCCTAAATTGTTATCATTAGTAATTACATCTACCTCAACTGTTGGATTTCCTCTGGAATCAAAAATTTGTCTAGCAAGAATCTTTTTAATTTTTGCCATAATTAATTTTTAATCAATTCAATAAATTCATCGAAAAGATATGAAGAATCATGTGGTCCAGCACTTGCTTCGGGGTGATACTGTACAGAAAAACACTTTTTATTCTTAATTTTTATCCCCGCAATAGTATCATCATTTAGATGCATGTGAGTAATTTCAATATTTTTATTCTTACTTGTATCATCTTTATCAATAGCAAAACCGTGATTTTGAGATGTTATTTCACCCTTACCAGATTTTAAATTTATTACAGGGTGATTAATTCCTCTGTGACCGTTATGCATTTTATAAGTTTTTATCCCGTTTGCCAGAGCTATAACCTGATGACCTAAGCAAATACCAAAAAGAGGTTTATTGGATTCTAGAATTTTTTTGGTGATATTGATTGCATTAGTTAGTGGTTCTGGATCCCCTGGACCATTGGAGATAAAATATGCATCTGGATTCCAGCTTTTCATATCCTCAAAACTTGAATCATGAGGAAAAACCTTCATGTAAGCATTTCTTTTAGCAAGATTTTTTAATATATTTTTCTTGACTCCAAGGTCTAGAACAGCAATTTTATACTTTGCATCCTTTTTTCCAAAATAATAAGGTTCTTTTGTTGAAACTCGAGATGCAAGTTCTAGTCCATTCATTGAAGGAACTTTATTAAGCTTTTCTTTAATTTTTTTTATTGATTTTAATGAATCTGTGGAAATAATAGCGTTCATAGATCCGTTATCTCTAATGTAACTAACCAGAGCTCTTGTATCAACGTCAGAAATACAAACTATTTTATTTTTTAATAAAAAATCAAATAAAGATGTTGATTGACCATATCTAGAAAAGTTAAAACTAAAATTTTTGCATATTAAACCAGCTATTTTGACTGAATCAGATTCAACCTCATCCAAATTAGTACCATAATTACCAATATGGGCATTAGCCATAACCATTAATTGACCATTATATGATGGATCCGTAAATATTTCCTGGTAACCTGTCATACCAGTATTAAAACATAATTCACCTGAAGCTGTTCCATCAACACCAATGGATTTACCATGGAAAATAGTACCATCTTCTAATAAAACAAAGGCTTTTTTTCTGGAATTATATTGACTCAATACAAAAAATTAATTTCAAAATTAAAACAAAAAAAAAAGATAAACATGATGTTTATCTTTAAAGTTATTAAGAATTAAAAAAAACTTTTTTTATTCCGGTTTTTTATCATCTTTTTCTTCAGCTGGAGCTTCTTCAGCAGCAGGAGCTTCCTCAGCTGG
>CACJYD010000016.1 GCA_902597545.1 uncultured Bacteroidota bacterium | reverse complement strand
AAGGAGATGCAATTATCTGAAGTTCATCTGAAATAGATATACCACATCTTTTTTTACCATAGTCTAAACCAAGAATTTTACTCATTTAACAAAATTAAGTATTAATTATATTCTCTCTAACAAAAATATATATTTGAACGATAGCTATATTTGTAAAAAATTGTAATGAAAGATATTATTGAATTATTGTGGGAAGACAGAGGATTATTGGATAAAAAAGAATATTCCGATGCAGTACTGAAAACTATTGATCTACTAGATAACGGTGCTATTAGAATAGCTGAAAAGGCAAACAATGGTTGGGTTGTGAATGATTGGATAAAAAAAGCTGTTATTTTATATTTCCCTCTAATGAAAATGAAAACGATTGAGATTGGCCCATTTGAATTTCATGATAAAATTCCTCTTAAAAAAGGTTTTAAAGAAAAGGGGATAAGAGTGGTTCCTCATGCTATATGTAGGTATGGATCTTTTATAGAAAAAGGTGCTGTTTTAATGCCAAGTTATGTCAATATTGGTGCAAATGTAGGATCTGGGACAATGGTTGATACATGGGCTACTGTAGGAAGCTGTGCTCAAGTTGGTAAAAATGTTCATATAAGTGGTGGTGTAGGAATTGGTGGAGTTTTAGAACCAGTGCAAGCTTCTCCTGTCATAATTGAGGATAATGTTTTTCTTGGTTCTAGAAGTATTATTGTTGAGGGAGTAAAAGTTGAAAAAGAAGCAGTTTTGGGTGCTAATGTTGTGTTAACTGGATCCACCAAAATTATAGATGTTACTGGCTCAAAACCTATTTATTTAAAGGGCTGTATTCCTGAGAAATCAGTAGTAATACCAGGTAGTGAACCAAAAAAATTTAATGCTGGATCCTTTAATGTTCCTTGTGCCTTAATTATTGGAAAAAGAAAGGAAAGCACAAATAAAAAAACTTCTCTTAACGAAGCACTAAGAGACTACAATGTCTCTGTATAAATAGGATGACAAACTTTAATATAGAAGTTCAAAAATGTGTAGAAATACTCAATAACGGTGGTATAATTTTATACCCTACTGATACCATTTATGGAATTGGATCTGATTCACATAATAATGAAGCAATCGATAGAATAAATAAATTAAAAGGGAGTGATTCAAAAAAACCACTAATTCACTTAATGAATAGCTTAGAAATGGTTGAACGATACGTAAAAAAAATACCTGATTTTGCCAAGGAATATTTGAATGATAAAAGGCCAACTACAGTCATCTTCAGTAATTTAAATAAAGAAAAATTAGATTATGAAACACTAGGGATAAGAATACCAAAAAATAATTTTTGCTTAGAAATTATTAAAAAATTAAATAGACCAATAACATCAACCTCCGCTAATATTACAGGCTCTACATTTCCAATTAAAAACACAGATATTGATAAAAATATTATTGATGGTGTAGATTATTATGTGGAAAGTATTAGAAGTGATAAACAAATACCTTCGAAAATAATCAAGGTTTTAAATGAAAATAATTTTGAAATAATTAGATCATAATTTGATGAATGATTTATTAAAAAATATAAATATCTCAATAATTAACACTATTTCAATTGAAGCAGAATTGAGTGGAAAAGAAGTATACCTTGTTGGAGGTTTTGTAAGAGACCTAATTTTAAATCGCAGGAATAAGGACATTGATGTTATGGTTGTAGGTAATGGTATAGATTTTGCCAAACTCATATCAAATAAATTAAATAAAAAATTACAGATTTTTAAAAACTTTGGAACAGCTATGCTAAAAACTGAGAATTATGAAATAGAATTTGTGGGCGCCAGAAAAGAAAGTTATTCAAAGGATAGCAGAAGACCTGTTGTTGAGCAAGGTACACTTATTGAGGATCTTTCAAGACGAGATTTCACTATTAACTCCCTAGCAATATCATTAAATAAAAAAAATTATGGTGAAATCATCGACTTATTCAATGGAAGAGCTGATATTGATAAAAAAATAATTCGTACACCTCTAGATCCAAAAACAACTTTTCATGACGATCCTCTAAGGATGATGAGAGCAGCTAGATTTGCATCTCAACTTGAGTTTTTAGTTGACAAAAATAATTTAGAATTTATTAAAAGTGAAAATAAGAGAATTGAAATAATTTCTAAAGAGAGAATAAATGATGAGTTAAATAAAATTTTAATGTCAAAAAAGCCCTCTGTTGGATTAAAAGTTTTAAAAGAAAGTGGATTATTGGAATTGATTTTGCCTGAAATTTGTGATTTACAAGGAATTGATGAGATCGAGGGTAAAACTCATAAGGATAATTTTTATCATACTTTAAAGGTATTAGATAATATATGTGAAAACACCGAAAATCTTTGGCTAAGATGGGTTGCTCTTTTACATGATATTGGAAAACCTAAAACAAAAAAATTTAACAAAAAAATTGGTTGGACATTTCATGGTCATGAATATGTTGGATCAAAAATGGTAGATAAGATTTTTAGGCGTTTAAAACTACCATTGAATGAAAAATTGAAATATATAAAAAAGCTTATTTTATTAAGCTCCAGACCAATTGTTTTATCTCTAGAGAACATTACCGATTCAGCAGTGCGAAGATTAATTTTTGATGCTGGTGATGATATTGATGATCTTTTGACTCTTTGTGAAGCTGATATAACTACAAAAAATGAGCATTTACAAAAAAGATATTTAAACAATTTTAAAATAGTCAGGGAAAAGATTAAAATTGTTGAGGAAAGGGACCAAATAAGAAATTTTCAACCTCCAATTTCAGGTGAGGAAATTATGTCCTCATTTGGATTAAAACCATGTAAAGAAATTGGTATCATAAAAGAATTTATTAAAGAAGCAATCCTAAATGGTGTAATATCTAACTCATATGATGAAGCTAAAGAACTTATGTACAAAAAAGCCAAAAGCTTAGGATTAAAAATTAATGAATAAAAGATTTATTTTTTTTAGTAAACTTTCGCTAGTATTGGTATTGCTTGTAATTCTTGCAGGATCCCTTGTTCGCATGACTGGAAGCGGTATGGGTTGTCCAGACTGGCCAAAATGTTTTGGTTATTTAATTCCCCCAACAAATATTGAAAAAATTACTTGGAAACCTGAAAGAGAATATGGAAAGGGAGTTATGATTTTATACAAAAAAAGTTTTTATAATTCCAGAAAGAAATTTACCTCAAAAGAAAAATTTGACGTTGCTAATTGGACTAAATATACTAAACACGATTATACAAAATTTAGTCCAATGAATACTTGGTTTGAGTTCATTAACAGATTAATAGGTGCGATTGCAGGCCTATCAACTTTAGTGATGTTTATATTTTCTATCAATTATTTTAAAAGGAATAAGAAAATTGTATTTTTTTCAGCTTTAATTGTCTTTTCAATGGGTTTTCAAGCTTGGCTTGGTAAACAAGTAGTAGATTCTAATTTAGCTCCTTATAAAATTTCAATTCACATGCTGATGGCAATTCTTATTGTTTGTATGTTAATCTATCTTATTAAAAAAGCGAATGTTAAATATTAATTTTCTAAGAAAATTTATCCTTTTTTCTATGTTTCTGATGCTAGTTCAAATTTTAATTGGACTTAAGGTTAGGGAATTTATTGATTTAAATATTGATATTTATGGTTTTGACAAGAAAAATCTTTGGCTCTCGAAGCCTAACATTGAATTCTATATTCATAGGAGTTTTTCAATTTTAATATTAGCATCAAATATTTTATTATTTATATTTTCATCTAAACTTAAATTAGAGATGAAATGGATAAAATTAATTTTAATTCTAATCTTAGTTGAAATTATTGCTGGTGCATCGATGTATTATTTCTCTTTTCCAATACTATCTCAGCCACTACACTTATTTATTGCGATTCTTATTTTTGGATTTCAATTCAATTGGTATCTGAACATTAAAGATTAATTGGTCCTTAGCATTGAGTGATTTTCATAATTGCTTAATAAATAATTAAGTGATGATTCCATTATATCCCCCATTGATTGAGAATATTTGAATTTATTGTCTTTAGTCAAATGATAAATTTGTTTAGTAAGAATTTGTACATTTTCATCAATCGAAATAATATCTTTTTTCATTGAATCGATCAAACTATTTATTCTTTTTTTTGAACCCAAAACTCTTTTAACAATAATAGCTCTCTCCTCAATTTTATATTGATTGATGGAACTATTGATAAGTTTTTCTCTAATTAGATCAATAACGGGTTTATTTTCTTTGAAAAGCTGAGGTCGATACACTTTAAAGTCACCCTCAAATGATTGTTGATCGAAATCAATCGCACGAATTTTATAGACAACCTGATCGAAATCATGAGTTGGGATAATAACATAATTATAGGCCCTCATATCACCCAAAAGTCTGATCATACATCTTTCACTAAATTTTACAAACTCCTTTGCAATTTGAGATTTTTCACTTTCAGAGCACTTAGTTAAATAATTTTTAAAAAAATCATCACCAGGTATTCCCGTTATGTGTTCTTCAATTAAAGTATCATTATAAATTAAAAAATTTAAATTATATGGTGAGGTGATATGCTCTAACTCCAGACCATAAATTCTTGAAGAATCTGCAACTTTAACATAGTAGTAAGTAAAATTGTCATTTAATTTATTTCTAATCTTTATACGAAAAGGATTAGAATTACCAAAAGTGCAATAATCAATAGCATCAACAACTAAAAAATCGATATTTTCATTACTACCATCGGAGTATAATAAGTTGTATACAAGTTTTAAATTTTGTTCAATTTCAAATCTTTCAGAGTCATTAAAAAAAACTCTTTGCCATAATGTATCATTATCATCATTATCAATAACCTTTACTGATCCAATATACCTTTTAAGATCATTATATTCAATTGGGATTTTTTGAATACGATTGTAATTTTTCAAATAATCCTCCAGATAGTTTGAAACTTTATAGCTAGGCTTCTTTTTTGAAATTATTACATCTTTACTTTTATTACTCAAGACAAAAATTTAAGTAAAGCTAAAATTTTTAGATTTAAAGCTTTCTAATTAGTAGTTTTGCAAGTTAAACTATTTAGATTTGAATTTCAATCTTCAGTCAAATTATAAACCAGCTGGTGATCAGCCAAAAGCTATTTCAAATCTGGTTGATGGAATTAAACAAAATGTAAGATATCAATCACTTGAAGGGGTTACTGGATCAGGTAAAACTTTTACTGTAGCAAATGTAATAAAGGAAATAAATCAACCAACACTCATAATTGCGCATAATAAAACCTTAGCAGCTCAACTTTATAAAGAGTTTAAAGATTATTTTCCACATAATCTAGTAGAATATTTTGTTTCATATTATGATTATTACCAACCCGAAGCTTACATTCCTATTACAAATACTTATATAGAAAAAGATCTTTCAATTAACGACGAAATTGAGAAGTTAAGATTGAGTACTACAACTAGCTTGCTTTCAGGCAGGAATGATGTAATAGTTGTTGCATCAGTATCATGCTTATATGGAATTGGTAACCCTGTCGACTATAAAAAAAATACAATTGAAATTAATCAAAACTCTAATATTTCACGGACATCTTTTTTAAGAAAGCTTTCAAACTCATTGTATAGTAGAAGTACATCAGATTTAAGTCCAGGCTCATTTAGGGTCACTGGTGATGTTGTCGATATTAGTTTAAGCTACAGGGATTGCATTATAAGGGTGAATTTCTTTGGAGATCAAATTGAATCTATTGATGAAATTCTCCATACTGAAAAAAATAAAATTAATCAAATTGAGTCAATTTCAATTTATCCAGCAAATATGTTTTCTACTCAAGAAAGTACTCTTCTAAAAGCAATTGATCAGATACAGATAGATCTTGGTAGACAAGTTGATTTTTTTAAGTCTGTTGGAAAAAATTTGGAAGCTAAAAGATTAAATGAAAGAACATTATTTGATA
Source organism: uncultured Bacteroidota bacterium (assembly GCA_902597545.1). GTDB lineage: Bacteria > Bacteroidota > Bacteroidia > Flavobacteriales > Flavobacteriaceae > Eutrophosalina. Next base: position 14,311 of record CACJYD010000016.1, on the reverse strand, counting down.
TTGAAATGATGCAAGAACTAGGTTATTGCTCTGGAATAGAAAATTATTCAAGATACATTGATGGTAGAGAACCTGGTACGAGACCCTTTTGCCTTATTGATTACTTTCCTGATGAATTCCTGACTATAATTGATGAGAGTCATGTTACTATTCCACAAATAAGAGCAATGTATGGAGGTGATAGGAGTCGAAAAGAAAATCTAGTTGAATATGGTTTTAGACTTCCATCAGCAATGGATAATAGACCATTAAATTTTGAAGAGTTTGAGGGATTACAAAATCAAGTAATATTTGTTAGTGCAACACCGTCTGATTATGAGCTTAATAAATCAGAGGGAATAATTGTAGAACAAGTAATTCGACCTACAGGATTATTAGATCCTGAGATTGAAATTAGATCAACTGAAAATCAAATAGATGATGTTTTGGATGAAGTACAAAAACAAATTGAAAAAAATCAAAGAGTATTAATAACAACATTGACAAAGAAGATGGCTGAAGAACTTGTTGGTTTTTTAAATAAGGTAAAAGTAAAGTCTAAATATATCCACAGTGATATAGATACAATTGAGAGAGTTGAAATATTAAATGAATTAAGATCTGGAGCTTTCGATGTACTAGTTGGAGTTAATCTTCTGAGAGAGGGATTGGATTTACCTGAGGTATCGTTGGTTATAATATTAGATGCTGACAAAGAAGGTTTTCTTAGAAGCAAAAGATCATTAATTCAGACGATAGGTAGAGCAGCGAGAAATATTAATGGTAAAGCTATAATGTACGCAGATAAGGAAACTGAAAGCATTAATCATACATTAAGGATTACCCTGGAAAGGAGAAAAAAACAAATGGATCATAATATTAAAAATGGAATAACTCCAAAACAAATCATTAAAAATGTAATGTCAACATTTGATGCAAAGGAAAAAGAAGAAACAAATATCAATACTTTAAAAAATAATAAAGAGTTCAAGATTGATATTAATATATCAGACGAAAAAAGAAAAAAAATAATTTCTGATTTAAGAAAAGAAATGGTTAAAGCTGCAAAAGATTTAGATTTTATTGAAGCTGCTAAACTAAGAGACTTGATTGAGAGATATAAAAAAAGCGGGTAAAACCCGCTTCTTTTTATTTTACAGCAATTAACTTCTTCTTATTATTTATAATGACCTCATTTTTTTTAGGAAGCATTATTCTTAAGATTCCATTATCATATTTTGAAGAGACTTTATTCAAATCGATAGTTTCTGGAAGGAAAAAGGATTTTTCAAAATAATTATAATCAAATTGTTGTCTCGAGTAATTGTGAGAGATATTTGATTCTTTCTTTTCCTTGCTAACTTTTAAATAATCATTTTCAATTTCAATTTGAAAATCCTTCTTGTTGGATCCAGGGACTGAAAATTCTATTTGAAAGTTATCATCACTCTCCATTATATTGTATGGAGGAATATTCATCTCTTTAACATTGAAAAAATCATTAAAGAATTCATCAAACATTAAAGGATAATTTGTTCTTTTTATAATATTCATAATAATTATTTTTTTAATTAAACATTTTACATGAATATTACAAAAGATGAGCCGTTCTAATTTTAATGACGCTTTGTCATATTTTAATAAAAATATCATGCCATTATGACACTTTTATTTTAAAACCTCTTTTATTCTATCTGTAACGTTGGAAAAACTAGATGCACTAAAGATTTGTAATCCTGAAGCATCAATAATTTTTTTTGCTTCTTTTGAATTTGTGCCCTCAAGCCTTACTATTATTGGGACTTTTATTTGATCCTTCATATTTTTATATGCCTGAACTATGCCTTTTGCAACTCTATCACACCTTACGATACCACCGAAAATATTAACTAAAACAGCCTTCACTTTAGGATCCTGCAGAATTAACTCAAAAGCTACTTCAACCCTATCAGCATCAGCAGTGCCTCCAACATCCAAAAAATTTGCCGGTTCGCCACCTGATTGTTTTATCAAATCCATAGTAGCCATAGCCAAACCTGCACCATTAACCATACAGCCAATATTTCCATCAAGATCAACGTAGTTTAAACCAACAGACCTAGCCGCAGTTTCAACAGGATTTTCTTCAGATTCATCTCTTAAATCAGCATATGAATTATGTCTGAAAATAGAATTGTCGTCAATAACCATCTTTGAATCAACAGCTATAATCTTATTATCAGAAGTTTTCAATACAGGATTAATTTCTAATAAGGATGCATCAGTCTTAATGTAAGCATCATATAAAGATGAAATAAACTTTATCATGTTCTTTAGAGAAACTCCACTTAACCCTAAGTTAAATGCTACTTTTCTTGCTTGGTTAGGCATTAAGCCAATAGAAGGATTAATTTCCTCATAAAAAATAAGATTTGGAGTATTTTCAGCCACTGACTCTATATCAACACCCCCTTCTGTAGAATACATTATCATAACCCTAGAGCTAGATCTGTTAAGGAGAATTGATATATAAAACTCTTCATGATTACTTTCTCCAGGATAGTAAACATCTTCAGCAATTAGTATTTTATTAACAAGCTTACCCTCTTTTGAAGTCTGGGGAGTTTTTAACATCATTCCTAATATTGATGAGGAATAACTTTTCAACTCATCAGCATTTTTTGCAACCTTAACACCACCACCTTTACCTCTTCCACCAGCATGAATTTGAGCTTTTACAACGAAAAACTTTGTTCCTGTTTCAGTTGACAATTTATTTGAAATATAATCAAGATCTTTAATATCTGATAGAGTATATCCTCTTTGTATTGGTACCCCGTGATTATTGAGTAATTCCTTTGCTTGATATTCGTGAAGATTCATTAATGTAAAAATACTAAAAAGTTGTTGCCATAGGTCTATTTTTGTTTCATTTCTAACGATATAAAATAATTTTATTACAAATAAACCAAATCGTCAAAACTATCTAACGTATTTATAAATTCGCAATGTGAAAAACTCAAAATTAATACAAGCTGCTTCAGAATTTGGCTCTCCTTTATATGTGTATGATGCAAATAAAATTAAATATCAATATAACAGGTTAGTTAGATCTTTCAAAAGTGTTAAAAACCTACAATTAAATTATGCAGTAAAGGCTCTTTCTAATATTTCAATACTTAAGTATCTTATTGATTTAGGCTCGGGAATAGATGCAGTGTCTATTCAAGAAGTTCATTTGGCGCTAAAAGGTGGAATTAATCCAGAAAAAATTATTTATACACCCAATGGAGTTTCAATGGATGAAATTAAATTCGCTTCTGAATTAGGAGTTAAAATTAATATTGATAACCTATCTGTACTTGAGGATTTTGGTAACTCACATCCGGAAATACCAATTTGCATTAGAATAAATCCTCATATTATGGCGGGTGGCAACTCTAATATTTCAGTTGGTCATATTGATTCTAAATTTGGAATTAGTATCCATCAAATACCGCACTTAAAAAGAATAGTAGAAAACACAAAAATTAGAATAAATGGAGTTCACATGCACACTGGTAGTGATATTTTAGATATTGATGTATTTCTCAGGGCAGCTGAAATTTTATTTGAAACTGCTAATCATTTTAAGGATTTAGATTTTATTGATTTTGGGAGTGGTTTTAAAGTTCCATATTACCCAGGTGACAGCGAAACAAATATAGAGGAGCTTGGGAAAAAATTGTCAAAAAGATTTAATTTATTTTGCAAATCATATGGGAAAAATTTGACTTTAATTTTTGAGCCAGGAAAGTTTCTAGTGAGTGAAGCTGGTAAATTTATATGTAAAGTCAATTCAATAAAACAGACAACTTCAACAGTTTTTGCCCAGGTAGATTCTGGCTTTAATCATTTTTTAAGACCTATGATGTATGGTGCAAATCATCATATTGAAAATATTTCTAATCCAGATGATACAGAAAGATACTATTCAATAGTTGGATACATATGCGAAACAGATACTTTTGCTTCAAATAGAAAAGTCTCGACCATTAGTATAGGAGATTTACTTTGTTTCAATAATGCTGGAGCATACTGTCATACTATGTCAAGCAACTACAATTCAAGATACAGACCTGCTGAAGTATTGTATATTAATAATCAACTAAAGCTGATTAGAAAAAGAGAAAATTTTGATGATTTGATTAGAAATCAAATAAATATTTTTAATGAATAACACCTGAGCAAACGAGCTCATCATCTGAATAAACAGCTATAAATTGTCCACTGGTAATTGATTTTTGAGGTTTCTTAAAAAGAAAATAGTAAAAGTTATTTTCTTGAAATATAGAAACTTTTTGAAGCGCTTGACGATACCTTATTCTAGCTTTTAGGTTATCATTTTTTAATACTGTTTTTGTTTCAGAAACAAAATGAATTTTTTTCTTTGAAACTTTTAGCGCTAACCTATACAATCCAGGATGGTCTGCTCCCTCTCCAACATATACTATATTTTCTTTAACATCAGTACTCAATACGTAAAGAGGATTTTTTCTCCCCCCTATTGAAATTCCCTTCCTTTGGCCAATCGTATAATAGTGTGCTCCATTGTGATGTCCAACTAAATCTCCATCAAATTTTTCATAAAAATAATTTTGGGACAAAGCATTATAATTATTTGCCTTTTCTTTATTAAAATAATTCTTATGAGTATCCTTAATTAAAACGACGTCACCTTTTTTTGGTTTTAATTTTTGTTGTAAAAAATCAGGTAACTTTACTTTACCTATAAAGCATAAACCCTGAGAATCTTTTTTGCCTGCTGTAATAATTTCATTTTCTTTAGCAATTTTTCTAACATTATTTTTTAACATTCCACCAATTGGAAATATTGTTTTACTTAACTGAAACTGATTTAATTGACACAAAAAATAAGATTGATCCTTTGTCTTATCTCTACCAGCTAATAAATGAAAAAAAGTTTTTTCATTTATCTGAGTTCTTTTTATTTGGGCGTAATGTCCTGTAGCTATAAAATCAGCACCTAAATCCATTGCAATTTTTAAAAAAAGATCAAATTTAATTTCACTATTACATAAAATATCAGGGTTCGGTGTATTACCATTTTTATACTCATCAAACATATAATCAACAATCCTCTTTTTATATTCTTTACTCAAATCAATCACTTGAAAAGGAATGGATAATTTCTCTGCTACTAGCATAGCATCATAACTATCTTCAAGCCATGGACATTCTTTGGATATTGTTGCATTTGTATCATGCCAGTTTTTCATAAAAATACCTAGCACATCATATCCCTCCTTTTTAAGAACATATGCTGCTACACTAGAATCTACACCACCTGACATAGCTACCACTACTCTTATTTTAGACTTATTAGTCATTATAAAATCTATTTCTTTCTTTGATTCTGCTGCTTTTGAGCCTGTTCTGCAGCTTCTTGAAGTTTTCTTAATCTTCGTTGAAATCTACCTTCTTTTGCTGGTTTCTTTTTGTTTTCTTCAATTTCTTGTAAGATTTTTTCTTCATCTAAAATTATATTTTTAATAGTAAGCATTATTAAAACTGTTAGAATATTAGATACGGTGTAGTATAACGATAATCCAGCAGCAAAATTATTGAAGAAGATAAGCAGAGTAAAAGGAATTATATACATGATAAATTTCATGTTTGGCATTCCTGGTTGCGATGGCTGCATCTGGTTAGTGCCTTGCATTTTTGTATAAATAAACATAGTTACACCAGCAAGAATTGGAAAAAGACTTATGTGATCTCCATAAAGAGGAATATAAAATGGTAGATCAGCAATTACATCATATGTGCTCAAGTCATCAGCCCACAGGAAAGATTCTCCTCTAAGTGCAAAGGCAACAGGGAAAAAACAGAAAAGAGCATAAAAAACAGGCAATTGAAGCAATGCAGGTAAACAACCCTGGACCGGACTAGCTCCAGCTTGACTATAAATCTTCATAGTTTCTTGCTGTCTTTTCATTGGATCATCTTTATACTTTTCTGATGCTGCAGCTATTTCTGGTTTTAGAATTTTCATTTTAGCTTGAGATAAATACATTTTGTACTGTACAGGAGACATTGCTAATCTTGTCAATATTACCATAATGATTATTGCAATCCCAGCTGAAAAATGATTACTAAGAAATTCATATAATGGAAAAAAGATACTTTTATTAATCCATCCAAATATTCCCCATCCAAACCATATAGAATCCGAAATTTTATAATCATAATCTTTGATGATATAATAATCATTTGGTCCTATGTACCATTCAAAATTTTCCTTAATTTCTCCATTAGAGTTGGAATCTATAGGAATCATGGATTCAAACTTTTTCAAATATTTTCTATTGTCACTATCTGAATCTAAATTTTTAGAAGAGAACTTTATTTCATCTTTAATATCATCAAAAATTAAAATTGAGTTAAAGAAATGTTGTCCATATGAAATCCATTTAGCAGAATCAATATCGTCGTCATCACTATATGCGCTCAGATCACGAACATCTTGATCTTTATCTTGGAAATTTAAGTAAGTATATCTATTCTCATAATCCTGACTTTTAGAATTTTTTAAAGAGCTTAAAGTCCAATTTAAATCAATATCAGAGGACCTGCTAAGTAATGAGCTGTAACCCTGAGATTGAACGTCTAATTTTAATAAAAATCCTTTGCGAGGAAGCGTGTATTTAAAAAATAAAACTTCACCATTTTCATGTTCGTAGAAAAAATTAATTTCTTGTCCTGAAGAGTTTTCAACAATATTATATTCATAGAAAAGAAGAGATGAGTTGTAACTACGATTGTTAGCATTAAACAGAAATGAAAAATTTTGATTTTGATCAATAATTTTAAAAACTTCCTCATCTAAACCACTATAATTTTTTAGAACTGCTTCTTTAATCTGTGCACCTTGAGTTGAAAATATCAACTTAATATCATCATTTTCTAATTCAATAAATTCATTAACATTATCTCTTTTAATCGGATTTGAATTGAAACTTGACCCATTTGCTAAGTTGCTCTCCTCTGAAGGGGAAATTTCTTGTGAAGTTGTAGTATCGACTTGATCAAACTCTTCAATTTCAGGCTGAAACATAAACAACCATATAAAAGCTGCAATCAAAAACAGAAAACCTATTAATTGTGTTATGTCTAATTTATTTTGTTCCACTTATATGGTTTTTTTTACAGGCCTTAACAAAAGATACAAATAATGGATGAGGATTTTTAACTGTGCTCTGGTATTCAGGGTGAAATTGAACTCCAACAAACCAATCATGGTTTGGTATTTCAATAATTTCCACGAGACCTGTTTCAGGATTTAAACCTGAAAATACCATCCCAGCTTTCTTTAATTTGTCCATATACTCAAAATTTAGCTCATATCTGTGTCGATGTCTCTCAGCTATTACTTCCTTTTTATATATTTTTTTTGCTAAAGTATTTTTTTCAATCTTACATTTCCAGGAACCTAATCTCATAGTACCACCTTTTTGATCGACATCAATTTGATTTTCCATTAGGGTTATGACAGGGTGTTTTGTTGAGATATCCATTTCGGTTGAATTAGCATTTTGAAGATTAACTACATTTCTGGCAAATTCTATAACAGCCATTTGCATTCCTAAACAAATTCCCAAAAATGGGAGATTATTCTCTCTAGCAAAACGTATTGATTGAATTTTGCCTTCGATACCCCTTTCGCCAAATCCTGGAGCAACTAGAAGACCATTCAAGCTTGATAATTTATTCTTAACTGTTTTTTCATTGATATCCTCAGAGTGAACTGGTACTACATCAATTTTCGATTCATTTTCAGCTCCAGCATGAACAAATGATTCGAGAATAGATTTATAAGAGTCTTGTAATTCAACATATTTACCAATTAATCCAATTTTAATTTTAGTTTTTGGATTTTTAATTTTATTAACAAAGCTTTTCCAATCACTTAAATCTGATTTTTTTACTTTGGATATATTTAATTTATTTAAAACAACTTGATCTAATTTTTCATTTTGCATCAAAAGTGGAACTTCGTAGATTGTTTTGGCATCAATGGATTCAATTACAGAATTAACATCTACATTGCAAAAAAGAGCAATTTTTGATCTAAGCTCATCAGTTATTGTTTTCTCTGTTCTACAAACAATAATGTCAGCATTGACTCCACTTTCCATCAATTTTTTTACTGAATGTTGAGTTGGTTTAGTTTTTAATTCACCAGCAGCTGATAAAAAGGGCAAAAGAGTCAAGTGGATAACTAAACTATTACCTTCCCCTACGTCCCACTTAAATTGACGAACAGCCTCAATAAAAGGGTATGACTCGATATCACCAACAGTTCCACCAAGTTCAGTTATGATTATATCATATTTATCCTCAGATTCAATTAACTTAATTCTTCTTTTTATTTCATTAGTAATATGCGGGATCACCTGAACAGTTTTTCCTAAAAAATCACCTTTTCTTTCTCTGTTAATAACTGATTGATATATTTTTCCTGTGGTTGTGTTATTTATTTTTGTTGTTTTTATACTAAGAAACCTCTCATAGTGACCCAAATCTAAATCTGTTTCTGTTCCATCGCTGGTAACATAACATTCACCATGTTCATATGGATTTAAAGTACCAGGATCAATATTTATGTATGGATCAAATTTTTGAATAGTAACATTTAATCCTTTTGATTGTAAAAGCTTGGCTAAAGATGCTGAGATAATTCCCTTGCCCAATGAAGAACTAACTCCACCAGTAACGAAAATATATTTAGGAGTTTTACTCAAACCATTCAAATTCCGACTTCAAAAGTACAAAACTATTTATTGCTAATTCAATTTTGATAGTCAATTATATCTAGATCTTCGTGTTTTAAAATAAAGAATGATGTGTTTTTGAATCCATTTTCATTTTCAAACACATAATTAAACTTGTTTTGCATGGATTTAGTTTCTCCAATTTCTAGGGAATTCTTAAAACTTTTTGAAACAGAAATCCTATATAAAATATCTTTTATAATATCAAAGGACTTAATTGAAATTCTGTCTGGATACCTTTTAAATTTTGTTAAAAAATTTTGTTGGAATTCTAAAAAAACCTCACTTGAGTTAGGCGATGAATTTGAAGGATACATAAAGCTTAAATTTCCTAATTTCTCATAATTCACATTAGGATTTTCATAATTTTCATTTGATACAGTTGAAAATAATTTAATTTTTCTTTCATCAGTTATTTGAGAATTTAAAAGTGAAGTAACACTTGAGACTAAATTTGGTTTCTTTGTTTCAAGAAACACCCAATTTTCTTTATTAAATCCAAGTAATGAATCGGTAACTTTTGGATCCACAGAGTTATTAATTTTATTTAAATCAATTATTTCAGCTAAAGGGAACCTTTCTAATAACGCGTTCTTAGATTTTTGATTTAATGAGTCTGAAATAATCAATGCACACTGGTCTTGATTGTTTAAAATCAAATCATCAATTATACTAAACATTTTTTGTCTTTTCAATAAATCGTTGGCCTCTGGTACTATTGTATTAGAATTTAAGTTAATCCCATCATAAACAAGTGGTGATATCGAGTTAGATTTGAATTCTTTTTTGAAAAAAGCATTAAAATTTCTATTAATTAATGGCCCTATAATCAAATCATAATTGTCAAAATCATTATTTTCTCTTATAATTTCAACTTGACTAATATCATTATCAGTGTCAAAAATATCAAGATCAACAGAAACATTATTTTTTTTCAATTCATCAATTGCATGGATAATCCCATTATAAAAATTAATAGAAATTGTTGTTAAGTTTATCTCTTTAAGATAAGAGTTAAGATTTTCAACTGAGTCAATTTCAATTGATGGCATCTTAAATGGTGCTAAATAAGCAACTTTGAGCAGATCTTTTTTGACCTTTAATTTTATTGATTCAGAAATTGTATCATTAGAAATTATTTTGTCAACTATTATTGCATTCTCAATTTTTCTTGAGGTTTTTTTTAATGGTAAAATTATTATGGCTTTTTTCTTTAATTTCTCAGTATTTAATTCAGGATTATATTTTATAATATCATCAATTTGGAGATTAAACTTATTAGAAATACTATATAAAGTTTCTTTCTTTTTGACCTCATAATTTATTAATGAATCAAACTCAACTTTCGAGGATTCACTTTGACCTGAACTAATTAAACAGATAAAAATAAATATGTTAAATAAAAGTAGATTTCTCATTCCCATTCAATTGTTGATGGTGGTTTTGAACTTATATCATAAACAACTCTATTTATACCTTTAACACTATTAATGATTTTATTTGATACATTTTGAAGAAATTTATATGGAATATCAACCCAATCAGCTGTCATCCCATCAGTGGATGTTACGGCTCTTAAAACCACGCAGTTTTCATATGTTCTCTCGTCTCCCATGACACCTACAGATTTCACTGGAAGTAAAATTACACCTGCTTGCCAAATACTATCATATAACCCTTCAGACTTTAGAGCTTCAATATAAATATGATCAGCATTCTGTAACATTTCAACTTTTTCAGCATTGACCTCACCTAGTATCCTTATACCAAGACCTGGTCCTGGAAATGGATGTCTTCCAAGAATTTCTTGCTTAATTTTCAATTCTTTTCCAACATTTCTTACCTCATCTTTGAATAACATATTTAAAGGTTCAATCACAGAAAGATTCATAAAATCTGGTAATCCACCAACATTATGATGTGACTTAATAGTTGCTGAAGGTCCTTTAACAGAAATTGATTCAATTACGTCTGGATAAATAGTTCCTTGAGCTAACCATTTTACATTTTCAATTTTTTTTGATTCCTCATCAAAAACATCTATAAAAACTTTTCCTATACATTTCCTTTTCTTTTCAGGATCAATAATTCCGTTTAGTTCTTTATAAAACTTTTCCTTAGCATCTACTCCCACTACATTCAAACCCATACCTTTGTATTGCTTTAAAACTGACTCAAACTCATTTTTTCTCAACAATCCATTATCTATGAAAATACAGGTTAATTGATTCCCAATAGCTTTATTTAGTAAAACAGCAGCAACAGATGAATCTACACCACCTGATAAACCTAAAATAACATTGTCAGATTTGACCTCAGACCTAATATTTTCAATTGCAGAATCAATGAATGAATTAGAGGTCCATGTTGCTTTAATTTTTGCAATTTTTTTTAAAAAATTTTCTAAAATTAATTTTCCATCTTCACTATGATAAACCTCAGGATGAAATTGAATTCCATATGTATTTTCATCATTAAATTTAAAAGCTGCATTATCAACATCTTTTGTACTTCCTATTCTAATGGATTTTCTGGGTAGTTCAACAATTGTATCTGCATGGCTCATCCAAACTTGAGAGCCATTTTTAACACCTTCAAATAATGCAGATTTTTCTGAAATTGAAACTAAATTTGCTCTACCATATTCCCTTGAGCTTGATAAATCTACATTTCCTCCAAAATTATGAGCTAAATATTGAGCTCCATAACAAATACCTAGTAATGGTAATTTACCTTTAATATTTTCAAGATTAATTTTTAAAGAGTCTTTAGATCGAACTGAGTATGGAGATCCAGATAAAATAACAGCAGAGTATTTTTCAAGATTGTAATTTTTACTATTGTAAGGGAAGATTTCACAAAATATATTTAATTCTCTAACTCTTCTAGCAATCAACTGTGTATACTGAGACCCAAAGTCAAGAATAATTACTTTATTAGGCATTTTCAAAAATACATCAATAAATTAAATTTCAACAATATTTATACTATTATCAAATGGCGATGTAGATTTATAAATGGTATCAATTAATTCTTTTCCCTTATATGAATAAAATTCAGAAAAATTGATTTTTCTTTCCTGAAATAAACCATCGGGATAAATTTTATTGTATATTTTTTCAAGGGTATCAATGATTCCCTTCACTTTTACTTTTTGAGACTTAATTATTTTTTTTTCTAATAAATTCATTAAAGAAATCTGTTTAGCTTCAATCGACTTTATGGAAGTTTTCAAGTTTGCGTCAATATCGGCAATCTTTTTAATTAAATCTTCATTGAGATTTTTTATAATATTTTTCTCATTCTCTAAGCTTATATCATTTTCTATATTATTTTTTACAATTTTTTGAAGAAATGAATCTCTTGAATCCAAAAAATCAGTTATATCCATATTGTATTTTTTTATTGATTCAACTTCTCTTCTATTAAGAAGAACAAATGAATTTCGAACAACTAAAATTGGGAAAGAAATTTTGTGATAGTTGAACAAACTTTTTAATTGAAGCCAATATGAAATTTCAGCATTTCCACCAACGTATGACAAATTCGGCAATAAATACTCTTGATAAAGTGGCCTTAAAATAACATTAGGAGATAATTCCTCAGAGTTGTTTTTAATTTTATTGATAATTTCATCTTTTTTGTAAGAAATATTACTACCTACCAAATGATATTTGCCATTTGAAAACGTTAATCTATGTCTTTTTTTATTATTGATAAAAAATAAATTTAAATCCCTAGGATTAACTTGAATTTTAATTTTATTTCTATAGAGTTCAGTTAATTTTTTATTAGTCTCACTTACAAAACTTTTAGTTGAAAAATTCTCAACTTCATCAATAAAGTATTTTTTAAATGATTTTTTGAATTCCTTATCATCTGCATCGATGATTACAAGACCATAATCTTTAAATAAAGTATGGACAATTTTTCTTGTTGATTCAGCTAAGGATAAATTTTTTGAATATGATGATGCAAATAAATCATATATATCATTTTTAAATGGTTTTCCATCAAAATTTTTGTTTATTTCCTCAAGGATTTTAGTAACATATAATGGCTTTATTTTACCAGTACAAGAACCATCATCACTAGAAGCGATCTGATACTTGTTTGAGTATGTTTCAAAGGATTTAATTTCTTCAAAATCATGATCTTCACTTGCCATCCAAAAAACTGGAATAAAATTAAATTCTTTATATGTTTTACTTAGTTCAACACAGAGTTTAATTGTGTGTAAAATTTTGTAAATAAAATATAATGGTCCAGTGTTCAAGCATAGCTGATGTCCCGTTGTTACAGTAAATGTATTTTTATTTTTTAATTTTTCTATAGAATCAAGTACTGAACCAATATCTGAGATACCATTGTACTGAGAATTTAATACGTTGTACAATAAATCTCTTTTTTTTAAGGGAAAAGATGATCTTTTTTTAATGATATTTTTATAATTATCCAGTTGGTTTTTATAAGAAAAAAAAGAATTTAATTTTTCTGATTCAATATAATCACGAACTAGCCCTGATGAAAATGGAGTATCTTTAATATTTATCTTCTTAATTAACACTATTAAAATTAAATTCTGATAATTTTTTAATTGGTATTTTTTTGAAAAAAAGATTCAACAAAATCAACTTTGTCAAATAATTGAATGTCATCAATTGATTCTCCAGTTCCAATGTATTTTATTGGAATGCTAAGCTGATCTGAAATACCTATAACAACACCACCTTTGGCAGTTCCATCAAGTTTAGTAACCATCATTGAGGTAACTTTTGTAACCTCGGCAAACTGCTTTGCTTGTTCATAAGCATTTTGTCCAGTTGAGCCGTCCAGAACTAATAATATTTCGTGAGGAGCATTTTCCTTTAACTTTTCCATAACTCTTCCAATTTTGGAAAGCTCATTCATCAGGTTCACTTTGTTATGTAATCTCCCTGCTGTATCTATAATTACCACATCATAATCTTTATTAATTGCAGAATTTAGCGTATCAAATGAGACTGAAGCTGGATCACTCCCCATTTTTTGTTTGATTAAATCTACTCCTGCACGTTCTGACCACTCTTCTAATTGCTCTATTGCAGCAGCTCTAAAAGTATCTGCGGCACCAATTAAAACTGAAAGTCCCTGAGATTTAAAAAATTTAGCAAGTTTACCAATTGATGTTGTTTTTCCTACACCATTAACTCCAACAACCAAAATAACATATGGTTTATCATTAATATTAAAATCATCCTTATTGTCATCAAAAATTATATTGCCAATTTCCTCCTTTAAAATGATATCAAGTTCTTGTGCGTTAGTGTATTTATCCTTTGATACCCTTTCCTCAATAGACTCGATAATTTTAATTGTAGTCTTCACTCCAACATCAGATGTGATAAGAATTTCCTCAAGCTCATCTAAAACCTCTACATCAACTTTTGTTTTACCAACAACAGCTTTCTTTATCTTTTCAAAGAAAGATTTACTTGTTTTTTCTAAGCTCTTATCTAGATTTTTTTTATCAGTTTTCT
>CACJYD010000015.1 GCA_902597545.1 uncultured Bacteroidota bacterium | reverse complement strand
AACATCTTCATTTTCTGCCTCAGAATCGGACTCTTTTTCAATTTTATCTTTTTCTTGAGTTGACTTCTTTCCCCAAGAAAATAGCTTTTTAAAAAAATTCATTACTGAAAGTTAGCTATAAAAATTAAAATAAATAAAAATAGTATTTTGTGGATTGTTAAGATTTTACTTTTTTGAAAGCCAATCATTAACTAAATCAGAGGGTAGAATTTTTTCTTGAAAAATATAGGCACCTGTTTTTTGGCTTTTTACCATTTTAATTGCCTTACTTAACTTTTTGGACCCAGTTTGAAGAGTTGCTACCGTTTTCTTTGCCATTACTTTATTTCTTTATGAATTGTATATTTCTTTAATATTGGATTAAACTTTTTTAATTCTAACCTGTCTGGTGAGTTTTTTTTATTTTTTGTTGATATGTACCTTGATGTACCTGGTTTCCCAGAATCTTTATGTTCAGTACACTCTAAAATAACTTGAACTCTATTCCCTTTCTTAGCCATAATTTACAATTTAATTCCCTTAGCTTTAGCGTCCTTCAAAACCGCAGAAATACCTTTTTTATTGATTGTCTTTAAAACAGATGTTGAAACTTTTAATTTAACCCACCTATCCTCTTCAGGAATGTAAAATCTTTTAGAGATTATATTAGCATTAAATCTCCTTTTGGTCTTATTAATAGCCTTAGAAACATTGTTCCCAAATTGAACCTTCTTACCTGTTATCTGACATATTTTAGACATAACTATATCTTTGGGATGCAAATAAACAACTTTTTTAGAGTTTTGGCAAATTTAAATGCTCAGATTTTTATGGAGTAAATTAATTGAAAAATCAACAGTTTTTTTAATATTTTCCAATCTGTCCCCATCTAGAAAGTATTCTTTTGTAATTGATTTATTAGGCGTTATTAATGTTATAAACACCTGACCAGTTTTGGAAATTTCATCATATTTTTCTGGCCCAGCATTTCCAGTTGTAGATATAACATAATCTGAACTAAATATTTTTTTTGTTGATTTTGCCATTTCATATGCTGTCCATTCACTGACAGCAGAAACTTGTTTGATTTTATTTATATCAATACCTAAAATCTTACTTTTAATTTCATCATTGTAGACTACTACAGAACCCTGAAAAAAATTAGAGGATCCTGCTTTTGAAATTAATTTGGATGATAAGGCTCCACCTGTAATGCTTTCACATACAGATAATGTTTTATTATTTTCTATTAAAAAATGTTGAATTTCATTAATCATAATTTACTTAATCTTAATGCTGAAAACTTTTTCATCACCTAAAAACCCCTCTAAAACATCATCTTCACTAACTACTCCAACACCTTCAGGTGTTCCTGTAAACATTATATCTCCAATTTTTATTGTAAAATACCTTGAAGCATAGGCAATCAATTCATCTATTTTCCAAATCATATTTTTTGAATTACTTTGTTGGACAATTTTACCATTTTTTTCGAGCCTAAAGTTTATATTATCTAAATCATAGGTCTTGATACTTTTCCAATCTCCAATTAATGCTGAGTTATCAAATCCTTTAGATATATCCCATGGTAAACCTCTTTCTTTAAATTTATTTTGAAAATCCCTAGCGGTGAAATCAATACCTAAACTGATTTGATTAAAATATTTATTAGAGAACTTAGATTCAATATGTTTACCTAATCGATTGAACTTTAGAATTATTTCAATTTCATAATGGATTTCATTAGAAAATTCAGGTATGAAAAAAGGTTGATTTTTTTGAATTATCGAGGTATCCGGCTTTAAGAAAATTACAGGTTCATCTTCTTTTGATGAATTTAATTCATCAATGTGCTTTAAATAATTTTTTCCAACACATATTATTTTCATTGTAACTTATTATTAAGCTTATTTAACCTTAATTGATTTAATATCTTTTTTGTGTAATTAGGGAAATCTGACTTCATAATCCAGCTAAAATAACCAGGATCTTTTTCAATCACTTCATCAATTTCTTGATTTTTATATTTTCCAAATGAAAAAACAGCTTTTTTATTATCATTTTCATACACAAACCCTGCTAAATCCAATGATTTTCTGATTGATGAGAATTTTGATAGATAATTAACATTATTTTCTAACTGTTCGTATTTATCTAACTGAGCTAAAAAAACCTCATAAGTTACTCTTGTATCACTCATTGATGAATGGGCATCATCATGTTCTTTTCCACAATAAAATTTATAAGCAGCAGATAATGTTCTTTTTTCCATTTTATGGAATATATTTTGAACATCAATGGTTTTAATTTTTGACAAATCAAAATCAATCTCTGCTCTTAACAATTCTTCTGCCAACAATGGTATATCAAACTTGTTAGAATTAAATCCAGCCAAATCACAATCTTTGATAAACTCATGAATTTCCTTGGAATAATCTTTAAAAGTAGGCTCATTTTTAACCATCTCATCGGTTATTCCATGAATAGCAGAAACAACATTAGGAATTGGTATACCTGGATTAATTAACCATGTTTTTGAGTCTTCTTTTCCAGAGGGATTAACTTTAATTACAGATATTTCTACAATCCTGTCATTAACAACATTGACCCCTGTTGTCTCTAAATCAAAGAAGCAAATCGGACGTTCTAAATTAATTTTCATTTATGAGTTATATTTCAACACTATTGTCCCAATTTTGAATTAATTCTTTTACTCTTTTGAGAAAGAGTCCACCCATTGCACCATTTATGATCCTGTGATCAAAACTTAATGAAATCATTATAACTTTTCTAATACCAATAAAATCACCTTTATTTGTTTCAATAACTCTTGGCAATTTTCTTATTGCTCCAAATGCTATGATTCCAAGTTGTGGTTGATTAATAATTGCCGTTCCCGTTAAACTATCAAAAATTCCAATATTTGTGATTGTAAAGGTGCCATCAGAAACATCATCAGGTTTAAGATCATTATTCCTTGCATTTATAATTAAATCATTAGCCGACTTACATATACCAAGTAAACTAAGTTGGTCAGCATTTTTAATTACAGGGACTATTAAATTTCCATTTCCAAGAGCTGTAGCAATTCCTATGTTAATATCCTTTTTAAGCATCAAATTATTGTCAGATAATACTGCATTTAAAGAAGGAAATTCCCTAAGAACTTGTGATACAATTTTTACTAATGGATAGGTAATAGTTAATTTAAATTTTTCTCTTTGCAAAAACTTTTCTTTTTGATTTTCTCTCCAGTCAGATAGATTGGTAATATCAGCCTCAATAAACATTTGGGCATGTACAGACTCATTTTTACTTTGAATCATGTGTTCAGATGTCATTTTCTCAAAGCGTGAAAGTTCTCTTGTAGTGTCTGACTCACTGAAACTTTGTTTTGCCTTTTCAAAAAAACTTTTTTCCAACTCTTCTGACGGTTTTTGCTCTTCGGTTTTACCTAAAAATTGTAACAAATCTTTTTTTGTTAATCTACCACCTTTACCAGAACCTTTTATTTTATCGAGTTGCTGATCTGTAATTTCCTCCTTTTCAATAATACTTTTTACAAGTGGAGACAAAAACGAGTGTTTTGATTCTTGTTTAACTTCTTCAATGACTTCTGTCTCAGAGGTTTTTTCTTCAATTTCTAATAACTCAATACTAGGTATAGTTTCTATAATTTTTTTACTAACACCCTCTTTGACTTCAATGACACATAAGGTTTCCCCAACTTTAACAACGTCATTAATTTCAAAACACTTTTCGATTAATAATCCCTCAACATCACTTGGAACTTCAGAGTCAACTTTGTCAGTGGCAACTTCAACAATAAAGTCGTCCATTTTTATATTATCACCAACATTCTTAAGCCAATTAACAATTGTTGCCTCCTCGACACTTTCACCCATTTTAGGTAATGTTAAATTATACTTGCTCATATTGAGTTAAAGGTTACAAAAATACTAAATAATGCTATGATGATGATTGTTCAAATGGAATTCTCTTAATTATGCTTCTTCCCAATGTTATTTCATCAGTATACTCCAAATTATCTCCAATTGAAACACCTCGAGCAATAGTACTGAATCTTATTCCATCCTTATTTATTTTTCTGAAAATATAATAATTTGTAGTATCTCCTTCCATTGTAGCGCTTAGTGCAAAAATGATTTCATTAATTTCTTCACTTTCAACTCTATCAATTAAAGAATCAATATTTAATTGATTAGGGCCTATACCGTCTACTGGAGATATTTTTCCACCAAGAACATGATATAATCCTTTAAATTGACCAGTGTTTTCTATAGCCATAACATCTCTTATATCCTCAACGATACATAGTGTTTTTGTATCTCTATTTACGCTTAGGCATATATCACAAATTTTTTCGTCAGAAATAGATTTACATTTTTCACAAAAGACAACACTATCCTTTAAATCCTTAATAGATTTTACAAGAAGATCAATATCACCCTTTTCTTTATTTACTAAGTGGAGGGCTAATCTCAATGCAGTACTTTTTCCAATTCCCGGTAATTTTGAAATTTCTTCTACAGCATTTGATAATAATTTTGATGAAAGATTCATATTGTAAATATAAGATAATAAGAGTACTAGAATTGACTATATTTATACTAATACAATATTGATGTCAGAATCATTAATAATCACTATAGTAGTATTATATTTTTCTCTACTTTTCCTAGTATCACAACTTACTAAAGGTAAAAGTGATAATAAGACATTTTTTTCTGGCAATAAAGAGTCTCCGTGGTATATAGTTGCATTTGGAATGGTTGGAGCATCTTTATCTGGGATTACCTTTATTTCAGTTCCTGGTGATGTAGGAGCAATTGATTTTACATATTTTCAGGTTGTGATCGGATATCTTTTTGGATATATGATAGTAGCTTTTGTTTTATTACCAATATACTATAAGTACAACCTAACATCAATTTATGAATATTTAGGTGACAGATTTGGAAGAAATTCACACATGACAGGTGCGTTTTTTTTCTTTATTTCTAGGGTTTTGGGAGCAGCATTCAGACTATTCTTAGTAGCAATAGTTTTACAAGAATTTGTTTTTAATTCGTGGGGAGTTCCTTTCGAAATGACTGTGATTTTATCAATATTACTAATATGGATATATACCTTTAGAGGTGGTATAAAAACTGTTGTATGGACTGATACGCTACAAACTTTCCTAATGATCTTATCTGTTATATTATCAATTTATTTCATAACCGACAGCTTAGATTTAACTTTTTCCGATTATTTAAAATCTAATGAATTTAGTATGCAAAATAAAATTTTTGTGACCGATAGTCTTCTTGAAAAAAATCATTTTATAAAATCATTTCTTGGCGGATTATTTATCACAGTTTGTATGACAGGTCTTGATCAAGATATGATGCAAAAAAACCTTACCTGTAAAACATTGCATGATGCACAAAAAAATATGGTTGTATTTAGTTTTATTTTGGTTGGTGTAACATTTATTTTTTTAATACTTGGAGCTTTATTATTCACATTTGCTGAAAATAATAATGTTTTGATGCCGATGCTTAATGGTCGAGAAAATACTGATTTATTATTCCCTCAAATTGCATTAAATGGAGGTTTAGATATCACTCTGTCAATCACATTTCTTCTTGGTTTGATTGCTGCTGCATATAGTAGTGCTGATAGTGCATTAACATCTTTGACAACATCATTTTGTATAGATTTTTTGGATATTGAAAAAAAGAGTGAGAGAACTCAAAAAAAATTAAGATTTTATACTCACATCCTTATGAGTATGATTTTAATAGTAGTTATTGTAGTATATAAAAATTATCTGAGTACAAGTGTTATTGACAGCTTACTCATTATAGCTGGTTTTACCTATGGACCTTTACTTGGATTATTTGCTTTTGGTATAATAACAAAATATAAAATACACGATAGTCTTTCAATTTTTGTATGTATAATATCTGTGGTAATCATAACAATAATTTTCTACTTACCACCTGAACTTATTGGTGGTTATAAAATAGGTTATGAGCTTCTTCCTTTAAATGGATTAATAACATTTATCGGAATGTATATAATTAGAAAAACTACCACTTAATTAGAGCACTTCCCCAAGTAAATCCACTCCCAAAAGCAGCAAGAACTACTATATCACCTTTTTTAATCAAATTTGACTGATAGGCTTCAGTCAGAGCAATTGGAATTGATGCAGCTGTAGTATTTCCATATTTCATTATGTTATTAAAGACTTGTGAATCTGTTAGCTTCAACCTTTTTTGAATGTATTGGCTAATTCTCAAATTAGCCTGATGGGTAATTAACAAATCTATATCTTCTGTTTTTAAATTTGAATAATTCAATGCTTCAAAAATTACTTGTTCAAACCTTACTACTGCATTTTTAAAAACAAAGTTTCCGTTCATATATGGGAAATAACTTTTATCATCATCATTTTTAACAATCTTATCAATCCAAAAAGTAGTTGCAGGTTTAATTACAGCAAGTTCCTCAGCAAATTTTCCTTCTGAATGTAAATGAGTTGATAAAATACAGGAATCTGAGTCAGTTGCAGAAACTACTGCAGCACCTGCCCCATCACCAAATATTACAGAGACTGATCTTCCTCTTGAAGATTTATCAAGACCGCCAGAATGAATTTCACTACCCACAACCAAAATATTTTTATACATTCCAGATTTAATATACTGGTCTGCAATTGATAATCCATAAATAAAACCTGAGCATTGATTTCTAACATCTAAAGCTCCAACCTCTTTAATTCCTAAATTTTTTTGCAACAAAACACCTGATCCTGGGAAATAATAATCTGGACTAAGGGTTGAAAAAATTATAAAATCAATATCATTTTTATCCAATCCCGAATCACTGATTGCCTTCTCAGCTGCATAAGTTCCCATGAGTGAGGTAGAAAGCTTATCATCATTGACCCATCTACGTTCTTTAATACCAGTTCGTTCTTTAATCCATTCATCTGAGGTGTCCATGATTTTAGTTAAATCATGATTAGTAACTATGTTTTCTGGTACGTAAAAGCCAAGGCCTTTAATTGTAGATTTCGGCATTTTGTTAGTTTTATGCAATTTAACTAAAAATGTCATTTTGTCATCATATTTTGTTTGGTATATGATTTGAAAATATATTTGCAAAAAGAATAATATGGCAAAAGGCAAAATAAACGTTTCAGTTGAAAATATATTTCCATTAATCAAGAAGTTTCTTTATAGTGATCAGGAAATTTTTCTAAGAGAATTAATTTCTAATGCTACTGATGCAACTCTAAAATTAAAACATCTATCAAATATTGG
Source organism: uncultured Bacteroidota bacterium (assembly GCA_902597545.1). GTDB lineage: Bacteria > Bacteroidota > Bacteroidia > Flavobacteriales > Flavobacteriaceae > Eutrophosalina. Next base: position 16,050 of record CACJYD010000015.1, on the reverse strand, counting down.
AGAATTTAAAGAAGGTTTTGGCAATCCCATAATTGAAGTTAAAATTGATAAAAAAAATTCGAAGATTCATATAATTGACCAAGGAGTTGGTATGACAGAAACTGAAGTAAAAAAATATATTAATGAGGTTGCTTTCTCAGGTGCTGAGGAGTTTATTGAAAAATATAAAGATACTGCTAAGGATAGTGGAATAATTGGTCATTTCGGACTTGGATTTTACTCTGCATTCATGGTTTCAGATTCTGTAGAAATTATTACGAAATCATATAAAAAATCATCTCCCTCTGTTCATTGGTCATGTGACGGTTCACCAGAGTTTTCATTATCAAAATCTGATAAAAAAACTAGAGGAACTGAAATAATATTAAATATATCTAAGGATTCTAAGAGCTTTTTAGAGGAAAGCACAATTAGTGGATTATTGAAGAAATACAATCGTTTTATGCCAATTCCTATAAAATTTGGAACTAAAGAGGTTACGAATAATGTCGGTGAGGGTGATAAAGCAAAAGAAGTTAAAGAGGAAATTGACAATATAATCAATATAACAGAACCTGCGTGGACAAAAAAACCAAAAGATTTAAAGGAAGGAGATTATAAATCTTTTTATAAAGATTTGTATCCTATGAATTTTGAGGATCCATTGTTTAACATCCATTTAAATGTTGATTATCCTTTTAATTTAACTGGTATTTTATATTTTCCTAAAATTACAAATGATATAAATCTTCAAAAAGACAAAATACAGCTTTATCAAAATCAGGTTTTTGTGACTGATAATGTTGAGGGAATAGTACCAGAATTCCTGACATTGTTAAGAGGTGTTATCGACTCTCCTGATATACCACTAAATGTTTCGAGAAGTTACCTTCAGGTAGACTCTGCAGTTAAAAAAATTTCAAATTACATAACAAGGAAAGTAGCTGATAAATTAAATTCTCTATTCAAAAAGGATAGAAAGAAGTTTGAAGAAAAATGGAATGATATTAAAGTTATTATTGAGTATGGGATGCTTAGTGAAGATAAATTTTTTGAAAAATCTGATAGTTTCTCATTGTATCCATCTACTGATAACAATTATTACACTTACGAAGAATTGATAAAAAAAATTAAAAAAGATCACACTGATAAAGATGGTAAAATAATAATCTTATACTCCTCAAATATAGAAGAACAAGACTCATACATAAAACATGCTAATAAAAAAGGGTACACAGTTTTATTACTTGATTCTCCAATTGTTAGTCATTTAATTCAAAAATTAGAAACCTCAAAGGAAAATATATCATTTTCCAGAGTTGACTCCGATGCAATTGAACAATTAATTAAAAAAGATGATAAGAGTATATCCAAACTAAGTGATAAAGAACAAGAAAAATTAAAGTCACAGCTAGAAGATGTTATACCAAAAGAAAAATATACAATTCAACTGGAATCAATGGATAGTGATTCGCTCCCATTTATAATTACTCAACCAGAATTTATGAGAAGAATGAAGGATATGCAAAATACTGGTGGTAATAATATGTTTGGAAATATGCCAGAAGTTTATAATCTAGTAGTAAATACTAACAATAAGTTGGTAACTGATATTTTTAATACAAAAACTAAAAACAAGAGAGATCGTTTAATTAAACAATCGCTTGATCTAGCAAAATTATCTCAAAATTTATTAAAGGGGGAAGATCTGACAGAATTCATAAAAAGGAGCTATGACCTCATTAAATAGTTTATGTTTAAATAGTATGAGATTAAAGCTATTATATATTTTCATTTTGTTTTTGGGGTGCAATACCAACAATGAAGGTTTAGATCTCAATTTACAGATTAAAGGACTTAAAAAAGGAGAAATAATAATCAAAAAGCTTAACGATTCAGCATTTATAAGTCTAGATTCCTTTCAAGTAAACGGAAATAATAAAATTAATTTTAAATACATCTTAACTGAACCTGAAATGATTTTTTTAGATTTAAATCTAAATGATGGTTCTGAGACAAAAACAACGAATTTCTTTGCTGAAAATTCAAAAATTGATATTGAAACGAGTTTAGAAAATTATGGATTTAATATTTCTGTTAAAGGATCTGTTAATGATTCAATATATCGAGATTACATATCCTTAAATAAAAAATTTAACAATCAAAAATTAGACTTATATGAAAGATCCTTTAATAATGTTAAATCAAATAACAAAGACAGTTTAAAAATTATTGAAAATTTGATAATTAATATTAATACAAGGCAATTCCTCCACAATGCAAATTATGCTGTTAGAAACTCAAACTATGAAGTTGCACCATATATAGCAATAACCGATCTATATGAATCAAAAAAAATTCTAGATACAATCTACAAATCACTTGATGAAAAAATAATTGGCTCTAAATATGGTATTCAATTAAAAAAAATGGTTGAATAATTAACCAGAATACTCAACAAAATTTCTTGGTGTTTCGTATAGAACGATTGAAAGTTCACATTCAATATCTATAGCATCTTTTAATCTATTCCAAATAAATATTGCAAGGTTTTCGGTTGATGGTATCAAATCTTTAAAATAAGGAATATCAAGATTTAAGTTTTTATGATCAAGAACATCTTCAACTTCTTTTTTGATAATTTTTTTTAAGATAGATAAATCCATTAGCATACCGGTTTCAGGATCAATATCTCCAGTAAGTTTCACTATTAACTCATAGTTATGACCATGATAGTTTTCATATGAACATTTACCAAAAACATCAAAGTTTTTTTCTTTAGACCAGCTGTTATTTGCTAGTTTATGAGCTGAATTAAAATGTGCTTTTCTACAAACTGTTATTTTCATAATTCTTAAAATGTTTATAATGATTATTAATCATAATTCTCAACCAAACTGTAAATTTTTCAGGATTTAACTCTATTTGTGCTTTAAGATCTGAAATTTTAATCCATTTATAATCAACTGCTTCGTCGGGATTAAGCTTTGGAATACCATCGAATTGACCAAATAAAACATGGTCATACTCATACTCATGTAAACCGTTGGTAAATTCAGTCTCATAAATAAATGAAAAAACTTTTATTAATTCAGTATCAATTCCCATTTCCTCAAATAATCTTTTTTTTGCAGATTGCTTAAGAGACATATTTGGTATTGGGTGACTACAACATGTATTTGTCCATAAATTTCCTGAATGATATTTTTTTGGGGCTCTTTTCTGCAATAAAATTTCTGAAGATTTATTAAAAAGAAAAATTGAAAAAGCTCTATGCAATAATTTTTTTTTGTGAGCAGAAAGTTTCTCCTCTATACCAATTTCATTATCATTTTCATCAACTAAAATAACTTGATTACTCATATAAAAAAATTATGCTTCACCTCGAGGTCCAAAACTGATTGGAAGTACTTCTCTTTGAGAGTTCTTTATTTCACCAAAAACCTTTTCATACTTTATTAAATTTTCATTTAAAGCATTAATCAATTTTTTAGTGTGTTCAGGAGTTAAAATTATACGAGATCTGACTTTAGCTTTGGGAACCCCTGGCATAACATTAATAAAATCTAAAACAAACTCTGTAGGTGAGTGATTAACAATAACTAGATTAGAGTAAGTTCCCTGGGAAACATTTTCATCAAGCTCAATATTGATATTATTTTTTTCTGTATTATCCTTCTTCATTAAATCTGATTCTTTTACTTTCTAATAAATCCTCATATTCATCGACGTAACCAACAATAATGTCTTCATATTCTCGATTTCCAGTCCCTGCAGGTATTTTGTGACCAACGATAACATTTTCCTTTAAGCCTTCTAAATAGTCAACCCTTCCATTAACTGCAGCTTCATTTAAAACTTTTGTAGTTTCTTGGAATGATGCAGCAGAAATAAATGACTTCGTTTGCAATGATGCTCTTGTAATACCTTGTAGAATTGGAAATCCTGTTGCATTAATAGCATCTCTAGCAACTACTAATTCTTTATCCTCTCTTTTCATAAGAGAATTTTCATCTCTTAGTTCACGAGCAGTTACGATTTGACCAACCTTAAGATTTTCAGAATTACCAGCAGATTCAATAACTTTTTTACCAAATAGGCTATCATTTTCATGAATAAATTCATTTTTATGAACAATTTGACCCTCTAAGAAAATTGAATCACCAGAATCTTGAATTTGTACTTTTTGCATCATTTGTCGAATCAATACTTCAAAATGTTTATCATTAATTTTTACCCCTTGTAGCCTGTAAACTTCTTGGACTTCATTAACTAAATATTGTTGAACAGCAGAAGGACCCTTAATGTTTAGTATATCATTTGGTGTAATTGAACCATCGGAAAGAGGCATTCCAGCCTTAACAAAATCATTTTCTTGAACAAGAATTTGATTTGATAATTTAACCAAATACTTTTTAATTTCTCCAGTTTTTGACTCAACTATGATTTCCCTATTTCCTCTCTTTATTTTACCAAAACTAATTACACCATCAATTTCGCTTACAACTGCAGGATTTGAAGGGTTACGAGCTTCAAAGAGTTCTGTTACTCGGGGTAAACCGCCTGTAATATCTCCAGATTTAGCTGATTTTCTAGGAATTTTTACTAAGATCTTACCATTTTCAACTTTTTCCCCATCATCAACCATTATATGTGCTCCAACTGGTAAATTGTAAGTTCTTATATTTTTTCCTTTTTTATCATTGATGAGTAATGTTGGAATTAATTTTTTATTTCTACTTTCTGAAATAACTTTTTCTCTAAAACCTGTTTGTTCATCAATTTCAACCTGATAAGTTATACCTTGTTCAATATTTTCATATTCAACAACACCTCCAAATTCTGAAATAATTACACCATTATATGGATCCCATTTACAAATTATATTATCCTTTTTAATTTTCTTTCCATTTTTTACAAAAATAGAGGAACCGTATGGAATAATATTTGAGCTTAAAACAATTCCTGTCTTTTCATCAATGATCTTGATTTCACAGGTTCTTGAAATAACCAAATCTACATTTTTACCTTCATTATCTTTAGATTTTACAATCTTCAAATCATCAATTTCGGCAACACCATCAAATTTTGCAACTAACTCATTTTCTTCAGAAATATTACCAGCAATACCACCAACATGGAATGTTCTCAAAGTAAGCTGTGTACCTGGCTCTCCGATAGATTGCGCAGCAACAACTCCTACAGCTTCACCAATTTGAACAATTTTACCTGTAGCTAAATTTCTTCCGTAGCATTTAACACATAAACCTTTTTTAGCTTCACATGTTAATGGTGATCTAACATCTACTTTTTCAATAGGCAGTTTTTCAATCTTCTCAACCAGTGTCTCGTTAATTTCTTGACCGGCTGAAATTACTATTTCGTTAGTTAGAGGATTATATACATCATGTAAAGAGACTCTTCCTAAAATTCTTTCACCTAAAGTTTCAACAATCTCTTCATTTTTCTTTAAAGCTTCAACAGTAATACCCCTTAATGTACTACAATCTTCTATATTGATGATGACATCCTGCGCAACGTCAACTAATCGTCTTGTTAAATAACCTGCGTCAGCTGTTTTTAAGGCTGTGTCAGCAAGACCTTTTCTAGCACCGTGAGTTGAAATAAAATATTCTAAAATAGATAGACCTTCTTTAAAATTTGATAAGATAGGGTTTTCTATAATTTCACCACCTCCAGAGCTAGCCTTTTTGGGTTTTGCCATTAAGCCTCTCATTCCAGTTAATTGTCGAATTTGTTCTTTTGATCCTCTAGCGCCAGAATCTAACATCATAAAAACAGAATTAAATCCTTGTTGATCCTCACTTATTCTTTTCATTGCCAATTCAGTAAGAGATGCATTAGAAGATGTCCAGACATCAATGACCTGATTATATCGTTCGTTGTTAGTAATCAAACCCATATTATAATTAGAAATAATAGAATCTACTTCCTGGTTAGCATAATCAATCATTTTATTTTTCTCAGCTGGAATTATTATGTCCCCTAAACTAAATGATAAACCACCTTTGAAAGCAAAAGTGAATCCCATCTCTTTAATCTTATCAAGAAAATCTGCAGTTTCGGGAACGCTAGTTAACTTTAAAATTCTACCAATAATATCTCTAAGTGATTTTTTTGTTAAAACCTCGTTAATATAACCAGCTTTCTCTGGGACAACTTCATTAAATAAAACTCTACCTACTGTTGTTCCTATCAATTTTGTTTCCAATTCTTCATTTTCATTTAAGTCAGTTGCTCTTACTTTGATTGATGCATTTAAATCAGCTTTGCCTTCATTATATGCAATTTTAACTTCCTCAAGGGAATAAAAAATTGAGCCCTCACCCATGACAACTTCATCTTTCGTAGACTTTTTTTCTTTAGTCATGTAATATAGTCCTAATACCATGTCTTGAGACGGAACGGTAATTGGTGATCCATTAGCAGGATTGAGAATATTATGAGATGCCAACATTAGTAATTGAGATTCTAAAATAGCCTCTGGACCCAAAGGAAGGTGAACAGCCATTTGGTCACCATCAAAGTCAGCATTAAATGCAGTACAGACAAGTGGATGAACCTGAATTGCTTTTCCCTCGATAAGAATCGGTTGGAAAGCTTGAATACCCAGTCTATGGAGAGTTGGAGCTCTATTTAATAATACAGGGTGTCCTTTTAAGACATTTTCAAGAATATCCCATACTAGTGGCTCTCTTTTATCAATAATTTTTTTTGCAGATTTAACTGTTTTTACAATCCCTCTCTCAATGAGCTTTTTAACAATAAATGGTTTGTACAGCTCAGCTGCCATATCTTTGGGAAGACCGCACTCATATAATTTCAGAGTTGGACCACCAACGATAACCGATCTTGCAGAATAGTCAACCCTCTTACCTAGCAGGTTTTGTCTGAACCTACCTTGTTTTCCTTTAAGTGAGTCAGATAGAGATTTTAACGGTCTATTTGCTTCAGTTTTTACAGCAGATGACTTCCTGGTATTATCAAATAATGAATCGACAGATTCTTGTAACATTCTTTTTTCATTCCTAAGAATTACTTCAGGAGCTTTAATTTCAACTAAACGCTTTAATCTATTATTTCTAATAATTACTCTTCTATACAAGTCATTTAAATCAGAGGTTGCAAATCTCCCTCCATCTAGTGGAACTAATGGTCTCAGTTCTGGCGGAATAACAGGAATAGCCTTTAATATCATCCATTCTGGCTTATTTTCCTTGTTGATATTAGCCTCTCTGAAAGATTCAACAACTTGCAATCTTTTTAGTGATTCAGTTTTTCTTTGTTTTGATGTTTCATTATTTGCCTTGTGTCTTAATTCATAAGAAAGCTCATCTAAATCAATTCTTGAAAGAAGTTCAATTAGACACTCTGCTCCCATTTTTGCTATAAATTTTTCTGGATCACTATCTTCTAAAAATTGATTTTCAGCTGGAAGTTTTTCAAGAACATTTAAATATTCTTCTTCAGTTAAAAAATCCATCTTATTAAATGGATTCCCCTCTGCATCAGTCGCGGCACCTGGTTGAACAACAACATATCTTTCATAATATATAATCATGTCCAATTTTTTCGTTGGCAATCCCAGTAAATAGCCAATTTTATTAGGCAAAGACTTAAAGTACCATATGTGTGCTACAGGAACTACCAAGTTGATGTGACCAACTCTATCCCTTCTAACCTTTTTTTCAGTTACTTCAACTCCACATCTATCACACACAATTCCCTTGTATCTAATTCTCTTGTACTTTCCACAAGCACATTCATAATCCTTAACCGGTCCGAAAATTCTCTCACAAAATAATCCATCTCTCTCTGGTTTATGAGTTCTGTAATTAATCGTTTCTGGTTTAAGAACTTCACCACGTGATGATGCTAGAATTGTTTCCGGGGAAGCCAATCCAATAGAAATTTTGTTAAATGATTTTGTTTTATTTAATTCCATAACTGATTTTATTATTCTTCTAATCTAATATCTAGGCCTAGGCCTTTAAGTTCATGCATTAAAACATTAAATGATTCAGGAAGCCCTGAATTTGGCATTCTTTCTCCTTTAACTATTGATTCGTATGCCTTTGCTCTACCTAAAACATCGTCTGACTTTATAGTTAAAATTTCCTGTAAAGTACTGGAGGCTCCATAAGCTTCCAGTGCCCAAACTTCCATTTCACCAAATCTCTGACCACCAAACTGGGCTTTACCACCAAGCGGTTGTTGAGTAATAAGTGAATATGGCCCAATTGATCTTGAGTGCATTTTATCCTCAACCATATGACCAAGTTTCAACATGTAAATTACTCCAACAGTGGCGGGTTGATCAAATTTTTCACCTGTTCCGCCATCATACAAATAAGTGTTACCATACTTTGGAACTCCAGCATCTTCAGTAAGAGAGTTGATTTCATCAATTGTAGCTCCATCAAAGATAGGGGTAGAGAATTTTTTATTTAAATTCATACCAGCCCATCCTAGCACTGTCTCATAGATTTGACCAATATTCATTCTTGAAGGCACGCCTAAAGGATTCAGTACAATATCTACAGGTGTTCCATCTTCTAAAAACGGCATATCTTCCTGTCTTACTATTCTAGCAACAATTCCTTTGTTTCCATGTCTACCAGCCATCTTATCACCAACCTTCAACTTCCTCTTTTTAGCAACATAAACTTTTGCCAATTTCATTATACCTGCTGGTAATTCATCTCCAACAGATATAGTGAATTTTTCTCTTCTCAGCATACCTTGTAAGTCATTCTCCTTGATTTTATAATTGTGCAACAATGCTGAAGCTAATGAATTAACTTTGGAATCAACACTCCAAGATGAATCCATTAAATGAGTATAATCGTCGATTTCATTCAATATTTTCAAAGTATATTTTTTTCCTTTTGGAATCAACTCTTCACCAAGATCATTAAATATTCCTTGACAAGTTTTACCACTAACAATTGAATAAAGTTTTTCAACTAGTTTACTTTTTAATTCCTTAAACAAAAGATCATACTTAATCTCAAGTTTTTTAAGTTCTTCTTTGTCATCAGCTCTTCTTCTTTTATCCTTGACAGTTCGTGTGAATAATTTTTTATCAATTACAATTCCATTTAAAGAAGGAGGAGCTTTAAGTGATGCATCTTTTACATCCCCTGCTTTATCTCCAAAAATTGCTCTAAGTAATTTTTCTTCAGGGGTTGGGTCTGATTCACCTTTTGGTGTTATTTTCCCAATCAATATATCACCTGATTTTACTTCAGCACCAACCCTAATCATTCCATTTTCATCTAATTCACTAGTAGCTTCTTCACTAATATTAGGTATATCGCTAGTTAATTCCTCCATACCAAGCTTAGTGTCTCTTACTTCTAGTGAGTATTCATCAATGTGAACAGATGTGAAATAATCATCTCTTACAACCTTTTCGGATATAACTATTGCATCCTCAAAATTATAACCCTTCCAAGGCATAAATGCAACCTTTAAGTTACGACCCAAAGCAAGCTCACCGTCTTTAGTTGCATAACCTTCGCATAAGACTTGACCTTTAGTAACTTTATCACCTTTTTGAACAATAGGCTTTAGATTAATACAGGTTCCTTGATTTGTTTTTCTAAATTTAATAAGTGAATATGTCTTTTCATCAGAATCAAAACTGGTAAGCTTTTCATCTTTAGTCATATCATACTTAATAGTAATTTTTTGCGAGTCCACATAAGTTACCTTACCATCCATGTCGGCATTAAGTAGTACTCTTGAATCAGAAGCAACCTGTTTTTCTAATCCGGTTCCAACGATTGGAGACTCAGGTCTCATTAATGGAACAGACTGTCTCATCATATTAGATCCCATCAATGCTCTGTTAGCATCATCATGTTCAAGGAATGGTATTAAAGATGCAGAGATTGATGCAATTTGATTTGGAGCAACATCAATATAATTTACATCTTTAGGATCAACTACAGGATAATCAGCCTCTAATCTAGCAATTACTTTTTTATCTAAGATCTTACCATTTTTGTCTCTGTTTATATTGGCCTGAGTAATGAATTTACCCTCTTCTTCTTCAGCAGATAAATACTTAACATTATTTAAGTCAATTTTTCCATTACTAACTTCCCTGTAGGGAGTTTCAATAAATCCTAGATTATTAACTTTGGCAAAAACACTTAATGATGAAATTAATCCAATATTAGGTCCCTCAGGTGTTTCTATCGGGCAAAGTCTACCATAATGTGTGTAATGAACATCTCTAACCTCAAATCCTGCCCTTTCACGAGATAAACCTCCAGGTCCAAGAGCAGAGAGTCTTCTTTTATGGGTTAACTCAGCTAATGGATTTGTTTGATCCATAAACTGAGACAACTGATTAGTTCCAAAAAATGTATTTATAACAGAGGATAGAGTTTTTGCATTAATTAAGTCAATAGGGGTAAAAACTTCATTATCACGAACATTCATTCTTTCACGAATAGTCCTAGCCATTCTTGAAAGACCAACTCCAAACTGACCTGAAAGTTGTTCGCCAACAGTTCTAACCCTTCTGTTTGATAAATGGTCAATATCATCAATCTCAGATTTTGAATTAATCAGTTCAATTAAAAACTTAATTATAGTTATTATATCCTCCTTCGTTAAAACCAGGTTCTCCATATCGATATCTAACCCAAGTTTTTTGTTCATTCTATATCTTCCAACTTCACCTAAGTTATATCGTTGTTCGGAGAAGAATAATTTATCGATAATTCCTCTAGCAGTTTCCTCGTCTGGCGGTTCTGCATTTCTTAATTGCCTGTAAACATGCTCTACAGCTTCCTTCTCAGAGTTGGTTGGATCCTTTTGTAAAGTATTATGAATAATTGCATATTCAGATTTATCATCTACGACCTTGTCAATCAAAACTGATTTAGTATTTGATTCTAGAATTAATTCTATATTTTCTTTATCAATGATAGTATCACGGTCCAATATTACTTCATTTCTTTCAATTGATATCACCTCACCGGTATCTTCATCAACAAAATCCTCATACCATGAATTAAGAACTCTTGCAGCAAGTTTTCTCCCAATTATTTTTTTTAAGGAAGCTTTTGAAACCTTAACTTCCTCAGCAAGATCAAATATTTCTAAAATATCTTTATCCCTTTCATATCCAATTGTTCTCAGCAAAGTTGTAACAGGTAACTTCTTTTTTCTATCAATGTAAGCATACATAACACCATTAATGTCTGATGAAAATTCAATCCATGAACCTTTAAAAGGGATTACCCTGGCAGAATATAACTTTGTGCCATTAGCATGAAATGATTGACCAAAAAATACACCAGGAGATCTATGAAGCTGTGAAACTACTACTCTTTCAGCTCCATTAATAATGAAAGTACCACTGGATGTCATGTAGGGAATAACACCTAAATAAACATCTTGAACAATTGTTTCAAAATCCTCATGCTCTGGATCTGTACAATAAAGCTTTAATCTTGCTTTTAAAGGTACACTGTAAGTTAATCCTCTTTCAATACACTCTTGAGTAGAATATCTTGGTGGATCAACGAAATAATCAAGAAACTCTAAAACAAACTGGTTTCTTGCATCAGAAATTGGAAAATTTTCCAAAAAGGTTTTATACAAGCCTTCATCACTTCTTTCATTTGACTTAGTTTCTAATTGAAAAAAGTCTTTAAATGATTTTACTTGGATATCCAAAAAATCCGGATAATTTGGAATATCAGCTGATGTGGCAAAATTTACTCTATTAGATAAACTCATAAAAATATTTTTAGTTAAAGAACGATTATAATCTAAGCTATATGCTTAAAGTTGAGATATTGATTAAATTACTTTAATTCAACCTCAGCACCTGCTTCTTCTAATGAAGCTTTGAAGCCTTCAGCTTCGTCTTTAGCAACATCTTCTTTAATATTGCTCGGCGCATTATCAACAAGTTCCTTAGCCTCTTTTAGACCCAAACCTGTAAGTTCTTTGACTAATTTTACAACAGCTAGTTTTGAACCACCGGCTGCTTTTAAAACTACAGTAAATTCAGTTTTTTCATCAGCGGCATCACCTCCGGCTGCAGCAGCAGCTCCACCTGCGACTGCAACTGGTGCTGAAGCAGCAGGTTCAATACCATACTCTTCTTTAAGAATATCAGCTAATTCACTAACTTCTTTTACTGTTAAGTTTACTAATTTTTCTGCAAAATCTTTTAAATCTGCCATTTTATAAAATTTAAATATTAATTGTTCTCATTTTTTTCAGAAAGTGTCTTTAAAACACCACTGATTTTACTTCCACTTGATTTCAAAGCGGATACTAAATTTTTTGCTGGTGATTGAAGTAATCCAATAATTTCTCCAATCAGTTCCTCCTTGGATTTAATCTCAACTAAAGAGTTAAGCATATCATCTCCCAAGTAAATAGCTTCCTCAATAAATGCTCCTTTAAGTATTGGTTTTTCAGATTTTTTTCTGAAATTTTTAATAACCTTTGCTGGAGCATTACCAACATCGGAATACATCAATGCTGTATTTCCTTTTAGTACCGACTTTAAATCGCCAAAATCCTTTTCAACTTCCTCCATTGCTTTTGCAAGCAAAGTATTTTTAACAACCGATAGTTTTACATTTGATTTAAAACAAGCTCTTCTTAATTTTGATGTTGAGTCTGCATTTAAACCAGAACAATCGGTTAAATATATGTTTGCACTATTATCAAGTTCGGACTTGATTGTGTTAATCATATTTATTTTTTCTTCTTTGGTCATTTTATTAAATATTAGTGTCCACTTTAATTCCTGGACTCATAGTACTTGACATAGAAATACTCTTTAAATAATTACCCTTAGATGATGATGGTTTGATTTTAATAATATGTTGAATAACTTCCTTGGCATTTTCATAAATTTTTTGAGAATCGAACGAAACCTTGCCAATAGAGACGTGAACAATTCCATTTTTTTCAACTTTAAAATCTATTTTACCAGCTTTGACTTCTTCAACAGCTTTACCAACATTCATCGTTACCGTGCCAGTCTTTGGATTAGGCATCAATCCTCTGGGACCTAATATTTTACCCAGTGGACCCAACTTACCCATGATACTAGGCATGGTTATTATAACATCAACATCAGTCCATCCATCCTTAATTTTTTGTAAATATTCATCTAAACCAACAAAATCAGCACCTGACTTTTTTGCTTCATCTTCTTTATCAGGTGTTACTAAGGCTAAAACTTTGACATCTTTACCTGTCCCGTTTGGAAGACTAACTACTCCTCTGACATTTTGATCTGCTTTTTTTGGATCAACTCCAAGATTTAAAGCTAAATCAACTGAGGAATCAAACTTTAGGTTTGAAAAAGATTTAATAATGTCAGAAGCTTCCTTTAAAGTGTAAAGCTTATCCTTATCATACTTTTCCAATGAACTTTTTCTGTTTTTAGTTAATTTTACCATATAAATAATTAAAAGGGCGAAGGACCTTTAACATTCAAACCCATGGACCTTGCAGTCCCAGCAACCATTTTCATTGCAGATTCGACAGTAAATGCATTCAAGTCTACCATCTTATCTTCAGCAATTTTTCTGATTTGATCCCATGAAACAGATGCAACTTTCATCCTGTTTGGTTCACCGGATCCTTTTTTAACTTTAGCAGCCTCTAGCAACTGAGCTGCAGCTGGTGGTGTTTTGATAACAAATTCAAATGATTTATCAGCAAAAACTGATATAACAACAGGGACAACCTTACCGGGTTTATCCTGCGTTCTAGCATTAAACTGCTTACAAAATTCCATTATGTTAACACCGGCTGCACCAAGTGCTGGGCCAACTGGTGGAGATGGGTTAGCAGCGCCACCTCTGATTTGAAGTTTTAAAACTTTCTGTACTTCTTTTGCCATTCGTATTAAATTTATTCTCAAGCGTGGAAGCCACTTAAAAATGATTTACTCGTAACAATTATATTTTTTCTACCTGCATATATGATAATTCGAGAGGAGTTTTACGTCCAAATATCTTTACCATAACTTCTAATTTTCTTTTTTCTTCATTTACCTTTTCAATATTTCCATTAAATCCATTAAATGGACCATCAATAACTTTTATGCTTTCACCAACTGTGAAAGGTATTGCTATATTTTCTCCCTCCATAGATAATTCATCAACTTTTCCAAGCATCCTACTAACCTCATTACTTCTTAGTGGGATTGGATCACCACCCTTAGTTTCACCTAAAAAACCAAGAATGTTTGGAAATGATCTAATAATGTGTGGTATTTCACCTGTAAGATTTGCTTTAATCATAATATAACCTGGAAAATAAACTTTTTCCTTACTAACCTTTTTACCATTTCTAATTTGTATCACCTTCTGTGTTGGTACGATAATATCCTCTACAAAAGAATCAATTTTGAGTCTTTTGATTTCACCCTCTATGTAAGTCTTTATTTTATTTTCCTGACCACTTATGGCTCTCACCACATACCATTTTTTATCTTTTACCTCTGTCATCATTAAAGCAAATCAAAATATAGTTCAAAAACTTCTGACAAAATTGTGTCAGCAAGCCAAATTATTAAAGCAAAAATCACTGAGAAAACAAACACTACAACAGTCATCTTTTGTAATTCCATCATAGAGGTCCAAGTTACATGGTCTCTTAGTTCGTCAAAAGAATCTTTTATGTAGTTAATTAATTCACCCATATTTTACTAGCACGGGTTGAGAGACTCGAACTCCCGACACCTGGTTTTGGAGACCAGTGCTCTACCAACTGAGCTAAACCCGTTTGTGTTGAGAGTCTTATCAATCAAACCCCAATAAAAAAGAAGGCTATAATAAACCTTCTTTTTTAATGAAAATTTAATCTAAAATTTCAGTTACCTGACCAGCACCCACTGTTCTACCTCCTTCTCTAATAGCGAATCTTAATCCGACGCTACAAGCAATAGGCTGTATTAATTCAACAGTAATCGTTAGGTTATCACCAGGCATCACCATTTCAACTCCACTCGGAAGCTCAATGTTTCCAGTAACATCTGTTGTTCTTACATAAAACTGAGGTCTATAGTTGTTGTGGAATGGGGTATGTCTACCTCCTTCTTCTTTTTTCAAAATATAAACTTCAGCTTTGAACTTCTTGTGAGGCTTAACTGATCCAGGCTTACAAATTACCATTCCTCTACTAATATCTGTTTTTTCGATACCTCTTAAAAGAATACCAACGTTGTCACCTGCTTCACCTCTATCTAATATTTTTCTAAACATTTCAACACCAGTAACTGTAGATGCAAGCTTTTCAGCTCCCATTCCAATAATATCAACTGCATCACCAGTGTTAGCTACACCAGTTTCAATTCTACCAGTAGCTACAGTACCACGACCAGTGATTGAAAATACATCTTCAATTGGCATTAAGAAATCTTTGTCTACCTCTCTCTGTGGTAATTCAATCCAAGAATCAACTGAATCCATAAGCTTAGCAACAGTCTCAACCCATTTTGCTTCTCCATTTAGTGCACCAAGAGCAGATCCAAGAACTACGGGAGTATTATCACCATCATATTTGTAGAAAGTTAAAAGATCTCTAACTTCCATTTCGACTAATTCAAGTAACTCTTCATCATCAACTTGGTCAGCTTTATTTAAGAAAACAACAATTTTTGGAATACCAACTTGTCTTCCGAGTAGGATGTGCTCTCTAGTTTGTGGCATTGGCCCATCAGTTGCAGCTACAACTAATATTGCACCATCCATCTGAGCAGCACCAGTTACCATGTTTTTTACATAATCGGCGTGCCCTGGACAATCTACGTGAGCGTAGTGTCTTGAAGCAGTTTGATATTCAACATGTGATGTGTTAATTGTTATACCTCTTTCCTTTTCTTCAGGAGCATTGTCAATTTGATCAAAACTCTTAAGTTCAGAAAGTCCCTTTTCTGCAAGCACTTTAGTGATAGCAGCAGTAAGGGTAGTTTTACCGTGATCAACGTGTCCAATCGTACCAATATTTAGGTGTGGTTTGGAGCGATCAAAAGTTTCCTTAGCCATAATTTTA
>CACJYD010000014.1 GCA_902597545.1 uncultured Bacteroidota bacterium | reverse complement strand
AGGAGAATGGTTTGCATTATAAATATAACCAGACTCAGGATTTATTACTTGTGGAAGTTCATGGGTCTTGTAATAATTGGTCCACAAGGTTTCACTAGTATTACCTGGTAAAACTCCTGTCCATTTAAATTTATCATTTCTAACAGGGATCAAACCATTTGATATGTAAAAAATATTATCATCTTTATCAGCATAGCCAATATTGTATCCTGGAATTTCATTCATCTCTAGAATGGAATAAAATTCATCAAAGCTGTTTGCTTTATTCATTTTCCACCATTGCTCTAATGCTCTTACTTTAAATAAAGATCCAGTTCTTACTGAAAAAAAACCTGTCTTATTTTTTAAAGTAGGTCCATAAACACTCGAATAGTATTTTTTACTAACTCTAATTGGTATCCCTAGAATATTAATAAAAGCTTTACCTCTGTATTTTTTCAATTTTAGTATTTTATCATCAAAATAATATTTTCTATTACTCTTTTTTACCATCTCCAGTTGAAAAATATCAGTCTTGTCAGGTCTATTGACAGTATGTGTCCATGCTAGATTTTTATTGCTTCCTGTCAAAATACAAGGAGCACCAGCAAATGTAGCACCAATAATACTGGTTCCTTCTTTGCTTTCTAAATGTGCTTCATACCAAGACGTTGGTCCGTCTAAAGGCTGATGTGTATTGACAGCCATATATGTTTCTCCATTATTTGTTTTTTTAGTGCTAAATGAAAAAAGGTTTGAACCAAGTTCATTTCTTCTTTGGAAATTTAAACTTTCAAAATCATTTTCAAAAATTGCCCTAACAGCCCTGTCACCTTCACTTGAAATAAATAATTGTAGAAACGAATACTTTAGCATTTTCTTTGGAGTTATGGGAAATAACTTTTTAACTAATACTTTATCCGGGTTTAGTTCAGCATAACGATTAATGCCTTGAGCGTATCCTTCAGCAACTTCAATAAATTTTTTATCTATGGTATTGTATAAACTATCAATAACTTCTTCAGATTGTATAAGTTGTGTTAAGAAATCAACTGGAGCTCCCCTAAGTCCAATGTGTTTACTGAGTAGTGCATTTCCAGCTAAATACGCTTCTTGAATAGTTTTGAAATCATCCTCACTATGAGCCCATGCTAATCCGTAAGCTAGCTCTTTATCAGTTTCAGAATAAATATGAGGTACTCCAAAATTATCTCTTATTATTTCAATATTATTAACATCAACTTTTTGTGAAAAAATTGATAACGAGACAAATAAAAATAATATTCTGAATAACACATATTATATATAACAAAAAACCCGCCAAAATAGGCGGGTTTTTTAATTAAATAAAATTTAGTATTAGTATCCTGCGTTTTGAACCATATTAGGGTTAGCATTCAACTCTGAAAGGTAGATAGGATAAGCGTATCTATATGAACCAAACTTAGGTGGCATACCATCTTTGTCGTCGTTCATTTGCTTAATGCTATCAATTAAAGGCATATCTTGTCCTGTTCTTGAAAGATCATAAAATCTTCCAGGAGACTCACAATAAAGCTCTTTTCTTCTTTCGTTAAGGATATTAGCTAATGTAGCTTCAGTGTATGCAGTGGCACCTCTTAAACCAGTTATGTTGTTTAAGTAAGTTAATGCACCTGAAGAATTACCAGCTCTTAAATGACCTTCAGCGGCAATTAAGTGCATTTCTTCAACCCTGATTATTGTTACATTATCAGATCCATCCATTGTTGGATATTTACCTAAAATAGATGGATAGCCTTGAGCTGTTCCAATCATACCATTTTTAGTAAATCTGACATCAGTTGCTGCATCAGCTGCAAATATATCATATAAGTCATCTCCAGACGAACCTGTAAGAATTCTTACATCTCCGTATGAAGTACCTCTTAATATATATGCATGACCATTGATTCCAGCAGAGTCAGTACCTGAGTATGCTAATTCAAAAATAGAATTAGATGCATTATCAGTGTAATAAGTAGCCTTAAATCCAGCAGCAGATGCAGGACTTGCAGTACCATTAGCAATTACCCACTCAGCAGCTGAAGTCGCAGTTGCGTATAAACTTGAGTCAGCAGCACCACCATATAGAGCAACTCTTGCTAAAATCGCGTAAGCTCCCATTTTGGTCATGTAACTAGTACTAATGTTATATGCATCATTCATCATACTGATTCCAGTCTGAAGATCTCCAATGATATCACCTAAGTTTGAACCAGCTGTATCTCTTGCAGGAGATAAATTAGCAGGATCTTTATAAGTCTTAACATATGGAACACCTAATGCACCAGCTCCACCACCATTTACAAAATGTTGACCGTAGTCTTGTAAAAGGTCAAAGTGTAAAAGAGCTCTAAGCGCATGAGCTTGGCCTTGAGTGTGTGACATTTTTCCTTGGTCACCTTCAAGTCCAGCAATATCAGCACCAATTACAATATTACAAATAGCGATAGCTCTGTAAATTGTGCTCCATGGTCCAGCTCCATTAGGACTGTAATCCATGTCACTGTCAGTGAATCTACCTGAGTTTACATTTGAATATAAGTTATCAGTTCTTACATCACCCATGATAATCTGGTTTCTTCCATAATATCCTGATGGAGTCATCCTGTCATAGGCACTATTCATAACTGATACTAAATCGTCTGCGTTATTAATACCAGTATTTAAATCTTTATCCTGAGCCAATGTTGGTTCTAGGTCATCATCTCCACACGCTACAAATAGCATTAGAAATGAGAAGAAAAATGTTAGTTTAAATAATTTTTTCATCTTTTAAAAATTTAAGTTAGCACCAAGTGAAATTGATTTCAGTGGTGGTGTAGTTATTCTAAATCTTCCTGTTGCTCTAACTTCTGGATCGAATGGTAGGTCATCTTTAGTCCAAGTGAACAAGTTTAAACCTTTAACGAAAATATCAATTCTGTTAAATCCAATTGCATCAGTAGCACTTTTAGGAAGGCTATAGTTTAGAGAAAGATCTCTTAACCTCATAAAGTCACCATCATAAAGGAATCTAGATGTGGTAGCAGAACCTCCTGAAAGTGAACTAGAACTGTATACCATTTTTGGTACGTCAGTAATGTCACCAGGCTGTTGCCATCTATCCATTAATCTAGCATCACCTTGCCAAGAATATGTTGACCTTAGTCCAGAGTTCATGGTATACCATGCCCATCTTTCAAAGACTTTGTGACCTGTTGCAAACATCATATTTGCATCCAATGTCAAACCTTTCCATCCAACTCTTAATCCTAAACCACCTTGTACAGGAGGTAGTCTTAAACCTTGAACAGTTTGTTCAGCACCGTAGTAAGAGTAAGTAACTTCGTCACTTACAGGTCCATCTCTATGATCTCCACCAACAAGATAATACGGTCTTCCATCAGCAGGATCAACTCCTCCCCATGTTCTGAGGTAGAATTGAGCTTGTGGATGACCAACTCTAGTAGTGTAGTAAGAATTGTCTAAGTTAATATCATTACCTGCTGCATCTTGAGCAAGTCTTAATACCTCATCTCTGTTTTCAGAGACATTTCCATAAATCTCAAAAGAGAAGTCTTTAGCTTTTAAAACTTGAGCGTCAAATTCAAATTCAACACCTTTATTGATAACTGAACCAATATTCATAGTTTGACCTGAATGTCCAGTTGTTGTTGATAAAGGTACGCTTTGAAGAAGATCGTCTGTAGTTTTTTCATAGTAAGTCAAAGCTCCAGAGAATCTATTTTTGAATAAAGAGAAATCAACTCCAACATCAAGTAATCTCGCAGTTTCCCATGAGATAACTAAGTTACCAAAAGTAACTGGTGCAACAGCACCATTGTTATCATATGCTCCACCATATCCAAATAGTGACTGATACTGGTTGTTACCAATACCATTGTTTCCAGTTTCACCGTACGATGCTCTCAACTTTAAATTATCGACTACTTCACTGTCAGCTAAGAAATTTTCATTTGAAATATTCCATGCAACACCAGCAGAGTAGAAATTACCAAACCTGTAACCACTTGCAAATCTTGATGATCCATCATTTCTAAATGATAAGTCAACAATATATTTGTCCTTGTATGAGTAGTTAGCAAGAGCTAAGTAACCTAATTCTTTATAGTCACCAAATGAACCGAAACCAGTTTCATTCGTGTTAAAGCTAGCTACATAAAATAATCCAGCAGCAGCAACATTTTCACCTGAAGAACTTTGGAAGTGTGACTTATTCTTTGCAAATGATTGTCTAATAAGTGCTGATACAAAATGTTCATTGTCTCCAAAAACATCATTGTATTCCAACTCATTAATAGTTTGCCATAAGAAGTTTCTACTAGTAGCCTGATATGCATAACCATTGTCACTAGCAGCATCACCGTGATATGGGTTTCTATATTCGTGAGATACACCTAATGTGAAATCAATAGAATATCTAGAAGAAACCTTAAGCTTATCATTAATAGCATAAGAAACTTTACTGTTAGATAAAGCTCTTGTACCATCATTTTGTTGAATATTAACTTCAGCAAGATAAGGTGTATTGAATGTACTAGTTGTTAAATTTAAGTTCCAAGTTCCATCAGGATTCTTAGGTTGTTGCCATGGGCTCATAAACATTCTTGTCATCTGAGGAGCACCAAAATATGCAGTACCTTCATGAATACCATTTTGAATAGCATTTGAAACTCTATTATTAGTTTCAATAGTAACTTTTCCAGCCACTTTTTTGTAGTAAATAGAACCGTTAACACTTTCGAAATCAGTTCCGATAGATGTACCAGTTTGTTGTCTATATCCAACTCCTAATCTGAAGTTTTCAGTAGCATTACCACCAGTAGCAGAAATATTATAGTTTTGATATGGAGCATCTTCTACTCTAATCAAATCTTCCCAATTACCATCAACTCTTCCTCCAGCATCCCATGCTGAAGCGCCAGGAAAAGCTCTCAACACATAGTCAGTAGCTCTTTCTTTAGTCCAACCATAAGTATTCTGGATTGTTTCAGCTCCCAGTAGTAATCTTTGATTTCCGTTAAGCATTTGTCTTTCATCTACAGCATAGTTTTGAAAACCGTACTGAGATTGAACATTATAAGCAATTTTACCAGCTTTACCTTTTTTAGTTGTGATAACTACAACACCATTAGATCCTCTAGCTCCATATGCTGCAAGAGATGCTGCATCTTTAAGAACAGTAATAGACTCAATGTCTGCTGCGTTAATCATTGATAAAATACCCATATCGGTTAATAACGGGCTAATAGTTCCGTTATTCACAGGAACCCCATCAATTACGAATAGAGGAGAGTTAGATCCTGAAATAGAACCTTCTCCACGAATACGAATTTGCTGAGGAGCACCAGGTGTTCCAGAAAGACCAACAATTCTAAGTCCAGCAACACGACCCATAAGAGCCTGATCTGGTGAAGTAACTGCTACGCCCTCGATTAATTCAGAGCCTACAACTACTGCATTAGATGTCAACCTTTGCCTTTCCCTCGATGTAATTCCTGTTACAACAACCTCTTCTAAAGCTGTACTACTTGTTAAAGAAACATTGACTGTAGATGAAAGTCCAACAGTTACTGTTTGACTTTCATAACCAACGTAACTAAAAACTAGCACATCCCCTTGAGAGGCTGAAATGGAGTAATTACCATCAAAATCTGATGTTACCCCTATCGAAGTCCCTTGAACAACAACAGTAGCACCGGGTAATGGCAATCCTTCAGAGTCAGAAACAGTTCCTGAAACAGTGTCTTGCGCAAAACCTATTACTCCTGCCATCATAAAAAACAAGGAAAATAGTTTTACTAATTTTTTCATTTAATTAATATATTTTTAGTTAAGAAGTAAATATGTTAAAATTTTGTTAAGAAAACAAGTATTTATTGTTAAAGTTTTATCTATTAATTACCAACTTTTCAACATAGTGTAAAAACAAAATATTTTTTTATCAATTTTATTTTAGTAATATGTAGAAAATATATTGATGAAAACAGGATATTTCAAACAAATTATTGACATCCAAAAAAATGGATTTATATCAATTTCCTTGTATCCATCTAACAATGAGTTCGTTAACTATGAATACAAGTCATTAGCTCCAAATTGGAAATTACATGAAAATTTTAAAACCAAAAAAATTTCTGAGGACCAATTTATTTCAGCTTACAAAGAACAGTTAGAATCAATGAATCCAAATAAAGTTTACGAGGATTTAAATGCATTGGTTTCTGGATTAGAGCCCATATTAATGACCGATGGCTCTAAGAAAAAATTTTGTCATCGACATTTAGTGGCTGAATGGCTAGAAAATGAACTTGGTATAATAATTGAAGAATATAAAGTTGGTAAGGTAATCCGATCAAAAGGTTACATGAAAAAAAACATAAATCCAACACTTTTTTAAAATGAAAAATATTTATTTATTTCTACTATTAATTTTTATTTCCTGCGATAACGATAATTTACAAAGTTTCAGCTTTGAACTGAGAGAAGAAGTTATGGTTGAAAATGCAGTATTTAGAATTTCTTACAATGAATTTAAAGAGCAGCCAAATTGGATTGAATATACAGTCAGAGATTTTGTTAAAGTTGCTGATCGTGGTAACATGGATTTTTACACTGTTAGAAATGTATGGACATCAGATGATAATGATTATTATAAAAATGAATGGGATAAAGGTCACATGGCTCCAGCTGGTTCCTTCACAGATTCATGGTCCAATTTAGCAAAAACATTTTCTTTTGTTAACTGCGCATTACAAAAGGATAGCCTAAATAGGGGAGAGTGGAGAGAGCTTGAGGAGCAAGTAAGATATTGGGCTAAGGATACAGGTCCCATTGATGTAAGAATTGAATTAAAGTTTTCATCCAATAGCACTATTTTGGAAACAGGTGCTACGGTTCCTGATGGATTCTATAAGTATTTAACTTTTTCGGATAATAGGAAAATGTGTTTTTATTTTGATAATTCTGTTACTGACAAGGACTGGTCAGAACATGAAATTAACTGTAATTAAATCATTTTTTTTAAAATAGATTTTCTTCCTACTTTCATCATAATTACATCCTGATTTACATTCCAGCCTCTGGCAGGTGAGAATTTCCTGCCATACAGAATAATTTGTATATGTAACTTATTCCAAAGTTTTTTTGGAAAAAGTCTTTTTGCATCTTCTTCAGTTTTTTTAACGTTTTTCCCGTTGGAAAGCCCCCATCTAAACATCAATCTGTGGATGTGTGTATCAACAGGAAATGTAGGTATTCCAAATGCTTGTGAAAGAACAACACTAGCTGTTTTATGACCTACGGCTGGTAGGCTTTCAAGAGCTTCAAAAGTTTTTGGAACTTTTCCATCATATTTATCAATTAAAATTTTTGAAAGACCATGTATGCCTTTGGATTTCATTGGAGATAAACCTACTGGTCTAATAATAGCTCTAATTTCTTCAACACTTAATTTTACCATGTCGTAAGGATTGTCTGCCTTTTCAAAGAGAATCGGAGTAATTTTATTAACCCCAGCATCAGTGCTTTGAGCAGATAACAATACAGCAATCAGTAAAGTATATGGATCTTTATGATCTAATGGAATTTCAATTTTAGGAAACAAGTCCTCTAAAACATTTATGATAAAATTAATTTTTTCAGATTTATTCATTTTATTTAAATTTACTCATAAAATTTTTATAAATGAATACATTGAAAATAGGTGATAAGATTCCAGCATTTGAATGTTTGGATAACACAGGAAATATTGTTAACAGTGATGATTTGATGGGAAAAAAATTAATTGTGTTTTTCTATCCAAGAGCTAATACACCTGGATGTACCGCTGAAGCATGTAATATTTCTGATAACTACAATAAACTGGATAAAATGGGTTACAATATTTTAGGTGTTAGCTGTGATAAGGTTGAAACTCAGAATAAATTTTCTAATAAATTTGGATTCCAATACCCGCTTTTAGCAGACACTGAAAAAAAACTTGTTAAAATTTTTGGGGTATGGGGACCTAAAAAATTTAGAGGCAGGGAGTATGAGGGAATTCACAGAATGACATTTATTTTCGATGAAGACTTAGTGTTAACCCGATTAATAGACAAGGTAAACACAAAAGAGCATGCAGATCAAATAATCAATGGTTAAAATTAACTGTATCCGAAAAGCTTTTTCTTTTTTATTAGATCAGAAACATTTTTAGGAATATCCTTTTCCCAATCTTTTTTCCCTTTTTTGATATTTTCAAGTACTTTCCACGAAAATATCTTCAAAAGCTTTTTGTTGTAATCCTTGATATCAATAATTTTTTTATTGTCTTTGAAAAACTTGTATAAGTTCTTCATTTTATTGTTTACAACTAAATTATTGCTGTCAATTAATTTATCTTTTTTTAACATTGGGTAGAGTAGTACAGTTACATTTTGAGAAAATAAATTTCCAAAGGCTTCAAGAATACCGCCATTTAAGTCTTTATAATATTTGTCTTCAAAAACTTGTATAAGATTATCAACACCCATAGTCAGAACAATTTTTTTGTCAGTATACTTGTTGTAATACTCAGATAGCTTATAATATTCTTGAAAATTTGTAATCATGACAGTTTTACCCATAGAACAAAGTAATTGAGCTCTGTCTAGAAAATCTTGCTCATTAACCTCACCATCAGATATCAAGTTTGACAAGGTAATTTCAAATATTGATATTGAGTTTTTTTTGCTGAAGTTTTTATCATTTTTAACGATTGTCAATGATTTCTCATACATATCCTCATTAACTTTAGTTACTGGTCTAAAACTTCCTCTTATAGTTAAGATATTTTTTTTGTAAAGTTCTGCTGCGGGCAAAATATTTTTTCCATCGGGTCCAAACATAACGGCCTGAGTCATATTATTTTTTATTAAATCTAAGCTTATTAACCTATTATCAACATCCTTAAATAATTTACCTGAGAAATTAATAGTATCAATTTCAATTGAATTTGGATTAATATGATCATATAAATACCGAATCAATGATCTAGGCTTATTATGTTTGTAATAAGCTCCATATATGAGATTTACACCCATAATACCTAAAAGTTCTTGCTGGGTTTTAGCATCATTTACATGAAACCTGATATGCATTTGAATTTCACTGTATTCCTCAGTACTATCCGTTTGAAATTTTATACCCATCCATCCATGCCCTTTAAATTTCTTTGCAAAATCAATGGTTGCTACAGTGTTCGCAAATGAAAAAAACATTTTTTCAGGATTATCATCTCTGTTCACACGATTTTCTAGTAAATTAATTTCGTGATTCAACATTTTTGTCAGCCTTGACTTAGTTACAAATCTATTGTCATGTTCCTCACCATATATTGCATTACTAAAACCTTTATCATAGGCACTCATTGTTTTAGCGATTGTCCCTGATGCTCCACCAGCTCTAAAAAAATGTCTAGCGACCTCTTGACCAGCGCCTATTTCTGCAAATGTTCCGTAAATATTGTCGTTGAGATTAATTCTAAGAGCTTTATCCTTAACAGAAAGGAGTTTTTCAAATTCTTTATCGCCCTTTAATGAAACTACCATTACAATAATTCTTTACAAATTTAATAACTCTCATTGATAACTACATAGAAAAAATTTTAAATTTGGTAATTATAATGAAAGTTACTTTCTTAGGTACTGGAACTAGTACAGGCATTCCTACGATTGGGTTAGAAAGAGAATCATGTTTAAGCTCAGATAAACGTGATAATAGGTTAAGATCTTCAATACTAATTGAATACAAATCAAAATCTATTTTAATTGATTGTGGTCCAGATTTCAGACAGCAAATGCTCAGAATAAACAAAACTAAAATTGATGCAATCTTTTTTACACATGAACATGCAGATCATACTGCTGGGTTGGATGATATTCGTCCAATTTCATTTCATTATGGTAAAATTCCAATATATGCTCATCAGCGAGTAGTGGATAATTTAAAAAATAGGTTTGATTATTTATTTGATAAAAAGGGTGGTTATCCTGGTTCTCCTCACGTATATCCTAACATAATTAATGAGGGTCAGATTTTTAAATATGAGGATATTTCTGTTTTACCAATTACGTATATGCATCATAAACTACAAGTTTTTGGATTTAGAATTGAAAACTTTGCTTATGTTACTGACTTAAAAGAAATTGAAGAATTAGAACTCGATAAATTACGTGGCCTTGATACCTTAATATTGAATGCGCTAAGACACAAAGAACATTACTCTCACATAAATTTGACTCAAGCTATTGAGATGGTTGAAAAACTAAAACCCAAAAAAGCATATCTAACTCATATCGCACCTGATATGGGATTACACTCGGATACCGAGAAATTACTTCCTAAATCTGTGTTCTTATCATATGATGGTCTAGAATTATTAATTAACAATTAATATTTTTTGTAGAGCCAATCTAAAAATGATTTTAAATTTTCCTGATTAACACCGTGACCCTGATCAAAACTTTCAAATAGATAGTCAATATTATTATCATCTAATATTTTATTTGTTTCAATTGATTCATTGTAGGGGATGACTTCGTCATTTATACCATGAGAAATATAAATAGAGCTATTATTTTTTTTCAAGCATAGTAAGTCTTTTTCTACATATCCACTCAATGCAACAAGATTTTTAATTCTTGAGTTAGAGCATTGGACAATTCCATGCCCAAGGATTGCACCTTGACTAAAACCAATAATTGAAATTCTTTTACTGTCACAATTATATTTTTCTATGAAATAATCCAGCTCATCAATTAATTTATCTCTTATTTGTCGAGCTCCTTCAATATCATAATTTTTTACAGATCCATCATAATATATATTATACCAAGCATAGGAGTTAGGAAAAAGTGATAATGGTGCGCGAAGTGAAATTATTGTTGCGTCTTTAGGAAGTAGTGTTGAGAATGAAAAAAGGTCTTCTTCGTTACTCCCGTAACCATGTAAGAGTAAAATTAATGGAGCATTTATTTTTGACGATTTTTTATGAAGGTAAAAAAAACTAGTTTCCAAGCACTTTTACTAAATTATTAGAAATTATACCATAAGCTTTTCCATTGAGATTAGAATTAATGAAGCAGCTGTTTTTTGATTTTGAAATAACATTTTCTTTAGTGAATAAATACTTATGATCAGGGTCAAATAATGACAAATTAGCATTTTCACCAATATTGATATTTGTTTCTTTTATTCCATAAATATTTTTGCCTCTAGTTAAAATATCAATTGATTTTTCAACTTTAAAAATTGAGTTAAGGGCACCAAAAATAGATTCTAGCCCGGTAGATCCAAATAATGAGTTTTCAAAATCAGTTTTCTTATTATCAATATCAATTGGCGAATGATCCGATGTTACAAAATCAATAGTTCCATCACTTACTCCTTTGACCAGTGCTTTCTGGTGTCTTTCATCTCTAATAGGCGGCATTACTTTGAACCTTGTGTCAAAATCTTTAAGTTTTTCATCATTAAAAAAAAGATTGTTTATGGATACGCTACAAGAAACATTTAATTTATTGTTTTTTGCCTCTTTAATTAGTTTTACAGACTCCTCAGTTGAAATGCAAGGAATGTGAATTTTTCCACCTGTATACTCCAAGATTTTAAGATCTCTTTTAAGCATTAATTCCTCGGAAAGAGATGAAATTCCTTTCAGTCCATAATTGGTGCTAACTGTTCCTTCATGCATTTGCCCATCAGGACACAATGATTTTTCAAACGGAAATGATAAAATAAGCCCATCAAAGTTTTGAACATACTGCAAAGCAATTTTTAAAAGATTTGGATTAAGTAAAGGTTTTTTAAAATCATAAAATCCAACTGCACCTGACTCATACATTTCATACAAATCTGCTAATTCCTTTGATTTAGCCTCTTTAGTTAAACATCCAAGAGGGTGAATATTCACTGGAAGTTTCTGTGATTTAACATAAATAATATCAGCTTTGGTATCCAAATATGGACTTGTTTCTGGATTCAAAACCACGTCGGTAAAACCAGAAAATGCTGCAGCCTGTGATCCGTTAGACAATGTTTCTCTTTCTTCTAAACCAGGTTCACCAAAACAAACGCTTGAATCAAACCATCCTGGTGAAACATGAAGGTTTTTCAATATAATTTTTTCTTTGCCTTTCGAATCTGAAATATTACCTGAAATCTCTTGAATTTTTCCTTTATCAATTAAAATATCTTGGGTCTTGCCATTGAATTTACTCTTGGCGTCAATGATTTTAGCAGACTTTATTAGTATTGACATAGAAAGTCAATTTGATGCAAATATAGTTATCATTTTTAAATATTATCAAAATCCCTCATACATACCTAATCCAAAGAGTGAAAAATCATATTTCACTGGATCATTTTTATCAAAAGATCTGAGTTTATTATCTAACTCAATTAAGGTTTTTATATCATTTTGCTTTCTTTTTATTAAACCTAATTTTCGACCAACTCTTCCAGTATGAACGTCAAGGGGGCATGAAAGCCTTGATTTAGATATTTTTTTCCAAATTCCAAAATCTACATTTTCATCATCTCTAACCATCCATCTTAAAAACATATTTATTCTTTTACAAGATGAGCCTTTCATAGGGTTTGAAACATGTTTTTGAGTTCTTTTTTCGTGCTTAACTGAAAAGAATATTTTTCTAAAATTTGAAATTTCATTAAATAAAAATTCATCTTTATTTTTTATTAAAAATGTATTTTCTAAACCATCATGATTTAAGTATATATTTTTTAGAGAAATTATAAAAAATTGAAAATCAGTGGTATTAAATGTTCTGTGAACAAAATTCAATTTTTTTATTTCATTTTTTGTTGAGTTCATGATGAATTCATGTGGGGAAAAATCTAAAAGTTCCATCATTTTTTTTGCACTTTTGATTATAGATTTTCTATTTCCCCAGGAAATTATACTAGTTAAAAAAGCAGAAATCTCAATATCCTCTTTTTTATCAAATAAGTGTGGTATTTGGATTGGATCATCTTTGATAAAATCAAAGCTGTTGTATTGTTGATACTTTAAATCAAGAAAACACTTTAGATCTTCACTATTTTGACCACTTACCATCCTTTAATACCAAACATTTTCTGGCAATTTTTGAAAATTTCTCATTGTGTGTTACTAAAACAATGGTTATACCCAGTTCCTTATTAATTTTTTTAAACAATTCCTGAATTTTTTTAGCATTGTCAGAGTCTAAATTTCCAGTTGGTTCATCAGCTAATAATAAACTAGGATTATTAATTAATGCCCTTGCTACAGCAACTCTTTGCTTTTCACCACCCGAAAGAAATTCGGGCTTTTTATCTAATATTTTATTTATGTCAAGTATACTCGAAAGTTTATTTAAATTATCGTGAGATTTACTAGAGTCAAATTTTCCAATCATACTTGGAAGAAGAATATTTTCTTTTGCTGTTAATTCAGGTAATAATTGATGAAATTGAAATATAAATCCAATCTTTTTATTTCTAAATGATGACAATTCTTTATCATTTAGTTTGGTTAAGTCTGTTTTTTCAAATAGTAGTGAGGTTTTGTCATTTTTATCAAAATTGTCAATTGTACCTAAAATATTTAAAAGCGTAGTCTTTCCTGCACCTGATGGACCAACTATTGAGATGAAGTCACCTTTATCAATCTTCATCGAGAGATTATTTAGAACAATTTGATTGTTATAAGATTTATTAAGATTCTTTATTTCAATCATTTCTTCTCAATTTATTAAAATCGATTAAATAGTTAATTCTTAATGAAAGCTGATGTTCAACAGGGAATTCAAAGAGATTTTTCAAACTTTTATAATATTTTAACCCAGACTCATTATCTCTGTTAAATATTTGATTTTTATATTGAAGTGTAATTGTGCTTCCTGGTGAAAACCACCAGTCAAAATTTAAGTCTAGATTCCATAAATTAAAATTAGTATTTGGATCGAAATCTAATTTTGAATG
This sequence comes from uncultured Bacteroidota bacterium, assembly GCA_902597545.1. Lineage (GTDB taxonomy): Bacteria > Bacteroidota > Bacteroidia > Flavobacteriales > Flavobacteriaceae > Eutrophosalina. Next base: position 13,785 of record CACJYD010000014.1, on the reverse strand, counting down.
ATCCGTTAGCTCTCTCATTCCATCATTTTTTAAACTAAACAATACATTATCATAGTTAGCAGTACTCCAAAAGTTTCTAAACCTTAGTGATAAATATTTATAATTATCAATATTGAAGTTTAAATCTAAAGAATTTTCTACAGAATTTATGTCTCTTCTTCCAAAGTGAATTTCTCCATCTTTTTTTTGTAAAAAACCGATATCATCTGTTTTTTTACCTGATTCACTCTCAAGCCCCAATGTTAGTTTATTGGAAATTTTGTATTTAGCTGATACTTTTACTTCATTTGATGTCTTGTTTTCATCAAATTCTTTATTAATAAACTTTGTTAAATCCATTCTAATGCCATAGGAAAATTTTTTATTTGGATTTGTATCAAAACCAAAAGTAATCCCATAATTGCCAGGATCAATTATATATCTATCTAATGTTCTTGGCTCATAATAATCTTTTTCCTCACCTGTATAATCAAAGTCTAGTTCAACCTTCCAGAGATTTTGAAACTCAAAATTATTACCGAACCTAAAACCACCACCTATTTCTCCAAATCCGTGGTAACGGTATCTTTTACTAGCAAAGAAGTAGTTATTGTAATTTCTTAAGATTTTGTATTCCTCAAATATTTTATAAGTAACTGTAGCCCTGAAAGATTGAAAGTTGCTATTATTCCAAAAACCTAGTTCGTTTTGATTGTAGTATTTATCTACTCCGTCCCAATTGAATTTAAAATTCACATTGCCTTTAAGCTCTTGTATTTGGATTGCTCCTCTAACTCCATTTTTTTGACTAAATCTTGGAGAGTGACTTGTAAAAAAGTTTGATTGAAAATTAAATTTTCTCTTATTATCAAATAAATCAAGTACTAGTGCAGCATTGTTAGCATTAAAACCAGATTTTCGATTAACATTGGTATTTAAAAAGCTTATCGATGAGAAGTCATTTAAAAACTGTTGACTTAGTGATAAAACATTATAATTTGTAAGTGGTGCTATTAATTCTTTTCTAGTGGTGTTATCACTTGTATTCTTAAAATAAGCGTACGCATTTGCAGTTATCGCATTTAAAAAACCAATACTGAGCTTTTTATCTGTAGTTCCAGTTACTTTAACTGAATTAATTAAATTAGGTTTTTCATCGTAACTAATCAATTCCTCATTGTCCTGTAAATATTCATTTTCATCAAAATTTATTTCTTGTCCGATTCTTCTGCTGTAAAAAAACTCACCTGATCTCCAACTTGCAGGGTCTGCTTTTCTAAATAAGTCTGCTCCCTCTGTAAAAAAAGCTCTATTTTCCGAAAATTGCTGCTCAAATGGGCTGAGGTTTAATTCTTTATCATCAAAAGATACTTGCCCAAAGTCTGGAATCAAGGTTAAATCTAATGTAAAACTATTCGTTAATCCATATTTAAGATCCAAGCCAGCTGAGTAGGAGGAGCTACTTTTTAATCCCCTTTGAGCATTGACTGAAGTTTGCAGATATGGGTATAAAAAAAGTCTTACAGGTGGATCAATATCTTTAATATTATTAACTAAACCCATTTGTTCATTGTACGTTTTTTCTTTTTCATCTACAGGGTTCCACATGAATTGTTCCTCTAACTCGCCTTGCAAATCTCTTCCAAAATTTATTCCCCAATTTTGAATGTTTTTTTCGGGAAATCTTAGGGCACTGTATGGAATAATCATTTCAGCCGTCCACCCATTTTCATTGAAGCTTATTTTAGCATCGAAAACTGTATCATAATTTAAGCTGTTTTCCGACCACTCTCCTTCCGCAAAAAGATCTGCTACTGCACCAGCAGCGGTTACTAAAAAAGAGAATTGACTTTCCTTGTCGTCATTTGTATCAAATGACACCCAAAAACCTTCAGCATCGAATCCAAACAATTGATCTCTTTTACTGAATTCCTTTCTAATTTTAGAAGGCCTAGGATGCTTCATAACACCGGCGATATAGATTGCTTTATCATCGTACCCAAAGTATGCTAGAGTTTCAAATTCATCTGGAATCTTCTTACCAAACCGAGTTGTAGGTTGCCAAACAACAAAATTTTTAGCAGGTTTAATATTTTTCCATTCAGTTTCTGTGAGTTTCCCATCAATTGTTGGTGCATTAATAAACCTATACGCATCAATTGATTTTCTTTCTTGGGATTGAGTACTTAAAAAAAATATTAATAAAATAAAACTTGATAATATTCTCATGAATCGAAGCAAATATACTTACAAAAAAAAGATATGAACTCTACGAATTAATTAAAATTGTCAGAGAATGAATAACTATTTATTTTTTTTTGATTTTATTATAATCAATTAAATAATTCAATCGAAGTGAAAGCTGATGCTCTATTGGTGTTTCAAATAGATTTTTTAAACTATTATAATAATTGATTCCAGATTGATTATCTCTATTAAAAATTTGATTTCTATATAACAAAACCATATTACTTCCGGGAGCAAACCACCATTCAAAATTTAGATCTAAATTCCAGATGTTAAAATTTGTGTTTGGATTTCTATTCAGGATGGAGTAGTTTACTTCTTTTCGAGTTCCATCATCTAATAATTCAAAAAGCTTTTCATGATAATCTGCTGTACTCCAAAAATTTCTGAACCTCAAACTTAAAGATGCATCTCTGTTAAAGTTATATTCCATTCTCAAATTATTTTCTATTGATTTTATATTTCTTAAACCAAAATAGATTAATCCATTTCTTTTCATCAAAAAACCTACGTCATCATTTCTTCTCTCATTTGATGTTCTAATATTTATTGAAAATTGTTCTGATATCCGATAATCAACATAAAATCTAAATTCATTTTGTTTTTTATTTTCTTCAAATTGGTAGTTTTGATAATTGGTAAAAATATAATCAGTTCCATAGGAGAATTTTTTAGTATTATCTGAATCAATACCTATTGATGTAGTTAACTCTTTTGGATCAAGAATAAAACGGTTATTTGTTCTAGTTTCATACCAGTCTTTCTTTTTCGAAACACCTCTTGTAGAAAAACTATATCTCCATAAATCATTTGTTTGAAAACTTGTATACAATCTAAAACCATTTCTATTTTTTATGTTACTATCAAACCTTGTCTGATAGCCTATATAAAGCCCAGATTCAAGTCTTCTTAAAAAATTATTTTTATTTAATAAATGGTATGATACTCTTGACCCATATTGAATAAAATTTTTACTGTTGTAAAATCCTATTTCATTTTGATTATAATACCTATCAGTTCCGTTAACGCTAAGTGAATACCTAAAATTACCTTTTAATTCAGACAAACTAAATATGTATCTATTTCCACTTTTTTGAGAAAGCCTTGGTGCTACTGTTTTGAACAGATATGCTCTAAAATTAAAATTTCTATTATTGTCAAATAGGTTAGCCATAAATGCATGGTTATTAGCATCCTCAAAACTTGATTCTCTGTTTAAATTTCCATTTATAAATCCTATTACAGAATAGTCATTGATAATTTTTTGAGATAATGATAAAACGTTAAAATTAGTTAGAGGTGTGATTAGTTCCCTTCTGATATTATCATTACTATCTTTTATCAAAGCATATGATTTATCTGTAATTGCATTGATAAAACCAATACTAAGGTTATTATTTGTAGTTCCAGTTAACTTTATTGAATTTAGAAGTTTAGGTGTTTCATCATAACTCAATAGTTGATCACCACCATTCAAAATCTCATCTTCATTAATTGATGTTCGTTGACCAATTCTTCTGCTGTAAAAAAAACTTCCACCTCTAAAGGATCCTCCATCAACAATTTTAAACAGATCAGCACCTTCAGTAAAGAAAGGTCTATTTTCATCAAATTCTTGTTCAAAAGGTGTTAAGTTCAACTCCTCATCATCAAATGTAACTTGACCAAAATCTGGAATTAAAGTTGCATCAATAGTGAAACTATTGCTTATACCATATTTCAAGTCAAGCCCTGCAGAGTATGAGCTACTTGGCTTTAAGTCTTTTTGAAAATTAACTGCTGATTGTACATAAGGATAAAAAAACAATCTGGTAGGGGGTTTAATATCTAAAATATTTTTTACAAGCCCCATTGTTTGATAAAACTTTAATATTCTTTCATCAACTGGACTCCAAACATACATTTCTTCAAAATCTTTAATATTACGACCAAAATTTATTCCCCAACTGTGATTTTTTTTATTTGGAAATCTTAATGCACTGTATGGAATAATGATTTCTGTACTCCAACCATTATTATTTTTTTGAATTTTAGCGTCGAATAATGTATTAAATTTTAAACCATCTTCATCAAAATCTCCTGTGTTTAACCCATCGATTAATCCTCCTGAACTAGTAACGAAAAATGTAAATCGTTCTTTTGTATTATCATATGTATCAATTGAAACTAAAAATTTTTCAGAGATTGCATCCATATCATCTCTTTCACTAAATTCTGAGGGAATATTGTTAGGATCAGGATGATTAAGTTGTGCTGCGACGTAAATTGCCTTGTCATCATAACCAAAATATACATAAGTTTCATATCCTACTGGTATTTTTTCTCCGGATCTATTTTCAGGCTGAAAAAGTGTAAAATTTGTTGCAGGAATTATTTTTTTCCATTCTTTCTCTGAAATAATTCCATCAATTTTTGGTGGAACTTGAAATCTGTATGCTTCAATTATTTTTCTTTCTTGAGAGAAGACATTAAATAAAAAGGTAAAAAAAAAGAATCCGCAATAGATATATTTCATTCGTCTTGCAAATATAATTTTATAATTTAACTTTAAATTTGATTCGATTTATGAAAACTCTAATTTTTGGTGGTGGATGTTTTTGGTGCACCGAAGCAATTTTTAAATATGTGAGTGGAGTAGAAGATGTAGTTCCAGGTTACATAGGAGGAACCACTCAAAATCCAACTTATGAAGAAGTTTGCACAGGAAAAACTGGTCATGCAGAAGCTGTTAAAATTTCTTATGATGAAACAAAAACAACATTAAGTGAGCTTCTTAAAATATTTTTTAAAACACATGATCCAACAACAAGAAATCGTCAAGGAAATGATACAGGAACTCAATATAGATCTGTTATATTTTACGATGACGAAAACCAATTAAATTTTTTAGAGGATTACATTGAAACTCTTGACAGTTCTGACACATTTAATTCTAAAATTGTAACTACTCTGGAGAAAAAAACAGAATTTTTTATTGCTGAGGAATATCATCACAATTATTTTGAAAAAAACCCATTTAATGGTTATTGTAACGTTGTTGTAAGACCTAAAGTTGAAAAATTTAGAAAGGAATACAAAGCCTGATTTATTTAATCAAGCCTATCTTTTTGAATAATTTTTTATAAAAAAAATTCCAAAACCATTTAAATTGTCCAAAAATAAATGCTACAATAAGTAGAATAAATTGATAAATGATAGTAACAATTATAATCCTTAGGATAATATTATCACTTGATATTGATAAATAATCCATCACAGGGGTTGATACATACAATGAGCCTGATCCCGTAATACCAAATACAATGAAAATAATTAATACCTGAGTATTAGAGTTTAAGCCCCATCTTTTTTTAAGTTTGTCAAACATCTATTCCTTAACTAATGTCATTATTTGATTAGCTAATTCTATTCCAATTCTGTCCTGTGCTTCGTTTGTTGCTGCTCCAATGTGTGGGGTTAAGGAAACCTTGGGGTGCATAAGTAATTTTACAGACGGCTTTGGTTCATTTTCAAAAGTGTCAACTCCTGCAAAAGCTAATTTACCGCTGTCCAGCGATTCTATTAAGCTTTTTTCATCAACCACACCACCTCTTGCAGCATTAATTAAACCAGCACCTGTTTTCATCAAATTAAATTCATTTTTTCCAATAACATAACTTTTTTGGGCAGGAACGTGCAATGAAACAAAATCAGAATTTTTCAAAAGTTCAGTCATGTCTGAAGACTCTAAATCAAAACTAATTTTTTTATCATTTGCTAAGTTTAAATTAATTTGAGTTTTTCCAACAAACTTATCTGTATATAGTACATTCATGCCGATACCCAGTGCAATTTTAGCAGTTTCCTGTCCAATCCTGCCAAAACCAATTATACCCATGGTTTTTCCTTTAAGCTCTTTTCCTTTTGAATAATTCTTTTTTAGTGTTTTAAAATTAGAGTCGCCATCCAATGGCATATTTCTGTTAGAATCATGAAGAAATCTAACACAAGAAAATAGATGAGAAAAAACAAGTTCAGCAACAGAGTGCGAGGATGCTGCCGGGGTATTAATAACATGAAGCCCTTTTTCTTTTGCATAATCAACATCAATATTATCCATTCCTACACCACCTCTTCCAATAAGTTTGAGTTCTTTACATGAATCAATAATATCTTTTCTAACCTTAGTAGCACTTCTAACCAATAGACAAGAGATATTATTTTCATTGATGTAGTCAATGAGTTTTTCCTGCTCTACGTTATCAGTTATAACCTCATAATTATTTTGGCTAAGCAAGTCAATTCCAGCCTGTGATATACCATCATTTGCTAATACTTTAATTTTCATGCTAGATTTTCAAATTTTTTCATTAGTTCAATTAGAGTTTCAACTGACTCGATTGGCATGGCATTATATATTGATGCCCTGTATCCACCAACAGAGCGATGACCATTAATTCCGGAAATATTTGCTTCAAAAGCTAAGTTGTCAAAAATTTCTTTTTTCGACTCATCAGTCAAATTAAATGTAACATTCATTATACTTCTGTCTTCAACATTTGCAAAACCTTTGAATTGAGAATTTCTGTCAATTTCATCATATAATAAAGTTGATTTTAAAATATTTTTTTTCTCTATTTCACTTACTCCACCATTTTTTTGTAGCCATTTAAGACTTAATAAACATGTGTAAACTGAAAACACAGGTGGTGTATTAAACATACTGTCCTTATCAACATGAATCTTGTAGTTAAGCATTGATGGAACTTCTCTGCAAATCTTTTCTAGCATACTTTTTCTAATAACAACCAATGTAGCTCCTGCTGCTCCAAGATTTTTTTGAGCTCCTGCATATATTAATGAAAATTTTGAGTAATCAATATTTCTTGAGTAAATATCTGAACTCATATCAGTGAATAAGTCAGTTTTAGTTTCAGGAATTTCATGAAATTGAGTCCCAAAAATTGTATTGTTTGATGTAATATGTAAATAATCAAGATCATCATTGACCGTATAGTCTTTAGGTATATAGTTGAAATTTTTATCATTGGAGGATGCAAGTTCATGAACATTTCCAAAAAGTTTTGCTTCTTTCATTGCCTTAACTGACCAAGAGCCAGTATTGATATATCCAGCATTTTGATTTAAAAAATTGTAGGCAACCATTAAAAACTGAGTACTTGCACCACCTTGTAAAAACAGACTAGTGTATTCATCCTTAGAAAGCCCAAGTTGTACGATACTTAGCTCTCTAGCTTCTTCCATTATTTTTACAAACTCTTTGCTTCTGTGTGAAATTTCTATTAGTGACAGGCCAATGTTGTCTAAATTTAAAACAGATTTAGACGCTTCATCAAAGACTTCACTTGAAAGTATGCTTGGACCAGCACTAAAATTATGTTTTTTCATCATTAAAGATGCAAAGTAACAAAAAACAACTTGTATTATTCTATTGAATTTTAACTAAGTTTCAACAAAAAATCTAAAGTATTAATTTTATCAGCAAAATCATCTAAAGAAGGTCTTTGTGTATTGCCGAATTCAATAGAGTTTTCAACAATATTTTTCCCAACTATACATTGAATTTTTTCAGAATATTTTTTTAATGATTTTATTACTGTATTATCGTTTTCATAGTATTCGAAGAATACAGCTCCTATGGGTGAACCAATTTCTGTTGACTCTTTTAAAATTAAAAACCCATTATCAAAAAACTTTTCCTCAGACATTAAATATATAGTTTTATTGTATGTATAGTTATTGTAATACGAACTATTATTTATAATATCTTTCCAAGAATAAACTTGTTTAAAAAGAATGTCTAAGTCATAATCTTTAGGTAGATAAATTTTGGAAACACTCCTGCATCCTAAGCCATAATACATAAATATATCATTTGATAATTTCTGTAAATCCTCTTTTTTTTCATTTCCATCAAGAATTGCAACCGAAAACCTTGAACTTCTTATTATATGAGGTATGCTATCAAAATATTTTTTGAATTGATTTGCTGAAAATTGATTTCCAGTTGCTATTACACAATCATATTTTTCAAGTCGATTGTTGCATATTTCAACATATTTATGAAATTCTTCATTCAATGATTTCAAATAACTTATAATCCATAAAAAAAGCTCCTCGTCTTTTTTTGAAAGCTTAATAACAGATTTGTTTCCTGACAAAAACACGCAAAGAAAATCATGAAAACCAACAAGTGGTATATTTCCTGCCATGATTATACCAACATTTTTGAAACCAACGAACTTATAACCTTTAATAAATAAGTTTAATTTTTTTTCATTAAGAGTTTCACCCCAATAACTTAAAGATTGTATAATATTAGCATTTTCAAAGTAGGGATTACTGATTTGAGATTTTTCCAAAGCTGAATGTAGTTTTGAAAAAAAAATATCTTTTCTATTGGTAGCATGATTATTGCAATATCCTATTAAAAATTTACCTAGTTGATCAAGTAATTTAATTCTTTCAGAAAGCTCCAATTAGTTCGAGTTTTATAATGTAAAGATATTGGTTAATTTTGTATCCACTTATGGCAATAAAAATAACAGATGACTGTATTAACTGTGGAGCCTGTGAGCCAGAATGCCCAAATACAGCTATATATGAGGCTTCATATGAGTGGAAATACTCTCAGGGGACATCTTTAAAGGGAGACGTAAAGCTACTCTCTGGTCAGTCAGTCAATGCTGATCAGGATCAAGAGCCAGTTTCAGATGAGTATTATTTCATAGTCACTGATAAATGCACAGAATGTAAAGGTTTTCATGATGAACCTCAATGTGCAGCTGTTTGTCCTGTCGATTGTTGTGTTCCTGATGAAGATAATGTTGAGTCTGAGGAGTTGTTATTGAATAAGCAAAGTTTTATGCACGGCACTTAATTTAAAACACTGTGCTCACAATGAATATATGAAAGCTGGTATCGTGGGTCTTCCAAATGTTGGAAAATCGACCTTGTTTAATTGTTTAAGTAACACAAAAGCACAGAGTGCTAATTTTCCTTTTTGTACAATTGATCCAAACATTGGTCTAGTAAATATACCAGACGAAAGGTTGAATAAGCTAGTAGAATTGGTTGCGCCTGAGAAAATTGTTCCAAATTCTGTTGAAATTGTTGATATTGCAGGACTTGTTAAAGGAGCTAGCAAAGGTGAGGGTTTAGGAAATCAATTTCTTTCAAATATTAGAGAAACTAATGCTATTATCCATGTGCTAAGATGCTATCATGATGAGAATATAACCCATGTTGAAGGATCAGTTGATCCTTTAAGAGATAAAGAAATTATTGATTTTGAGTTGAAATTGAAAGATTTAGAAACGATTGAAAAAAGAAAAGAAAAGATTTCAAGAGCTGCTAAGACAGGTGATAAAAACTCAATTATAGAATTAAACTTATTAGAAAAATTAATTACAATTATAAATGATGGAAATTCAATAAATTCTTCAAGTCTTTCAGTTGATGAAAATAATCTTATCAAATCTATGTCATTGCTTTCGATTAAGCCAGTTTTATATGTTTGTAATGTAGATGAGAAAAATATTAAATCGCCTAGTGATGAGCTAAAATCTATTGTGAGCAATTTAAAAACAACAGGATCAAATGTTATTGTTCTTGCAGCGAAAACAGAGGAGGAAATTAATGAATTAGATAATTATGATGACAGAAAAATGTTTTTAGAAGATTTGGGGTTATCAGAGTCTGGTGCAAGTAAATTAATTAAAGAAACTCACAACCTGCTAAATCTGTCAACTTTTTATACGGCAGGAAAAAAAGAAGTCAGAGCATGGACTTTTAAAAAAGGATCTAAGGCTCCACAAGTTGCTGGAATTATTCATACAGACTTTGAAAAAGGTTTTATAAAAGCTGACGTCATTAAATACAATGACTATATAAACTTTGGAAGTGAATTAAAAGTGAAAGAAGCAGGAAAATTAAAAACAGAAGGCAAAGAATACGTTGTAATTGATGGTGACATAATTAATTTTAAATTCAATACTTAATTTAAGATTTCAACATATTTTACGAAGGATTGTTAATTATTTTATAAGAACATGATTTCATATAAGTGTCCAGTGTTTTATCTTAGGCATTCAAATTTTATGGCTCAAACATCTTCATACACGGAAGAAAATATTAAATCCCTAGACTGGAAAGAGCATATCAGAATGAGACCTGGTATGTACATCGGTAAGTTAGGCGATGGTTCAGCTTATGATGATGGTATTTACATTCTGCTAAAGGAAGTCATTGACAATTCAATTGATGAATTTGTCATGGGTGCTGGAAAAACTATTGAAATTAATATTAAAGAAAATATTGTTAATGTAAGAGATTACGGACGGGGAATTCCTCTAGGCAAGGTTGTAGATGTTGTTTCTAAAATGAATACTGGAGGAAAGTACGATACTCGTGCATTTAAAAAGTCAGTTGGTTTGAATGGAGTTGGAACAAAAGCTGTCAATGCCCTGTCATCATCTTTTGAGGTTCAGTCAATAAGAGATGGTAAGTTAAAGAAAGTTTCATTTGAATTTGGTGAAATTTCATCTGATAGTCCCATAGAGGAATCAAACAAAAGAAAAGGAACTAAAGTAATTTTTAAGCCAGATTCCGAAATTTTTAAAAATTTTAAATATAGAAGTGAATATGTAGTTAGAATGTTAAAATATTATGTTTATTTAAATCCTGGTTTAACAATAGTTTTTAATGGTGAAAAACTAAAATCTGAAAATGGATTAAAGGATTTAATTGAAGATAATAACAACCTTGAAGACTTTCTTTACCCTGTAATTCATCTTAAGGGAAAAGATATTGAAATTGCTTTAACTCACAACAAAAAACAATACAGCGAAGAATACTATTCTTTTGTAAATGGTCAACATACAACTCAAGGTGGTACACATTTATCAGCTTTAAAAGAATCAATTGTTAAAACAATAAGAGATCACTTCAAAAAACCTTATGATTCATCGGATATTAGAAAATCAGTTTTGTGCGCAATAAGCATCAAAGTTATGGAGCCAGTCTTTGAATCACAGACTAAGACAAAATTGGGGAGTACTGAAATGGGTGGTGATCTTCCAACAGTTAGAACTTACATTAATGATTTTGTAGGAAGAAAGCTTGATAATTTTCTTCACCAAAATCAAAATATTAAGGATGAAATTCAAAAAAAGATTATTCAAGCTGAAAGGGAGAGAAAAGAGTTGTCAGGAATAAGAAAATTAGCCAGAGAAAGAGCAAAAAAGTCAAATCTACATAATAAAAAATTAAGAGATTGTAGAATTCACTTAGGTGATATGAATAAGGATCAAAGATTAGAGTCAACATTGTTTATTACTGAGGGTGATTCTGCAAGTGGTTCAATAACAAAATCTAGAAATGTAAACACTCAAGCTGTATTTAGCTTGAGAGGAAAGCCTTTAAATTCATATTCAATGACCAAAAAGATTGTTTATGAAAATGAAGAATTTAATCTATTGCAGGCAGCTCTAAATATAGAGGAGGGAATTGAAAAACTTAGATATAATAAAATAGTTATAGCTACCGATGCAGATGTCGATGGGATGCATATCCGTTTACTTCTTATTACTTTTTTTCTTCAATTTTTTCCTGAGTTAATTAAAGAAGGTCACTTATTTATTTTACAAACCCCCTTATTTAGAGTGAGAAATAAAAAAGAAACAATCTATTGTTATGATGATTTTGAAAAAGAACAAGCTATCGATAAACTATCACCGAGGCCTGAAATAACAAGGTTTAAGGGGCTTGGTGAAATTTCACCAAATGAGTTTAAAAACTTTATAGGCGATAGTATCAGGTTGGATCCTGTTATAATTAATAGAGATACTAGCATTTCAGATATGCTTTCTTTTTACATGGGTAAAAATACCCCTGAAAGACAAAAGTTTATTATAAATAATTTAAAAATTGATATTGATAAAGTATAATAATGGAGAATTTTTCTGAAAATTTTGAAAATGAAGAGGAATCTTTAATTCCTATATCAGGAATGTACAAAGATTGGTTTATTGATTATGCTTCCTACGTAATTTTAGAAAGAGCAGTACCAGCTATTGAAGATGGATTTAAGCCTGTACAGAGAAGAATTCTTCATTCAATGAAAGATTTAGATGATGGTCGATTTAATAAAGTTGCGAATATCGTAGGACACACAATGCAGTATCATCCCCACGGTGACGCCAGTATTTCTGATGCTATTGTTCAAATTGGTCAAAAAGATTTATTGATAGAAACTCAAGGTAACTGGGGAAATATATTAACAGGTGACTCAGCTGCTGCATCCAGATATATTGAGGCTAGATTATCCAAATTTGCTCTTGAAGTTGTTTACAGTCCAAAAGTAACAACATGGCAGTCTTCATACGATGGAAGAAGAAAAGAGCCAATCAATCTTCCTGTGAAATTTCCATTACTATTGGCTCAAGGTGCTGAGGGAATTGCTGTTGGATTATCGACTAAAATACTTCCACACAACTTCGTTGAATTAATAGATGCTTCCATAAAATGTTTAAGAGGAAGAAAATTTGATCTTTATCCTGATTTTCCAACTCAAGGAGTGGTTGATGTGTCTAACTACAATGATGGAATGAGAGGAGGTAAAATTAAAGTTCGGGCTAAAATTTCTCAAATAAATAAAAATACATTAGTAATTTCTCAAATTCCTTACACAACCACAAGCAGCTCATTAATAGAATCAATTCTGAAAGCTAATGATAAAGGGAAAATAAAAATCAAAAAAATTGAGGATAATACGTCAGCTGACGTAGAAATCTTGATACATCTACCAAATGGTGTTTCACCGGACAAAACAATTGATGGGCTCTTTGCATTTACGAATTGTGAAGTTTCAATTTCACCGCTCAGCTGTATTATTGAAGATAACAAGCCAGTTTTTATTGGTGTTTCTGAAATCTTAAAAAAATCAACAGAAAAAACAAAAAATCTTCTCAAGAAAGAGTTGGATGTAAGGTTAGCGGAGCTGAATCTACTTTGGCATTATTCAACATTAGAAAAGATCTTTATTGAAAATAGAATTTATAGGTTGATTGAGGATGAGGAAACTTGGGATGGTGTTTTAGATGCTATTAATAAAGGTTTAAAACCATTTATTAATTTGCTTAAAAAGGAAGTTTCCGAAGATGATATTTTAAAATTGACTGAAATTAAAATTAAAAGAATATCAAAATTTGATTTAGAAAAAGCAGATAAAAAAATTAAACAAATTGAGGAAGATATTGATAAGGTAAAATTCAATCTTGAAAATTTAAATGATTTTGCTATACAGTACTTTAAGGATTTAAAATCAACATATTCAACTGGAAGACAAAGAAAAACAGAAATTAGAATCTTTGATGATGTAGATATAAAGAAGGTTGTTGTTAAAAACTCAAAACTTTATGTTAACAGAGAAGATGGTTTTATAGGAACTTCTTTGAGAAGAGAAGAATACGTTGAGGATTGTTCTGATATAGATGATATAATTGTTTTTACATCAAATGGTGATATGATTGTAACAAAAGTTGATAGTAAAAAGTTTGT
>CACJYD010000013.1 GCA_902597545.1 uncultured Bacteroidota bacterium | reverse complement strand
ATTTTTATAAAAAATAACTATTCAATCTCAAGAATTGATCAGTCCATAACTAATGGATATATTAATTCAATAGTTTTTAAAAAAACGAATTTCAATAAAAAGATTGATGATAATTTATTTTATTTTGACAAAGAAAATTATAAGGATTATTATGTAAATAAACTATGAAAATTTTAGATAAATACATTTTAAAATCATATCTAACAAAATTCTTTAATTTTTTCCTGCTTATTATGCTTGTATTTATTTTTCAGACTATTTGGATGTTTATTGATGATTTAGCTGGAAAAGAAATTGACTTTGAAATTATTTTCAAGTTTTTAATTTTTTATTGTCCAAAATTAATTCCATTGGTATTGCCACTTACTGTACTATTAGCCTCAATTATGACATTTGGAGAATTAGCAGAGAATTATGAGTTTGCTGCAATAAAATCTTCTGGAATATCACTTTTTAGGTCAATGAAAAGCTTAATGATTTTTAATATTTTTTTATGTTTAGTTGTTTATTTTGTTTCAAACAATCTAATACCATACTCTGAATTTAAATCATATAATCTCAGAAAAAATCTAGCAAAAGTTAAACCATCAATGGCAATCACGGAGGGAATTTTTAATGACATAGGAATGATGAACATAAAAGTCTCTAATAAGTATGGGATTGACAATAGTAACTTAGAAGATATAATAATCCATAAAACAAATCGATACAATGATAATACTATTGTTATAAAAGCAAAAAATGGAAAATTAGTAAGTGATGAAGAAAATGATATCTTAAAAATAAAACTTAATGATGGATATAGATATGAGGAAATCTTAGCAGAAAATCCAAATTCAAAACAATTTAAGCCACACACTCAAATTTATTTTAATACACATGAAATTTATATTGATCTAAAACAAATATATAATGTAGATTTTTCTGAGGAGAGATATAACAATACATTTAGAATGCAAAATGTGAATCAATTGAATTATAGTATAGATTCGTTGGAAAACAAACTTGTAAATGAATACGAAAGTTTTAGTGAAAACTTTTACAGAAGAACAGGTGTATTTAATTTTCAAACCAGATACAATAGACCTTATGAAAAAAACAGTATTGATATTTCTAACTATAAAACAATTCTAAGAGATTTTGATTTTTCGTATCAGAAATCTATAATCAACTCTGTTGAAAATAATATTAATAACCAAATTGCAAATTTACAAACACAAAAATCAAACTTTTTTATTCGAGAAAAAATTATAAATCTTCATAAAACAAGTTACCATGACAAATATGCAATACCAATTTCAACATTAATTTTATTTATTTTGGGAGCACCTCTTGGTGCAATTATTAGAAAAGGTGGTTTTGGTTTTCCAGTTGTGACTGCTCTAGTAATGTTTTTATTTTATCATTTCCTCGGAACTTTCGCTAAAAATGCAGCTGAAGATGGAAGTATTTCAACATTCATTGGTAGTTGGATATCTAATATAATTATGTTACCAATTGGATTATATTTGTTGAAAAGAGCATCATCTGATAAATCCATACTAAATATTGATAATATATTTGCAAATCTAAAAAGTAAGTTTATTAAGGAGAGATGAAATTGAATACTATAGAAGAGGCAATTGAAGATTTAAAAAATAATAAAGTAATTATTGTTGTCGATGACGAAAACAGAGAAAATGAGGGTGACTTTATTTATCCAGCTGAAATTATAACACCAGAAATTGTCAATTTTATGGCAACCCATGGTAGAGGTTTAATATGTGTTCCTCTGACCTTAGACAGGTGTAGAGTGTTAAATCTTGATCCAATGGTCCAAAATAACACTGAACTAATGAAGACCGCATTTACTATTTCAGTTGATTTAAAGGGGCATGGGGTCACATCTGGAATTTCAGCGAGCGATAGGTCAAAAACAATAAAAGCATTGGTAGACTTAAAAACAAAACCCTCTGACTTAGTTAGGCCTGGTCATATTTTTCCCCTTTCAGCAAAGGATGGTGGAGTTTTGCGAAGAACTGGACACACAGAAGCTGCCATTGATTTATCACGCCTTGCAGGCTTTAAACCTGCTGGTGTTGTTTGTGAGATAATGAACGATGATGGAACAATGGCTCGACTTCCAGATTTATTTATTGTTGCTAAAAAGTTTGACCTGAAGATTATATCCATTGAGGATTTAGTTTCGTACAGGATGTCAAATGATGGAATAATTGAATTAATTGAAAAATTTGATCTTAAAACAAATTATGGAATATTTAATTTGAATATTTTTAAACAAAAAAATAATGATCAATTACACCTAGCGCTTACTTATGGAAAATGGGAAAAAGATATTCCAGTCTTGTGTAGAGTTAATTCATTCGGATCTATAAATAATTCAATTGATGATTTAGTTTTAAATGAGGATATAGAAATAAGAAAAATTACCAATCTAATTAAAAAAGATAATGCTGGAGTTATTGTGTTTATAAATCAGGATCATGAAACAAAACCTTTAATGAAAAGGATAAAGAATTTAAAAAATGCAGAAAAATCAGGCAAATCCCATAAACCATTCAGGAAAATGGATGAAAAAGATTATGGAATTGGTGCACAAATTTTACATAGCTTGGGGGTTGGTAAAATAAAGCTACTTACGACCGTAGATAGAAAAATAAAGCGTGTAGGAATGGCTGGATATGGTTTAGAAATAACTAAGACAATCAAGTTTTAAAAAAACCAAAGCTTTACAGCTATAATTATAGCTGAAATGACAAGAAAAACTTTTACAACTCCTTCTCCCCTTTCTACAGAAAATCGACTTGCATTCCAACCACCTATTAATGTTCCAAGACCAAGACATAAACCATATGGTAAATCAACCAAACCATTAAAGAAAAAAGTTAAAAATGCCCCAATAGTATATACAAGCACTATTACAACTTTTGTTGCATTGACCCTAATCAGATTAAGCCTGTTGTAAAAATGTAAAAATAACATTATAATAAATCCTATTCCTGCATTAATAAACCCCCCGTAAAGTCCAATAAAGAAAAAAACAAGACATGAAATTTTGAGGTGTTTTCCTGTTAACCTAACAGATAGGTTTTTGTTGACTATGCGTGGTTTAAATATTATTATTGTTATGACAATAATCATTATTATTGACAAAATTTTATTAAATATTTCATCATTAATTTCAACTGCTATATGAGCACCAATGACAGATCCAATTAAAGCAAATGCTCCAGTGTAAGCACTAAATGGGTATGTAGATATACCTTTACTTTTAAAACCCATATTTGCAGAAAAAGCTGTCATCATTAGACCAATTCTATTTGTACCATTAGCAACATTTGATGGTAATCCTAAAAAAATAAGTATTGGCAATGTTATAATAGAAGCTCCACCAGCCATTGTATTTATTATAGAAACCACAAAACCAAGCAAAACTAGAAATGGGTATTCCCATGGAATTTCTATTAAGTAATACATATTCATCTAAATTATACATATTATTCGTTTATAATTTATTTAATAAAAAAAATTAGTGTTTATATTTGCAATCCGGGAGAAATGGCAGAGTGGTCGAATGCACCGGTCTTGAAAACCGGCGTACCGCAAGGTACCGGGGGTTCGAATCCCTCTTTCTCCGCACAAAGCTCTGTAATTTACTTACAGAGCTTTTTTAATTAACTTTATTGTAATGATTAAGATATTTACTACCGGAGGCACCTTTGATAAGAGTTACAATCATATTAACGGACAACTTTTCTTTGAAAAAACACATATTCCTCAAATGATCAAGAGAAGTAAATGTAACCTTAAAATTAACGTTGAAACAATTGTAATGAAAGACAGTTTAGATTTAACAAAAAAAGATATTTTAAAAATTGTCTCTGCATGTGAAAAAGAAATAAGTAGTCATATAATTATTACTCATGGGACAGACACGATGACTAGAACTGCAGAGTACATAGCAAATAGGAATTTAACAAAGAAGACAATTATATTAACTGGTGCAATGATTCCTTATGCATTTGGTAGTTCCTCTGATGGTTTTTTTAACTTAGGTTGTGCATTATCATTTGTCCAAACACTAAAGCCAGGCGTTTACATCACAATGCAGGGAGAATATTTTTATTGGAATCAGGTAAAAAAGAATTTAAATAAAGGTTTATTTGAGAGGATAAATTGATGATAACTTTTATTTATTTAACAATCTAATTTAAACTCAAAATATTAAATTAGAATGTGCTAACAGACATAGAGAAAAAATTAATTAAAAAGGAGGAAACCTTTTGTTCCAACACTTACCATCCTCTTCCTGTTGTATTGAAAAAAGGTAAAGGTGTATTTGTATGGGATGTAAATAATAAAAAATATTTTGATTATCTCTCAGCATACTCTGCGGTTAATCAGGGTCATTGTAATAAACAAATTCTTAAAACATTTATTAAACAAGCAAAAAAACTGACCTTAACATCACGAGCATTTTATAATAATGAGTTAGGTGCCAGTCTAGAATACATAACAAATATTTTCGGTTATGAAAAAATGTTACCCATGAACTCTGGAGCAGAAGCTGTAGAAACAGCAATCAAAATTTGCAGAAAATGGGGCTATGAAATAAAGAAAATAAAGAATAATCACGCTAAAATTATTGTTTGCGATGGAAATTTTCATGGAAGAACAACAACAGTAGTTTCATTTTCATCTCATCATGGAAGTAAAGAAAATTTTGGTCCTTTAACCACTGGTTTTGAAACTATTCAATACAATGATGCTCTATCTTTAGAAAAAAAATTTAAGAAAGATAAAAATATAGTAGGTTTTCTCGTTGAACCTATTCAAGGTGAAGGTGGAGTTGTTGTTCCAGATGAAGGATTTCTTTCAAAATGTAAAGATCTTTGTAAAAAATATAATGTTCTTTTTATTGCTGATGAAATACAAACTGGGGTGTGTAGGACTGGAAAACTACTTGCATGTCATCACGAAAATGTGAAAGCTGATATAACAATACTTGGAAAAGCACTAGCTGGAGGTTTTTATCCTGTGTCTGGTGTTCTTACTAGTAAAAAAATTATGAATGTAATGAAGGTTGGTCAACATGGTTCAACATTTGGAGGAAATCCCCTAGCATGTGCAGTAGCAAAAGAAGCAATTAAATTTTCTATTGAAAACAAGCTCTCTGAAAAAGCTGAAAAATTAGGAGTTATTTTTAGAGAATATTTAAATAATTTAAAAAATGATCTTAATATAATTAAATCAGTTCGCGGCAAAGGTTTACTAAATGCAATTGTTTTAAATTGTCCTGTAAATTCACAGATTCCTTGGGAAATATGTCTAAAGATGAGAGATAATGGGTTGCTTGCAAAACCAACTCAGGGTAATAAAATTAGATTTGCTCCTCCCCTCATAATTTCAAAGAAACAATTGATTCTTTCGTTGAAAATAATTGAGAAAAGTTTAAGAAACTTTTAACCAAATGGATATTTACGTTGAGAATGAGTATGATAGATTAACTGAGGTAGTAGTCGGAAATTCGTTTAATTTTAAAACTCAAATTAATTTTAGAGATTTATATGATCCTATTTCTCTATTCCATTATTTGAAAGGAAGTTTTCCAAACAAATTTAAACTTCAAAATCAGATTTCAGTTTTAAAAAAAATACTAAAAAAATATAATGTTAAAATTCACGATTTAGATGTTATTAATACTAATCAAATTTTTGCGAGAGATTTGGGTTTTATTATTAGGGATAAATTTTTTATTTCATCAATATTACCTGATAGGGAAATTGAAATTGAAGGATTAAAGAGTATTTTAAAAAAAATTAAGAGTATAGTTAAACTTCCAAAGAATGCACATGTCGAGGGTGGTGATGTGGTTTTGGATGATGGTCATATTTTTATAGGATATTATGGTCAGAATGACTATAAAAATCAAATTACAGCTAGAACAAACAAAAAGGCTATTAAATTAATTCGAAAACATTTCCCAGAAAAAAAAACGGTTCCATTGGAAATAATTAAATCTCCTCACCTTCCAACTTCAAATGCATTGCATTTAGACTGCTGTTTTCAACCATTATCAAACAATAAGGCTGTGATTTGCAAAGAAGCATTTAAAAATCCCATCGAATTAAACTATTTGATTTCTCTTTATGGTAATGAAAATATGTTTGAAATAACATTAAAAGAGATGTCTAAATTATATTCAAACTTCTTGTCAATAAATAAAGAAACTGTTATTTCAGATAAGAGATTTAAAAGATTAAATACTTGGCTTTCTAATATTGGTATGAAAGTTGAAAAGGTTAATTACTCTG
Source organism: uncultured Bacteroidota bacterium (assembly GCA_902597545.1). Taxonomy (GTDB): domain Bacteria; phylum Bacteroidota; class Bacteroidia; order Flavobacteriales; family Flavobacteriaceae; genus Eutrophosalina. The sequence continues at coordinate 41,287 of CACJYD010000013.1, read as the reverse complement.
AAATTGCCAAGTTAGGGGGGCTATTTAGATGTTCAACACTACCTATAATCAGGAAAAAAAATTAAAATAATTGATAATTGGTCTACTTATTGATGAGGTATAACATATGATTAGTAAAATTTATTTTATAAATTATAATTTTGTTATATGAGATTACTCCTCTTATTTATACCTATTTTAGTTTTTTCTCAGACTAATTTTGTTTCTACAGACATGTATGAGTCAAACTTCCAATTAGTTCAGAGAGAAATTGCTTCGGTATACAATCCAAAAACAACGACATTTACAGGGAATAAATATTTTTATAAAAAGCCTAAACAAGCTGTATTGATTTTAATTGACTCAGATGAACCTATTGAAGTTGAAACTAATTATAATTTATTGGATCAAACCTTCGACATTGATGGCAAGGAAAAAACTTTAAAACTACTACCTAACAAAATCTTAAAAGTAACTTTTGATGATAGAGTTTTTGTTTCTAAAAACGGTAAGTTTTATGAGTCTATTGAAGAAAATTCAGATTTTTCTTTGCTAGCAGATACTTTTTTAGAAGCATATATTCCTGACTATCAACCAGGTATTCAGGAAAAACCTGATCCTAGATACAGAAAAAATAATTCCGTTTTTTTGTATTATAATGATCGCTTTACATATATAGAAAGACGCAAAAACTTTTTAATTTCAATGTTTAGTAATGCAAAAAGTAAAGAAATAAATAATTTTTACAAAAAAAATAAAATTTCTCCCCGTGATGATAACGAGTTAAAAATGTTATTTGTTGAGTTTTTTGAGTTTTTAAACTTATGATTCTAAAAGAACGGATGCTCTTTTTCTAATTTCTTTCCAATTAGAACTTTCTATTAAACTTTCTTCTGCTATCCAACTTGTACCAATACCAATTATATTTTTGTGCTTTAAGTAAGGCTTAATATTGATTGATGTGATCCCACCCATCGCTATGAATTTTAAATTTTTGATTGTACTTTTTGCTATAATTAAATCTAAATTAGAGACACCGCCTGATTTTTCAGCTGGATAATATTTTAAATATTTACAATTGCATTTTGCAGCAGAAATTACATTATCAATATTTGAAATACCTGGGATAAATTGAATATCTAACTTATTCGCATTATTTAAAATCTCTACATCTGTATTTGGTGAGTATGCGTATTTTATTCCTAATGATTTAACAAAATATAAATCCTCAAGAGATAAGACTGTACCAATACCAATATTAAATTTAAATTTAGAATTTTTGATTAGCTCTATAGCCTTTTTTGATTGTTGTGTTCTTAATCTAATATCTAAATTAACAATACCAGAGTCATATAAGCACTTTGCAAGATCTAAAGATTTCTTGTAATCTTTAATGGTTAAAACAGATATTATTTTATTATCAATTAACATTTTTAATCGAATTTATCTTAAAATCTTCAATTTCATCATCATTAAGGATATTAACATCACCAAACTTAGTGTGAGAAAGAGCAAAAGCTGATGTTGCGTATGAAATAATATTTTGAGCATCATAATTATTAAAAAAACAATTCATGTTTGCAGCTAAAAAGACATCACCAGCACCAACTCTATCAATTTGATTTACTTTGTAAAGCTCACTCAAATAAATACTCTTATCTTTAAAGAGTGCACCACCTAACATATCATTTACTCTGACCGTCATTCCTATATATGGTATTTTAAATTTTTGACTAATAAAATTAATAGCATCTTTTGTTTGAAAGAAAAATTCGTCATTTTTTACTTTAAATAAATGATTAAATACTTTTGATAATGTATTTGCATTGGTAAATAAAAAATCGACATGTTTTAGAATCTTAAGGTTAAATTTTTTACAATCTTCTAATGACCATAGGTTTTCTCTATAATTAATGTCATAGATAATTTTTATATCATTTTTTTTAGAAATATCTACCATTTTCATAATATTATCATAACAAATTTTTGACAATGCAGGGCTTATTCCTGAAATAATTAAATATGAAATATCCTCTAAAATTTTATTGATAAAGTCCTCCGATATTCGATACTTAGAAAAACTTGAATCTTTTCTATCATATACAATTTTTGATAATTTATTATTCTTTCCTGGAATTGTGTAATATAATCCTAATCTATTATCATCAAACATGACTTTGGGTTTTACATTATGATTTTCAAGAAACTTTATTGATTTTAAACCAAGATCATTTTTAGGAAAGGCAGATAAAAATGTGCAATTATGTCCTTTACTAGCTAAGAAACATAATGAATTAGATTCTGATCCTCCAAAATTAGTTTTAAACTCCTTTGATCCATTAGTTGTTATATAACTATCAACAGGAGTATGTCTGAGCATCAATTCACCATATCCTAGAATATTTGTCATTTATACAGAGTTGCCAAACCCTAATACAACAGCAGACACAATAAGTACAAGTAAACCTAAAAGCAGTTTATTGAATGGTTTTCTTGCATTTTTCCATTCTCCTGCTCTATATGCCCAGTAATTACTTATAATAAGTGATAAACCTAATAAAATTGGCCATCCAATAACTGGACCTATTTCGCCAAGTAATGCAGCTCCTTGTCCATAAACACCGAGGGCAGCAAACCAGCAGAAACCTGCAATAAATGACCACTTATATGCATTCTTAGCATTTTTTAGTGAAAATGTATTCCAAGAATTATTCTTTATTAATAAAAATATTGCATAACCAAAATTCATCACAAATGCACCCAAAAGAACAACTACCCATGCAGCTAAACTTGAATTCCTGGCAATAACACCATATTCTTGTGCCTTTTCAGCAATTGGTGCAGCATTAGCAAATCCTACATTTAAGAGTGATGATAATAATCCACAGGTAACTGCTATTAAAATTCCTTTTACAATATTGCTTGACTTATTATCACTGCTTAAAAGTTTATCTCTTTCAATTCCTGCTTTTGCAGTAATAGCAACACCGATTAACGAAATTAGTAAACCAGCAATTATATAAGGAAATGAGGGCTGAGAAGTAGCATTTTCAATTTGAAACAAAGGAATTAGACTTCCAGCTGAACCAGCTAAACCCATCACAATACCCATTGTTAATGATAATCCAATATAGGGAACACTAACTCCAAACATAATACCACCAATTCCCCAAAGGAACCCAAATAACATTGCTAAATAAATGGCATCATTTGGTGAATTTGAGATAATTTCAAAAAGATCTGGGATTGCTACAATTGCCCATATCATTGGAAATAAAATCATTGCAACCAAAACATGCACAACCCACCAAGATTCCCAAGACATAGGATTCATATACTTCATTCCTAATCCAAAGGTTCCTTGAAAAAAGCTAGCAAAAATTAACAGTAAAAAAGGTAAAAATAGTTCCATAATAAATTATTTAGCAATACTGATTCTTTTTTTGATTAAGTAGTCCTCTAATGCCAATTCTGAGCAATCATGTCCAATTCCGCTCTGTTTTATTCCACCATGAGGAAGATATATATCATACTTAATCCCATTTACATGAATTTCGCCAAAATCAAGCTCATCCACAAACTTATCAATTCTTTTTTTGTCTTTAGTAAATAAATATGAAGCAAGTCCATATTGGGTTTTATTAGCCTGATTTAAAACCTCATCGTCATATTTAAATTTAATTATACTTGCCACTGGTCCAAAAATCTCTTCATGAAAAATAGACATTGATTCATTAATTCCTGAGATGACTGTTGGTTCAAACCAATTACCATTCATTTCAGGAATTCCTCCTCCATATTCTAAATTCCCACCAGAATCAATAGTATTTTTAATTAAATTAGTTATTCTATCCCTCGATTTTTTAGAAATTAATGGTCCGATTTCAAAATCTAAATCTTCAGAATATCCGATTTTTAAATTTTTTGCTTTTTCAATCAAACCATTTAAAAACTTATCATATACTTTTTCATGAACAAAAAATCGATTAGCAGCAACACAGATTTGCCCACAGTTACCAAACTTTATAGCTGCACCTATATTAATTGCATTTTCAAGATCAGCATCATCGAAAACAATAAACGGAGCATTTCCACCTAATTCCATGCTGTATTTTTTAATTGAAGTTGAGGAGTCAGAAATAACTTTTTTGGCTGTTTCTGTAGAACCGATCATTGTTATAAGACTTGGTATTGTGCTTTTAGATAGAGTTTGAGCAACTTCAGTTGGCTCTCCACATATAATATTAATTACCCCTTCTGGAAAATTAATTTCTTTTAAGAGATTCCCTATGATATATAAAGATATTGGAGATAATTCTGAGGGTTTTAGTATAAGACTACATCCAGAGGCCAAAGCAGGTCCAATTTTAAATCCAGCATTTAGTAGGGGAAAGTTCCAAGCTAAATAAGCCACAACTACTCCAATTGGTTTAGATACTAGTTTGTGATTGTGAGTCTTATCGTTTAAAGCTATCTTCTCGGTTTTAACAAAATCATCAATTACATCAGCATAATATTCTAAACTATTGGCTATGGATTCAATATCCTCAGCTGTAGCTGAATATGGTTTGCCCATTTCATATGAAATTGCTTTTCTTAGTAAGACTTCGTTTTCCAGTATTTTTTTTCTAAGGATAGACATCCACTCTTTCCTCTTTGTCAAAGGTAGTTTCGACCAGACTTTAAATCCTTTTGAGGCAGATTCCAAGGCTAGGAGAGAATCTTTTTGGTTACCCCAAGCCAAAGAAGCAATTTTCTGTCCATTCAAAGGGCTGTAAATATCTTTTGTGAGTTTATCAACTGATGATTTCATATCACCATCAATGTACATTTGAAGATTTCCAAATTCCATAATTAGATTTTTACTTTGTTAAGATAGGTTTCATCAACATCAATTCCTAAACCTGGTTTAGTGTTAACTTCAATATAACCATCTTTTATTACAATATTATTTTTAATTATATTCTCTCTTATTTTATTTTCTGTTCTGTCATACTCAATATAGGCATCCTCTTGATACAATCTTCCTGGGATTGGTTCAAGATTAGATATAAAGTTAATAGCTGTAAAGAATGCAATTCCTGAGCCCCAGGTATGAGGGATAACCTTTACACCTTTTGTAGAGGATAATGCTGTTATCCGCTTTGCCTCAGTTAAGCCTCCACATGAGCATATATCCATTTGCAAAAAATCAATACAATTTTTATCCAATAGTTTTTGAAATCCATATCTAAGATATTCACACTCACCTGCTGCGACGGGAATTGATGATTTTGCTTTAAAATCAGAATACTGATCATAAAATTCAGGGGAAAGTGGTTCTTCAAACCACTTAATATCAAAGCTTTCTAATTTTTTTGATAATTGTAAAGCCTCATCATATGAATATGCATGATTTGCGTCAATCATTAATTCAATATCATAACCAATTGCATTTCTGACCTCTTTAACATTTTTAAAATCATCTTTTAGGTTTAGACCAACTTTCATCTTGATTGATTTAAAACCATCTTTTACATATCCTAATGCTTCTTCGCACAATTCTTCTGTGAGTGTTTTTGATTTGGAAAAATAAAGGCCAGTAGCATATGGTCTAATTTGATCTCTGTGTGAACCTCCTAAAAGAGTTGAAATTGGCTGATTGTGATATTTTCCCTTTATATCCCATAAGGCAACATCAATTGCACTTATTGCTGAAAGAAATACGCCAGATCGTCCATAGTCATGAACTCTTCTAAATAATGTTGACCAAATAACATCAGATTTGAGAGGACTCATACCAATTATATTTTGTTTGATATAATTTATACTCTCTTTAACAACTGGTGCTGGTCCGTATGCTTCACCCCATCCAACTAATCCATTATCACATATAACTTTGACAATACATATTTTTCGATTGCTATACTCCCACTGTGAAAAGAAAAATTCTTTCTCTAAATTTTCATTTAAAACATATGGTATGATCTTTACTATTTTCATAAGCTTAAAAGCCTTGCCATAGACCTTTTGAATCTGTTTCAAGGTAATTTATTTCTATTTCTTTTTCAAAAAAATTTAAACCCTCAATAATATCATCAACTTTAACTGCACCAGGATGATATATGTTATTTATTGGTTGAATTAAAACTTCTTTAGGCCAATGATTTTTTTTAAAGATGTTATTTTCAAAAAAAACATTTTTGATTTGAGAACCGCCCCCAACATCTGGCTTGTATTGATCTCCTAAAACCATTACTGGGTCATTCTCAAAATAAAAAATATTATTAGCTACAAAAACTCCTCTAGCTGCTTTATCAACAGCAATTTTTGGAATGATATCTTTTCCTACGTACACTTTATTCCCATATATATAAGAATTAAATGGACCATTTCTTTCCTTTCCTCTACCAATATAACCACTTAACCAAAAAGTTTTTCCTTCTTGGAAAGCACCGTTTTTTCCCTTTACACGGTGACCATCATTTATACTAACATTATTTCGATAAGCACAATTATAATTATTTCCTAAAATCTCTATAAAACCTCCTGCATTATTTTTACTTAAATTATTTTCAACTATAATATCATTACAATTAAAATCTATATGACATCCTGCTGAATCTGCAGGTCCATTCGCATTTTGAAATTTATTGTTTGATATTACTGCAAATGAACTTCCCCAAGTCCAAAGTCCACTACCCCTTCCCCATTTTCTAGTATCATCAAAAGACCCTGAATAATTTATGTCATTTCCGTTAGCATATAGGTTTTTTGTAGAGTTAAAAACCATTCCAGGTCCACCAGATCTCAAAACAATATTATTAAGAATTTCAATATTATTGAATTGATTTTCTCTAATACCTTTAAAACGGATAGCAGTATGGGATATGTTAATAAATGAAGAGTTTTTAATTTTAACATTCACAAGATTACCCACATCGGAAAGATTAACAACCCTTATACCCCATCCATAACTCTTAGTTCCATTTGGTGTTCGAACTTCTTTTTCACTTCTAATATATCCAGGATTCTCAAAAAAAATATCTCGAATTTTTAGGTCTGATACATATAGGTTATTATAAATTTCATTATCGGTTACTAGATATAAAATTCCAGTTCTTAAGTCGGTTTTTATTTTATTATGAAAAGATTTATTTGGACCTCCACCATTTGCAGTTATTTCAATATTATTGATTGTTATATTTGATGAATTTTCAACAAAAACAGCAGCTATTTTACCCTCTGAATTAATTATTGGTATTTTAGTATTTTTATCAGTCATATAATTTGAAACCTCAACTCCATTTTTATCAATAAGATTGATTGTATTTGTAAAAGTTGAACCATTGGCTAATAAAATTTTATCACCTTCTTTTAGGCTAATTTTTTCAATATAATCTAGACTTTTTAATGGTTTTTCTTTGGTTCCAAGGTTTGAATTATCTCCCGAAATAGAATTAAAATAGTAGGAATGACCTATTTCATTTTTTTCACCATACTGAACCTGATTACATGATAAAAAGGTAACTACTATACATAAAATTAGAGACCTATACATCTAATTTCCGTTGTATGCACCAATATTAGGTTTTGAATTGGAGCTAACAGAATTTCCAAAGTAATCTCTACCGCCATTATTCTGTATATAGTTTTTAACATCATCACTTCCGTTAATAATGTAGCCTGTTCCTAAAGCTGGGCTTGTGGATTGTAATTTATAATCGTTTGCTGTTGTTCCACCAGGATTAACAAGCATTGGGTTTGTGAACAACTCTGTTCCGTTATGCTCATAATCTGATGCACCATCAATTACTAAATTTCCAAAAAATAAGTTATTTTTCCAGTCATTCATAGTTCCATCATTTCTCGTATCAATTTTCAATTTAGCTTTATCACTTATATAAATTAGGTTGTTATATATATATGTCTCTTTTGTATTTGGTCTAATAAATATCTCTAAGTGATCAAATGGAGCATTATTATTAGATGGATTTTGACTTGGAATAAAAACAGTGTTATTGTAAATGAAATTATCCTCAGACCCAATTCTTCTTGTATTACTTCCTGCATAGTCAGAAACCCAAAAAGTCTTTCCAATATTTGAATTTGTTCTTCCCCCATCGGCAATACTGATATTATACCTATATCCACACATAATATTTTCACCTAGGATTTCAGCAAATCCACCATAATTATTTTTACTTAGGTTGTATTGAATTACCACTCTTTCACATCCCCAATCAATATGTGCTCCATATGAATCTGCCGGCCCATATACATCTTCAAAGATATTATTCTGAATTACTGTATCATTACAAGTGTAAGTCCATAAACTACTTCCTCTATTCCACATTCTGTTGTCATTTCCAGATCCAGATCCCTTAAATTCAGAATTCTCAACAACAACATTTTTACATCTTGCTAAGACTATTCCTGAGCCTCCAGTATCATTAAACTTGCTATTCTTAATAGTAATATTTCTATGATAATAATCAGCTTGAGCGCCAGACATTCTGTTCACAATATGAATTCCATAGTGTCCAGTATTAGAAATATCTAAATTGTCAATCTCTATTCCATCATAATAATTTAAAACATTATCATCATTAAGTGATTCAAATCTTACAGCATAACCTTGATGATTGTTATCTGAATTTGAAGGGGTTGGATATATCTCAGAAATTTTAATATCATTTAGTTTTATTCCATTTATGTTTGAGGATCCATGTCTTAAAACTAATAGCCCAAATCTTTCATCTTCGCCTGAACGATTTGATTGATTCATCAACTTAACTGACCCATTACTATTTTTATGTGATGCTTCATTTGTTAACTCCAAACCACTAATATTAACATACTCTTGATTTTCAATAAAAACAGCTGCTTGAAAACCATTACCATCAATTTTAGGCTTATTACCACTTGAATAACTTTCAATTTCAATCGGTTTATCCACTGACCCGGAGCCTCTGAGTTTAAAATATCCTTTCCAAGTCTCACCTGATTTAAACTTTAACTTATCTCCAGGTTTAAAAGTTATACTATTTACTTTACCAAGATTTTTAAACGGCTTATCTTCACTTTTGCCATCATTGTTATCATTTCCAGAATTATAACTTATGTAATAAGTAGTATCTCCAGGTGATGTTGTAGAATCAAAATCATTAGGATCTGTAGTATCTGTAGTTCCTGAATTATTTCCACCTCCATTATTATTGCCTCCCCCATTGTTATTACCACCGCCATTATCTGTGCCTCCAGAATCACCTCCAGAGTCTGAAGAACAGGCGATAACAAAAATTGATATAATTAGTAAAAAAATTTTCTTTTTCATAGCTTAGTAATAATGATGTTTAAGTGATTTTATTAAATATAAAAAAAATATCATGATAAGAAGTACTCTAACCACCATATTGCTCTTTTTTCTATTCTCAGGATGTAATACTCAATCAATTGAAAAACCAAATATTTTATTAATAATGGTTGATGATTTAAATGACTATAATGAAGACTTAATGGGGCATCCACAAGTACTAACGCCCAACATCAAGAAATTTTCAGAAACAGCCCTATCGTTTACAAATGCTTATTCAAATGACCCAATGTGTGGGCCATCGAGAGCCAGCATGTTTACAGGAGTATATCCCCACATTTCATCACATCTTTGGCAATACAATTGGAAAAACAATGAAGTATTAAAAAACACAAAGACAATAATGGAAAAGTTTAAAGAAAATGACTATAACGTCATAGGAAGTGGAAAGTTATTACATCAAAACGAAAAAAGTATTTGGACTGAGTTTAAACATGAAGCTGACTACAGCCCTATTGCTTATATTGGTGAATGGAAAAAAGGAAAACCAGGAATTGCTCATCCTGATGTTCCCAAACCATATAGAGTTATAAAAGAATTAGATGGATGGAACATGGCAGGTGGTCCTATAGATGGATCCTATGGACCCCTAATTAACCTTGAGGGTGTTAAAGTTGATGGGAAACAAGTTAGATGGGCATATGGACCTCAAAGACAAGGTAGAGATTTCAAATATATAGATGATAATAATAGAGATTTGACACCTGATGAAATTAATGCTGAATGGGCCGAAAAAAGACTTCTTGAGCTTGCTAATTCTGATGATGAGAATCCTTTTTTCATGGCTGTTGGTTTTTTAAGACCTCACACCCCTTTAATCGTCCCGCAGAAATATTTTGATATGTATCCCCTTGAAGATATTCAACTTGCAAATATTCTAGAAAATGACAAGGATGATACCTTCCTTCATTTAGTTGACCAATTTGAAACAAAAGGCAGGAGAGTTAGATCAATCGAGATGTATAAAAATTTAGTTGCCTCTTATGATGATAATAAAGAAGGATTGAAGAGATTTACGCAAGCATATTTGGCATGTGTTACAGCTGTAGATGAAAATATAGGTCAAGTATTGGATGTCGTGAATAAAACTAAACTTAAGGAAAATACAATTGTAATTATTGCAAGTGACCATGGGTGGACAATGGGTGAAAAAGAACATGTTTATAAAAACTCTTTATGGGAAGAAAGCACAAGAGTTCCATTAATCATTAGAGCGCCTGGAGTATCAAAACCAAACACAAAAGTTAATCATCCAGTCTCTTTGATCGATGTCTATCCCACCCTATTGGATCTAGCTGGGTTGGATTTTATTACTAAAAGAAATGATAAAGGAAGTTCACTTAATGGATTTAGTTTAAAACCCTTTTTAAAAAACCCAGAAAAAAATAAATGGGATGGACCTGAAGCAGCACTTACAGTTGTTTATTCATCTGATGAAAATGAAACAATACCCTCGAATCATCATTATTCAATCAGAACAAAAGATTGGAGGTATATTTTATATAACACTGGACAGGAGGAACTTTATAATAATGCTAATGATCCAAAGGAGTGGAATAATTTAATTTTTAATGATAATCATCCAAAAACTAAGGAAATGAGAGAATTATTAAAAAAAATGACTCATCCTGTGATTCCCCAAGGTTTTTCCAAATTAAATAAATGAAAAAGCTTTTATCAATAGTATCTATTTTTTTATTTATAATTAATTACTCTCAAATTCGAGATGACATCACTTATTTGAATGGAGAATGGGAAATAATCTATGATTATGATAATATTGGGAAATTACAAGCTTACAATACAGATGAAGGATTCTCAAACGGAAAAATTGAAAAAATTACTGTCCCAAGTGTATGGGAGAGATTTAAAAAAGATTATGAAGGGGTTGTTTATTACAGAACTAGTTTCAAAGTAGATAATGATTATAAGGATAAAAAAATACATCTCAATTTTAATGCCTCAAACTACATAACTGAAGTATTTCTTAATAATAATTCTGTAGGTTTTCATGAGGGAGGTTTCAGCCCTTTCAGTTTTAATGTTGAGCACATTATTAATTATGATAGTCAAAACGTATTAATTGTAAAGGTAATGGGTCCAATAACAATTCAAGACAAAATTATTGATGGAATTGGTCAGATGGAAACTCCGCAATGGAGAGGTTCATACACTGGTGGAATATGGCAGGATGTATTTCTTTCTTACACTGGGCAGACTCATATCAATGATGTATTTATTACTGGAAACTTTAGAAATGGTGATATTGAAATTATTAATGAGATAAATAATGGTATTGGCGATGGACTCTATAAACTAATATTTGATATTAATAAAAAACAAAGTTTTGAAGAACTATTTACTTTAGAAAATACAAATTTGAAAGTCATAAAAAAAATTAAAAATACTGTTAAGAATCACCAAATATGGTCTCCAGAAAGCCCTAATCTTTATGAGTTTGAGATTAAATTACAAAAGGTCAATATTTCCAATAAGGATACGATTATTACTGAACTTGACAGAATCAAAGAAACTTTTGGGTTTAGAGAATTTACTGTTAAAAACAATAAGTTTTATCTCAATGATAAACCTTTATACTTAAAAGCAGCCTTTTTTGAAGGATTGTACCCTGTAAAACTATCATACCCTGATTCAAAAGAAATGATGATAAAGGAAATTCTTTTGGCAAAAGATGCAGGATTTAATATGATTAGACCTTGGAGAAAGCCACCACCAAAAGAGTGGCTTCACCTAGCAGACTCAATTGGGGTTCTTACAGTTGGAAGTATGGCAATTGAATGTATGGATATGCCCATAGAAACACCATATTTGCCACAAAGAGTTGAAAATGAAATTACTGAATCAATTTTAAGAGATAGAAATCACCCCTCCATTGTTCAATGGGAGTTATTTAATGAAATAAGAAGACCTGTTCTAGCTAACATGCTTAAACCAATGTCATTAAAAGCAAGAGAACTCGATCCAACAAGGCTAATACTGGATGAGTCAGGAGGATGGGCTGAGGGCGCCAACCTTTATCTCCCATACAGTACAAAAGCTTTCAAATTCAATGATATACATAATTATCCTGGACCTAACATTAATAATAATAAGTTTGATGGATTTCTTACTATCGGAAAAACACCTGAAGAAAACAAAAGACTCGGTCTTAATGCCAGAACACCTGGAAGAAATGTTGTACCAAATATACCTTCATATGTATCTGAAATTGGATATGGAAGTCTTCCTGATCTTGAGGAAAATGAAATTGAATTCCTAAAAAAAGGAAACCCTATTACTTATCCTTATTTATATCATTTACGGTTTAATAAAGAAATTAAAGAAAAGTTAATTGAAACAGGTTTAATTAAACTGTTTAAGAATGCTAGTTCTTTTTATAAAAAACAGCAAGAAATTCATGGAATTGCAAATAAAAGAATGCTTGAAGCAATAAGATCGAACGATAATGTTATTGGCTATTGCGTGCATGCTTTAACAGCTGGTGACTGGATAATTGGTGCAGGGCTTCTAGATCTATGGAGAAATCCTAAAGGTCTTGCTTATGATCTAACAAAAGAGGGAAATTTGTCTAAAATAGCTGTTTTAAGAACCAATAAAAGAAATTATTTTAAAGGAGAAATTGTTAAAATATCAACCTTAATAATTAACGAAAGACAGTCTGAAAATAATAAAGTAAGAATATCAGTTAATAAATTAAATAAAAACAAAAAGGAATTAATTTATAATTCCAATAATAGTTATGAAATTAAAAATGGCATCAATGACATTGGAAAAATAAATCTTGGAAAAGACTTAGAGCCCAGTGAGTATGAATTAAAAGTTACATTAACTAAAAGTAATGTAGTTGAATATCAAACATCCATAAAATTTAATATTTTTCCTTTGCCAAAGCATCATCAAAACCTGAATGTAGCTGTATTAAAAGATGATAAAAGAACAGTTAATTTTTTTAATAAATACGGGATAAAGTATGAGATTTTTAGTAAAAATACTGATTTAAACACTACAGTTATAGTAAATGAGAGTGATACAGATTTTTATAGCTCTAAAGATGGAAATATTGTTGAGAAAAACAATGAAGACTCATTAACGGACTATAGTAAATTAATGGATCAAATAAACAAGTTTACATTTAAAGGAGGTAATGTTATTTTCTTGAAAATACCAGGGAAAACTAGAAAAAGAATTGGACCAAACTTAACATTTGTAGCTGATGGAGTTGACTATTTACCTAGTAAACCAATTAAAAATATATCCCAAGGACTTTGGGATGGGATTTTACATATAAATTCCAAGCATCCATTTTTTAATAAACTTCCAGTTAACGTGAATATGAGTGGAATTTATGAAAATATTGCTCCAACTATTAGTTTAAGAAATTTTAAAGGGAAAAATATAGTTCAGACAATAGCATTTGATAGAATTCCTAATGGAAATATTCTAAAAAGAAATTATATTGGCTCTGGCGAAGTATGGTCAGGATCAGATCTTTCAATTGTGAAGCATGGTAAAGGTAAAATGGTTTTATCTACATTAAAGTTGTTAGAAAACCTAAATTATGATCCAGTCTCAGAGATTATCTTGTTTAACATGATTAATTATTTTAAATAATGGGAACTGAAAACTATGTAATTGAGTTTTTTTCAAATGAATGGATTATAAATACATTAGTTTCACTAGTTGTTATTCTTACATTATTATTAATCGGAAGAATATCATCTTATAATCAAAGATTAAATTTAGCCAAAGGCATTGCTGTTCTTCTTATAATTTCTACTATAACGGAACATTCACGTAATATAATCAATGGATACTGGAATATGTCTGAAAATTTACCTTTGCACCTGTGTGGAATTTCAAATTTAATTGCTTGCTTTATTCTTTTCACAAAAAGAAATAAAGTGTTGTTTGAGTTTTTATTTTATGCCGGAATAATTGGTGGAATTCAAGCATTTTTAACACCGCAAATAAATAATTTTGATGGTTCTTTTTTTGAATATTTTAGTTATCATTTTTCTCATGGCGGTATTATATTCTTACCAATTTTTATGTACTTATACTTAAATTATGAACTGACAAAATTTTCTTGGTTAAGAGTTGTACTATACTTAAACATAGTTCTTGCATTTGTCATGCCATTGAACTTTCAGATAGATTCTAACTACATGTATTTAGCATATCCACCAAATGTAAATAATCCACTGATTCTGGGTGAATGGCCTTACTACATTTTATATTGGGAATTCATAATTGTTATTTTCACATATACTACATATGTAATTTCTACGAGAAAATCATTGTAAAAACTATGAAATCACCAATAGAAACTTTCACAAACTGGGTAAAAACAGGAAAAGATGAAGGTATGGAGAAAAACCACAAAGAACCTGTAAAAAAAATGATTGAATTAATATTATCATCTAACAAACAATTTTCGATTATCGATGCTGGATGTGGAAATGGTTGGGCAGTAAGACTAATCTCTAATAATAAAAATTGTTTAGTTGCTTCTGGGGTTGATGGGTCAAAACTTATGATTAAAAAGGCTAAAAAAATTGATAAAAAAAACAAATATTTTCATGGAGACCTAAATACTTGGATTCCCAAAAAAAAAGTAGACGTGGTAATGTCTATGGAAGTTTTTTATTATTTCGAGGACCCTAAAAGTCTAATAAGTAAAATTTATCATGAATGGTTAAATCCTGGGGGTCAATTAGTTATTGGGCTAGACTTTTATTTTGAAAACCCTGATTGCCACAATTGGCAAAAACAAACTGGGATATCTATAATGAAACTGTTGAAAATTAATGATTGGATAAAATTATTTAAAAAGACTGGATTTAAAGAAGTTAATAAATATCAATTCTGTCAAAATAAATCTTGGATGGGGACATTAGTTATCCAAGGGATTAAAATCTAATATTGATTTATCAATGGAAATTACACCACCTTTTAAATCATATATTTTTTTATAGCCATTTTTAACCAAAATTTCTGCTCCAATCAAACTCCTCCTTCCAGATCTACAGTACAACAATATATTATCTTCATTATCAAATTTTTTAAATCTTTTTAAAAAAAGTGAATCATAGAAGTCAATATTAATTGCATTTTTTAATCTGTTGGTATTGTACTCATCATAGGTTCTGACATCAATTAACTGAAATTTATTTTTTTTACTTAATTCTAAATATTCATTGTAGTTAATTGAATACGGTTGAGAGTAAGAATATATAGAAAAGAAAAAAATTATAAGTGAATTAATCTTAATCATCAGCTTATTAATTTTTTTATTCCTGAATATCCCTTTTCAACATTAACTAAGTTTGTATATCCATTTTTAAGTAAAATTGAACATGCTATAACACTTCTATATCCCCCTGCACAAAATAATTGCAGCTTTTTATCCTTTGGATAAGATAAACTAGAATCAATTTTATTTAACGGAATATTTATAGCATTTTTAAATGAACCATTATTATACTCTGAGTTAGTTCTAACATCTAAAATTTTCGAATTAGAATTATTTTTTATAAATATTTTTGGATCAATACTTTCAAGTGAATTTGTTTCTTGATATAATTCTAGATTAGTACTATTATCTACTGAAATATAACCCAAACAATTATCAAATCCTATTCTAGATAATCTAGTAATTACTTCTCTTTCTCTATTTAATTCACAAATGAACACAATTGGTGTGTTAATGTCTTTTAAAATTTCACCTACCCAAGGTGCAAAACGACCATCTAAACCAATATATATTGAGTCTTTCAAATGACATTTTACAAATTGATCTGTTTTTCTAGTATCAAGCAAAACAATACTATCATCACTCATTAATTCTTTAAAATTAATGGGGTCTATTTTTTTTAATGATTTCTTTAATATATCATCTAAATCAGTATAACCCTCTTGGTTAAGCTTAACATTAGATGGAAAATATGGTGGAGGATCTGGAAGATTTTGAGTCAGTTCTTGAACAAATTCATCTTTATTTAACTTTCCATTTAGAGAATAATTGACTACTTTTTGATTGGACAATAAATCTACTGTTTCTTTCATCATGCTCTTTCCGCATGCAGAACCTGCACCATGACCTGGATAAACAGTAATTGTATCGTCTAAAGGCTTTATCTTCATATTAATTGAATCATACAAAAGGCCTGCTAAATCTTGCTTACTAAGTCCTTTATATCGTTGAGCAACATCTGGAATGCCAACATCCCCTAAAAATAAAGTGTCGCCAGTAAAAATTGAATGTTGTTTATTATTTTGATCAAAAAGTAAATATGATGTACTTTCCAAAGTATGACCAGGTGTATGAATAACTTTAATTTTTACATCGCCAATTTCAAAAATATCTCCATCATTTGAAATAATACACTCGTATTTAGGATCAGCATTAGGGCCATATACTATTGGACATTTTGAGATTTTTGAAAGTGTTAAATGTCCACTAACAAAGTCAGCGTGAAAATGAGTTTGAAAAATATATTTAATTGTAGATTTAGATTTATTAGCTTTCTCCAAAAAATGTTTAATTTCTCGCGAAGGATCAACCACTGCAGCTTCTCCATTGCTCTCAATATAATATGATGCTTGAGACAAACATGATGTGTAAAATTGTTCAACTAACACTCTACAAATTTAAAAAAATAAGGATGAATTAATTTTTTATTTTATTTAGACTAATTTTAAAGACATATGAAACACGGGATAATTGATTTAAATGTTATTGCAGTTAGATCAGAAAAAAATGCTAAGTCTGAAATGATAAGTCAATTTTTTTTCGGTGAATCAGTAACCATTCTTAAAAAATTAAAAAAATGGAGCTACGTTGAAAGTAATTTAGACAATTATAAAGGATGGGTGAGAAACTTACATTTTAAGTCAATAACAAAAAGAGAAAATGATAAGATTCAATCAATAAAAAAGGTTTTTTCAACCAATGAATTAATGTTATTTAAAAATAATAATGAAATAACTGTCCCAACAGGAAGTTTGATAAGTTCTTCTGAATTTTTAGGTTACAGTTATGAATTAAACGACTCTAAGGTTAATTTTGAAAAAATTGCTAAAAGGTTTTTAAATACCCCCTATTTGTGGGGTGGAAAAACTAAAAGCGGCATAGATTGTTCGGGTCTAGTACAATCAATTTATAAAACGATTAATATTATATTACCAAGAGACGCTAAAGATCAAAGTAAAATTGGAAAAACAGTTTCTAAAAACTTTAAAATTGGTGATTTAGCTTTTTTTGGAAAAAGTATACAAAATATTACTCACGTAGGGATTATCTTACGTAATAACAAAATATTGCATTCTTACGGCAGAGTAAGAATTGATACACTCAACGATAACGGAATCTTCAATAAAGAAGAAAACCGTGTTACTCATGAAATAATAATTGTCAAAAGATTGGATTAATTTCCCTGAAGTCCTTCGATCTTAGCTTTTAATTCCATAAAACCTTCATTATTTCCAAGGACCCCATAAATATTTTTTAGTGTATTAAGAGCATCGATGTTTTCAGGAGATACTTTTAATAATTCCTCCAGTAGAGGCACACATTCTTTATAAAGATCTTCACGTTCAACTTTTAACTCATCGTATCTAATATTATCTTTCTTTGAATTACCTAAACTGTTCATTTGCTCCACGATAGACACTTCATCTTCAAGAATTACAGAAACTAGATTTAAATAGGCATCTACATAATCAGGAATAAGTTCAATTGCTTGGCTATACTTCTCCTTTGCAAGTTCAAATTCACCCTGTTCCGCATATATTACACCCAAATTATAATATAAAATACCATTATCAGGATCTAATTCTATTGCCTTTTCCATTAATTCTTTAAACTTATTTCTATAGAGAAGCCTCTCTTCCTCATCTTCAGAACTGTTACTAATTCTAATGTAAAGATCAGCCTCGTTTAATAGCAAACTAACATCGTCTGGCTGAATCTTTCTAGCCTCTTTTATTGCTTGTTCTGCAACATCATTTTTTCCTTGCTGTACATATATCAATGCAATGTTTTTTACGATTTCGGGAAACCTAGATGCAGTTTGACCTATTCGTGGGTTTGAATAATCCTTTGAAGATTTTAATAAATCAAATTCTGTTTTTGAAACCTTTTCCTCTACTCCAGTCTCATTGTTTGTGACAAAGTATTCATCAACAACACCAGTATATCCCATATCTTTAAGGCTAACATAATATCCTAATGCCCTATCATAATCCTTCCCATTAACAGAGCTTCCTGCAGCAAAATACAAGTAATCCTTATATTGATCTTTATCCATTTCATATGCCATAATTAATTTATCAGCCGCATCTAGAAAGTTACCATCCTGATTATCTTTGACAGCAGAATTTACTACAGAATTAGAAATCACAATACCTAAGTTTGAATACTCAAGCTCCAATTTTGTTGGTAAATTTGAATTAGGATTTAGTTTATCTAAGTTATTTAATGAGTTAATTGCATTCTTAAAATCCTTAAGCTCATTACTAACTTTAGCATCATAGAAATAAAACTGTGCTTTATATTTTTCTTCAGATGAAAGTATTAAGGATTTTGCTTTCTCCAATTCATCTTTAGCTTCCTCCCAAAAAGATTCTAATACAAGCTTATCAATTTTTCTAAGTTCTTTTTTTTGAGCTTGTGTATTAAAACATAAAGCTATCAATGTAAAACAAATAATATTTCTCATAATTTTTTTTCTAAATGTATTAATTAATTTGATTATCATCAACAACTTCAATATCATCAATATCTTTAACTTCATCCTCATCTAATACAACTTTTGCTACAGCAGCTATTGAATCATTTTCTTTCAAGCTAATAAGTCTCACTCCTTGGGTTGCTCTCCCCATCACTCTTAATGAGTTGACTTCCATTCTAATTGCAATTCCAGATTTATTTATGATCATTAAATCATCACCATCCGATACATTTTTTATAGAAACTAGATTGCCTGTTTTTTCGGTTATTGAAATTGTTTTGACTCCTTTCCCTCCTCTGTTTGTTATTCTGTAATCATCAAGCTTTGATCTTTTACCATAGCCGTTTTCTGACACTACTAAAATATCGCTATCCATGTCATTTACTGAAAGCATACCTACAACTTCATCTTTACTATCTTTTAATCTAACTCCTCTAACACCAGAAGCATTTCTACCCATCGGTCTTGTTTTACTTTCTTCAAATCTTATGCATTTACCGGATTTAACAGCTATTAATATTTGTGAATTTCCAGTAGTTAATTTAGCCTCTAATAGTTCATCATCATCTTTGATGGTTATTGCATTAATTCCATTTGATCTTGGTCTAGAATATTGCTCTAGAGAGGTCTTTTTTACCTGACCTTTTTTTGTACACATAATTACATAATGATTATTAATGTAACTTTCATCTTTTAGGTCTTGAGTACATATAAATGCTTTGACTTTATCATCTGGCTCAATATTAATCAAGTTTTGTATTGCCCTACCCTTGGAGAGTTTGCTACCCTCAGGAATTTCAAAAACTCTCATCCAAAAGCATTTGCCTTTTTGTGTAAAAAATAGCATGTATTGATGGTTTGTTCCGACAAATAAATATTCTAAAAAGTCTTCACTTCGCGTAGTTGATCCTTTTTGACCTACTCCGCCTCTATGTTGAGTCTTGTATTCTGCTAAAGCAGTTCTTTTAATATATCCTGCATGAGAAATAGTTAAAACTACTTTTTCATCAGGTATCATGTCTTCAATACTCAATTCACCTCCGGAAAATTCAATAACGGACCTTCTTTCATCACCATGTTTCTCCTTCATTTCAAGAAGTTCGTCTCTAATGATGGACATCCTTCTTTCTTTATCATTTAAAATATCTTTTAAATCCTTTATAAGTTCCAGTAAACTATCATACTCATCTCTTAACTTGTCCTGTTCAAGACCGGTGAGCTGTCTTAATCGCATTTCAACTATTGCCTTTGATTGAATATCTGATAATTTAAATTCAGTTACTAGGTTTTTTCTTGCATCATCAGCATTGGAAGATTTTTTAATTATTTCAATAACCTTATCAATATTATCAGATGCAATAATTAGACCCTCAAGAATATGAGCTCTATCTTCAGCCTTTTTAAGGTCATATTTGGTTCGTCTAACTACAACCTCATGTCTATGGTCAACAAAATGCTTAATCATTTCTTTTAGATTAAGAAGTTTTGGTCTTCCGTTTACAAGCGCAATGTTATTTACACTAAATGAAGACTGTAAAGCGGTATACTTATACAAAGTATTTAAGACAATGTTTGGGATAGCATCTCTTTTTAAAATATAAACAATCCTCATACCCTTCCTGTCGGATTCGTCTCTTATATTTGAAATTCCTTCTATTTTCTTATCATTTATCAATTCAGCTGTTCTTTGAATCATATCAGCTTTATTTACCTGATATGGAATTTCAGTAACTATTATACATTCCCTCCCAGCAACTTCTTCAAAGGCAGCCTTACCTCTCATGACAACTCTTCCTCTCCCTGTTTCAAATGCCTCTTTAACTCCATCATATCCATAAATAACTCCACCTGTTGGGAAATCTGGTGCTTTTACATGCTTAATTAACTCTTCAATTTCAATATCATTATTTTCGATGTATGCTACAGTACCATCAATGACTTCAGAAAGATTGTGAGGAGGCATATTGGTTGCCATACCAACAGCAATACCCGAAGCTCCATTGACTAATAGACTAGGAATCTTTGTGGGCAATACGGTTGGCTCCTGAATAGAATCATCATAATTTAATTGAAAATCTACGGTATCTTTATCAAGATCTTCAACCATTTCCTCGGATATTTTTTTGAGTCTAGCTTCTGTATATCTCATTGCAGCAGGACTGTCACCATCAATTGAGCCAAAATTTCCTTGTCCATCTACAAGCATATATCTTAAACTCCACTCTTGAGCCATCCTGACCATAGTATCGTATACAGAGCTATCTCCATGTGGATGATATTTACCTAAAACTTCCCCAACGATAAACGCGGATTTTTTATATTTACTATTTGATCTCAGACCAAGCTCACTCATACCAAACAGAACTCTTCTGTGAACTGGTTTCAAACCATCTCTTACGTCAGGGAGAGCTCTTGAAACAATTACTGACATTGAATAATCAATGTATGCTGATTTCATAGCTTCCTCAATATTAATTGGAATTAATTTTTCACCTTCTGCCATAGTTGTTTTTTTTGTAATTATAAAGATAATTATATGAGAAAAAACATGAAATTTATATATGTTTGATTTTTATAAACTTATTAACATTTTTTTTATGGTTTTAAGAGTATATTTATTTTTTTTACTTTAATTTTATTTATTATTATTTTTGAACAATGGACGATAATTTTTCATCAAGAGTTAAAGATGTAATAACCTACAGTAAAGAAGAGGCCATCAGACTTGGTCATGACTTTATTGGAACAGAGCATTTATTGTTAGGTATTTTACGTGATGGTGGTGGCAAAGCAATTAAAATCTTAAACTCGCTTGATATTGATCTTGACTTTTTGAGAAAAAAAATAGAAATTCTTAGTCCTCCTAATCCAATTATTAATTATGAGGAAAATTTGAGAAAAAATCTTCATTTAACAAGACAAGCAGAAAGAGCATTGAAAACAACTTTTTTAGAAGCTAAACTATTTCAAGGAAATTCAATCAATACTGCTCATCTTTTATTGTGTATTTTAAGAAATGAAAATGATCCTACAACCAAGCTTCTTGAGAAATTAAATCTCAGCTATGATATTGTAAAAGATCAATTCAAAGAACATATTTCAGAATCAAATGATAATTATGAAGATATTACTTCTTCACAAACATTTGATGATGAGCAGGAAGACGATGAAAATCCAATTGAACAAAACCCTTTTAATGTTAAGCAAAACTCAAATAAAACAAAAAAATCTAAAACACCTGTACTTGATAATTTTGGAAGAGATTTAACATTATTTGCTTCAGAAGGAAAGCTCGACCCAATAATTGGTCGTCATAAAGAAATTGAAAGAGTATCTCAAATTTTAAGTAGAAGAAAGAAAAACAACCCACTACTCATTGGTGAACCTGGGGTTGGAAAATCAGCTATTGCTGAAGGATTAGCTCTAAGAATTGTTGAAAGAAAAGTTTCTAGACTCTTATATAACAAAAGAGTTATTTCATTAGATCTTGCTAGTGTTGTAGCAGGCACAAAATACAGAGGACAATTTGAAGAAAGAATGAAAGCAGTTATGAATGAAATTGAAAAAAATAAAGATATTATTTTATTCATTGATGAAATTCATACAATTGTAGGTGCAGGAGGTGCAATGGGTAGTTTAGATGCTTCAAACATGTTCAAACCAGCCTTAGCCAGGGGTGAAATTCAATGTATTGGAGCTACCACACTCGATGAGTATAGAAAATATATAGAAAAAGATGGTGCACTTGAAAGAAGATTTCAAAAGATTATTGTAGAACCTACATCAGTTAAGGAAACTATTCAAATTCTTCAAGATATAAAACATAAATATGAGGATCACCACAATGTAAAATATACTGATGATGCTATTGAAGCATGTGTTAAATTAACAGAAAGGTATATAAATGATAGGAATCTTCCTGATAAGGCCATAGATGCAATGGATGAAGCTGGTTCTAGGGTTCACATTACAAATATGGATGTTCCAAAAGAGATTGTCGATTTGGAAAATAAATTAGAATCTGTCCGAATAAAAAAGAATTCTGTTGTTAAAAATCAAAAATATGAAGAAGCTGCAAGATTGAGAGATGATGAAAAAAAAATAGAAAAGGAACTTTTAGATCAGCAGAAAATGTGGGATGATGAACTAAAGAAAAAAAGAGAGTTAGTTTCAGAGGACAATATAATTGAGGTCGTTTCACTTATCTCTGGAGTACCGCTCCGAAAAATTGATCAAACAGAAAACGTTATTGAATTTAACCTAGAAAGAAGTATAAAAGATAAAATAATTGGTCAAGATGATGCTGTTGATGCTGTTGTAAATGCTATACAAAGAAATAAAACAGGTCTCAAAGATCCCAACAAGCCAATTGGATCTTTTATATTTTTAGGTCAAACTGGTATCGGTAAAACTCAGCTAGCAAAATCTCTTGGGGAAGAATTGTTTAACAATAAAGATTCTCTAATTAGAATTGATATGAGTGAATATATGGAAAAGTTTTCCGTAAGTAGATTAATTGGTGCGCCCCCAGGATATGTTGGATATGAAGAAGGTGGTCAATTAAGTGAAAGAGTTAGAAGAAAACCATATTCAGTTGTTTTACTTGATGAAATTGAAAAAGCACATCCAGATGTTTTTAATATGTTGTTACAAGTTTTAGATGATGGTTACCTTACTGACAGTATTGGCAGAAAAGTTGATTTTAAAAATACAGTGATCATTATGACATCTAATATTGGAACAAGAAAATTGAAGGAGTTTGGAACAGGTGTTGGATTTGATACTGACTATAAAAGAAAAGATGAAAACAAACTTTCATCAGAAGTTCTAAAGAAAAGTTTAAGTAAAAAGTTTTCACCAGAATTTTTAAACAGAATTGATGAAATTGTTGTTTTCAATCAGCTAAGCTCAGTTGAAATTGAAAAAATAGCTAAAATTGAAATAAGCAATTTTGTAAATCGTCTTAAAGAAATTGATTATGATGTTAAGATTGATAATAAAGTTTACAAATTTATCTCCGTTAAAGGATTTGATAAAGAGTTTGGGGCTAGACCGATCAAAAGGGCAATACAAAAATATCTTGAAGACCCGTTAGCAAAAAAAATTGTTAATAGTGAGGTAAAAAAAGGTGATAAAATTGAAATAAGTCATAAAAACAATTCTGAAGCACTTGATATAAAAATTACTTCCAAGTAATATTTTCTAAATTTTTCTTGAGAACACGTAATAATTTTGATTGATATTAAAATTTCCAGAAGTTGCAGGTATCTTAATATAATCTGTACCTATTTCAACAAAGACTGGCTCACCGTCAATAAATAACTCTATTGGCATTTTAAAGTTGTCAACTACATTTATCCATTTAAAATTTAAATTACCATCAGCATAAAAATACTGCAATGTTGGTATTCTAAAATCTCTTAGATATTGATCAAAGAATAATGATAGATCATATTCCATTTTTTCAGAAATGTAATTTTCTATTTGAGATGTTGTAACTGTTTGATGATAAAACTCTTCATTCAATCCTCTCAATATATTTCTCCACTTTTCATCATCACGAGCTATTTGCCTTAAAGTATGTAAAATATTAGCTCCTTTAGAATATAAATCACTCCCTCTAAAGTTAACGCCATACTTCCCAATAATTGGCGATCTATTAGCTATCCCGGACCTAGTTCCAATAACATATTCTGAAGCAGCTTCTTTTCCATAGTGATAATCTAAATATAGATTTTCTGAATATGTTGTAAATGATTCATGAATCCACATATCAGCTATATCTTTATAAGTGATGTTATTAGCAAACCATTCATGTCCTGCTTCATGTATAATAATGTAATCAAATTTTAGCCCCCATCCTGTCCTTGAGAGATCTCTTCCAAGATAACCTTTCATATACTTATTCCCGTAGGTAATTGAGCTTTGATGTTCCATGCCTAAATATGGAACTTCTACTATTTTAAAACTATCTTCATAAAAAGGGTATGGTCCAAACCAATACTCAAAAGCTTGCATCATTTTAATTGCATCTTTAAATTGAGATTTAGCCAATAAAATATTATCCCTAAGGACATAATAAATCATATCTAAATCACCTTTTTCCCCATCATATATTTCTGAAAATTTAACATAGTCACCAATATTTATATTAACACCATAATTGTTAATTGGATTTGAGACAAACCAATGATAAGTTTTTGTTTCTCCTAAATCATCCACTGACCTTAACCTACCATTTGATACATTAACTAAATCCTTAGGAACGTTAACACTTATTAGCATACTATCAACCTCATCATACATATGATCTTTATTGGGCCACCAAATGCTCGCACCAATTCCCTGATTACTATTTGCAACAAAATGTTTTCCATTTGAGTCTCTAGTCCATGTTAAGCCTCCATCCCAGGGTGGTCGTACTGCAACTTTAGGGTTTCCTTCATAAAAAACTTTTATTGAATTAATATCTCCTTTCTTTTGTTTCTTGTTAAGTTTAATAAAATGCGAATATCCATCCATCCTAAAAGACAACTCTTTATTTTTTTGTAAAATCTTCGTTATTTTTAAAGGCTTTTGTAAATCAATTTGCATTTCATCTTTTGAGTCTAAAACCTTGTATTGAATGGTATTACTTCCTTTAATAAATTTATTTTCAGGATCAACAGAAATATCTAAATGATAATAAGTTAGATCCCACCATACTCTTTCAGGTGTTATAGAACCTCTGAGAGTATCTTGTCTAGTAAAATTTTGTGAAAAAATAATTTGAGGTATAATAAGGATTATAATAATATATTTTTTCATTAATTTCAGTCTATTATATCCATTTTAAGTAAAAGATCTTTTAGAGTTGGACCGGGTTTTAATCCTTTTTTAGTGGTAATTACAATAACTCCATTTGATCCTCTCACACCATACGGTGCAACATCTTTAGCATTTTTTAATACTGCCACAGAATGCACATCAAGTGTATTGATTAATGACAACATATTTAAACCAGGAAATCTTGAATTTTCACCAATATTAAAATTTTCATAAGGAACACCATCCAATATAAACAGTGGGGCATTATTTCCTATAAGTGATCCGTTTCCTCGAATCCTAATGTAACTTGGTGTTCCAGGTGTTCCTGATTGGGAAAAAACAGTTAATCCAGCAACCTTACCTTTTAACTCCTGGTCAATAGAAATTTGAGAAAATGATATTTGAATAAAAAGAAGAAATATGGTTGAGAAAAAATACTTAATACAATACATATTGTAAAGTAATAAAATTTGACATTAATTTGTATATAATTTAATGAAAAAAACACCTCTGTATAACGAACACATTAACCTCAATGCTAAAATGGTTGACTTTGGAGGTTATATTATGCCAATTCAATACAAAGGGATTTCTATTGAACATAATTGTGTAAGAAATGATGTTGGTATTTTTGACGTTTCTCACATGGGAGAGTTTATAGTTGAGGGAAAAGAATCTTTAATTTTTCTAGAAAATATTTGTAGCAATGATATTGGAAAAATAAATGTAGGTAATGCTCAATATAATTGTTTTACAAACCATAATGGGGGGATTGTGGACGATTTAATTGTGTACAGGTTAAATGATAATAAATATATGCTTGTTGTAAATGCTGCAAACATTAATAAGGATTGGGATTGGATAAAAGAAAATCACAAAAATTATAATTGTATTTTAAAAAATATTTCTGATGATACTGGTTTAATTTCTGTTCAAGGTCCAAAATCATTAGATCTTATTTCAAAGATATTTAATGAAAGAATTGGTATAAAAAAATTCTCATTTAAAAATATAATTTTTGATAATATGGATCTAATTATTTCTAACACTGGATATACTGGGTCTTTAGGATTTGAATTATATGCTGAAAATGAATTAATTCCAATATTATGGAAAAAATTATTAGATATAGGATGTGAATTTAATGTAAATCCAATTGGACTTGGTGCGAGAGACACACTAAGAATGGAAATGGGGTATTGTTTGTATGGAAATGATATTGATGATACAACGACTCCATTTGAAGCTAATTTAATGTGGATAACAAACCTTGATAAAGATTTCATTGGAAAGGAAAAAATTCTTAATTCAATCAAAAATTCATCTAAAAAAATGATAAACTTTAAGATGATTGATAAAGGAATACCAAGAAGTGGCTATGAAATAATTGATGATGAAGGAAATAATATTGGCAAAGTAACATCTGGCACCTTCTCTCCTACCAACAGAACTGGAATTGGAATTGGATACATTAATAATGAATATAAGATTGGAGAAAATATTTTCATATTAATAAGAAATAAGTCAGTCAAAGCAGAAATAATTAAACTTCCAATTTTCAATGGGTAGAGCATTTGAATTTAGAAAGGCTCGAAAACTTAAAAGATGGTCAACAATGGCAAAAACATTTACCAGAATTGGTAAAGACATTGTTGTAGCCGTTAAAGAGGGAGGGTCAAATCCTGAATCAAACTCGAGACTTAGGGCAATCATTCAAAATGCTAAGTCTGCCAATATGCCCAAGGAAAACATTTTAAGAGCTATAAAGAATGCTTCCGAAAAAAATAATGATAATTTTAAAGAAATTACTCTTGAAGGTTATGGACCGCATGGAATAGCTGTAATAATTGACTGTACAAGCGATAATAATAATAGAACAGTTGGAAATATAAGAAGTTATTTCAATAAATGTAATGGCAGTCTTGGAACAAATGGATCTGTTGAATTTTTATTCACGAAATATTCTGTTTTTAAAATTTGCAACAACGTAAATAGGGAAAATTTAGAATTAGATTTAATTGATCATGGTCTTGAAGAAATAGTTCATGATGATGAAAACAATCAACTTATTTTATATTGTAATACTGACTCATTTGGAGATATGCAACAGGAGCTGGAAAGGAGGAAAATTGAAATCATAAGTTCTGACTTTGAAAGAATCCCCTTGAATTTTAAGCAAATAAATGAAGAACAGAAAAATGATCTTGAAAAGTTTTTAGAAATGTGCGAAAATGATGATGATGTCCAAAATGTTTTTCATGATGTAGGGAATTCATGATAATTCCTTTATTTTTCCAACTGAACCTTTAAAATATTTTCTCAAAATCTTAAAATCCTTTTCTTTATTATTTGTTAAAAAATATGGTTTTGAAAATGTAACTGTTCTTTCGTAAAAATTCAAAGAAATTGCCACTACCGGAACATTAGCACGTTTGGCAATATAATAAAAACCTGTTTTCCATTTTGATACTTTTTTTCTGGTTCCCTCTGGCGAAATTGCTAATTTGAGTTGTTTTCTTTTTATAAAATAATTAGAGATTTGATCAACTGTATTTGAATTACTATTCCTATTAACAGGTATACCTCCTAAGAATTTCATTAAAAGATTAAGTGGAAAAAAAAATAGCTCTTTTTTCCCAATGAACTTGATATCCTCATTAATGACATTTCTAATTGCTAAGCCTAAAAAAAAATCAACCCAATGCGTATGAGGACCAGCAATTAAAACACACTTATTATTTAGTTTTTTGAAACCAATAATTTTCCACTTTAAAATTTTGAAAAAGATAAATTTTATCATTTTTTAATAATCATGGATTTAGCTTTTTTAAAATCATCAATCGTATCGATTGAAATATGTTCATGATCTATCTCAATCATATGGATATCATACCCATATTCTATAATTCTTAGAGCTTCAATCATTTCAGCAAGTTCCAATTTAGTTTGCTTAAATTTTTTGAAAATATTTAAAAATGAATTTCTAAATGCGTAAATACCTATATGCTTAAAATAATTTATATCATTGGAGCTGCGATTAAATGGTATAGCACTTCTGGAAAAAAATAAAGACTTATTATTTTTATCAACTACTACTTTTACGTTGTTTGGATTTTTAATTTCATCTTTTGTATCCAGCTTAATCATTAATGATACTACATTAATACTATTTTCAATATCATTTTTGAATGTATTAATCATTTTTTTTAAATCATCCTTACAAACAAAAGGTTCATCACCTTGTACATTAACAATAATATCACTTTTAAAATCCTTTGAAAATTCCGCTATTCTATCAGTTCCTGTGTTATGATTCTTTTTGCTTTTTAGAAATTTTATATTAAATTTTTTCAAAATATTTACAATCTCATCTGAATCTGTAATTACAACAACTTCATCAAATAGTTTGGTTGAAATTATGTTTTGGTATGTCCTAACAATTAAGGGAATTCCCTCAAGATTTTTAATAAGTTTTTTTTCAAGTCGAGTTGAATTTAGTCTTGCAGGAATTAAAGCAGAAACCGTCACAATTTAAATTTGAGGAAAGATAATAAAAACATATAAAAAACGATTCAAATAAATTATTTTCATAAATTAAAAAAAATTGTAGTTTTGTTTGAGTCTATGAAAAAAATCCTACAACAATTATCCGAATTTATTGAGAAATACAGAAAACAAATTACATATGTTCTTTTCCTTTTTTCTGCAGTGTTAGTATTTGCAATATATAACTCTATTAACGCCCCTATTGAGTTTAATATGGTTAAAAATGAAAGATATTTAAAAGTTATTGACAGGCTAAAAGATATAAGAAATGCACAAGTAGCTTTCAAAAGCGTTAATGGAATATACTCAAATGATTTTGAAGAACTGGTGAAATTTGTTGATTCTGCACAATTTACAATTGTACAAAAGAGAGACTCAAGCTACATGCAATATGACAGAGTTTACAGAATTGATATGTTAAGAGAAGTTATTGTTGTAGATACCCTTGGCTATGTTTCTGTTAAAGACTCCCTTTTCTCGAACACTGATTCGTACAAATCTATGGCCTCAATTCCAATTGATGGTATTGATGAAAAATTCAAATTGAAAGCTGATATAATTGATAAAAACGGATATAATGTTCCAGTTTTTGAAGTCAGGGTTTCAAAAGATTTAATATTATTTGATCAAAATAAGGATTTAATCACTCAGGAAAAACAAACTGTTTCTGTTGACGGTGTAAATGGTCCTGATATTGTTTTGGGATCGTTATCTGATGTAAGTACAAATGGTAATTGGCCTACAACATTTGATTTTGAAAGAAAATAAATACAATCAATTAAATTTAGAGCTTTCTGTTGGCAACCATTATATATCATTATCAGCAAAAGATAATAATTCTGATGAGATAGTTATTCATAAAAGAAAAAGCTTCTCTAAAAAGATTGATACCAATTCACTAAACACAATACTTCGCAACTTTCTTGATGAAAATTCAATCGATTTTAAAATAGTAGATAATGTCAATTTATATCAAGAAAATGATTTGTACACCTTAGTTCCTAAAGAATTATACGATAAAGATGAGAAAAAAACATATCTAAAATATAATACGAAAGTTAATGATAGTGATTATATCTCTGCTGATGAAATAAATGAATTAAATATCAAAAATGTATATATTCCCTATATTAATGTAAATAATTTATTAGTAGATAAGTTTAGAAATATTAATTATTTCCATTTTAATTCAGCTCTATTAAAAAAGATTTTCCATGCAAAAGGAACTAAAACTTTTTTTGCTCATGTCAGCACAAATAAACTTAAATTGATCATTTTTAAAAATAAAGAACTGAATTTTTTTAACTCGTTTGAAATTGAAAGCAGTTTAGATATTATATATTATATTTTACTCATATTTAAGGAGAAAAATTTAAATTCCACAGATACAAAAATCAATTTTATAATTGATAAAAGCTTTGATAATTTATTAGAGATATGTGGTAAGTTTTTTCAAAATTTTGAGGTAATACACAATGATGATGTTGATTTTCTACATAAAAAATGAGAATAATTGGTGGAAATAAGGCTAGAATAAGAATTAATCCACCTAAAAATCTAAAATTAAGACCTACAACTGATCGCTGCAAGGAAAGTCTGTTCAATATAATAAATAATGATTTTGATCTTGATCAATGTGAGGTTCTAGATCTTTTTAGTGGAACTGGAAATATTAGTTATGAATTTTGCTCAAGAGGTGCTAAAAGAGTTATATCAGTGGAAAGTAATATAAAAGCTTTAAATTTTATCAAAAAATTTAGTGTTGAAAATGGATTTAATATTGAAACCATTAGATCTGATGTATTTACATATCTAAAAAAAATACAATCAAAATTTGATATTATTTTTTCAGATCCACCATATAACTTAGATAAGAAAAAATACACTGAAATTATTAATCAAGTATTTAAAAATAAATACCTAAAAAAGAATGGGATATTAATTATTGAACATTCTTCCAAAATTGATTTTAAATCAACTCATAATTTTAACAAATCTAAAAATTATGGAGATACAACATTCACTTTTTTTCAAAATATAAATAACTGATATTCAGTATTTTGTTTATGAATATTTAAATAATTATTATATATTATTTATCTTGATTTTTTCCTACTTTAAATAAATATTCCTTTTCTTTTTTTGTAAGACTATCATAGCCTGAATCAGAGATTTTATCAAGAATTGAATCAATCTTTTTTTGATCAAAATTATTGTTGTTTTGGCTTGCTTTGGTGTTTTTCTTTTTGGTTGTTTTAAATATATTAAAAATAGACTGAGTAAAGTCTTCCCCCTTATTATTACTGATGCAATAGTAATATCCCCAAATAGCGCCTCCAATGTGCGCAATATGACCTCCAGAATTATTTAATGGAATCTGAATAATATCGTAAAAAAACAAAAACAAGGCAATGTAAATAATTTTTATATCAAAAAAGAATATTCGAATACCCATTTGTGGACTGTACGAAGCTAAATAAAACAACACACTCATAACTCCGGCCGAAGCACCAATCATAACTGATTCAACTCCTCTGAAAACAGGAAAAACATTATAACTTATTACATATGTTAATCCCCCCGCAACTATACCACTTAAATAAAGTTTTTTTAACAATTTATCTCCAAAAAGATTATTTAAAATTTTACCAAAATAATAAAGTATAATCATATTCCAGAAAATATGACTAAAACTTCCATGTAAAAAACCATAAGTTATAATTGACCAAGGTTTGAAAATTAATTGACTAAAATCTGCATCAATTGTAAACCACTTTATCAAGTCAATATTTTTGATATTAAATAGAAAAAGGATAGTATTAATTAGAAAAGGAGCTAGGTAGATAGCTACATTCAAGAAAATTATTTTTTCTAAAATATTCAATCCAGAAATGAAAAGATTAATTCTATTTTTTAATTCCATCTATTATTGTTGAATTGATTTTTTTTCCAGTACCACATCATAAAAAATCCTGTTATTGCTCCCCCTAAATGAGCAAAATGAGCAATTGGCCCTATAGATGCTGAGGTAAATCCGAAAAATACATCACCTAATATGATAAATGGTACCAAATATTTAGCTTTTACAGGGATTGGAGGGAATAAAAGCATCAGTTTTGAATTAGGAAACATAAATGTAAATGCGACTAAAATACCATATATTGCACCTGATGCTCCAACCATAACCGAATTGTAATCATTATACGCATTTGCCAACGTTTCTCTTGAAACATAGTCAAACACTGATGTATTAATAGATCCAGATCTGAATAATTCTGCAATTACTTCTTTAGATACACCATAATTTAGTAAATCAGATGTAACCGACTCTACATTTACATAATATGCTAGCATTTGAATTGCCGCAGCTCCTAAACCAGATGATAAATAAAAAAAAATGAACTTATTTGCTCCCCATAAATTCGCAAGTGTTGATCCAAACATCCATAATCCAAACATATTAAAAAGAAGATGAGCTTCATTTCCATGCATGAACATGTGAGTTAACATTTGAGAAATAAAAAAATTATCATTTTCAAAATAATGTAGTGCTAAAAAATCATTACTAATCTGTCCTGAGAACTTAGTTCCAATAAAAAAAATAATATTTATTATTAGAAGATGTTTAATTATGGCCGGTGTTTTACCCATTATCTAAATCTTTTTTTTATATCACTATCTTCAATTGAGACATATATTTTTTTGCCATTCGGCGTTATCATTGATTCTTTACAAGCAAATAACTGATTTAAAAGAATTCCTTGCTCATTTTCACTTTCTAAATGACTTAAATTTAATGATTTTGACATACATATTAATTTGGCTAAGTGGTCGTTAATACTTGAGGAATGATCCCTGTAATCCAAAATTTTATTGTCAATTAACTCTTTAAAAAAATTATCTATCATGTTATGGTTAAAAACAGGGTGAATTCCAATAATCTCAATCCCGCTCGGTGAAGCTTTTTCAAAAATAAAGCCAATATGATTTAAAATATCTTTTAATTCCATAAAAACATCAAAATCAACTTTACTTAATTCTAATTTTACAGGAAATATTAGAGTTTGAGACACATTCTGTTTATTATTCATCTCTGAAAGAATCCTTTCATATGTTATTCTCTGATATGCTTTTTTTATATCTACAATTAATAATTCTGATTTTGTTTTAGTAATTATAAACTTTTTTAAAAAATTAAAATTTGAATAATGGTTAAATTTATTTAGGTCTTCTTTAGTAAATATTTCGGAGGGTTTAATCCAATTTTCTTCACTCTTTCCCTTTTCATAATTGCTCTTAGGAACATTATCCGTTTTAGAAAATGGATCAAATTTACTATCAAAATCAACAGTTGGAGCAGATACTGATTTGGATTCAAAAACAGGTGAAGAAATATTGATATTATCTGTAAAATCAATATTAGGTGAAATATTAAATTTTCCTAGTGAATGTCTTATACATGATCTTAAAATTGCATATAATGAACTCTCATTTTCAAATTTAACTTCAATTTTATTAGGATGAACATTAACATCAATTGTGTTTGGTGGAACATCAATAAACAAAAAGTAAGAGGGTCTAGTCTCTGGCATAATTAACCCCTCATATGCTGTCAAAATAGAATGATTTAAATAATTATTTCTAACAAATCTTCCATTTACAAAGAAATATTGCATTGATCTCGATTTATTTAAAAACTCAGGCTTCAAAACATAGCCATTTATTTTTACAATATCTGTGCTCTCATCTATTGGAATAAGTTTTTTGTTAATATTTTTAGTGAATAAACGTAATATCCTTTCTTTTAAACCAGAGTTTTTTAGAATATATAAGTCTTTATCATTATGTTTTAATGTAAAAGATAATTCAGGATGACATAATGCTTGACGAACAAATTCATTCATTATATGCCTTAATTCTACATTATCTGACTTTAAGAACTTCCTCCTAGCAGGTATATTGTAAAATAAATTTCTAACACTAATCCTAGTACCTTTTAAACCACTTTCCTCTGTCTGATCAATAATTTTACTGTCTACAATTGACAATACATTTCTAATTCCATGATCATTTTTTGATGATGAAATTGTAATATTTGCTACTGAAGATATACTAGAAATAGCCTCACCTCTAAATCCTTTACTATTTAGCGAAAACAAATCAGAAGATTTTTTAATTTTAGATGTAGTGTGCTTTAGAAAACATAGTGACAGATCTATCTTATTCATCCCATCACCATCATCACTTATTTCAATTAGCGATTTACCAAAATCTTTAACTACTATATTTATATTTTTTGAGTTTGCATCAACTGAATTTTCAACAAGTTCTTTAATAACAGATGAAGGACGCTGAATGACTTCACCTGCAGCAATCTTATTAATTAAGTCAGAAGATAATTTATTAATTGACGGTTTCATTGAATGAAAATCGATAAATCAAAGTCTATAATGTAAAGAAAAATTAAAGTAAGAAGAAAAATAATAAATAGTATGGTTTTAGAAAATAAACTATTTGATCGGGTTCTTGATCTTAATCTAGCTTCTTCCCATGCATTAGACTTATCAAAAACACTGTTTGATTCTCTATGTTTTGAATAGGCTGAATCAAAACCATAGATGTTGGATTTATTAGACTTCGAATATCTAGGTGAATATCTGAACTTTTTATTCCTTGGTCTCTTAAAAATATTTATTAAACTCACTTGATTATTTTAAAATAAATTTACAAAAAATGACTTCAACTATACTCTAAAAATTCCTAAAGTAATCCTTATCTTTGAAAATTATGGAAGGCTTAATAAAAGACTTAAAAAATATACTTTCCAAAAAAAAGAGAATTGCTATAACAACTCATACGAATCCTGATGGAGATGCTATTGGCAGTAGTCTAGCTTTATTTCTTTTATTTAAAAAAATGGATCTTGATGTGAAGGTCATTACACCAAATCAGCACCCAGAATTTCTAAATTGGGTTCCTGGTTGTGATGAAATTATTATTTATGAGAATAATCAAAAATTTGCTGGAGAAATAATAAATAATTCTGATACTATATTTACTCTTGATTTCAATGATTTAAAAAGATGTGGAAATATTTCAGAGAATATTAATCCAAATACCCAAAACTTGGTTATGATTGATCACCATCAATCACCATCAAACTATGCTAAAATTATGTTTTCAAATCCTGAAATTTCATCAACTTGTGAATTAGTTTACATAATTGCTGAAAAACTAGGTTTAAAAAAATTAATTGATAAAGATATTGCTACTTGTATCTACTTAGGAATGATGACTGATACTGGGTCTTTTCAATATAATGGTGTAAATGGTGATACTCACAAAATCCTATCATTTTTATTAGATAAAGGGATTAAGCAAAGTGAAATTTATAATAATATTTATAATAGCAATACGCTTAGTAAGTTAAAAATATTAGGATGCGCGATAAATAATTTGTCATTAATTCACAACAAAAATGCAAGCTATTCATTTCTTACTAAAGAAGATTTAAATAAAAACGATTATAAAAAGGGTGATTCAGAGGGAATCGTAAACTATGGGCTTACAATGAAGAATATAGACTTTACAGCGATATTTATTGAAGATGAGAATGAAGCTGATTTAATTAAGATTTCTTTTAGGTCAAAAAATAATTTTCCTTGCGATAAATTTGCAAAAAAATACTTCTTTGGAGGTGGTCATAAAAATGCAGCTGGAGGAAAATATGAGGGTAATATTGAAAATGCAATTCTAAAATTTAAGTCATCACTTAATGAATTTAAACACTAACTAATTATGAATCTAAAAAAATACTTTTTAATAATATTAATAATTAATTTTTCATGTAATATGTCACAAAAAAATAATAATGATACTATCTATGCATCCATAGAAACATCAAAAGGAATAATAAAAACTCAACTATTTTTTAATCTTACTCCAGTCACAGTAGCAAATTTTATTTCATTAGCTGAAGGTGAGAATAAAGAAGTGAGTGATCAATATAAAGGAAAAAAATATTATAATGGGATTACTTTTCATAGAGTTATTCCAGACTTCATGATCCAAGGTGGTGATCCAACTGGGACCGGGTCAGGTTCACCTGGATATAATTTCAAAGATGAATTCGTAGATGAACTTAAACATGATTCTGCCGGTATACTTTCAATGGCAAATGCCGGACCTGGAACAAATGGTAGTCAGTTTTTTATTACTCATAAAGAAACACCATGGTTAGATGGTGCTCACACTGTTTTTGGAAATGTTGTGGAAGGTCAGGATATTGTAAATAAAATTGAACAAGGTGATTCAATAATTAACATTGAAATAATAAGACAAGGTAATAGTGCAAAAAAATTTAATGCACCTAAAATTTTTACAAATCATTTTAAAGAGGAAGAAAAAAGAAAAAAGGAAAAAGAAAAAGCCCTTGAAAAACTTAAAAAAGATGTATCGAAAATTCATTCAGATCTTAAGGAAAAATCAACAGAAACAGAAACCGGTCTTAAATTTTTTATAAATGAGAAAGGTGATGGTGATATGGTTGATGAAAATAAGGTTATATTGACTCATTATGCCGTATATTTTGAGGATGGTAATTTGTTGGATACTTCCATACTTGAAGTAGCTGAAAAGTTCAATATGTTTGACAACAGAAGAGCACAAGCAGGAGGATACTCACCAATTGAAGCAAAAGTTGGTGCTAAGGATATGATGATTCAGGGTTTTAAAGAAGGCTTAAAGCTTTTAAAAACGGGTGATAAAGCTACTTTATTTTTACCTTATTACCTTGCATATGGTGAAACAGAATCAAGAGGTATTCCTGCAAAATCAAATTTAATTTTTGAAGTTGAAATAGTTGATCAAAAGTAGAAATGAATAGTATTTTAAAAACATCATTTCTTGTTTTTTTAACTATTTTCTTACTTACATTAACAATTAATAAAACTTCCATAATTAATATTGAAAATTTTTATCCACAAATTTATGCTCAATGGTTTAGTATTTTGTCTTATGCATATATATATCCAAGTATTGCTATTGGAGATATAATCTATGTTATATTTCCATTATTTGTAATCATTTATTTTTATAGAATTGAAAGAAGAAGAGACAAGTTTTATTTTATCATTAAAATTCCAATCATAATTTATTGTTTTTTTTACTGGTCATGGGGTTTTAATTATAATCTAAAATCAGAGCTTGAATCATTAAAAACTAATGAATACTCTAGAGAGGAACTCTATTCAACCACTCAATATTACATTAAAAAAACAAATGATTTACAAATTGCATTATCTAAATCCAGTCAGGATAAAGTTGAATCTAAACTTAGTTTTTATCAAGTTAAGAATGAATGTATCAATTCAATTAAAAAAAGTAATTGGATTTTAATTAATAAAGAAATAACTAATTTTCCTGTAAAAAAATCACTCTTTTCAACACCACTTTCATATATGGGCTTCTCTGGATACATTAACCCATTCACACTGGAGGCAAATATCAATTTTAATATACCTGATATTTCACTACCAGTTACTATTTCTCACGAAATTGCACATCAAATAGGATATGCATTTGAAGATGAAGCAAATTATATAGCTATAGAAACTTTATCAAATAGTAAAAATAATTATTTAAGATATTCTGGGAATTTAATGGCTGTCCAGTATTTGCTAGCAGAAATTAAAAAAATAAACCCTCAATTACACAAACTATACATCAAAGATTTAAATGTAGGTGTAATTAAAAATATACAGCAGAAAAATGAATATTATTTAAAATACCAAAATAAATACGAAAGTTTTTTCAAAAAAAATTATGATATTTTCTTAAAAATCAACAACCAAAAAGCGGGTATCAAAACATACAGTTTGGTTGTTGACCTGTTAATTAATGATTATCAATCTAAAATATAAGAATCTAATTCCGATTCTACTTGATTTTTAAGCTTTGTAAATTCCAAACTTAAAGTATCCACCATTTGCTCAAATTTATTAATTAATGATTTAGCTTTACCTAAACTTGAAATCTGCATACCAGTAGGACCATATGATGAATTTAATCCTCTAGCCGCCACACTTAACCTATCTGAGATTGTTTCGACATCCTTTTCTCTCACATCCTTTTTTGATTTATTTCCAGAGATAAAAACATCAATTACATTAATACTCTTATCTAATTCATTATACAAATTAACATTGTTGCTGTAATTTGTAGATTTTGATATTAAAGACATTAGAGCTTTATGATTGTCTTTAATTTTACTGAATTTATTGTTAATCACAGAGTAAATTTTATAAGTATTTTCAATTTCTACAACATAGTCTTCAAATGAATTTGAATTTGGATTATCTAAAACACCTGATCTTATCCTTTGAACTTCAAAGAATTTACTTCCAATTTTGTTAATTTCACCATTAAAACTTGTATATACATTAAAAGAGTACTTCCCAGGATTAACCCTAATACCACGTGAATAAGATCTTGAGGATCCTGAGTTAACATTTGAATTTAATTTTTTAGTTAAATCCCATGAAACCCTATTAAATCCCTTTTTATATGGTCTAGAAAATCTATCAATAAATTCATTATTAGTATCATAAATTTCAATTACTATTTGAGGTGAATCTTGATTCAACTCAGCATCTAACTCATCCCATCCTGGGAAAGGTATGTTAGAATTAGATTTTTCAAGTTCTTTTTCTATTTTTTTTCTTTTTTGTTTTTTTGTTAATACTTCATCACTTAAATAAAAAGTAAAAATTGCACCATAGTCAGGATTTTTGGCATAATAAGTATTGCTTCCCTGAGAAGATGATCCTGATCTTATTGGACTGTACTGAAGTGCTTTTCTGGGTGTAAAAACTAAATTACTTTTTAATGAATTTGATGATAAAAATCTTAAAGACGAATAATCATCAAGAACATAAAAGCCTCTACCAAATGTTGCAGCAACCAAATCATTTTCTCTTTTTTGTATAGCTAAATCTCTTATTGAAATTGTAGGTAGACCAGATGAAAACTTAACCCATTTATTACCACCATTAATTGAAACATATATTCCATATTCTGTTCCTAAAAACATTAAATTCTTATCAACATGATCTTGAACTAATCTCCAGCACAAAAAACCATCTGGTATTCCTTCCCCAATATTTTTCCATGATTTACCACCATCAGTTGATTTATATACATAAGGCTTATAATCTCCAAACTTGTGGTTATCCAATAATACATAAACAGTATTTGCATCAAATAAATCCGCCTTTATATCATTTACAAAAGATCCTTTTGGAACACCAGGTAATTTTTCAACGTTAACTTTAGTCCAAGTCTGACCATAGTCTTGTGTATATTGAATGATTCCATCATCAGTCCCTGCGTAAATGATATTTTCATCAATAGGTGATTGAGATAAAGATGTTATTGTATTATACGTGGACATAGCATAAACATCCCATGGATTATCCCAACTTTGGACTTTGCCCATTATTGGCAGTGAGAATCTTTCTTGATTAAGAGTTAAATCACCAGAAATTGCCCTCCAATCATCTCCCCTATTATTTGAAACCCAAACTCTTTGAGATCCAAAAAATATTGTTTTAGGGTCATGAGAACTTACTAATATTGGTGAATCCCAATTAAATCTTTCATAGTCTTCATTTAAATCATTTTGCGGTTTAATGAATGTAGCTTCTCCATTAGTTCTGTCAATACGATGAATATTTCCCTGTTGAGACTGAGCATAAACAATGTCAGGATTACCAGGCTCAGTAGCAGGTTGATGACCATCACCACCAAGAAGTACAAACCAATCAGAATTTGTAATACCAGTCGTTTTAAATGTTCTACTTGGACCTCCCTGTGTATTATTATCTTGCGTACCACCAAAAATATTATAAAATGGATATGCATCATCAACAGCAAGTTTATAAAACTGCGTAAGTGGGAGGTTTGCAACAAATTTCCATGATTTAGTATCATCAAAAGATTCATACACACCTCCATCAGTTCCAATCAATAAATAATTTGGATCACTAAGTTTGAAAGTCAGTGAATGATTGTCTACGTGTTTATCACTTTCATTCATAATATAAAAATCTTCTCCCCCATTCTCTGAAACTTGAACTTTTGTATCCATCAAATATATTTTATCAAATACATGAGGAGAGGCAAC
Source organism: uncultured Bacteroidota bacterium (assembly GCA_902597545.1). Classification (GTDB taxonomy): domain Bacteria; phylum Bacteroidota; class Bacteroidia; order Flavobacteriales; family Flavobacteriaceae; genus Eutrophosalina. The sequence goes on along the minus strand of CACJYD010000013.1, from coordinate 666 downwards.
AAGCTCTTGATAATAGTGAGGTCCTGTTGCTCCAGAAACAGTATCAGACATTTTTTTCCAACTTCCGCCAGAATTAGTTGTCTTATAAACAGCCCCATTTCTTCGGTCAGTTTCAACAGCAGCATATAGGATAGTACTATCAAAAGGAGATATTGCTAAACCAATTTTTCCAAGATTAGAGCCTGGTAAACCATTTTTAATTTCTGTCCATGTTATTCCATGATCTGTTGACTTATATATAGAAGTTCCTGGTCCACCCCCCATATATGAAGCCACATTTCTATGTCTTTGCCATGTTGCAGCATATAAAATATTTGGATTAATATGATCGATGACTATGTCTGTAACACCTGTCCACTCATTAACACTTAGAACGTTTTTCCATGTTTTACCTCCGTTATCAGTTCTGTACAACCCTCTTTCTCCTCCAGGTGACCAAAGAGGACCTTGTGAAGCCACAAATACTGTGTTAGGATCTTTTGGACTAACAATAATTTTAGATATATGTTCAGATGATTTTAATCCCATAGATTTCCAATTTTTTCCTCCATTGTCACTTACAAAAACACCATGTCCAATACCAACATGTCTGCCTCCAACATTTTCTCCAGTTCCAAGCCATATTTTTGATGAATTATGAGGATCTATTGTTATACACCCAGTTGA
>CACJYD010000012.1 GCA_902597545.1 uncultured Bacteroidota bacterium | reverse complement strand
GAAAAAGTTTAATGAAATATCTAAAAAAGAGAAAACAAAAAACTCAAGTATTGTAAAACTAAATTTAAGAAACTCTAAAAGTGAATACATAAATAAAGTAAATAAAATTAAAGAAAGAATTTTTAGAGGTGACTGCTACGAAATGAATTTTTGTTTTGACTTATTTAGTGAATATGATGAAATTAATCCTTATGATACTTATGTTAAACTTAATAATTACACGAAGTCTCCAATGAGTAGCTTCCTAAAGGTAAATGACTTATTTTTAATTTCATCATCGCCTGAAAGATTCTTGAGTAAAAATGGAGAGGATATTATAAGTCAACCTATAAAAGGGACTGCCAAAAGAGGGGATAGTCCTGAGGAGGACAAGAAAAATATTAATGAATTATTATCAAGTCCAAAAGAATTGTCTGAAAATCATATGATTGTTGATTTAGTTAGGAACGATTTATCAAGAATTGCAAAAAAAGGTTCAGTAAAAGTGAAGAGTTTAAATACTTTAAAAACATTTAAAAGAGTTCATCAGTTAATATCAACAATTGAAGCTAAAGTAAGCTCAAAATTAAAGTTATCGGAAATATTAAAAGGAACTTTTCCTATGGGGAGTATGACAGGTGCTCCTAAGATAGAGTCAATGAATATAATTGATGAATTTGAATCAACAAAAAGAGGGCTTTATAGTGGCTCAGTCGGGTATATTAATCCAGAAATGGACTTTGACTTTAATGTTGTAATAAGATCCATTGTATACAGCAGTAGTAATAAAATGCTCACTGTCAATGTAGGAAGTGCAATTACACATAAATCTATTGCTGAAAAAGAATATGAAGAATGTTTGGTTAAGGCTGAACCAATGATTCAATCACTTAAATAGTAACTTTGAAATATGCTTTCAAAATTTGTTAGTAGTATTAAAAAAACCATTCCTTTAAATCACAATGTTATTGCAGCTGTAAGTGGTGGAGTTGATAGTATGGTATTATGTGATCTTTTACTTAAATCAGAGATTAATTTTTCAATAGCTCATATTAATTATATGCTCAGAGGTAAAGACAGTGATCAAGATGAATCGTTTGTAAAAACATATTGTGCTAAGAATAAAATAAAATTCTTCTCAAAATCATATAATTTATCAAATTCAAAATCCATTCAAAAAAAAGCAAGAGAACTCAGGTATGATTTTTTTACTTTTTTAAGTCTAAAATATAATTATACGCACATTATGACTGCTCATCATTTAGATGACAATATCGAAACAATTTTGATAAATATTTACAGAGGAAAAAAACTTAATTCTTTAACAGGAATTAAACAAATTAATAATACCATAGTTAGACCACTATTATCATTCACTAAGGATGATATTGTAAATTATGCAAAGAAAAATAAATTAACGTGGAGAGAGGATAAATCAAACCTTGAAAATAAATATTTAAGAAATAAAATAAGAAATATTATTATTCCTAAAATCAAATTAGCTGATCCATGCTATAGAACAAATTTTATTAGACTAATAAATGAATCAAATAAAGTAAAAGTTAATACTGATAAATATTTAGAAATCATTAACAGTAAATACTTTATAGAAAGAAAGGATGGAATAATTGAGTCTAAAAAATCTAATTGGAAGAATTGTAATTTAAAATCTGTAGAATTTATTGCCTTTAGAAAGTACGGTTTTTTTAAAAATTCTGAGATTTTAAAAATATTAATCGCAGAGACAGGAAAAAAAATCACTTCAAAATCACATGAAATTCTATCTGATAGAAATAAAATATTGATAAAAAAAATTAGTTATGATGATTTAAAAGACTATGAGCTCACTTTAGGTAAAAATCAACATCCATTTCAGATTAAGTTGGAAAAATGTAATTTTTCAAAAAGACCATCTAAAAATATGATTTGTATACACAACAAAGTTTCAACACCGCTGAAAGTAAGGAGATTTCAAAAAGGTGACATTTTTTATCCTTATGGAATGAATGGAAAAAAAAAGGTAAGTAAGTTTTTTAAAGATGAAAAATTATCGATTTTTGAAAAACAAAATAAATGGCTTTTAACTGATGCAAAGAATCAAGTCTTGTGGATTATTGGTATGAGAGTTGATAGAAGGTTATTAAAAACAAAAGGACAATGTTTGAAAATATCAATTTAAAAATATTATTTATTCTAATTCCTTTATTTTGTTCCTCACAAGAGCCAATAAAATGGTTAACCTCTGTTGAAAAAAAGTCAGATAATTCATATATATTATCTACAACTGCTAAAATTCAGGATAATTGGAGACTATATTCTCAAAATCTTGAAGAGGGTGGTGCTTTGCCTACTGAATTTGTTTTTGAGGACGAATCTATTTTTGATTCTTTTTCAATAGTTTCCGAACCCAAACCAATCACTAAATATGATCCAATATTCCAAATGGATCAATCATACTTCATCAATGAAGTTATTTATAGTCAAGAAGTTGTTCTCAAAGGAAACTATAAAGATGATATCTTAACTCAAAACTTATATTATCAAGTTTGTGATGATCGAGTGTGTATTTTCCAAGATGTAAAACTTGAATATAGTCTTTCAAATAAACAAATAATAAATACAACTTCTTTTGACTACTCTACAGTTTCAAGCTCTTTGAATTTAGATTTAAAAAATTCAGAACTTTTAGTAAATGAGTATGAGAATGAAATGTCAAATAATTTTTCAAGAAGAATTAACATTTTAATCTTAGGTCTATTAGGTGGATTTTTAGCTCTATTGACACCATGTGTATTTCCAATGATACCTCTCACTGTATCTTTTTTTTCAACAAAAAATGAACAAGCAAAGCTATATTCAAGCTCATACGGATTTTTTATCATACTTATTTATGTTTCCCTTAGTATTCCATTTTATTTTCTTGAGAATATTAATCCTGAAATCTTAAATCAAATATCAACAAGCCCTATACTAAATTTTATTTTCTTCGCAATATTTGTTGCTTTTGCACTTTCTTTATTTGGACTTTTTGACATTACTCTTCCAAGTTCTTGGTCTAACACTGTTGACTCAAAATCAAATTTATACAAAGGCTTAATTTCAACTTTTTTTATGTCACTAACACTATGTTTAGTTTCATTTTCATGTACTGGACCAATATTGGGTACCTTACTTGTTGGCACTTTAACATCAGACGGTGGAGCTATTGATTTAACATATGGTATGTTAGGATTTGGAGTTGCACTTGCAGTTCCGTTTACTCTACTAGCATTTTTTCCAAATGTGATCAATAAACTTCCTAAATCGGGATCATGGACAAATTCAATCAAAGTTATTTTAGGTTTTGTAGAATTAGCTTTAGCATTTAAGTTTTTATCTAATGTTGATCTTATTCTTGAATGGGGTATTTTAAAAAGAGAAATATTTATTGGAATATGGGTTTTACTATTTCTTTTATGCGGTTTATATTTATTAAGAACTTCAAAGAAGCTGTCTTACATATTATCATCCTCTTTTTTTATTATAGTTGGGATATACATGAGTAGTTCATTGTTTTCAAAAAAAACAAATCTTTCCTTGTTGAGTGGGCTTTTGCCACCTGAATTTTATTCAGTATATCAGGATGATAATGAATGTCCTCTTTCATTGAATTGTATAAAAGATTTTGATGAAGGGAAATCAGAGTCAGCAGAAAACAATAAACCTATACTTTTAGACTTTACAGGTTGGGCATGTGCAAATTGCCGACGAGTTGAGGAAAATACCTGGTCAGAACCGAAAGTTTATGATATGATTAACAATGAATTTATTTTAATTTCACTTTATGTTGATGATAGATCAGATTTGAATCAAGATCAAATTATAATCCTTACGGACAAGAATGGAAATGAAAAAACTTTAAAAAAGGTTGGAGAGAAGTGGTCTGCCTTTCAAACAATCAATTTTAAAAACAATTCGCAACCTTATTATGTATTGCTCTCTCCTAATCTTGAAGTTCTTAACAAACCGATTCAGTATACAGATACTGATACCTATCAAAGTTGGCTATCTGAAGGGTTAGAAAACTTTAAGAAAAACTATAAATAAACTTTATCTCTTGAAGTAGATATCATCAAAAGGGACTCTAATTTGTTTTCCGTAAACTCCATCATCATCTCTTATCCCACAACTTATAACCATATTAATTTCTGAAGAATAGGGGAGGGATAAAATTCTTTTTACCCTTAATGAATCAAACCCCTCCATTGGGCAGGTATCATAACCTTTAGATGTCATACTTAACATAAAGTTTTGAGCTGCTAATGCACTACTTTTATGAGCTACAACTCGCATATCAGAATTGGTTACTTGTCTATAAATTGGCCTAAATAATCCAATAATCATAGCATTTATATATCTAATATACCCAAGTAATCCAAAAAATTCCTTATAAATAGTAGGTATGAGATATTTATAATACTTTAGGGCTAAATCCCTGTTTTTCATACTCTTATCACTAGCATTAAGAGTTTTGTTTTTTATTGTATTGATATTAAATATTCTTCTTTTATTCCATAAATCTTTTCTTGTAACAATTACAACAAATTGATTAGCAGTTCTAGCCGCAGGTTGATTAAAGCATGCCTCTGAAATTCTATTCATTAGTTCTTCAGATGTTACGTGATAAAACTCCCACAATTGTAAATTACTACTATTTGGAGCTAATGAAGCATGAAGAATTGAATCTTTAACATCATCATCATTTATTTCTGTTTTTTTATAACGTCTTACAGATCTTCTAATTCGAACTATTTTATCAAACTCCTTCTTCATCAAAATGAAATATGTTTTAATAATCTTTTAGTAATTCTAAAAAGTAAACTATTTTGACTCATCTTATATTTAAATGATAAATCGAAAGAATTTGATTTAATTATATAAGGTTTAAAATGACTGAAAGTTTTGAAGGATTCATAACCATGATACTTTCCTATTCCTGAATTACCAATACCTCCGAAAGGCAGATTTTTGTTGACAATTTGTCCAAGAATATCATTGATTGCTCCACCTCCAAATGAATAGGTATTAATAATTTTTTTGGCGTAAGAAAGTCTGTTGCTAAAAATGTAAAAAGCTAGAGGATTTTTATACTCAATCAATATGTTATTTAATTCTTCATCATTTTTATAAGAAATTAGAGGAAGAATTGGTCCAAAAATTTCATCTTTTAAAATTTTATCCTTTATAGATTTGACCTCAAGTATTGTTGGTTCAAAATAATTTAATTTTTTATCATATTTTCCTCCATGGATTAGATCATAACCTTTAATAAGTTTTGACAATCTTTCAACATGATTTAAATTTATGATTTTTGAATAAAAATGACTTTTTTTTGGATCTAATCCATGAGTTGTGATAATTTCTTTAGTTAAACTTTGTATAAAATTATCCTTAACATCCTCATGTACAGCTATAAAATTTGGGGCAATACATGTTTGACCGCAGTTTAAAAATTTTCCCCACGCTATTCTTTTTGAAGCTATTTCAATTGATACATCCTTATCAACAATACAAGGATTATTCCCACCTAACTCAAGAGTTACAGGTGTTAATGTTTTAGCTGCTTGTGATGCCACAATCTTACCTATCTCAGTACTTCCTGTAAAAAAAATATAATCCCAATTTAATTCTAATAGATTTTTTCCAGTTTTTGGACCTCCAGTTATTATATCAACATGTCCTCTGGAAAATGCTTCATTAATTATGGTTTCTAAAATAGCAGTTGTATGAGGAGAGTGTTCTGAAGGTTTTAAAACAACTGTATTACCTGCTGAAATAGCCCCAATAATTGGGGAAATTGATAATTGAAATGGATAGTTCCAAGGGGAAATATTTAATGTTACACCATAAGGATTAGGCTGGATGTAATCTGTAGAAAAAAAATTCAATAGTGATGATGAAACCTTTTTCCTTTTAGACCATTTTTTTACATTTCTTAAAACAAAGTTTATTTCATTGTATATAATCGAAATCTCTGACATGTATGATTCAGCATAACTTTTACCCAAATCAAGCTTTAACGCATCCACAATATTTTTCTCAAACTTAATTATGGTTGCTTTTAACTTTTTTAAAGATTTAATCCTATAATTTAAGTGAAATGATTTTTTAGAATCAAAGAAATTTCTTTGATTTTGATGCACACTTAAGCATAAGTTATTTGGTGTCATTTTTAAATTATTTTCGAATATAAGAAGATAATTTCGGCTTTTATTATGATAAACACTATATTTACAATTCACTCCATTTACATGGAGTTTTTTTTTAGAAATGGAGCTTAATAAGTATAGCAAAATAATCACTAAAAAAGGTTCACAGCCAGCTGCTCAAGCGATGCTCCACGCTATTGGTCTAAAAAAAGAAGATTTTAACAAGCCCTTTATTGGAATAGCAAGTACTGGATATGAGGGAAATCCTTGTAATATGCATCTCAATGAACTTTCAATAGAAATTAAAAATAAAATTGACAAAGACCAAGCTGTTCCATTAATATTTAATACAATCGGAATAAGTGATGGGATTTCCATGGGAACTAATGGTATGAAATACTCTCTTCCATCAAGAGATATAATTGCAGATTCAATTGAATCAGTAGTTAATGGAATGTCATATGATTCATTAATCAGTGTTGTTGGATGTGATAAAAATATGCCAGGTGCATTAATGGCTATGATAAGATTAAATAGACCTTCAATACTTGTGTATGGTGGAACGATAGCAGCAGGTTGTTACAAAGGAAAAAAATTGGATGTTGTATCTGCTTTTGAAGCCTGGGGTGAGAAAGTATCAGGAAAATTATCTAATAAAGATTATGATGAAATTATAAGCAATGCATGTCCGGGACCAGGGGCATGTGGAGGAATGTACACAGCTAATACGATGTCGTCAGCAATTGAGGCAATGGGAATGGCACTTCCATATAATTCCTCAAATCCAGCAATTAGTAGAGATAAATTAAATGAGAAAGAAACTATATCTAAATCGATAATTAATCTTATAAAAAAGGATATTAAGCCTAGTGATATAATAACTAAAAAATCAATTGAAAATGCTGTTCGCTTAATAACATTATTAGGTGGATCTACTAACGCTGTTTTACATATTCTTGCGATATGCAAAACTGCAAATATTGATTTTAATATAGATGATTTTCAAAAAATCTCAGAAGAAACACCATTTTTGGCTAACTTAAAACCAAGTGGAAAATATCTTATGGAAGATTTACACAATATTGGTGGAATTCCCTCTGTAATGAAATTCATGCTACAGAATAATATGCTTCATAATGATTGTATGACAGTTACTGGAAAAACAATTGAAGAAAATTTAAAAACTATTGAATCCATAAACTTTGATCAAGATATAATTAGACCCTTAGACAATCCTATTAAATCTTCTGGACACATAAGAATTTTGTATGGGAATATTGCTTCAGAAGGTTCAGTTGCCAAAATAACAGGAAAAGAAGGTTTAATTTTTAAAGGAAATGCTAAAGTATTTAATTCGGAAAATGAAGCTAATCATGCAATAAAGAGTAATAAAATTTTAAAAGGTGATGTAATTGTAATTAGGTACGAGGGACCAAAAGGTGGTCCTGGGATGCCTGAAATGTTGAAGCCAACATCAGCAATAATGGGTGCAGGTCTAGGAAATGACGTTGCATTGATTACTGATGGAAGATTCTCAGGTGGCACTCATGGCTTTGTTGTTGGACATATTTCACCTGAGGCAGCTGAAGGTGGATTAATTTCATTAATTGAAGATGGAGATGAAATAATTATTGATGCTGTAAAAAATGAGATTAATGTTAATGTTTCGCAGGAAAAATTAGATTTAAGAAAAAAATCATGGATAAAACCTGATTTAAAATTTAAATCAGGTATTTTGTACAAGTATTCAAAGCTTGTATCAAGTGCGTCAAAAGGATGTGTAACAGATTAATATTTAAGTTGTGAAGAATATTTCAGGAGCAGAGGCAGTAATTCATTGTTTGTTAGAAGAAGGAGTTGATATTCTTTTTGGATATCCTGGAGGTGCAATCATGCCCGTATATGATGAACTTTACAAGTTTGAAAATAAAATTAACCATATTTTGGTGCGTCATGAACAAGGAGCAACACATGCAGCTCAAGGTTATGCAAGATCATCTGGTAAGGTGGGTGTAGCAATTGCCACCTCTGGTCCAGGAGCGACAAATCTAGTAACAGGGATTGCTGATGCGCAAATTGATTCTACACCCATGGTATGTATTACTGGTCAAGTTGCATCATCTTTATTGGGTTCTGATGCATTTCAAGAAACGGATATCATTGGAATATCAACACCAGTGACCAAATGGAATTATCAAATAACAAAAGCCTCAGAAATATCAGAGATTTTTGCAAAAGCATTTTATATTGCAAAATCTGGAAGACCTGGTCCAGTTCTCATAGATATTACAAAAGATGCTCAGTTTGAAATATTAAAAACTTTTGAATATAAAAAGTGTAAAAAAATCAGAAGTTATTCTTCTGTTCCAGCAATGGATAATAAATCTCTAAAAAATGCAGCTGACATTATAAATAATGCTAAGAAGCCTTTTGTTGTTTGGGGACAAGGGGTAATTCTTGGAAATGCTGAAAATGAATTTAAAGCTTTTCTTGAAAAATCTGGAATACCTGCTGCTTGGACTATTCTTGGTTTGTCTGCACTTCCCACAGATCATCCATTGAATGTAGGAATGGTTGGAATGCATGGAAATTATGGCCCGAATAAGTTAACTAATGAATGTGATGTTTTAATTGCAATAGGCATGAGATTTGACGATAGGGTTACAGGAAGTTTAAATACGTATGCAAAACAAGCAAAGATTATTCATTTTGAAATTGATCCTGCTGAAGTAAATAAAAATGTCAAGGTTGATGTTGCTGTTTTAGGTGATGTCAAAGAAACAATTAAAGATATTTTACCTCTAATAAAATCAAAAAATCATGACAAATGGATTGATGAATTTCATAATTATTATAAAATTGAATATGACAAGGTAATTGATAATGAATACAATAAGAAAAAAGGTGGTCTATCAATGGCTGAAGTAATTAAATCGCTAAACAATCATACAGAAGGAGAATCTATTTTAGTTACAGATGTAGGTCAGCATCAAATGGTTGCATGCAGATATACAAAGTTTAAATTAAGTAAGTCAAACATAACTTCGGGTGGACTTGGGACAATGGGCTTTGCATTACCCGCAGCGTTAGGTGCAAAGATCGGTGACCCAAAAAGAGAAGTTATTGCTGTAATTGGAGATGGTGGCTTTCAAATGACCATTCAAGAGTTAGGAACAATTTTTCAAACCAAAGCAGCCGTAAAAATTGTTATTTTAAATAATAATTTTTTAGGCATGGTTAGACAATGGCAACAATTATTTTTTGACAAAAGATATGCATCTACTGAAATGATTAATCCTGATTTTGTTGCAATATCCAAAGGATATTTTATTGAATCTAGCAAGGTCTCTGAAAGAAATAAATTAGATGATGAGGTTAAAAAAATGATTAATCATAATGGACCTTATTTACTAGAGGTAATGATTGAAAAGGAAGAAAATGTTTTTCCCATGATTCCATCAGGATCATCAGTGTCAGATATTAGGCTGGAATAATGAAAAAAAGAAATTATACAATATCAATATATACTGAAAATAATGTAGGATTATTGAATAGGATATCTGCTATATTTCTTAAAAGACATATCAATATAAGAAGTGTAACATCATCAGAGTCTGAAATTCCAAATATTTATAGGTTCATAATTGTTGTTAAAGTTGATGGTGAACAAATAATTAAGTTAGTTAAGCAAATCGAAAAACAAATTGAAGTTATAGCAGCATTTTATCATACTGATGAAGAAACAATTTATCTTGAAACAGCTCTGTATAAAGTTAATTCTAAATCACTTTTTGAGGAGAGACAAATTCAAAATATAATTAAAAAAAGCAGAGCTAATATAGTTACTGTGAAGCCAGAGTATTTCGTAATTGAAAAAACCGGATGGAGAGAAGAAACAGAGGATTTATACCACAAACTTAAGAAGTATGGGTTACTACAATTTGTTAGATCAGGAAGAATTTCAGTTTCAAAAAGCTCAATGGAAATTTCAAAACATTTAAAAAATAACGAAAATGAGTAATTATTTTAATTCATTATCTGAAAAAGATAAACTAAATCAATTAGGTAAATGTAGGTTCATGAAATCTGAAGAATTTTCAGATGGAGTAAATATTTTAATTGATAAAAAAATTGTGATTATAGGTTGTGGTGCCCAAGGCTTAAATCAAGGTTTAAATATGAGAGATTCAGGTTTGAATATTTCGTACGTTTTAAGACAATCTTCAATTGATAACAAAAAAGAGTCTTTTAAAAATGCATCATCAAATAATTTTAAAGTCGGAACATTTGATAAATTAATACCCCAGGCAGATATTGTAATCAACCTTACACCTGATAAAAATCATAGTCAAGTTGTCAATCAAGCAATGCCACTAATGAAAGAAAACTCCGTACTTTCTTATTCACATGGATTTAATATTGTTGAGGAAGGAATTAAAATAAGAAAGGACATTACAGTCATTATGGTTGCTCCAAAATGTCCAGGAACCGAAGTGAGAGAAGAATATTTAAGAGGTTTTGGTGTTCCAACCCTAATAGCTGTCCATCCTGAGAATGATCCACATGGTGAAGGTCTTGATTATGCAAAAGCATATGCTGTTGCAACTGGAGGTCATAAAGCTGGTGTACTAGAATCATCTTTTGTAGCAGAGGTTAAATCAGATCTAATGGGAGAACAAACAATATTATGTGGTGTTTTACAATCTGGATCAATATTATGCTATAATAAAATGATTGATTTAGGATATGAGAGTGGTTTTGCAGCAAAATTAATTCAGTATGGATGGGAAACAATTACAGAAGAACTGAAACATAATGGAATTTCAGGAATGATTAAAAGACTAGATAATAAATCTAGATATTTAGTTCATAAATTGTCAGAAGAATTGAAAACAATAATGACACCATTATTTGAAACTCATATGAAAAATATTCTGACTGGAAGTTTCTCACAAGAAATGATGATTGATTGGAAAAATAATGATGAAAACCTTCTTAAGTGGAGAGAAGAAACTGGATTAACAAATTTTGAAAAAGCATCTCCAATTGAAGAAATTATTGAAAATCAAGATTATTTCAACAAGGGAATACTTATGATTTCTTTTGTTAAATCAGGTGTAGAGCTTGCTTTTGAGACAATGGTTAATAACGGAATAATTGATGAATCTGCGTATTATGAATCTTTACATGAACTCCCTTTGATTGCAAATCTTGTTGCTAGGAAAAAATTGTATGAAATGAATAGAATAATTTCTGATACAGCAGAATATGGTTGTTACTTATTTAATCAATCATGTTTACCTTTATTAGCTGATTTTATGACTAAAATTAATAAAAACCATATTGGATCAAATCCTAGTGGTATAGAAATTGATGAAAGTTATTTAATAAAAAATGACAACAAAACATTTTCTCATGATATTGAAAAAATTGGCTTAATATTGAGGAAAAACATGAGCAATATGAAAAAATTGAAATAAAATGAAAACAAATATTCCTGAAAAATTTCAACTTAAATTACCTATTCATCATAACACATTCTTAATTGATGGAAAAATTGGTAATTGGAATGGAGAATTTACCGAGGTGGTAAGTACACTTTTTTCTAACTCTGAAAATGATAAATATACAGTCTTAGGTGATTCTCCAAAGATGGACGAAAAACATGCATTATTAGCTCTTGATGCTGCTGATAAAGCATATGCTAATGGAACAGGGGAGTGGCCAACAATGAAAGTATATGAAAGAATTAATTGTATGCAAAAATTTGTTGATTTAATGATTTTACAGAGAGATGAGGTTGTAAAATTATTGATGTGGGAAATTGGAAAAAATCTTAAGGACTCAGAAAAGGAATTTGACAGGACAGTTGAATATATTATTGAAACAATTAAGGAGTATAAGAAAATAGATAGAGACGGGGCGAACTTTCAAAATAATTCAGGTGTTAGAGCTCTGATTAGAAGAGGCCCTCTCGGGGTTGTATTATGTCTTGGACCATATAATTATCCATTAAACGAAACTTTTGCATTACTTATTCCTGCAATAATAATGGGAAATACAGCTATTTTTAAACCTGCTAAACACGGAGTATTATTAATTGCTCCTTTATTAGAAGCCTTTCAAAAATCATTTCCACCAGGTGTGGTTAATATCATTTTCGGAAGGGGAAGAGAAATTGCATCACCAATCATGAAGTCAGGAAAAATAAATGTTTTAGCTCTAATAGGACATAGCTCATCAGCAATTTCATTACAAGATCTTCATCCACAAAAAAATAGATTAAGACTAGTATTAGGATTAGAAGCAAAAAATCCTGCTATTATATTAGACGATGCTGATCTTGAGCTTTCTGTTGAGGAATGTATTTCAGGATCTCTTTCTTATAATGGGCAAAGATGCACAGCCATTAAAATCATTTATGTTCATGAAAACATAAAAGATAAGTTTTTAAAGAAGTTTTGTGAAAAGGTTGATTCATTAAAATTAGGTTTACCTTGGGATAATACACTATTAACTCCTCTTCCTGAACCTAATAAGCCAAAATATATTAGTGATTTAATTGATGATGCAACACAAAAAGGTGCCAAAATAATTAATAAAAATGGAGGAAAGAAATTTAAGAATTTTGTATTTCCTGCTGTTTTATATCCAGTGAATGATAAAATGAATGTTTATAAAGACGAACAGTTTGGACCTGTTATCCCTGTAATTTCATTTAAAGACATTAAAACACCAATAAATTATATGGCAAAATCTAATTATGGACAACAAGTAAGTTTGTTTGGCAATTCAGAAGAAAAGCTAGGTCCTATAATAGACTCTCTTGTAAATTTAGTATGTAGAGTTAATCTCAATAGCTCATGTCAACGTGGTCCAGATATATATCCTTTCACTGGAAGAAAAGATTCTGCTGTTGCAACCCTGAGTGTACATGATGCTTTAAGATCATTTTCAATAAGAACATTTGTTGCTTCAAAAGATAATCCAACAAATAAAAATATTTTAAGAAAACTTATTGATAATAAAAAATCGAATTTTATAAGGACAGATTATTATCTCTAATTAGTTTAGCATAATTGGCATAACTAGCATTGTAATCTCTTCATTACTATCCTTTTCATGAAGAGGAGATATTAGTCCGGCTCTATTAGGTGAAGATAATTCAATTTGAACTATTTCTGAGGACAGGTTATTAAGCATTTCAACTATAAATCTAGAATTAAAACCAATAGCAATATCATCACCATTATAATTGCATTCTAACGTTTCCTCAGCCTTATTATTAAAATCTAAATCCTCAGCTGATATTTTAAGGAGATTGCCTTTGATTTCAAATTTTACTTGATTGGTTGTCTTACTAGAAAAAATACTTGCTCTTTTAGTTGAGTTAAGCAACTGTAACCTATCAATTTCTAAAACATTTGGATTTTCTTTTGGAATTACAGCCTCATAGTTAGGAAATTTACCATCGATTAATCTACAGATCATCGTAAAGGTTGAAAAACTAAAAATTGCATTAGTATTATTATATAAAACTCTAACGTCTTCTTTTTTATCTGGCAATATTGATTTGAGGATATTTAGAGGTTTATTAGGAACTATAAACTCTATTGCATTATCAGAGTTGATATCATTTCTTACATATTTTACAAGTTTATGGGCATCAGTTGCTACAAAACATGATTTATCGTTTGATACTTGAAAAAAAACACCAGACATTACTGGTCTTAAATCATCATTTCCAGAGGCAAAAATTGTGGAATTTATAACATTCAATAATACTTTAGAACTAAATGAAATTTCTTTAGCGTCTTCAATTATCAGAGATTTTGGAAATTCATCACCATCCATATATGATAAAGCATATTTTCCATTATTAGAATTAATTTCCAATATATTATCATTCATTGAAAATGTTAAAGGTTGATCTGGTAATGATTTTAAAATATCAATTAGCAACTTTGCAGGTACAGCAATTTTGACATTAATTGATGATTCAATCAATATCTTAGATGACAATGAAGTCTCAAGATCAGATGAAGTAATTGTGAGGTCACTTTCTTTAATATCAAACAAAAAGTTGTCTAATATTGGCAAAGTATTGTTGGTATTTAATATAGATCCTAAAATCTGTAAATTTCTTAATAGTTCTGAGGATGAGATAATAAATTTCATATTTTTTAAAGATATCGTAAATGAAGAAAAATATAAAATTTATTTATTAACATTTTAATCATTAAATAAGATAGAAATAACATCACCATAACCCAGACCAAAAAGTGAACTTGCTCCTCCGCTAGTTTTTGGATTACTCTTGTAAATTGATAATTCTAAGAAATCTGATGAATTAAAAAGAGCTATTTTTTTTCCATCTTCCTCACGGTACTTTTTTTCTTTGTTAAAATTAATTGACTCAGAGTAGGAGGAGAATATTTGTTTGAATTTTATGTTTCTAGCATTTATAACAAAACTTCTATTTGCCTGAAATTTTTCAAAAAAATCTTTTGTAATATTTGTTATTACATTGCCATAGTTATCAATGTAAATAACATTACATATTAATTCATTATTAGATTTTATGATTGGCTTAAGCTCTGTTAGCTCTTTAATTTCAAATATTTCGGTTCCAATTACATTTAATTGTCCGCCACGTTGTAAATGTGCTGCAACTTTAACAAAATTATTAATGGTATTAGCAGAATGTAAGCCTATGTTAATTTTAAAAATTTTTGATGGTTTAATTGTTGATGATATTAATGAAATTATTCCATTATCAGCACAAATAAAAAAGTGTTCATCCATTTCTATGACAATATGAGATTGATCGGGTGTTTGTTCAGAATCAATATCAACAATGTGAATTGATCCTCTTGGAAAATTTGAATAAGCGTTTTTAATTACATATGCAGCCTCAATCAAATTAAAAGGAGATATCTCATGAGATATATCAATGATCTTAGGATTTTCTAATTCAACGTTTAATAATCCTTTAATTTTTGAAACATGGAAGTCTTTAATTCCAAAATCAGTTGTTAAAGTAATTATTGACATTTTTTAAGCTTAGGGTAACATTTTAATTTATAAATTTACTTAAATAAATTGTCATTTTTATTTGGAAAAATTTGAATATTACATCAAGGAACTACATCCTTCTGATTTCTTTGATGCTGAAGTTGATGTATTAAAAATTCTAAAGAAGGCATTCACAGACACCAAAATTAGAGCTAAAGCTGATAAGATATTGATTGAGGGGGAAAGCTCTAAAATTTTAAATATTTGTGTCATCTTAGATTCAATCATATATTTTCTTAAAAATAATGATGAATTAAGCGAGTCCTCTGTTAATGAAATTATTAAGGGAAACGGTGATAAACTACTAAAACCAGAAAATGGTAGGGTTATACTTTATGGAACAAATAAAAAGAAAATTAAAGCTCACACGCTTAATCAAATAAAAATTCTAGAAGCTTTTGAAAAAAATGATATGGTATTTGCAATTGGACCAGCTGGAACAGGAAAAACGTATACTGGTGTTGCGGTCGCAGTAAAAGCTTTAAAAAATAAAGATGTTAAAAGAATAATTCTAACACGACCAGCGGTTGAAGCTGGAGAAAATCTTGGATTTTTACCTGGAGATTTAAAAGATAAATTAGATCCCTACATGCAGCCACTTTACGATGCACTCAAGGATATGATACCAGTACAAAAACTTGATGATTATATAAAAAGAGAAATTATTGAGATTGCACCCCTAGCTTACATGAGAGGTAGAACATTAGATAATGCTTTTGTAATACTAGATGAAGCACAAAACACTACTCAAAATCAAATGAAAATGTTCCTCACTAGAATGGGGAAAAAAGCGAAGTTTATGATAACTGGGGATACTGGTCAGATAGATCTTCCAAAGACTGCAAAATCAGGTTTAAAAGAGGCAAATTTAATTCTGCAATCAATAGAAGGTATAGAAATAATATATTTGGATGGGAGTGATGTGATTAGGCATAAATTAGTTAGAAACATAATTGATGCATATAACTTAGTAAAATCAAAATAATGAGTATTGTATTAAATAAATCAGATTTTCTTTTTAAAAATCAATTATCCAAATATGAAGGAAAAGTACGTGAAGTTTACACTTTAAAAAATGATATTATGATCATGATAGCTAGTGATAGAATTTCTGCATTTGATGTTGTTATGCCACGCGGAATTACTTTTAAAGGACAAGTTCTCAATCAAATTGCTGTTGAAATGTTAAAAAGAACTAAAGATATAGTTCAAAATTGGTTAATTGAAAATCCAGATCCAAATGTTTCTATAGGAAAAAAATGTGACCCTCTTAAGGTTGAAATGGTAGTCAGAGGTTATCTTTCAGGTCATGCCTACAGAGAATATAAAGCAGGGAAAAGAAATTTATGTGGTAATAAAATTCCAAATGACTTGAAGGAAAATGAAAAATTTGAAAATCCCATAATTACCCCAACCACTAAAGCTGATAAAGGTTTACACGATCAAGACATTGATCCTGTTGACATAATTAAACAGAATATTGTAAGTAAAAGTGATTATGAAAAAATTCATCAAATTTCCTTAGATCTTTACAAAAGAGGATCTAAAATTGCAAATGATAATGGGTTGATATTAGTTGATACCAAATATGAATTTGGATATGATTCAAATGGTGATATAACTCTAATTGATGAAATTCACACACCAGATTCCTCTAGATATTTTTATTTAAATACATATGATGAATTATTTAATAAAAATCAAAAGCAAAAACAACTTTCAAAAGAGTTCTTTAGAGAATGGCTTATGAAAAATAATTTTAGAGGACTAGAGGGTCAAACTATTCCTGAAATTAGTGATGATGTCGTTGAAATGGTTTCAAGTAGGTATATTGAGTTGTATGAAAAACTTTTAGGCGAAAAATTTATCAAACCAAAAAGTAATAACGTATTAAATAGGATTAAAGAAAACCTAAAAGACTATCTTTTCTAGTTTTTTTATATTCTCACTAACACCAATACCAGAATCAAGCCATATATGTTCATCATTATTATTTAACCACGTAAACTGTTTTTTTGCAAATCTCCTTGAATTCTTTTTGATTTCTTCTATTGCTTGGTCAATTTTAAATAAACCATCAAAATGGTTAAATAATTCTTTGTATCCGATCGTGTTTAGAGGATTTAAATTTTTATACTTGTATAGGTCTTTAGCCTCTTCGATTAAGCCCATATTTACCATATTATTAACACGTTTATTGATCTTGCTATATAATTCATTTCTTTCCAAAGTCAAACAAATTGAAGTATGATTGTATTTCTTTTCATTAAATCCATTTAAATAGGATGAAAAAGGTTTGTTTGTGTGTTTACAAACCTCGATTGCTCTAATTAATCTTCTATGATTATTTAGATCTACAATATCATAATATTTTGGGTCCAATTCTTTTAATAATTTTCTGAGATAATCAATGCCTTTGTTATCAAATTCAGTATTTAGGGCATGTCTTACTTCGTTTGGAATTTCTGGAACATTATTAATTCCATAAATAATAGATTTTAAATATAGAAATGAACCTCCAACTAAAATTATATACTTGTTTTTCTTAAAAAGTTCATTTATGAGCTTTTTTGCATCAATAGAAAATTGATTAATATTATAAGAATCATGGATAGACTTGTGTTGAACAAAATGATGCTTAACTTGAATAAGCTCGTTTTTTTTTGGAACAGCTGTTCCTATTGACATCTCTCTATAGAATTGTCTGGAATCAAATGATATAATTTCACAATTAATTTTTTTAGCTAAATCAATTGAGAGCTTAGTCTTTCCGACAGCTGTTGGGCCTGAAATACTGATTAATTTATTCACTTATTAAGAATTTTGAAAAGCTCAAATGTAGCAAAGGCGTCATCATAAGCCCTGTGGTGATTCTTCAGCTTGATATTAAAGTAATTACACAAGTAATTTAAATTATAATACTTAAGATCATTATATTTCTCTTTGGACATTTTTATTGTACAAATAGTTTCAGAGGAGAATTTAATATTACATGATTCAAGTTCATTTTTTAAAATTCTATAGTCATATTCAACATTATGTCCAACAATAATTTTATTGCTTATCATATTTGAAATTAGTTCAGCATAATCTTTAAAAGTTTTTTTATCAACTAAATCACTGTTTTTAATTCCAGTTAATTTTTGAACAAAATAATCAACTTTAACATTTGGCTTTATAAGTGTGGTAAATGTGTCAATAATATTTTTACCATCATAGATAATTATTGCAATTTCAATAATTTTCTCCTCATTATATTTACCCCCACTTGTTTCTGTATCAATTATAGCATACATTTTAATTTCTTTTACCAAAAATTACACTTCCTAATCTCAACATATTAGACTTGTTTTTTAAAGCAATCATATAATCACCACTCATACCCATTGATAATATCGAAAAATTTGTTTGCTGTCTATATTTTAGATAGAATTTTTTTAGTTTTTTAAATTCATCATCAATGACATTTTCATCATTTGTAAATGTTGCCATACCCATTAAACCTTTAACCTCTGTAAACTCATATTCATCTAAAATTCTATTTTTTATTAAATGCTCAATTTCATCAAAACTAAAACCATACTTAGAGTTATCATTTGATATCTTAATCTGAATTAAAATATTTACTTTTCTATTTATTTTTTTAGCTTCATAATTAATTTTATTTAGCAATCTAAGAGAATCAACTGAATGTATAAGATGAATGAAAGGTATAATTTGCTTCACTTTATTTCTTTGTAGATGACCAATCATGTGCCAATTAATTTCCTTAGGTAAAACACCATGCTTATTTACTAATTCCTGTACTTTATTTTCTCCAAAATCAACATGGCCGATATCATATAAACTTTTAATTTGCTCAATTGGCTTTGTTTTGGACACAGCAACAAGTATAATATCTTCGTTTAGTGTATTCTTTATTTTTTCTAATCTATTCTGAATCAATTTTTCTAAGTATTATAAAAGCTAGCTCTAAAGCCATCTTTCCAGTCTCAAAGGTTACTTTTGGCTTTAATTTATTATTAATTGCGTATGCGAAATCATTATGTTCCTCAATGATCGAGTTTTTTGATAGATTTTCCAATGATTTAATTTTTATCTCTTTTTCAACACCATCAGAATTATGTATTGTCATTGCATACTTATCATTATTATCATAATCAACAATACTAACAATTTCGGATTTACTTTTATCAAAATCAATTGAAACATATGAGTCAGTTTGAAATATCCTCATCTTTCTCATTTTCTTTAATGAAATTCTACTTGCTGTTAGATTTGCAACACAGCCATTTTCAAACTCAATTCTTGCGTTTGCTATGTCAGGACTTGAACTTATAATTTTTGTTCCATTCGCAGAAACATTTGATACCTTTGATTTTACAATAGATAGTATAATATCGATATCGTGAATCATTAAATCAAGAATAACAGAAACATCAGTTCCTCGAGCTGGATAATTTGACAATCTATGTGCTTCAATAAACATTGGGTTTAAAAGATTTTCAACCTCGGTAAAAGCCCCATTAAATCTTTCGACATGTCCAACTTGACCAACAAGATTATTATCTTTAGCTAGTTGTACTAACTCATTAGCTTCTTTTACATTTGTAGTTATTGGTTTCTCTATAAACACATGAATATTATTCTTAAGAAAAAAAGTAGCTATCTCATGATGATGTATTGTTGGAGTGGAAATAATTACAGCTTGAACATTTTTCGATAAATCTTCAAGACTTTTAAAAGATTTGACTTGATATTTATTTGAAATTAAATCTGATTTTTCCTGATTTGTTTCATAAAATCCTATTAAATCAAAATTAATTGAAGATAATATTAATTTTAAATGAATTTCACCCAAATGACCAACACCAACAATTCCAACTTTAATCATATTTTCAAATTTACATATATTTAATTTTCTTTTAAAGTAACATAAATATTGTACGATTCTATAAAACAAAAAGGAAAGAGAAAAAGATTAGTTGAAAAACTTGTTTCTAAAGGAATTAGAGACAAGAGAGTTCTTGAAGCGATTCTAAATATTCCAAGACATTTTTTTATGGACAAGGATTTTCACGATTACGCATATGATGACAAAGCTTTTCCAATATCAAATAATCAAACAATTTCACAACCATATACAGTTGCATTTCAAACGCAGTCATTAGATATCAATCCTGGTGATAAAGTTTTAGAAATAGGAACTGGCTCTGGATATCAAACTTCAATTTTAATTTATATGAAATCAAGAGTTTACACATTAGAAAGAATCTTTGATCTTCATAGAATGGCAAAAACAACTTTATCTAAATTAAAAATGCATCCAGAGAAAATAAAATGGTCTGATGGCTATTTAGGATTAAGTGAAAATGCACCATTTGATAAAATCTTAGTTACTGCAGGTTGTCCTAATATTCCAACTGAACTTTTAAATCAATTAAGTATTAATGGAAAAATGATTATCCCTGTTGGATTGGACGATCAAGAAATGTGTTTAGTAAAAAAATTGGGTAATAACGATTATAGTAAAAAGAATCTTGGAAAATTTAACTTTGTTCCAATGTTAAAAGATAAAATTTAACTTTTTTTCATTATTCTGCCAATTTTAACTTTAGCCTCTCTTTGCTTTATTGACTGACGCTTATCATAATTCTTCTTTCCCTTTGAAATACCAATTTGAATTTTAGCAAATCCGTTTTGTGAAAGAAAAATTTTAAGAGGAATAATTGTCAAACCTGGAGCCATTGATTCTTTTTTGATTTTATTTAATTCTCTTTTGTTTAATAATAACTTTACCGTATTATTCTTGTTATTAGAAGTAGCATTCTCAAAATTTATATTATATAAAAACAATTCATTTAAATCAAATGAACAATAAGCATAATCAATATTCACTTTTTTTAATCGAATTGATTTAATTTGTAAACCTGTTAAAACCATGCCAGCAACATATTTTTTTTGAACATGGTACTTAAAACTAGCTTTTTTGTTTTGTATGTTAATATTCTCTTGCACCAAGCAAAGTTAATAAGTATCTTTATATAAAATATTACTACCTGATGAGTAACACCAAAAAAATTTTTGATTTAATAAAAAAAGAGGAGCAAAGACAGCTTTCTGGAATTGAATTGATTGCTTCTGAAAATTTTACAAGTCCTGACGTTATGAGCGCCTGCGGCTCAGTATTAACAAATAAGTATGCAGAAGGCTATCCTGGAAAAAGGTATTATGGAGGATGTGAAGTTGTTGATGAGATTGAAAACATTGCGATTGAAAAAGCAAAAGTATTGTTTGGAGCTGAGTATGCTAATGTTCAGCCCCACTCAGGAAGCCAAGCCAATGCAGCCGTTTTTCATGCTTTTTTGCAACCAGGTGATAAATTATTAGGTTTTGATCTCGCACATGGTGGACATTTAACTCATGGGTCAAGTGTAAATTTTTCAGGTACTTTTTATAAAACATCATTTTATGGAGTAGAGAAAGAAACTGGATTACTTAACTATGATAAAATAAATGATATTGCAAAAAAAGAGAAGCCAAATATGATCATAGCAGGAGCATCAGCGTACTCTAGAGATATGGATTTTAAAAAATTTAGAGAAATTGCTGACTCAGTTGGTGCCTTTTTATTAGCTGATATTTCACATCCATCAGGTTTAATTGCTAAAGGTTTATTAAATAGTCCTATTCCACATTGTCATGTAGTAACAACAACCACTCATAAAACTCTGAGAGGACCAAGAGGAGGTCTAATTTTAATAGGAAAAGATTTTGAAAACCCATTTGGTATTAAGTTTAAAAGTGGAAAATTAAAGATGATGTCAAATCTTGTTGATCTAGCTGTATTTCCTGGAAATCAGGGTGGACCACTCGAACACATTATCGGTGCAAAAGGTATTGCATTCGGTGAAGCTTTACAGGATTCATTTTTAAACTACATTACTCAAGTTAAAATAAATGCAGATTCAATGTCAAAAGAGCTGGTCAAAAGAGGGTATAATATTATTTCGAATGGAACAGACAATCATATGATGCTAATTGATTTGAGAAATAAAAATATTACTGGAAAAGATGCTGAAAAAGCATTGGTTTTAGCTGATATTACTGCAAATAAAAATATGGTTCCATTTGATGATAAATCTCCATTTGTAACATCAGGTATTAGGTTTGGAACACCAGCAATCACAACCCGGGGATTGAAGGAGAAAGACATGGAAAAAATTGTTGAATTAATTGATAGTGTTATAATTAATTATAACGATACCAAAATGATAAAAAAAATAAAAAATGAGGTTAATGAATTTATGTCAAGTAGACCTCTTTTTATTGCTTAAAGATTTCAATCTCAAATATTTTATCCCACTTTTTTCCGGTAACAAAAAAGGTTTTTCTATCCTTGTTGTAAGCTATCCCATTTAAAACATCGAGTTCAGGATGTTGTTTTACCCTGTCTCTCAATCCTTTAAAATTAATAACACCATTTACAGCACCTGTATTCTTATCAATAATTAAACCTATATCATTATTAAGTTGGTAACTATTTGCATAAATTTTGTTATCAACAATCTCTAATTCATTTATATCTTTAATTTTTTTATTGTTAGTTACAACTTCAATAAAATCAATTTCCTCATATGTTTCTGAGTCTAAAATCCATATTCTTTCACTTCCATCAGATTTAAATATATTTTTACCATCATTTGCTAAACCCCATCCCTCAATACTATCTTCATAATCAAAAGAACCTAACATTTCTAGAGAATTCAAATCATATATAAAACCAATTTTATTTTTCCATGTTAGTTGTAAAATTTTATTATTAATTATAGTCAGTCCCTCCCCAAAATACTGATTATCTAAAAATCTTTTTTCTAAAACTTTATTATTGAAGACATCAAGTTTTTTTAGAGAGGAAAAACCATTTAGACCTGTGGATTCATATAAAAAACCATTATGAAATTCTAGACCTTGTGTATAGGATGAAATATCATGAAAATACTCATTGATAATTTTGTATGAATAGAGACTAGGGTTAGTGGAGGTGTAAACATCTATTTTTTTTGATACTGTGAAATTAGATTTTGAATTAATAATTTCAGCCACTATCTCATTTGTTCCTAGTTTAGCGCTCTTCAAATT
The DNA here is from genome assembly GCA_902597545.1 of uncultured Bacteroidota bacterium. Classification (GTDB taxonomy): domain Bacteria; phylum Bacteroidota; class Bacteroidia; order Flavobacteriales; family Flavobacteriaceae; genus Eutrophosalina. The sequence goes on along the minus strand of CACJYD010000012.1, from coordinate 25,194 downwards.
TATGTTGGACTCGATAGGTTTATCATTTAAAAAAAAATTTACTGAGGATTCACTTTCATTGATAACTTCACTTAATGAAATTTTAATATTAGAATTTTTAGTTAGAATTTGATCATTAGAATCAATAATAATCTTGTAATCTATTGGATTTTGACCACATGAAAAAAAAAGAATTGAAAGTAAAATTATCAGTCTCATAATTTGATTTGATAAAATTAAATAATAATAAACATTTATTAAAACATAACTATATTTGTATTGGGCAGGGCTTATGCAACCAGCTCCCATTGAATCCCCCAGGGTGGGAACGCAGCAAGGGTATATGGTCGTAGCGGTGTGATATAAGTTACTTGCCCTTTTTTTATGACAAAAATTGTTTTAATTACAGGAGCATCCTCTGGAATCGGTAAGACAATAGGTGAGTATTTAATCCAGAAAAATTATAAAGTTTACGGAACATCAAGAAATCCATCTAAATATAAAAACAGTACTATTAATTTGATTAAGTCAAACATTAATCTCAAAAATGATATTACTGAATGTCTAAATTATGTATTTCAAAAAGAAGGTAAAATAGACATATTAATTAATAATGCTGGTATTGGATTCACAGGACCAATTGAAGAATCAAACTTATCAGATGTAGAGAGTTTATTTAAAACAAATTTTTTTGGCCCCCTTGAAATGATAAAAAAGGTTTTACCAATTATGAGAAAGAATGGGGGAGGATTAATAATAAACATAACATCAATAGCTGCATACATCGGACTACCCTTTAGAGGAATTTATTGTGCATCAAAAAGTGCATTAGAAATTATAACAGAATCTTTGCGAATGGAAGTTAAAGATTTTAATATAAATATTGTAAATATTGCTCCTGGTGATTTTAAGACTGATATAGTTAAAAGAAGGATAGATTCATTTAATGATAAAAATTCTTTATACTTCAACAAATACTATAGATTATGGAAAAAAATGAATGATCATGTTGAAAAAGCTGGAAGTGATCCAAAAATGATTGCTAAATTGGTTTATAAAATTATTAACAAGAAAAAACCAAAAATACATTATGTCATAGGTACAAGATTCCAAAAGTTTTCTATAATTTTAAAAAGATTATTACCTGACCTTATTTTTGAAAAAATATTAATTAAATACAACAAACTATAAATGAAATTTTTTGTCGATACTGCTAATCTAAAAGAAATAGAGGAAGCTCAATCTCTTGGAATTCTTGATGGAGTTACAACGAATCCGTCACTAATGGCAAAGGAGGGTATTACTGGAAGTAAAAACATAATTAATCATTATAAAAAGATTTGTGAAATTGTAACTGGAGATGTTTCTGCAGAAGTTATTTCAACTGATTTTGATGGTATAGTTAAAGAAGGAAAAGAGTTGGCAGCTTTACATGAACAAATTGTAGTAAAAGTTCCAATGATTTCTGAGGGGATAAAAGCAATTAAGTACTTTTCTGAAAATGGAATCAAAACAAATTGTACTCTCATTTTCTCCGCAGGTCAAGCATTGTTAGCTGCTAAAGCAGGAGCTACTTATATTTCACCTTTTATTGGAAGAATTGATGATATTTCCTCTAATGGTATAGAATTAATTTCAGAAATAAGAATGATTTTTGACAACTACAATTTTGAAACAGAAATATTAGCAGCTTCGATAAGAGGACCAATGCACATTATTGATTGTGCGAAAATTGGTGCTGATGTGGTTACTACACCTCTTAAATCAATTAAAAGCCTATTGAACCACCCTTTGACGGATATTGGTTTAGAAAAATTTCTTAATGATTATAAAAAGGGGAATAAATAACTTATTCTTTCAAACTTTCGTAAAGATTAAATATCTCTTTATTTATTGATTCGTTTTTAGAAACTTGAGTGAAAGTTTTTAAAAAAGCTCTATTGATAGAATCATGTTGTTTTTGAAGTAAAAAACCTACAGCATGGAATCTAAGAACTCTTTCCTTTACTAGATATGAGGTTATAATTTCATCCGTTTTTATCAATCTTTTTTGATTAAACTCTACAAAAGAATTAAACTTTATTTCATTTTTAACTCTGTTGTAAATATCTAGATATATAAAATCAATATATGGTTTGAAATATCCAAGAAATTTCAAGTTAAAATCAATATTTGAATTATATGGTTTAAATAAAATAAACTGTTCTTCAGGTGAAATATTATTTCGTATAATGAATGAATGAATTTTTGAAAGATATGGGTATAATATTGCAGAAGATATGATATCTTGACTCAGTATTGATATTTCATTCTCTAATAAATATGTATTGAATGAATTAAATTGATCAGTATATAAAGAATCTACTAATCTTTTAAATTCATCGAATTTTAAATTCAAATTTGAATTAATAAAGTCCTCATCCTGCTCGCTTCTTAAAAAAACATCCATTAAAAAATTATTTTTACCAGATCCAGAGCCTGTATAAACTAAAGATTCATCAAAATCCAAAGTATTTAATCTGATTTTTAGGCTATCATTTTTTTCTAAGATTATGTATTGAAACTCAGGGTCATGATAAAAATTAAATAATCCAGAATTTATTGAATCAATAAAAATTTGAAAATTTCCACTAGAATCTATTATACTTTCATCAATTAAAATATCATTTTTATATAAAGAAATTTTATCAGAAGATGGGTTTAAGATTTTTCCTCCAAAGAAAGTGTTTTCATTATTTGTACATGATGTTAAAATAACAATAAGAAAAAAAAATCTAAAAAACATACAATTAAATTAAAAATTATTTATACAAAATGTAAATCGCATGCAACCAAATTATTATTTTTGGCAAAAATTATGATTAGCACAACCAACTTATCTGTTCAGTTTGGAAAAAGAGTACTTTTTGATGAGGTCAATGTAACTTTTAAAAAAGGTAATTGCTATGGAATAATAGGAGCTAATGGATCAGGAAAATCTACTTTTTTAAAAATACTTTCTGGAAAAATTAACCCAAACAGTGGAAATGTTTTTATTGAGCCTAATAGAAGACTCTCTGTGCTAGAACAAAATCAAAATGAATTCGATGAACATGAAACATTAAAAACCACTATAATGGGTAACAGAGCTTTGTTTGAGATTAAAAAAGAAATGGATGATTTATATTCAAAATCTGATTTTAATGATGATGATGGTGTCAGAGTGGGTGAATTACAAAATAAATATGAAGAAATGGATGGGTGGAATGCTGAAAGTGATGCTGCCTCACTTTTATCACAACTTGGTGTTTCAGAAGATTTACACTACACAAAAATGTCTGAAATTGAGCCTAAAATAAAAGTTAGAGTTCTTCTAGCTCAAGCTTTATTTGGAAATCCTGATATCCTAATCATGGATGAACCTACAAATAATCTTGACTTTGAAACCATTAATTGGCTTCAAAATTTTCTTATTAATTACGAAAATACAGTGATTGTTGTATCACACGACAGACATTTTCTAGACTCCGTATGTACGCATATTTCAGATATAGATTTTGGTAAAATATCTCACTACACAGGAAATTATTCGTTTTGGTATCAATCAAGTCAACTTGCTTTAAAGCAAAAAGCCCAACAAAATAAAAAGGCTGAAGAAAAGAAAAAAGAGCTTGAAGACTTTATTGCAAGATTTAGTGCAAACGTGGCAAAGTCTAAACAAGCCACTTCGAGAAAGAAAATGATTGAAAAATTAAATATCGAAGAAATTAGACCGTCATCAAGAAGATATCCAGGAATTATTTTTGAAAAAGAAAGGGATTCTGGTGATCAAATTTTAACCATTGAAAATCTAACTATTAACGATGACATTAAAAATCTAAATTTGATTTTAAATAAGGAAGATAAGTTGGTTCTATTTTCAAAAGATTCAAAAATAACTTCAAATTTTTATCACACTATATTAAATGACAATAATCACAATTCAATTAAATGGGGTAGTACTATATCTAAATCATTTATACCAAATGATAATGATTCATATTTTGATAAAGATATGAATCTAATTGATTGGCTAAGACAATGGACTAATGATGATGAAGAAAGAAAAGAAGACTACATTAGAGGTTTTTTAGGTAAAATGATTTTTAGTGGAGATGAAGCTTTAAAATCTTGTAAGGTATTATCTGGTGGTGAAAAAGTTAGGTGTATGTTGTCTAAAATGATGATGGAAAAGTCTAATTTTTTACTGTTTGATGACCCAACTAATCATCTTGATTTAGAGACAATAACTGCACTAAATAATTCTTTGATTAAGTTTAAAGGTAATATTGTATTAACAACACAAGACTTTGAATTTGCTAATTCAGTTGGAAATAGAGTTTTTGAAATTGGGACTAAAGGGTATATCGACAAATTAATGAAATTTGGAGACTACTTAAATGATCCCAAGGTGAATGAACAAAGGGATCTAATTTATTGATCTCTTAAAACTGCATTAAATTCCTTAGAGACGCTTTCAACAATCTTATCACTAATTCTCTTTATTTGTTTGTCGCTAAGTGTTCCTTCATATGGATTAATAGTAACAGAGAAGGAATATGATTTTTTTCCATTTGATTTATCAGGCCTGTATGAGTCACCTAATTTAATATCCCCAATAATATTTGGATCTATTGAGAGAATAGTATTTTTCATTTTAGAAAAAAGTACATCATTCTCAACTAAAAATGAAAAATCTCGAACTACTTTGGGATATTTTGAAACAGATTTTACATTAAAGAAGTTGGGTTTAATTTTTGAAAATAATAAATCAATATGAATCAATGCAAAAAAAACATTTGATTTAATTCCAAAATCCTTTAGCTTGTCAGATGAAACTGATCGGATTTCCGCTATAGTTGAACCACCATTTTTTAGTGTTAATCTATCATTATTTAAGTGTTCTGAGTATGATATTTTAAACAATTCAAGAATATTTACAACAACATTTTTTAAATAAAAAATCTGTGCTGGGAATGATTTATTTGACCATGATTTTTCAACTATATCTCCATTAATAGCTATACCGAGTCTTTTATTTTCAACATAACTGTTTGATTTATAACTATATACAGACCCAAATTCGTAAAAATTATTTTTTACGGACTTTCTGTTAATGTTGTATGAAATAGCCTTTAAAAAACCATCTAACAAGTTTGTTCTCATAATTGAAATATCGTTGCTTATGGAGTTTTTCAATTTCACTATTTCAGAACTAGAATTATCAGGGTCATTGTGAACAAGCGAGTTATTCATGATTTCATTAAAACTAATTGATGAAAGATAATTTGAAATTAAATTTTGAAACTTATTATTATCATTATTTATTGTAGACAATGAAAACTTGAGAGTTTCATCATTAGGAATATTATTATATCCATGAATTCTCAAAATTTCTTCAACAACATCACATTCTCTATTCACATCATGTCTATATTTAGGTATTTCAATACCAACAGAAATATCAGTGACATTATTAATTTTAAAATCTAAAAAGTTTAAAATTGATTTAATTTTTAATTTATCAATTTCATATCCTATCAAACTATTGATTTTTTCAAAGTTTAAAACAATATTTTTTTCTTCAATTTTTGATGGATATTCATCAATAATATCACATATTATTTCTCCATCACAGGAATCTTTTATCAATGAGGCAGCTCTTTTTAAAGCATAGTCAACCATTTCAATATCAACACCTCTCTCAAATCTATAGGAGGAGTCTGTATTTATACTATGATTTTTTGAAGTTTTTCTAACTGATATGGGATTAAAATAAGCACTTTCCAGAAAAATTGTTTTAGTTTGATTATTTACAGAATATTTGTAACCTCCATAAACTCCTGCCAAACACATTGGAATATCACCATCACAAATTACTAAATCATTCTTAGATAACTTTATTTCTTGTTCATCTAAAGTTTTAAAGACTGTTTTATCTTTTAATGTTTTAATTTCAATTCTTCCTGATTTTATTTTATCAAGGTCATATGCGTGGAGTGGTTGTCCAAGTTCATGCATTACCAGATTAGTTATATCAACTACATTATTTATAGGTTTAAGGCCAATTGAAATAAGTTTATTTTTGATTTCTTCTGATGATGGTTTGATTTTAATTCCTTTAATTACTAATCCGCAAAATCTATTACACAAACTAGAATCTTTAATGTCAACAATAACACCTGGAGATAATTTAAGGTTTGAATAATTTAAAACAGATGGAAGTATCAACTCATATTTTTTATCATTTCTATATGAAAGAGCTGCAGATAAATCTCTAGCTACACCATAGTGACTTATTGCATCGCAACGATTTGGCGTCAATGCAATTTCAAATATCTTATCTTGATACTTCTTATAAACTTTTGATACTGGATCACCAATTTTATATTTTTTATTTAGCACTATGATGCCATCATGACTATCGCCAACTCCGATTTCATCCTCAGCACAAAGCATTCCCTCACTTTCAATTCCTCTGATTTTAGATTTATTAATTTTAAAATATTCATTTGTAGAAGTAATTAAATTTGTTCCGACAGGAGCAACAACAACCTTTTGACCCTCACTCACATTTGGAGCACCACATACAATTGTAAGATCTTCATTTCCTCCAACATCCACCTTTGTAACTTTTAATCTGTCAGCATTGGGATGTTTTTTAGATTCTTTAACTAATCCAATTAATAATTTCGATAAATCTGTAGAGGGAAATTCATAATCATTTACTTTTTCAACTTCTAATCCAATATCTGTTAATAAATCCGAAACATTATTTACCGAAAGATTAAAATCTAGAAGTTCTTTTAGCCATTTGTATGAAATATTCATTTAAGTAAAGATAAAGTAACAATTATAATTTAACCAATTTCATTCCATGATTTATTAATTGGATTATTTAAAATAAAACTTCTAATATTATAGTTTTCATTTAAATTTAGTTTTGGGTCTTTTTTAATCAATAAATCAGCTTCATTAGAAACAGAAAATAAAATGCTCTCATCTTCTATTATATCAGCAATTTTAAAATCTAAAACACCACTTTGTTTTGTTCCCAGAACATCGCCTGGCCCCCTCAATCTTAAATCAACTTCAGAAATTTTAAAACCATCATTTGAATTAACCATAGCATCTATTCTTATTTTAGCATCTTCAGAAATCTTATCATTTGTCATTAAAACACAATAACTATCATATTTTCCTCTACCAACTCTCCCTCTCAGCTGATGAAGTTGAGATAAACCAAATCTTTCTGCATTTTCAATTATCATTACAGAAGCATTAGGTACATTTACACCAACCTCAATTACAGTTGTTGAAATAAGAATGTCAATTTTTCCATTCAAAAAATTATTCATTTCTATGTCTTTATTTGATGACCTCATTCTTCCATGCATTACACCAATTGAGTAATTTTCCTTGTCAAACTCTCTTGTTATGCTTTCTAGCCCATCCTCTAAATATTTTAAATCCATTTTTTTTGATTCTTCAATTAATGGATAAACTATGTAAATTTGTCTTCCTTGTTTAATTTGATCTCTAATAAATCCAAAAACTTTTAATCTATTTTTGTCTTTTCTATGAACCGTGATAACATCTTTTCTTCCTGGTGGTAGTTCATCAATAATTGATAAATCTAAATCTCCATACAAGCTCATTGTAAGGGTTCGAGGAATTGGTGTAGCGGTCATTATTAAAACGTGTGGTGGAGGATTATTCTTTTCCCAAATTTTTGATCTTTGTTTAACTCCAAAACGATGTTGCTCATCAATTACCGCATAACCTAGATTATTAAAAATGACATTTTGTTCAAATATTGCATGAGTTCCAATTAATAAATTAATTGATCCATTCTTTAAATCATTTAGAAGTATTTTTCTATCTGATGATTTTGTAGATCCAGTTAAAACCTTAACAACTAAACCTAAATTTTCAAATTTATCTTTAAAGTTTTTAAAATGTTGAAATGCTAAAATTTCTGTTGGAGCAACAAGACATGATTGATAATTGTTATCAATTGAAATTAAAATAGATAATAATGCAACCACTGTTTTACCTGACCCAACGTCACCCTGTAAAAGTCTTATCATTTGTTGATTTGATGCAAAATCATTTCTAATTTCCTTTAAAACTTTTTTTTGTGGTTTTGTCAATTCAAAGCTTAGATAATTATTATAAAAATTATTAAAATACTCCCCAACATAAGGGAAGTAATAACCTTTATTTCTTTTTAATTTATTATGAGATAATTTGAATTTTAGTTGATTAAAAAAAAGTTCCTCAAACTTCAACCTATACCTTGCTTTTTCTAATAAATCGTGGTTTTCAGGGAAATGAATGTTATGATAAGCTTGGTTTGGTGAAATCAATTTAAATTTCTTGTTTAAATATTCATTTAGATTTTCATCAAACTTATTCTCTAAAAAAACAAAAAGATTTTTTACAATTTTAATCATTGCTTTATTTGAAATACCGATTGAGGAAAGCTTTTCAGTCGAAGAGTAAACAGGTTGTAATTTTATTGATTTAGCTTTGAAATTTTCAATTCTTTCAAATTCAGGGTGAACAAGTGAAGGCAATTTTTCAAACCAACTAATTCTTCCAAAAAGAATATATTTTTGATTAGTTTTAATTGATTTTTCAACCCAACTTAATCCTTTAAACCATAATACTTTGATGTTTTTTTCACCATCAAAGAATTTTGCTTCAATTCCATATCGATTTCTATATTTTTTATAAACAATATTTTTAAAAACACCAGATATTTGTACATATACATCAGAACTATTTATTTCACTTATTTTATAAAATCTTGATCTATCCAAGTATTTGTAGGGGAAGAAGTTTAAAAGGTCGTAACATCTTCTAATACCTAATTCTTCTTTAAATAGTTCAGCGCGCATTTTTCCTACACCCTTGACAAATTCTATTGAAGTATTTAGCTTGGTATTATTCACTTCTCAAATTTAATTTATTAACTTTAAAATAATATTCTACCACAAAATTAAATTGAATAATTATCTAGAAAATCTTAATGAAGAGCAAAAACTTCCAGTTCTTCATAAGGATGGTCCACTCATTGTTATAGCAGGAGCTGGATCAGGTAAAACAAGAGTTTTAACCTACAGGATTATACATTTAATTAATGAAGGTGTTGATCCCTTTAACATACTTGCGCTTACATTTACCAACAAAGCTGCATTGGAGATGAAAAATAGGATTTCTCTAATTACAAGCGAATCAGTTTCTAGAAGTATTTGGATGGGAACATTTCATTCAATTTTTGCAAGAATTTTGAGATCAGAAGCACCACTAATTGGATACCCTACAAATTTTACTATATACGATACATACGACTCTGAAAAGCTTATTTCAAATATTATTAAAGAAAAGAAACTTGATAAAGATACATATAAGGCTAAATCAATAAAAAATAGGATTTCATCACTAAAAAATAATTTTATCACAGTTGAAAATTATTTTAACAATTCAGAGCTAATTGAGGTTGATAAAGCTGCTAAGAGAGATTTATTTGGAGAAATATATCAAGAATATGTAAGAAGATGTTTCAAAGCAAGTGTTATGGATTTTGATGATCTACTTTTGAAAACAAATGAACTTTTGAATAAAAGCCCAGAGACACTCCTTAAATATCAGCAAAAATTTAAGTATATACTCGTTGACGAATATCAAGACACAAATTATTCACAATATTTAATAGTAAAAGCTTTAGCTGATAGACATGAAAATTTATGCGTTGTTGGTGATGACTCACAGAGTATTTACAGTTTCAGAGGAGCAAATATTGATAATATTCTAAATTTTAAAAAACATTATCCGAACTCAATCAGCTATAAACTTGAACAAAATTACAGATCTACAAGAAATATAGTTCAAGCAGCAAACTCACTGATAAATCACAATATTTTAAAGTTGGATAAAACAATATGGACAGACAATGATGTAGGTGATAAAATAATTTTGAATAAATCACTCTCTGACTCTGAGGAGGGCAGATACGTTTCGTCGAATATATTTGAATTAAAAAATAATTTTCAATTGAATAACTCAAGCTTTGCTGTGCTATATCGAACAAATGCTCAATCAAGATCTATTGAAGATGCCCTTAGGAAGATTAATATTGATTATCAGGTTTTTGGAGGATTATCATTTTATCAAAGAAAAGAGATAAAAGATGTTTTAGCATATTTAAGAATTATAGAAAATACGAATGACGAGGAGAGCTTGAGGAGAATTGTTAATTTCCCCCCGAGGGGAATTGGTCAAACAACTTTAGATAAGTTGAATATTCTATCAAATGAGCATAATGTTAGCATGTTTGAAGCAATTTCAATTATCAATAAATCCTCAAAATTATTTAATCAAAGAACGACACAAAAGCTAGAAGATTTTAAGAATTTAATAGAAAGTTTTAAAATCTTTAGTAGTAAAAATAATGCATATGAAACTACAAATCTAGTTATTCACAAGACTAGACTAATTGATTTTTACAGAAATGAGGGGACTCTTGAGTCAATGAATAGAATTGAAAATATTGAAGAACTTTTGAATGGAGTTAATGACTTTATTGATCAACAAATAGAAATTTTTGAAGGTGATAATTCTCTGTCAAAATATCTTCAAGATGTTGCATTATATTCTGAGACAGATAAAGATATTCAATCTGAAAAAGTTTCGTTAATGTCAATTCATATGGCAAAAGGCTTAGAATTTCCAATTGTATATGTGGTTGGACTCGAAGAAAATTTATTTCCTTCAATAATGAGCATTAATTCAAGAGAGGAGATAGAGGAGGAGAGAAGATTATTTTATGTTGCTATGACACGAGCTAAAGAAAAACTCATTTTAAGCCACTGTGAGCAAAGGTTCAAATGGGGAAACATAATTGATTGCGAACCAAGTAGGTTTATTAGTGAAATTGATACTAATTTCTTGAACAATGTCAATAGAACAAATAATTACATTAAACAAAAGATTGATGAAAGTAAATTTAGATTGAAAAAACTTCCACAAAAAAATTTAAAGAAATTAAGAACAAATCATATTTCACCTTTGAAGAACCCAATATTAAATATAAATTTAAATGAAAAGGTTTACCATGAAAGATTTGGAGAAGGTATTGTTCAAGATATTGAAGGAGAGGGAGATAATATTAGAGCTAATATTAACTTTAAAATTGGTGGTGAGAAAAAAATTCTACTGAAGTTTGCTAGATTGAAAATTATAAAATAAAAAGGGGGGCAGTGCCCCCTTTCTTAAACTTAAATAAATTTAATTTACAGCTGCTTGCATACCTTGCTCTATCAGATCGTAAAATTGATCCAATTTAGGTAAAACAACTATTCTAGTTCTTCTATTTTTAGCTTTTCCTTCAGCAGTTTCATTATCAGCAACAGGAATATAATAACTTCTTCCAGCAGCAGTCATTCTTTCCGGTGGAACGTTAAAGTCATTTTGAAGAACTCTTACCACAGATGTTGCTCTTTTAACACTTAAATCCCAGTTGTCCTGTAGAACATCATTTTGAATTGGTACATTATCTGTATGACCCTCAACCATAAACTCAATTTCAGGCTTATCCAAAACTACTTGTGCAACTTTACCAAGAACTTCTTTAGCTCTATCAGAAACGTAATAGCTTCCACTGTTGAACAATAATTTATCGGAAATTGATATAAATACAACACCTTTTTCTACATTGATTTCAATATCATTATCACTTACATCAATAAAAGCGCCCTTTAAGCTAGTAACTAATGCTAGGGTAACAGAATCTCTTCTAGTTACTGCATCTTGCATGGTTCTGATAACTAAGTCTTTTTCTTTTAAACTTTCAAGAGATTTCTCTAGATTTTCAGCCCCCTTTTGTGAAAGGGTGGTTAGATTACCCATGTTATTAATTAAATCTTGATTGTTAGCTTTTAAAAATGCAACTTGCTCTTCAAGAGCTTTAAAATTTGCTTCAGCTGTTGCCTTTTCATCAAGGCAAGAATTAAGTTTAACAGTTGCCGAATTTAAAAGATTTAAATTTTTCTGATTTGTTGCCTCAAGTTCTGCATATTTCTTTTGAGAAACACAAGAACTAAGCAAAATTAAGACAAGTAAAATATAATTGTATTTCATATCTAAGTTTTATTTAAAAATAGCAAATTTTATTCCAATTAATATTATTTAATGGAGGAAAAAGTTTTTTTACCAAAAAAATAATAATTAATTAAAATTGAAAAACAAATAAAGTATTTATATGATACCAATCCGTTTTTTCTTTTTGAAAGTGATTTTCTAAAATTAAATATGTTAAAATAATATGCAGAAAGAATGGAAAAAGATAATCCAAATCTAAATAATAAAACAGAAAAAATTAAAATAAATAAATCACTAATAAATCTTAAAAACAGTGAAAAAATAAAATATTTTTTCGGCAAATTTTTAATCAACATCACTAATGAATTTCTAAAATTCAAATAGTTCTTTCTATTTTCACCGTATTGCATAGTTCCACCACCAACATGATAAACGTTTGCTTTACCAATAGTGATAATTTTATAACTTGGGTCAAGATTTTTTAAACGCCAACACAAATCAATTTCTTCCATATGGCAGAAAAAATCTTCATCAAATCCGTTTAACAACTTAAAAATGCTTTTACGTATTATAAAACATGATCCAGATGCCCAAAAAATTTCCCTTGTTGTGTTGTATTTATCAGATTTCTCAATATTATCCAAAATTCTTCCCCTACAAAACGGATAACCAAGAAAATCTAAATATCCACCAGATGCACCAGCATATTCATATTTATCTTGGTTATTATAATCTAATATTCGCGGCTGAGCAATAGAAATCATTTCATTAGATTCAAATGTTTTTTTTATTGTGCTGAACGAATCAGACTCTAAGAATACAGCATCATTATTTAGGAAGATTATTACATCTTCATCAATGTATTTTACAGCTTCATTGTATCCCTTTGCATAACCATAATTATTATCTAGCTTTATTATAATTATATCAGGATAATTCTTATTAATAAACTCAACTGATGAGTCAGTGGAGTTATTATCAATTAAATAAATTACAGCATCTGAACAGTTCTTAACTACTTTCGAAATAAATTTTCTAAGTAGAATTGAGCCATTATAGTTTAATATCGCAACTGCATATGTCATATTTTGCTATATACTGGAATATTGTCAATTATTTCAAAATTACCATTTTGATATTTTATAAATATATGCTTCAATCCGTTAGACAACATTAAATAAGATGCTTTTAACTCCAAATTGTATATTACTAATTGATCAATTGATTTTTGATTTAATTTAATCTTTGGTGATTTGCATTCAATCAAAATGATAATATTTCCTTTTTTATCAAAAACAACTATGTCAAATCTTTTACTTAAACCTTTAACTTTAAATCCTTTTTCGACAGCAATGTGAGAAGCTGGAACTTTCAGATCACTGTGTAAGAATGAAATAATATTTTGTCTAACCCATTCCTCAGCCGTTAACAATACATTTTTTTTTCGTAAAGGGTCGAAAATATATCTTTTATTATTGATGAGATTTATCTTATAGTTATATTTAGTTTTGAAATTTAAATCAATCATGAATGTAATTTCAAATGTAGAAGATTATAAAGAAGTATTAAATAAAATTAATAATAATTTTATTCAAAATTTTTATGTCATTAATAGTGAAGAATTTTTTTTTCACAATGATTTTAATTTTCATATAAAAAAAATTATACCTGAGGAATTCAAAGGAATGAATCAGTATGTTTTTTTTGGAAATGAATCTAATATTGATGAAATTATAATGTGTGCAAAGAAGTTCCCGATGATGGGGGATAGGCAACTAATAATTGTCAAGGATGGTAATAAAATTTTCAAAAATTTAAAAAAACTAATCTCAACTATTCAAAGTATTCCAAAGTCAACTGTATTAGTTTTTAACCTAAATGGAGTAAAGATAGATTCAAAAAAAGAAGAAATAAATATTTTAAGTAATCATGGTGTTGTATATGATTTTAAAAAAATATATGAAAATAAAATCTCAGGATGGATTAAATATTTAGGTGAAAGATTAGGTTTTAACTTAGATCATAAAGTGTCTGAACTTATCAAAGAGAGGACAGGAATTAATTTAAATAAGATTAATTTAGAGCTTGAAAAAATTAATGTGAATATAATTGATGGTAATATTGATAACGAGGTTGTATTTGAACATTTTGGTATTAATAATGATTTTAACTTATTTGAACTCCAAAGCGAAATTGGTAAGAAGAATTTTTCAAAGGTTTTTAAAATTTCAAATTATTTTATAAATAATTCATCGTATTCAATTCAACAAATATTAGCTACGCTACACAGCTATTTTTCTAATATATTTAAAATTAAATCATTAAACACTGATAATCCAAATGTAATTTCAAAATCACTTGGGATAAATTATTACTTTGTAAATGATTATATAAATGCCTCAAAAAAATTTTCCCTCAAGGAGGTTGTGAAAATCATCAGGATTTTAAACAAATATGATTTAAAAAGTAAAGGAATTAATTTTGAGGGTAATTCAGATTTATTGATAAATCAATTAATTGCTGAAATTAAAAATTAATAATTTCTAGGATAATTTTTTGGATTGTACTCATGCATGATACGATAACATGCCTCAAAGATATCATCGATGGAAGGCTTAGAGAAATAATCACCATCCGATCCATATGGTGTTCGGTGCTCTTTAGCAGTTAGAGTTATTGGTTTTGAATCTAAATATTTGAATCCATTATGATCCTCAATCAAAACTTTAAGAATAAATGATGATGCACCACCAGGATAGTCCTCATCAACAATTAAAAGTTTATTTGTTTTTTTAATACTTTCAACAATATCCTTGTTTAAATCAAAAGGTATTAAAGATTGGATATCTATTAGCTCAATATTAATATTATTTCTTTCTAATTCAGAAATTGTTTTTTCAACTAACTTTAGAGTTGAGCCATATGAAACAACAGTGATATCAGTACCTGGATTAATAATTTCAATTTTTCCCAAAGGAACAGTAAATTCTCCTAAATTTAATGGTTCTTTCTCCTTCAATCTGTATGCGTTTAAAGGTTCAATTATGAGAGCTGGATCTGTACAAGACATAAGAGTGTTGTACATTCCTGAAGCTTGAACCATATTCCTTGGAGTTAAAACAAGCATTCCTTTTAATGAATTTAAAATCATACCCATTGGAGATCCTGCATGCCACATCCCTTCCAATCTATGGCCTCTAGTTCTTACTATTAGTGGAGCTAATTGTTTTCCTACAGACCTATATGAAACAGTCGCTAGGTCATCACTTAATGTTTGCAATGCAAACATTAGATAATCTAAATATTGAATTTCTGCAATTGGTCTAAATCCACGCATAGCTAGTCCAATACCCTCTCCAACAATGGTGGCTTCTCTTATTCCTCTGTCATCAACCCTTTGTTTACCGTGTTTGGTTTGGAGTCCCTCCAAACCCTGATTTACATCTCCAATCTTTCCTGAATCTTCCCCAAATATTACAATATTTGATTTTTTAGTTAGTAGAGAATCAAAATTATTTTTAAGTATAATCCTTCCATCAACCATAGAGCTGTTCTCTCCATAGATAGGGCTTATATGACTTACATTTAAAAAGTTATTTGGATATTCATTATACAAAAATGAACTATAAAGGGGTTGGACTTTGTCTCTATATTCATTTATCCAGTTAGAGAGTTTAATAAAACTTTGTTCACTCAATTTTGATCTTAAAATTTTCCTCGAAACAATCATGAGATCTTTCCTGCCAATTTCCCTTAACCTAATTAAACTATTTGTAATCTCAATTAAATCATTTGATTTTTCAACTTGAATTATGTTTTTTAAAATCTCCATTAATGAATTTCTTTCAGAGATAATTTGAGATTGAAACAAGGTCCAAGCTTTTTCTTTTTCTTTTTTTACAAACTCTTTACATTCATCATAAACCTTATCTAATTCTTTAGATGTAAACAATCCATTTTCTAAAATCCATTCTTTCATCTTGATATTACAGTCATACGATTTTTCCCACTCTAGTCTATCTTTAGATTTATACCTTTCGTGAGATCCTGATGTAGAATGCCCTACAGGCTGGGTAAGTTCAGTTACATGAATTATTACAGGCACATGCTCATTTCTTGCAATATTATTAGCGTGTTCATATGTTGAAATAAGACTAGGATAATCCCATCCATTTACTGTCAATATCTCAAAGCCTTTTTCGGTCTTGGTTCTTTGAAAGCCTTTTAATGCCTCTGAAATACTTGATTTTGTGGTTTGATAAGAATTATCCACTGAAATACCATAATCATCGTCCCAGATGCTTATAACTGCTGGAACCTGATGAACGCCAATAGCATTTACTGTTTCAAAAAACAAACCTTCACTTGTACTAGCATTTCCTATTGTTCCCCATGCTATTTCATTTCCATTATTAGATAGTTTATTAGAATTAAATTTACCAGACCTAAAATGCTTTGATGCCATAGCTAATCCTAATAATCTTGGCATCTGCCCTGAAGTTGGTGAAATATCGGATGAAATATTATACTGCTTTGTTAAATCAACAAAATCACCTTTATTGTCAACAAAAATACTACTAAAGTGAGACCCCATTTGTCTACCGCCTGACATGGGCTCTTCCTCGAAGCTTGTATTTGCATATAATCCAGAAAAAAATTGTTTTACAGTTAATTTATTTATTGCAAACATAAAAGTTTGATCTCTATAATATCCAGATCTAAAATCCCCTTTATCAAAAACTTTTGCCATTGCAATTTGGGGAAGCTCCTTTCCATCACCAAAAATTCCAAATTTTGCTTTTCCACTTAAAACTTCCTTTCTTCCAAGTAAACTTGCCTCTCGGCTAATTACTATGTTTCTGTAGTCATTTAGTATCTCTTTTTTAAAATCCTTATAGGAAATGGATTTTGTTAAAATTGAGTTTTTCATCGGCATTCAAATGTACTAAAATTATAAGTATATCTAATTAAGATTAAAACCATCTACGAGTGAATAAGCTTGTTAAATTTTCTGGATCAAATGTAAATACAAATCTTATTTTATTTGAGTATGAATTATCATCGAAATGTGATCCATTTGATGAATAAACTGGAAAAAATACTTCTAAATAATTTTCAATAATATTTATTCTCAAACCAGTATCATATCCAGAAAAAATTGGCTCTTTTTTATTTTTAAATAGTCCAAAGTCAAAATATGCTTCAAACCATTTCCATATTGTTATTCCACTGTTTATTGATAATATAAAATCATTAGGACTAAAATCATTAACCTTAGATTTAAATGCACCCTCATATCTTATATATTGTTGAGAATAGAAACCTGTATTTTCAGATCTGCCAATTAAAAAATTATCAAATAAATAATCATTTGGGTTATCAACACTAAAATCGTATGAGCCATTAACATTACTATTCTTAAAAAACTTACCAATGAATAATCTTAGGTTATACTGTCTAAATTCGTTAAAAAAATTTCTAAAATTTAATGTAATTGAGTTCTTAATTATTTCATTATTTAATTGAAGATCGTATGAATAAGAAAAACTTTTTTTTGCTCCTGGATTAGAATTTATATAACTAATTTTTGTTATTCCATAATCATCTTTACTTGAACTTAAATCATCTTTTTTGTTAACATTTATATATTTTAATCTAAAATACTGTCTATAGTTTGAGACTAGATTCTTATCTCTTTTGGTAAACAAAATTGTTGGGCTAATTCTAAAATAACTTTGGTTCGTATCATAGTGAAACTTAGATAATGATAAGTAATAGTTAGATGAAAAAGTTTTTGAATTATAATTTGTGTAATTCAGATTGATATTACCAATTAGTTTTTCTGAAATGGTAGAATAAAAAGGAGAAAACATGTAGGTTAATGTTTTTTTAAATGGAGATTTATTTGTTAGTGTTATTCCAGGTGAGAAGCCATCATAAAGGTTGTATATAAATTGTGGTCTGTAGAAAATTTGATTTCTTGAGGAATCATCTAGATCAGAAAAAAATGTAAAACTTGTTTTTAATCTATTTTTCTCTTGCAAATTGAGTGAATTGTTTTTGTAATTCCCATCAGAATAAAATTTTTCTGGATCAACAATAATTTCTTTAATATTAGCTAAATCTATTGTGTCCAATTCATAATCATTAGTAATCCAAGTTCTAAAGATTTCATTATCATTATTTCTTAAACTTAATGGAATTGGCAATGAAAATTCTTTGAATGTTTTATTTTTGATTGAGATTGATGATTTTTTTTTGTGAATCTTAAAGTCAGTTTGCCCACTGTAATTAATATAGCTATCAAAAAACCAATCTAAACTAAGTTCACTATTTTTCTCAAAATAATTTTTAATTTCATCATTGCTTGTAATGATTTTTTCTGAAGAAAAAATATCTGAAAGAGATGACATAAAAGTGTCATTACCTATGTAACTTTTTAAAAGTTTTAATGAACTCAATGATTTTGAAGGGTTTCCCATCTTGTAATTGATTCTAGTTAACTCATTTGATGGTAGGGATATCATTTGATTTAAATTTCTTCCTGCTACAAATTTATATCCCAATTTAAATTGATCAGTAAATTTCATTAATGATAGATTGTGTTGTTTTATTAAAAAAAAGCTTGATAATTCACCCAGTAATGGGAGATTTTTATAGTAAGTATCTATGTATTTTTCTAGGTAAAATAATTCCAATCCGGATGTAAACCAAAAAAATTCTCTCGTGTTAATATTCAAAGATTTTGACAATAAAATTTTGATGATATTTTTAGTAAAATTTATTTCATTTAAAGAATTGTTTTTAAATGGATCTAAAAGTTTCGGTATTTCTGAATAGGGGTAGAGCGAATTTTTTTTAAACTGATTTGTTTCAATTATTACTTTTTTTGATTCAACATCAAAATGATAAGAGCTAAAAAAATCATTAATGTTTTTAAAATTAGACTCATCCAATGAGAGTATTTTTTCTGAGTTGGTAATAATCTTAAAATTATTTAAATCAATAGATTTAAATTCTTCAACTTTTGAAAATATTAAATCAAAATCTTTTACTGATGAATCATAAAATTTCGATTCGATTTTATCTACATATTGTTGTCTATTTATTTCAATTAAATTGGTTGCAATAAATAAATTTGAATCGTATTTTAGATTTAAATTTATTTTAGATTTTAATAAAAACTTGTCATCCAATCCAAGATTTGAAAATTTTGCCCTTTTATCATTTAATATTGGTGCAAATCTGAAAAAACAATTTTTTAAATTAACATAATTGTTATTGGCTAAACCATAATCTAAAATGTAATTCGGAATTATTAAATCATATTCAAAAGTTATTTTAAGATTTTGAAATTGTCCAACACTCTCTTTTAATGTAAGTTCAATTAAATCCTGATTATTAGGAACCCTTTTCCATATTACTGGATCGTCATTAATTAAAACAGACTTTATTACAGTTTTTCCTCTGTTATTATCTTCAGATTTTAGTATTGAGGAGTCATATTCACTATATAGTTTTTTTGCAAGTGGGGTATCCATAGAGGAATAGGAATTGTTCCAATCATAAACTATTATATTAGATAAATTAGTTGTAAATGAATTATAAAAAATAGATTCTTGAACTACTTTTAACTTTTTTTCCTTAATGATGAATTCTGCATCAATATTATGAATATGTTGAGAATTATTTTTAAACGATACTAGTAATATTACAGCTAAGAAAAATTTAAAAAAGGTATATTTCAATTTTTAGAAATTAGGGGCAAATTTCTTCTTATCATAGAATTTTTTAAGTATTTCTATGATTTCATTTTTAGAATCAACTAATTCAAATAAAAACATTTCATTATCGGAAACATTATTAAATTTTTTACAAACAATGTTTTTAATCCATTCAATACATCCAGACCAAAATTCAGAGCCATATAGAATTACAGGAAATCTTTCAATTTTATGAGTTTGTATTAAAGTTATAGCCTCAAAGAACTCATCCAACGTGCCAAATCCACCGGGCATTACTACAAATGCTTGTGCATATCTGACAAACATTACTTTTCTAACAAAAAAATAATCAAAATCAATTACTTTATCCGAGTCAATAAAAGGGTTTGGCATTTGCTCATGAGGTAAATCAATATTTAAGCCAACTGAAACACCTCCAGCTTTTTGAGCTCCTTTGTTAGCAGCCTCCATTATTCCAGGCCCACCACCTGTAATAACCCCCAATCCTAACTTTACTATAGACTCTGAAATTTCAACTGTTTCTTTGTAAAATTTATTATCAGGCTTTGTACGTGCTGACCCGAAGATAGAAACGCATGGTCCTAGCTGAGAGAGTTTCTCATAACCCTCAACTAATTCTCCCATTATTTTGAAGACAGACCAAGAGTCATGAGATTTTTCAATCCAATTTTCTGATTCCATACTATAAATTTAGCTCCTTTTTTATAAACGGACCGGTGACTGATTTTTTATTCTTAAATATATCTTGAAGGTACCCTTCAAAAGTAATACTACCTCCATTTTTTCCACCTCCAGGACCTAGCTCAATGATATAATCTGAAACTTTTAAAACATCGATATTGTGCTCAATAATTATAATTGAATTACCTTTTTCAGATAATTCAAAAATTATATCAAGTAAAACTTTAATGTCCTCAAAATGCAAACCAGTTGTTGGTTCATCAAATATATATAAGGTCTTTCCTGTATCTTTCTTTGATAATTCTGATGCTAATTTAATTCTTTGCGATTCACCACCAGACAATGTTGTTGATTGCTGACCAAGAGTAATATAACCTAATCCTACTTTATTTAAATAATTTAGTTTTCTAATTATCTTAGGGTAATTCTCAAAAATTTCTGATGCATCTTTAATGGTCATGTTCAAAATATCAGAGATTGATTTATTTTTAAACTTTACAGATAATGTTTCCTTATTAAATCTTCTTCCATTGCATGAATCACATTCAACAAATACGTCAGGTAAAAAATTCATCTCAATTTTTTTCATTCCCGCACCCATACATTCTTCACATCTACCCCCTTTAACATTAAAACTAAATCTACCAGGCTTATATCCTCTAATGCTAGACTCAGGTAATTTTGAATATAAATCTCTGATCTCATTATACAAACCAGTATAAGTAGCTGGATTACTTCTTGGTGTTCTACCAATTGGAGATTGGTTTATTTGTATAACCTTATCAATATTTTCAATACCATCTATTTTTTTAAATTCAAGTGGTTCTTTGCTACCATTAAAAAAATAATTATTTAAAATTGGATAAAGTGTCTGATTTATCAATGATGATTTACCACTTCCTGAAACACCACAAACACCAATAATTTTACCCAATGGAATATTTAATTTTATATTCTTTAAATTATTGCCATTACAACCATGCAGCGTTAGAAAATTATTATTAACAGGGCAATCGCTAACCTTCTTTATAATTTTTTTCCCATTTAAATAATCTGCAGTTATAGAATTTGATTTTAAAATTTTAGAATATGAACCCTGAAACGTAATATTGCCACCATTTTTACCAGCACCTGGTCCAATATCAATAATATGATCAGACTGGACCATTATTTCTTTATCATGCTCAACAACGATAACACTGTTATTTAAATCTCTTAATTTCTTTAATGATTTAATTAATTTATTATTATCTATTTGATGTAAACCAATTGACGGTTCATCCAAGATGTACAAAACATCTTCAAGTTGTGAACCAATTTGCGTAGCTAATCTAATTCTTTGAGACTCTCCACCCGAAAGTGATTTTGTTTGACGATTTAAATTTAGATAATCTAATCCAACATCAATAATAAAATCAATCCTCTTTGAGATTTCATTGATAATTTCAAAGGCAATTTTTCTCTTTTTTGGATTTAGCTTTTTTTCAAGAGAATCAACCCATATTTTTAGATCTGAGATGTCCATCTGATTAACCTGAGAAATACTCTTGTTATCAATTAAAAAAAACTGAGACTCTTTTTTTAATCTTGAACCTTTACATAAATCACAGTCTTCATTTTTCATGAATTTTTTAGCCCATGATTTTATTTTTCTACTATCAACTTGAAAAAACTGATTCTCAATAAAGTTAACTACACCCTCAAAATCAATAGTGTATTCTCTTGTTAATCCTAATGATTTTGACAATACTTTAAAACTTTCTTTTCCTCCATAAAGAATAATCTCCAATGCTTTTTTTGGAATTTTTTTTATGGGATCTTTGATATCAAAATCATATTTGTTGGATATATTTTGAATTTGCTTAAAAACCCAATTTTCCTTGAATTCACCAAGAGCAGTAATTCCTCCTTTGTAGATAGATTTTGATTTGTCTGGGATTAATTGATCTAAATCTATTGTATAAATATTTCCTAATCCATTACATCTATTACACATTCCAGCAGGTGAGTTAAACGAAAATGTATTCGGCTCCGGTTTTTCATAAGACACACCTGTATCAGGACATATCAAGTTTTTACTATAGTATGAAAGCTCATCATCTTTAATTATTAATAAAGAATTATTTCCATTATACAAAGCAGTTGTTATACTCTCACGAAGCCTTTGATGTGAATCATCATCATCAATAGTAAACTTATCAATCAAAATTTCAATATTGTGTATTTTGTATCTATCAAGTTCCATTCCCTCATAGATTTCAATTATTTCATCATCAATTCTCACCTTATTGAATCCCTGTTTTTTTATACTAACAAATAAATCTTTATAACTTCCTTTTCTGGATTTAATAACAGGGGAGAAAATTGTTATTTTTTGATTTAAATATTTTTTTCTGATTAAGTGAAAGATTTCATCATCAGTGTAGGTAATCATTTTCTTTTTGGTTGAATAGCTGTAAGCATCGGATACCCGGGCAAATAACAATCTCAAGAAATCATAAATTTCAGTTGTTGTACCAACAGTAGACCTAGGATTCTTAGACGTTGTTTTTTGTTCTATGGCAACAACTGGAGATAAACCACTTATTTTATCAACATCAGGTCTTTTTAAATCACCTATAAATTGTCTAGCATAAACAGAAAAGGTTTCTAAATATCTTCTTTGGGCTTCAGAGTAGATTGTATCAAAAGCAAGAGAAGACTTACCACTTCCAGAAACACCCGTTACAATTACCAACTTATTTCTTGGAATATCTAAATCAATATTTTTTAAATTATGAACTTTACAACCCCTGATAGAAATTTTATTACTCATCAAAAAAATAATCTATGAAGATATGAATAAATTACATGATTTATTCTCCAGAAGCATAATCATCTCCTCTTGGATCCGCCGCTGCATAAATTTTCTTATTTTGATCAATATATATTGCATCTACTCTTCCAATTGAAGAGGTTTTTGAATTAAAATTATATCCTATAATTTTTAATGAATCTATGATTGTTTGTTTAAAAGCACCTTCCTCAAAATAAATTTTATCAGGGAGCCACAAATGATGAAATCTTGGATGATCTACTGCCTCTTTTAGATTATCATTAAATAAATAAACATTTAAAATTGTTTGTAAAACTGATGTAATGATTGTAGGGCCACCAGGACTTCCCAAGATCATTGAAAGCTTTCCATCTTTCTCAATTATAGTTGGCGTCATTGAACTTAACATTCTTTTTTGTGGTTGAATAGAATTAACTTTACCACCAATCAAACCATATATGTTGGGACTTCCAGTCTTAATTGAAAAATCATCCATTTCATTGTTCATAAAAAAACCAAGAGACGGAATAACAATTTTAGAACCAAAGTTTGAATTCAATGTTGTGGTAACAGAAACTGCATTTCCAAATGAATCTAATATAGAATAGTGGGTTGTTTCATTTGATTCCTTAAATGAAATGTTACCTGGATAAATTTCACTTGATGGTTTTGGATTGGAAAAATCAATGGATTTAATTCTTTTGTTTAAATAATCAGTACTCACTAAAGAATTTATAATTTTTGTATCATAAAATTCTGGATCTCCCAAAAATCTACTTCTGTCAGCAAATGAAATCTTTTCAAGTTCAATTAAAGTTTTAATATAATTTATATCTCTTGTCTTATAATTATCTAGTGAAATAAGTTCAATTGATTTTAAAATTTGGGACAAAACTATTCCACCTGACGATGGCAAGCCCATAGTAATGATTTTTAAATCATCGAATTCAAAAATAAAGGGTTGCCTCCAGACTGGTTTGTAAAGCAAAAAATCTTCCTTTGTTAATATTCCTCCATCAGCATTTTTTTCTTTTATAATGATTTGTGTTGTAGGAGTTGTTGATAAGCCTGTATCAATGACATTAATTCCTAAGCTAATTAAAGTTGATTTAACTAGTTCTAAAAGACTTTTACCTGAAATTCTACCATCACGACCAACAACAACGGTACTGCTCTTTTTTTTTGTATTAATCCATGTTCCATATGCACTTACATATCTAACCACATCTATTGGCGTCAAACTCGTCTGATTTGTTCCATTCACTGTGCCTCTGATTCCTGAAATAGAGCTTATTAGTGTCATTTTTTTCAAATATACAATTCGAATATTATATATTTATCAATCATATGTTATATAATTTTGAAAAAACTGTTCTAGTTATATTATTATCTATAACCTTTTCCTGTAAAAATTATAACAATGAAAATCACTATAAGAATTTTGCTATTGTTACAGCTAAATATGAGGCTACAAAAGCTGGCCATAAGATATTAAAAATGGGTGGAAATGCATTTGATGCTATGATAGCTACTGATTTGGCTCTTTCTGTTGTTTATCCTAATGCCGGTAATTTGGGAGGTGGAGGATTTATGGTATACAGAACTAGTAATTCTCAATATGGTAGTATTGATTACAGAGAAAAAGCTCCATTACTTTCAAGTGAGAATATGTATTTGGATAAAAATGGAAATATCATCAAAAATTTAAGTAGAGAAGGTTCTTTATCAATTGGAGTTCCAGGAACTGTAGCTGGTTTATTTGAGGTTTATGAAAAGTTTGGAACATTGCCGTTAGATTCAATTTTTAAGCCAGCATTAGAATTGGCTAAAGATGGTTTTAAACTAACAAAA
>CACJYD010000011.1 GCA_902597545.1 uncultured Bacteroidota bacterium | reverse complement strand
CAACAGATTTACAGTCTGTCCTCGTTGACCGCTTGAGTATCTCCCCAAAATCTGAGCCGATGGAGGGACTCGAACCCACGACCTGCTGATTACAAATCAGCTGCTCTAGCCAGCTGAGCTACATCGGCGATTTCAGCGTTCGCAAATGTATTTAATTATTTTTTTTAAATCAATAATATTAAGTTTTTATTTTAGCTTAATTCTCTTGGGTGACTTTTATTATAATCTTTGACAATTTTAGGAAGTTTAATTTTGGTATATATCTGAGTCGAAGAAAGTGAACTATGTCCAAGAATTTCCTTGATTGTATTAATATCAGCACCATTGTTTAACATATGGGTAGCAAAAGTATGTCTTAATACATGTGGGCTAACTTTTACTTTTGACGAAACAGCTCTGAAATATTTATTTATTACTCTGTATATCGTTGATGAGCTTAATTGTTTAGATTTTTTTGATTCAAACAAGTACTCAGTGGGGCTGTATTTTGAAATATAATTTAAAATGCTCTTTGACAGTTTTGGCAACATGGGAATTATTCTCTCTTTGTCTCTTTTACCTAAAATTTTAATCCAATGGCTGTCAAAATCAATATTAATTATTTTAATACTTAAAAGTTCCTCTCTTCGCATTCCAGTAGAATAAAATAGCTCAACAATCAATTTGTCACGATCATTCCCATCAATAAACTGAAAACTTTCAAAAACTTTTTCAATTTCTGTTTCACTGAAAGGAATTACAATATTTGATGAACTTTTAAGATTTTTATGAGCCTTTAAAGGTGAAGAATTAAGTTCTCCAATATTTACTAAAAAATTAAAATAAGATTTTAATGATGCAATTTTTCTATTAATCGAAACCTTTGAGAATTTGTTCTCTGATAGATGTACAATCCATTGTCTAATAAATGAATAATTTATTTCTTTAGATATCTTATCTCCATTCTTATTTAAAAAAAACTGAAAGCTTTTTAAGTCTCTCAAGTAAGCACTGATTGTATTTATCGAAAATTTTTTCTCGTGTTGTAGGTAATCCTCAAACTTGTTAAATAACATAGTTTAAATGTTTGCAACAAAAATAATAGATAAAAAAATAAGATTAAAGGCTAGCTTCTTTGTCTCTTAGTTTTTGAATGTAAGATGCTTTAATAATTTTATTTCTATGCTTAACAGACGGCTTAACGAAAGCTTGTCTTTCTCTTACGGATTTAAGCTTTCCTGTCTTATCAAACTTTCTTTTAAATCTTTTGATTGCTTTGTCTATACTTTCTCCTTCTTTTACTGGAATTATTAACATATAAATTATTTAAGCGGAGCAAATATAATATTTAAATGCAAAAAAGAATTTATTTTGATAAAATTTTTCTTGATATGACAAGTTTTTGAATTTCACTTGTTCCTTCTCCAATCGTACAAAGCTTAGAATCTCTGTAAAATTTTTCTACAGGAAAATCCTTAATATATCCATAACCCCCAAAGATTTGGACTGCATCACTTGATACTTTTACACACATTTCAGAAGCATGTAATTTACACATTGCACTGATCTCAGTTACTGGTTTTGAGTTGTTTATAAAATGACAAGCTTTGTGTATCAGCAATTCTGAAGCTTCAATATCAGTTGCAATTTCTGCAAGTTTGAAGGATATTGCTTGGAATGAACTAATTGGCTTACCAAACTGAACCCTTTCATTTGAATATTTTAAAGCAGCTTCATAAGCACCTTTTCCAATGCCCAATGACAATGCAGCAATAGAAATTCTACCTCCATCTAAGATTTTCATAGATTGTTTAAAGCCATCACCAACCTCCCCAATTCTGTTTGAATCATCAACAATACAATCATCAAAAATCATTTCAGCAGTTTCCGACGCTCGCATTCCAAGCTTATTCTCCTTTTTACCCGCAGATAATCCCGGAGTTCCAGTTTCAATCATGAATGCTGTCGCATTGTTTTTTTCTCCAACAGGTCCAGTTCTAAAAATTACTATTGCTAAATCCCCCGATTTGCCATGAGTGATAAAGTTTTTTGTACCATTTAAGACCCATTTATTCCCTTTTTTAACAGCGGTCGATGCCATCTTACTTGCATCGGAGCCAGTGTTTGGTTCTGTCAATCCCCAAGCTCCAACCTTTTTGCCTTTAGCAAGATCTGGAAGCCATTTTTTTATTTGATTTTCATTTCCAAATTTTAATAAATGGTTCGTACAAAGGGAATTGTGAGCTGCTAAAGATAATCCAATAGAAGGATCAACTTTTGAAATTTCTTCAATAACAGCAACATATTCATGATAACCTAATCCAGACCCGCCATATTCTTCAGGAACAATCATACCCATAAATCCAAACTCTCCAGCCTTTATTAAAACCTCTTTTGGAAAATGCTGATTCTCATCCCAATCCAAAACATATGGTTTGATATATTGAAGAGCAAAATCTCTAGCACTTTCGCGTATGAATTTTAGAGAGTCAATGCTCTGATAAATATTCTCTATTTCAGTCTTTAATTTCATAAAATTTAATTCTTAATAGCATTTAAATATTTTGTTAATTGTTCTTTAACCACTGGGAATAATATATACAATCCAACCATGTTTGGAAATACCATAGCAAAAATCATGGCATCTGAAAAGGCCCAAATTGAGTTCATACTAGCAGCAGAACCAATTATAACAAAAGATAAAAATAATAACTTATAAGTTAAGTCTGATTTTTCTCCTCTACCAAACAAAAACTTCCATGATTGTAGGCCATAGTAAGACCAGGAAATCATTGTGGATACTGCAAATAAAACAACAGCAACAGTTAAAAACACATCAGAATATGGGATAAATTCTGCAAATGCTTTAGATGTTATTCCAGCACCCTCATACATTACACCATCAATCATTACACCCCCTTCTCCACCGTACGCAAAGACACCGCTTGAGTTAAAAGTTATTATTACCAATGCAGTTAATGTACAAATAACTACTGTGTCAATAAATGGTTCAAGTAATGCAACAAGACCTTCAGAAGCCGCATATTTTGTTTTCACTGCAGAGTGAGCTATTGATGCTGAACCAACTCCAGCCTCGTTTGAAAAAGCAGCTCTCTTGAATCCAACCATTAAAACGCCAATAACTCCGCCTACTCCAATTGCAGTTGGGTTAAATGCTTCTTTGACTATTAATGCAATTGCATCATCTAAAAAACTAAAGTTTAGTAATAAAATGTAAAGACAAGCAACAATGTAGAGTAAAGCCATAAAGGGAACTATTTTTTCCGTTACAGATGCAATTCTTTTAATACCTCCAATAATTATAATCCCTACAACGATAGCTAATACTATGCCAATGATTGCCCCTGAAAAGGTAGATTCAAAACCTAATAAATCTTTAATAACTAATGCAGCTTGGTTTGCTTGAGCAGCATTTCCACCACCAAAAGATCCACCAATGCAAAAAATTGCAAAGAAAACAGCTGCAATCTTTCCAAGTGTTACAAAACCCTTTTCTTTAAGTCCTTTGGTTAAATAGTACATAGGTCCCCCATACACCACGCCATCATCATCAACATCACGGTAGTGGACACCTAAAGTACACTCAACAAATTTTAAAGACATTCCCATCAAACCGCACACTATCATCCAGAATGTTGCTCCTGGACCTCCAAGTGCAATTGCTAAAGCAACGCCTGCGATGTTACCGTTTCCAACTGTTCCTGAAACAGCAGTAGTTAATGCCTGAAAATGTGATACTTCACCATCGTCTGATGCAGAATCATCTTTTTCAACTTTGTCATATTTACCACTTACAACTCTAATAGAGGTCATAAAATATTTTATGTTTGGAAAACCAAAATATAATGTGAAAAAAATTGCACTTCCAACCAGAAGGTAAATAACAAAGGGATTTTCACCAATAGAAAAGAAAATTACACTGCTAAAAAAATCAGAGACAGGTTGAAATGCTTCATCTATTCTTTGATCTAAACCTTTTTCTTGTGATGAAAGTGGTAGACTGAATAATGTAAAAAAAGCTAATGGTAATATTTTTTTCATAAAATTTAATTAAAATTAATTAAGATCTTTAAAGGTCAAAAACAGAAGATCTTTTCGAATATACTATATCTTTAATTTTCATCCAAAAAGCTAGTACTAAATAAATAAGAAATCCAAATCCTAAACTAAAAAAGCTACTGTAAATAAAAAATAATCTTACATGTTTTGAACGAATACCAAGAAAATCAGCAAGTCTTGAGCATACTCTAAATCCATATTTTTCAAAAAAATATCTTAGTTTATCCAATTGTTTCATAACCATTTTCAACCCAACCCACGTAACCAGATTCTAAATTATAAACATTTTTAAAACCTAAATCTTTCATAATTTCACAAGCCGCATAACTTCTCTTACCTGATCTACAATAAACATAACAGGATTTTTTTTTGTCAATGCTACTGAGATGGCTTACGAAATTGGCCGAATCAAAAAAATCAACATTAGTTGCTCCATTGATGTAGCCTTCATCAAACTCATCTTTAGTTCTAACATCCAAACAAATTGAATTTGAATCACTCTCTTTTTTATTTTTCCAGTCCTTAGAATTGAGATTCATTTTAATAATTTGCAAATTAAAAAACAATATGAAAAAAAAGGCATATATATGATTTTAATTGAAAAAAAAATTATATTTGAATCGTGAAATTAAAAAACATAAATCTTTGGTGGTGGTTCAGTTCAAATGAATTGTAACATTGATTTTGTTTAAAAATATTTTAATAAGGCTTGTCAATGTGACGAGCCTTTTTTTGTTATGTATAAATTAAATTCTGTAAAAAAGAATATTATTGTTGATACTATTACACCTGTAAGTATATATTTAAAACTTAGGGATAACTATTCTAATACAATATTGCTTGAAAGTAGTGATTACAGTGCAAAGGATAATAGCTATGCATATATATGCTGCAATCCGATAGCAAAGTTTTATGTCAAAAAAAATACTTTGTTTACAGAATATCCTGATGGATCTAAGTTCCAAAAAGAAGTAGCAAAAGACATTCGTATTT
The DNA here is from genome assembly GCA_902597545.1 of uncultured Bacteroidota bacterium. Taxonomy (GTDB): domain Bacteria; phylum Bacteroidota; class Bacteroidia; order Flavobacteriales; family Flavobacteriaceae; genus Eutrophosalina. The sequence goes on along the minus strand of CACJYD010000011.1, from coordinate 47,060 downwards.
TTTCAGAGCTTGAAAAGTTTATGAATAAGTTCAATATTCAAGATGATTCAAATCAAAGCAAAAAATATATAAGCAAAGGTTTGTTTGGCTACATGACTTATGATTCAGTAAGATTTTTTGAAAAAATTAATATTAATAATGAGTCTTTCGGTGATGATGTTCCGGATATCTATTACAGTTTATACAGTGAAATAATAGTCGTAAATACATTTAATAATGAGGCTAACTTAATTAGCCACTCAGGCAACAAAAATAAAATTGATGAGATTGAAAAATTAATTAAAGGAAAAAAAACCAATGAATTTAGTTTCAAGTTAAATGGAAAATTAGAATCTAATTTAACAGATGATGAGTTTTTAAAAATGGTTGATAATGGAATAAAACATTGTTATCGAGGGGATGTATTTCAAATAGTCTTGTCAAGAAAATTTTCTCAAAAATTTTCTGGAGATGAATTTTGTGTATACAGGCAATTACGATCAATTAATCCTTCGCCATATTTATTTTATTTTGATTATGGAAGTTTTAAGATTTTTGGTAGTTCACCTGAAGCTCAGCTTGTAATAAAGGATAAAAAAGCTGAAATACATCCTATCGCAGGAACATTTAAAAGAAGTGGTGATGATGCAGTGGATAAAGAGAAAGCAATAAAATTATTTGAGGATGATAAAGAAAATAGTGAACATATGATGTTGGTCGATTTAGCAAGAAATGATTTGAGCAGGTCATGTTCAAATGTAAAAGTTGAAAAAGATCGTGAAATTCAATTTTATTCTCATGTTATTCATTTAGTATCAAAAGTAACCGGTGAGTTGAAATCACCATCAAATGATATAATTGGGAACACTTTTCCAGCTGGAACGCTCACAGGAGCACCTAAGTTTAGAGCAATGGAGTTGATTGAAGAATATGAAAATCATACTAGATCATTTTATGGTGGAGCAATTGGCTTTATCGATTTTGATAATAATTTTAATCATGCTATTATGATCAGATCCTTCTTGAGCAAAAATCAAAATTTATTATTTCAAGCAGGTGCCGGGATTGTTTCAAAGTCAAATAGACATAATGAGCTGAATGAAGTTTACAATAAAATTGGTGCTTTACTAAAAGCACTTGAAAAAGCAGAAGAATTATGAAAATTATAGTTATAGACAATTATGATTCTTTTACATACAATCTTGTCCATTATTTAGAGGATTTAGATTGTGATGTTACAGTAAAAAGGAATGATGATTTAACACTTGATTTTATCAATGATTTTGATAAAATTCTTATTTCTCCAGGCCCAGGAATACCAGATGAAGCAGGACTAACTAAAAAAATAATTAAGGAATTTTTTGATAAAAAAAGTATTTTGGGTGTTTGTTTAGGACATCAAGCCATAGGTGAAGTTTTTGGAGGAAAACTACATAATTTAAAAGATGTTTTTCATGGTGTTTCAACTGATATAGAAATTACATCAGATGACCAGTTATTTATTAATATCCCAAGGAAACTTAAAGTTGGTAGATACCATTCATGGATAGTAAAAGAACTTTCAAAGGATTTAATACCATTGGCTTTTGACAGAGATAAAAACGTTATGGCTCTTAAACTAAAAAACTACAATGTTTGGGGAGTTCAATTTCACCCAGAGTCCATTCTAACTGAGATGGGTAAAGAAATTTTAAAAAATTGGATAGAAGCAAAATGAAAGAAATTCTTGAATATTTATTCGAATACAATAAACTTGATTACAATCAAGCTAAAAGAGTACTGATAGATATAACCAGTAATAAGTATTCAAACTCTGAAATTGCATCTTTTATAACTGCCTTTAAAATGAGGAATCCATCTATTGAAGAAATGGAAGGCTTTAGAGATGCATTACTAGAGCTTTGTGTTGGAATTGATTTTAATGACTTTAATACTATTGATTTGTGTGGCACAGGGGGAGATGGAAAAGATACGTTTAATATATCAACTATTTCTTCATTTGTTGTTGCAGGATCAGGTTTTAAAGTAACTAAACATGGCAACTATGGAGTATCCTCAAATTGCGGATCAAGCAATGTTTTGGAGTCTTTAGGTGTTAAATTTTCAAATGATGAATCACATTTAAAAAAATGTTTAGAAGGTTCTAATATTTGTTATTTACATGCACCTCTTTTCCATCCATCAATGAAAAACGTCGCCCCAGTTAGAAAAGATTTAGGTTTCAAAACTTTTTTTAATTTGTTAGGGCCACTTGTAAATCCTTCAAAACCACAAAATCAAATAACTGGTGTATACAATTTAGAAATCGCTAGACTATATGGTTATATATTTAAAAATACAGATAAAAATTTTTCAATAATTTATTCATTAGATGGATATGATGAAATTTCGTTAACTAATGAATTTAAATTAATTACAAATAAAGAGGAAATTATCTCTGATGCATCATATTTTAAATTGAATAAAGTTGATCCTAAAAAAATTTTAGGAGGTAAATCAATTAAGGAATCTGCAGATATTTTTGTTAAAATTCTAGTTGGAAAAGGATCTGAAAGTCAGGTAAACGTAGTTTTGGCTAACTCATCTTTAGCAATTCGAACATTAACTGGGAAAGATATTGAAGAATGCTACTCAATTGCAAAGGAATCTTTGGAAAGTGGTAAAGCTTATAACTGTTTAAAAAAATTGATTGAAATTTAATATGGATATCCTTTCAAAAATAATTTCAAAAAAAATAGACGAATTAAATCAACTCAAAAGAAGTATTTCTATTTCTGACTTAGAAAACAGTGAATTTTTTGAAAGAAATAACAAATCTATCGTAAATGGTTTGATAGAAAATGAAATAAGTATTATTGCTGAGCATAAAAGAAAATCTCCATCTAAATCTGAAATCAATTCTCAAACACCAACTGAAAAAATTATAAATGGTTATCAAGAGGCAGGAGCAGCTGCACTTTCAATTTTGACAGAAAAAAATTTTTTTAATGGATCTAATAATGATATACTTAATGCTAGAAAAATTACAGAATTGCCAATTCTAAGAAAAGACTTTATAATTGATGAATTTCAAGTTATTGAGTCTAAATCAATTGGTGCTGATGGTATTTTATTAATTGCTGCATGCTTAGACAAAAAGCAAATAATTAAGCTATCTGAGCTTGCGAAAAGTTTGGGTTTAGAAGTTTTAATTGAAATACATGATTTATCTGAACTTGATGATTGCTGTATAGAAAGTGTAGATATAATTGGAGTAAATAATAGAAATTTGAAGACATTCAATGTAGATATTGAAACTAGTGTTAGCTTGAGTAGTAAGATACCAAGCAATTATGCTAAGATTTCAGAAAGTGGAATAAGTAATTCTAATGACATTGTAACTCTTAAGAATTTTGGATATGATGGTTTTTTAATTGGTGAAAATTTTATGAAAAGTGTAGATCCTGGCAGAGCTCTCGCAAACTTTTTAAATGAAATAAAAAATGATTGTTAAAGTTTGTGGTTTAAAAGAGATGAATAACATAAATCAATTAAATAAAATTGATATAGATTTAATGGGATTTATTTTCTATAATAAGTCATCAAGATTCATTGATCTGGAGATAAATACCTCTCATATTAAAAAAAAGAAGGTTGGGGTTTTTGTCAATGAAAGTCTAGAAAACATTAAGAAAAAAATTAAAAATTATAATTTAAATTATGTTCAACTTCACGGGGACGAAACACCAAAATTCAGTGAAAAATTGATGAATTATTGCAAAGTAATTAAAGCCTTTAGAATTTCTGAAAATTTTGATTTTGATATTACAAATCAATATACTGATTGTTGTGATCTATTTCTTTTTGATACTTTTTCAAAAAATTTTGGTGGTTCTGGTAAAAAATTTGATTGGAAAAGACTTAAGGGCTTCAACAAAAAAAAGTTTCTTTTAAGTGGTGGTATAGACATCAACAGTGTAGATGAAATCAATAATATAAAAAATGAAAATGATTTTTTGCTTGGTATAGACATTAATAGCAAATTTGAGATCTCACCTGGCATAAAGGATGTTAAAAAAGTAAATATGTTTTTAAAAAAAATTAAATAAATGAAAAATTTCAATGTAAATAAAGATGGTTTCTACGGTGATTTTGGAGGAGCATTTATACCTGAAATGTTATTTCCAAATATAGATGAACTTCAAAAAAACTATATTAAAATATCGGAATCAAAAGAATTTAAAAAGGAGTTTAATCAACTTTTGCATGATTATGTTGGAAGGCCAACTCCACTATATTATGCAAAGAGACTCTCAGAAAAATTTAAAACGAAAATTTATTTAAAAAGAGAAGATCTTTGCCACACGGGAGCACATAAAATCAACAACACAATTGGTCAAATACTTTTAGCAAAAAAACTTGGTAAAAAAAGAATAATTGCTGAAACAGGTGCTGGACAACATGGTGTTGCAACTGCTACTGTATGTGCATTAATGGGTGTTGAATGTGTTATTTACATGGGAGAAGTTGATATCTCACGTCAAGCCCCAAATGTTGCTAGGATGAAAATGTTAGGTGCAAAAGTTAGACCAGCAACATCAGGAAGTAAAACACTAAAAGATGCTACAAATGAAGCAATAAGAGATTGGATTTCAAATCCTGTTGACACACACTACATAATAGGGTCAGTTGTGGGTCCTCATCCATATCCCGATATGGTTGCCAGATTTCAATCAGTTATTGGCTATGAAACTAAAAAACAATTATTAAAATTTGAAAACACTGAAAATCCAACCCATGTTATTGCATGCGTTGGTGGTGGTAGTAATGCTGCAGGACTTTTTTATCCATTTTTAAATAATAAAAATGTAAACATAGTATGTGTAGAAGCTGCAGGAAAGGGTGTTCATAGTGGTGAAAGTGCTGCAACATCAATTCTTGGGACTGAGGGGATTATACATGGATCAAAAACTTTATTAATGCAAACAAAAGATGGGCAAATCACTGAGCCATATTCAATATCGGCAGGGCTTGATTACCCAGGAATTGGTCCTATGCATGCAAATCTTTTCAGATCTAAAAGAGGTGAATTTATATCAATTGATGATAGTGATGCTATGAAATGGGGATTAATTTTATCTCAAATGGAAGGAATTATTCCCGCCATAGAGACATCTCATGCTTTTGCAGTTCTAGATAAAATGAAATTTGGTAAAAATGATATTATTATATTTAATTGTTCAGGTAGAGGAGACAAAGATTTAGATACTTATATTAATTACTTTAAATTATGAAACAGATTTATTTTTTCATTTCAATTGTGTTTTTAATTCTTTGCTCATGTAATTCAAGTAACAGTTATTCTGATTTAAATGAAAAAACAAATGTTTTATTCATTATGACAGATGATTTAAATTGTGATTTAGGTTCTTACAATCATGACCAAGTAATTAGTCCTAACATTGACAAACTTGCCGAAAATGGATTTCTTTTTGAGAATGCTCACATTCAATGGCCTCAATGTGGTCAATCAAGAGCTTCCTTTATGACAGGACTTTACTCAGATCAGACGAAACACACAAAATTAAATGTTGATATAAGAACAACTATTCCTGATGTCATTACTTTAGGTCAAAGATTTAGACAAAGAGGTTATAAATCAGTTAGAATTGGTAAAATATATCATTATGATAATCCAGGTTCAATTGGAACATCAAGTGCTGACGATATTTACACATGGGATTATACAATTAATCCTTACGGCCGTGACAAGGAAGAAGAATATAAAATTAAAACTCTTAAAACAAGACAGTACGGTGGGACATTGAGTTGGCTAGAAGCAGAAGGAAGTGATGAGGAGCAAACAGATGGTATTATTGCAACGGAAGCAATAGAACAACTTGAAAAATTTGCTAAATCAGGGGAAAATTTTTTCTTAGGGGTAGGCTTTTTTAAACCACACACACCATATGTTGCTCCAAAAAAATACTTTGAAATGTATGATATAAATAATATCAATATTCCTGAAATGAGTGAGGACTTTTTAAAGACAATTCCAGAACCAGCTGCTATTTCCTTAAGACATAGAGGAGATGGAAAAGGGAATCAATATGATTTAAGTAAATCTGAAGCACAAGAAATAAAGAGAGCATATTACGCAACTGTAAGTTTTCTTGATGCTCAGGTTGGAAGGATTATAAAAAAATTGAAAGATACTGGCCTTGATAAAAACACTGTTGTAGTTTTTTCTAGTGATCATGGATACCATCTTGGTGAAAAGGGTCACTGGCAAAAGCAAACTTTATATGAAAAAACAACAAGGGTTCCTTTAATTTTTTCAGGGCCTGGAATTGTAAGTGGAAAGAAATCTAACTCACCCGTAGAGCTAATAGATATTTATCCAACTTTAATGGATTTAACAAAAATTAAAAGTCCTAAGCATGTTGTTGGGAAAAGTCTTGTGCCAATATTTAATAACGTAAATCACAAAATAAGAAACAGTGCCCTAACTAGATGGATAGCTACAAGATTCAATAATGTTGAAGGATATTCAATAAAAACAGAAAATTACAGATTTGTTAAATGGGGTGAAAATGGAGAATACGGATATGAATTATACGACCACGAGTTTGATAGTGATGAGATGAACAACTTGGCAAATGATCCTAACTACATAAAAACTGTTGACTCATTAAAAATTGAGATTAATCTTAGAATTAAAGATGCCAGAAAAAAACCAGAAGGTTTGGGTAGACAGCTAAAGGAAGTGCCATATAAACGTTATACTTACACACCTGGAGATTTATATGATGAGACAGGGAAAAGAGTTTATTTAAAGCCTGCAAATGAATAGAATAAACAAAGTTTTTAATAAGAAAAAAAATCTTTTATCGATTTATTTTACAGCTGGCTTTCCAGGTATTAATGATACATTAAAAATCATTAAAGAGCTAGATAAATCACAAGTTGATATGATCGAAATCGGATTACCATTTAGTGATCCTTTAGCTGATGGACCTACTATTCAAAAAAGTTCTGAAAAAGCGCTTAGTAATGGAATGACAACTAATTTATTATTTGATCAGCTGAAGGATTTAAGAAAAATATCAGATATCCCGGTTGTTATAATGGGTTATTTCAATCCTATTTTACAATATGGAATTGAAAAGTTTTGTTCAAATTGTAAGGATGTAGGAATTGATGGTTTAATAATACCTGATTTACCAGCTGATATTTTTAAAAAAAATTATAAAATTATTTTTGAAAAATATAAATTGAACATGATGTTTTTAATCACTCCACAAACCTCAAATGAAAGAATTAACCTGATTGATGATCTCTCTAAAGGTTTTATATACATGGTCAGTAGCTACAGTGTGACTGGAGCTAAAGATAGTTTTGATAAATATCAAATTGAATATTTTAAAAGAATAAAAAAATTGAATCTTTCAAATCCATTATTAATTGGATTTGGCATTAGTAATAAAAAAACATTTCAAGCTGCATGTCAAAACAGTAATGGAGCTATTATTGGTTCAGCATATATAAAATATATTGAAAATCATGGTGTATCTAAAACGCAAGATTTTATTAAGCTAATTAAAGATTAGTTATCTAGTGAAAACTGGGAAATTTTCATCCGATGTTTCAGCCTCATTATATGAATAATTACCTAAATTAAACCCAAGCAATTCGTTGTAGCTAGATACAGAATTATCAACAATATATCTGACCATCATTCCTCTTGCTTTTTTTGCATAAAATGAAATAATTTTAAGTTTACCGTTCTTAAAATCTTTAAACACTGGAGAAATAATCCTACCATCAAACTTCTTTTTATCAAAAGCTTCAAAATATTCATTACTAGCTAAATTGATTAACAAATCTTCTTTACTCATTTCAGCAAGTATTGAATTTGTAATATTTTCAGACCAGAATTTATATAAGTTTTCAGATCCATTAACTGCTAATTTGGTTCCCATTTCAAGCCTATATGGTTGAATTAAATCAAGAGGCTTTAAAACTCCGTAATAACCTGAAAGGATTCTTAATGATTTTTGTAAATCATAAACTTTATCTTCAGAAAGTGTTTTGACATCAATTCCGTTGTATACGTCGCCATTAAATGCATAAACTGCTGGTCTAGAGTTTTTATTGTTGTGATTATCAACATAATCATTATTTCTTTTCCAATTTAAATCTGATAATTTCTGTGATATACCTTGTAGCTGCATTAAATCCTTAGGACTTTTCTCTTTTAATACAGAGTTAATTTCAGAAGTTTTATTTAAAAAAACTGGTTGAGTACATTTTAGACTATCGATAGTTGAATCAAAGTCCAATGATTTTGCTGGTGAAATAAGAATTTTCATGACGTAAAATTAATTATTTTTTGAATAATTTTTCCACTTTATAAAACATGATTTAAAATCATTTGGTAATTCAGTTTCAAAAGCTAATCTTTCATTAGTCCTAGGATGGTTAAAACTTAATGTTTTAGCGTGTAATGCTTGTCTTGGTAATAACTTAAAACAGTTCTCAACAAACTGTTTATACTTGTTAAAAATTGTTCCTTTCAATATTTTATCACCTCCATATCTTTGATCATTAAAAATTGGATTTCCAATATGTTTCATATGAGCTCGAATTTGATGCGTTCGACCTGTCTCAAGCTCACATTCAATAAGTGAAACATATCCCAACTTTTCAACGACTTTATAGTGAGTAATCGCTCTCTTACCAATGTCTTCATCAACAGGTACAGACATTATCATTCTATTTTTTTTATCTCTTGATAAATATTTGTCAATAGTTCCTTGTTCAGGTAAAGGAGTACCCCAAACAATTGCTAGATATTTTCTGTCAATCTTTTTATGAAAAAATTGTTCAGATAATTTTGTGAGAGCAATATCAGATTTAGCAACAACTAACAAGCCGCTTGTATCTTTATCAATTCTATGGACCAATCCAGGCCTCCCATCACGATTCTCAGGTAAATTTTCATTGTGATAAATTAAACCATTTAGTAATGTTCCAGAATAATTTCCATGCCCAGGATGCACAACTTGATTCGGTGGTTTATTAACTACCAATATATCATTGTCTTCATAGATAATATCAATATCAATTTTCTCACCTATAATTAGGTTTTCATACGGTGGATGGTGAAACATTACTTTGATGATATCGCCTGGTTTTACTTTATAATTTTGCTTAACTGGATTTTCATTTGAAAAAATATATCCACTTTTAGCAGCTTTTTGAATTTTATTTCTTGTTGCATTTTCAATTCTATTCATCAAAAACTTATCAACTCTAACAGGTTCTTGACCTTTGTCTGCCAAAAAGGAGAAGTGCTCAAAAAGCTCATCATTATTTTCTATTTGATTCAAGATTATTATTTTTTTCCGTTACCTAAAATCAAGTTTAATATTGATTTTTTTGGGATCAAGGATCCAGACTCTATAGATTCACCTTCAAATTCAACACCTAAAACCATATCTTTTCCAATATTATCTTCATAAATAAATTCACCAATCTCAAGTTCTAATGCGGAAAGAGTTGAAACTGCATTTCTTTTTGTAAGCTGGATAATATTTGGAAGTATTACATCACCATATGAGGACGGATTTGTTGTAAGATAAATTTTTCTGTTCTTTTTGACCTCTTTGTTAGCGATGGGAATTTGCTCAATTACAGTATTTTTGTCAAAATCCTGATTAAAAAACGAAGAATCAATAATTTCATATCTGAGATTTCTTTCATTTATAACTTCATCTATTTCATTTAAACTAAGACCTACTAGGTTTGGGACAACTACCCTACTTGTCTGATTGGTATAAAAAAATAAGAAAACAATTGATGTTAATACAACCAATGAAAATATAATTGTTGCTAAAAAAAGTTGCTTTATAAAAACCCGACTGTAAAAAAACTTCATTTTAAAACTTCAAAACAAATATATATAAATAAGTATCTTTAAGAAGTTTAAGAAAACATATTTTTTAATGAAAAAAAATGTTGCGATTTTAATGGGTGGATACTCAAGTGAACATGATATTTCTATAAAGAGTGGAAATACAGTATACAATAATATTGATACAAATAATTTTAGTCCTTTCAAAATAATTATTGAAAAAGAAAATTGGAATTTAATTAGCAATGATGGTGTAAAATATCTAATACACAAAGATGATTTTAGCGTTAAAATCGATGATAAAAAAATAAAATTTGATATTGCATTTATAATGATACATGGCAGCCCCGGTGAGGACGGAATTATCCAAAATTATTTTGCTAAACTAAATATCCCATTTACAGGACCAACAGCAGATGTAGCAAAACTAACATTTGATAAAAAAAAGTGTACTGATTTTGCAAAAAAAAATGGATTCAACGTTGCTAAATCAAAATTGATAAATCGTGATTCTAATTTAAAAATTGAAAATATTGAAGAAAATCTAAATTATCCATTATTTGTTAAAGCTAATAATTCGGGAAGCAGCTATGGTATTTCAAAGGTATACAATAGAGAAGAATTAATTTATGCCATAGATAAATCATTTGGTTATGATAATGAAGTTTTAATTGAAGAGTTTTTGGATGGCAAAGAGGTTTCTGTGGGTGTAATGTATTTCCAAAATGAAATAAAAGTTTTTGGTATTTCAGAAATTGTTTCAAAAAATGATTTTTTTGATTATGAAGCTAAATATGAAGGTAATCATGAAGTTATTAGTCCCGCTAGGTTAAATAATCAGCAAAAATTGAATGTTGAAAAAGCATCAAAAAATCTATACAAAAAATTGAAAATGACCGGTTTTTCACGATCAGACTTTATATTCATAGGTGATGAACCATACCTGCTAGAAATTAATTCAATACCAGGTATGACAGAGGAAAGTATCTTTCCAAAGCAAGTTAAGATGAATGGTATATCTTTGGAAAATCTATTTACATATATAATTGATGATACACTAACAAAATTTGAAAAATGAAAAGAGCTATTTTTCCAGGTACTTTTGATCCCTTTACACTCGGTCATCTTGATATTTTAAATAGAAGTAAATTAATTTTTGATGAGGTAATTATAGGCATAGGAAAGAATGATGAAAAAACATCAATGTTTTCCATTGAAAAAAGAATTGAATTAATAAAAAGCGTTCTAAATAAGGAGGATAAAATTGAAGTATTAAGCTATAATGGTCTAACAATCGATTTTTGTAAAAAAGTAAATGCAGACTTTATTGTTAGAGGTGTTAGAAATAATGGAGATTTTGAATTTGAAAAAGCAATAGCTAGAACAAATAGACTTTTATCAAAAATTGAAACAGTATTTCTTTTAACATCTGCAAAAACATCTTTTATAAGTAGCTCTATTGTAAGAGATCTTATTAAAAATAATGGAGATTACAGCGAGCTTGTACCTAAAAAAATTGCTAAACTTCTTTAAGATATTTTTTGAGAATAATTGAAATATTTTTAAAGGTTTTTTTCCTTATATCTTTTGCCTGATCAATAGTTTTCCACTGAGCACTTCTAATACCTTCACTTTTTTGAGGCTTTAATTTTCCATCGTAGCTTGATTTCATTTTATACCAATGAGTCTCTTTTAAAAAATATTTTTTCTTACCTTTTATAATATGAAATGTTTTTTCAAAGAATTTATCAATTTTTAATTTTTTAATCCCCGTCTCCTCAGTTACCTCACGAATTGCCGCATCTTTATTTTTTTCATTTTTATCAACCTTGCCCTTAGGTAAATCCCATTTACCTTTTCTAAAAATAAATAATAGCTCATTGTCTTTATTTCTAACAATGCCTCCTGCAGCTTTTATAGTATCTATTTTGGTTTTAAATTCATTGAGGATATCTTCTTTGTTTGGAGAGTAAATAAAAATTTCTTTTTTAATCTTCAATTTTTTTATTATTTCTTCAATTGATATACTTGATAACAAGTATGTATTTGGGTTGTCCAAATAATTCTTATCGCTGGTTAGTATTATTGGTAATCTATTGGCAAAAACTTTATACATTTGTACGATGGTTAATGACGAATATATCGCTAAAGAAACCTGTAAACTTCTTCTACAAATTAATGCAATTAAATTGAATCCAAAAAATCCATTTACCTGGGCATCTGGGTGGAAATCACCAATTTATTGTGATAACAGAATTATATTGTCTTTTCCTGCTGTAAGAGAAAAAATCTGTTCTTTTTTATCTCAGCAAATTAAAAAAAGATATGAGGATTATGATGTCATTGCAGGTGTTGCTACTGGTGCAATTGGAATAGGTATGCTTGTAGCTAACAAACTTAATAAGCCTTTTGTTTATGTAAGGGCTGACAGAAAAAAACATGGTAGGAAAAATAGTATTGAAGGTTTTTATGAAAAAAGTCAAAAAGTAGTTGTAATTGAAGATTTAATTAGTACTGGAAATAGTAGTCTAGAAGCTTGTCAATCTCTAATCTCCGAAAACTTAAAAATTAAAGGTCTAATAAGTATATTTAATTACAACTTTGAAATTTCAAAATTAAATTTTGAATCAAAAAATATTTCATATTCTTCATTATGCTCTTACAATTATCTAATTGATTATGCAGTAAAAAATAATTATGTTAGTGATGTTGAGTTAACTCAGCTAATTAAATGGCGAAATAATCCTCAAAAATGGAATAAATAGAAATGGAAATAATCAAAGAATCAAACGTAATTCCATATTCATCTGAAAAATTATATTCTCATATTATTGACATAGATAATTATGAGCAAATTCTAAAGGATGAAATTAGAAGTTTTGATAAATTATCAGAGAATGAATTCAAAATTAAAATAGGTAATATGCCAGGCATTAATTTGTTATTAAGCGAGCTTCCAAAAAATAATGAAGTCAAGCTTTCCTCTAATGATAGTAATTTAAATTTTTACATTCTAATCAAAATTGATGCTATTGAAAGCAATTCTTCAAAAATTAAAGTTCAATTTGTAGGAAATTTTTCATCCATGATAGAAATGATGATTAAAAAACCTTTAAATGCATTTATTGATTCGTTGAAAAATAAAATTGAGAATATTTCTTTCTAATAGATTAATTTTAGATCATGACTATCTAAAATTTTTAAATTTTTTCCAATTAATAACTCAATAGAGGAAGTTGATTTGATATCAATTATTTTTCCTTTTATTTTTTCTCCTTTGTAAGCGTAATTTAAAAATGATTTTGTACCATATAGATTATTTAGATAATTCATTTTTATTTGATCAGTTGAGTAATTATTAGCATCCTCATCAATATTTGAAAAATGATTTATAAAATCCTTTGAGATTTTATGTAAATCATAATTAATTTTGGTTATTTTTTTCAATGACGACGCTTGTTTTAAATCACCAAAATCAAATTGATTTACATTTAAACCAATTCCAACAATATAATCACTGACTTTATTTTTTTTCATCGAGGATTCAATTAAAATTCCCGCAATCTTTTTTTTATCTGACAAAATGTCGTTGGGCCACTTAACATGAAGATTTGGTATCTTATTTTGATTGAGAAATTCCAAAATTTTATTACTTACCAACATATTAAGCTTAAAGGAAAAATCATCAGAAATTTCATTTGAAGGTCTATAACAGAAAGAAACACAAAGATTCATAAATGGTTCTGAGCTCCAAATATTTGCTCTACGTCCCTTTCCCATTGTTTGATTAAAAGTGTATACACAAATAAGACTATCAGATGAAAATAATTTAATCTTTTTAATATATTCATTTGTTGAATCAATGGCATTAAGTTTGATTAATTTCACCTGAACAATAATTTTGATGCAAAGTAAGGATAAAACTCTAACTAATATTATTAAAGGAATTGAAAATGTTAAAGGTGAAAATATTAGTATAATTGACTTTACAGAGATTGAAAATACTATATGTAAATATTTTGTAATATGTGACTGTCAGTCAAATACTCAGGTAAATGCAATTTCAAGTTCAGTGAAGAGGGTTGTAAGTAAAAATTTGAAAGAAAAACCTCTGAGCATTGAAGGTCTCGAAAATAAAAACTGGGTTTTGTTGGACTACATCGACATAGTTGTTCACATTTTTAAAAGAGAATTCAGAGAAATATATGATCTGGAAGAGTTGTGGGGGGAAGCAAAAATAATTAGATTAGATAAGAATTTATGAAAAATAAGAAAAGTAATACCAATCCGAAAAATAATTCAACCTATTGGATTTATGGTCTGATCATTTCAGTTTTTATAATATTTTCATATATAGGAAATGGTAGTGGATTTAGTGGTACAAAAAAAATTAATATATCAACTTTTGAAAAATATTTAAGTTCTGGTGATGTATCAAAAATAACTATCATAAATAAAACTCTTGCTGAAGTTACGTTAACCGAGAATGCCCTGATGAATGAAATTCATCGTGATGTTGCGACCAATAATTTTTTGGGTCAAAGAAATGTAATTGGCCCTCACTACAACTTTGAAGTAGGTGACTTAGAACTATTTCAAAGAAAATTGGAAAATGCAGAATCTAATGGTATTATTTTTAATTATGAATTTAGAACCATAGAAAATAAGTGGTTTGATGTATTAATTGGATTTTTACCTCTAATTATTTTAGTTGGATTGTGGATATTTTTCATGAGAAGAATGTCTGGTGGTGCTGGCGCGGGGGGATCTCAAATTTTCAGTATTGGTAAATCAAAGGCTAAACTTTTTGACGGAAGTAAGGATACTAAAGTTACTTTCAAAGATGTAGCGGGATTAGAGGGTGCCAAGGAAGAAGTCAAAGAGATTGTCGATTTTTTAAAGAGTCCATCAAAGTATACAAAACTTGGTGGTAAAATTCCAAAGGGTGCATTACTTGTAGGATTACCTGGCACTGGAAAAACATTATTGGCTAAAGCTGTTGCTGGTGAAGCTAAAGTTCCATTCTTTTCACTTTCAGGATCTGATTTTGTAGAAATGTTTGTTGGTGTTGGTGCCTCACGAGTTAGAGACTTATTTAAGCAAGCTAAAGAAAAATCACCATCAATAATTTTTATTGATGAAATCGATGCTATAGGGCGTGCCAGAGGAAAAAATAGTATAACTGGGTCTAATGATGAAAGAGAAAATACTTTAAATCAGCTGCTCACTGAAATGGACGGTTTTGGCACCAATACAAACGTAATAGTTATGGCAGCTACCAACAGAGCTGATGTATTAGATAAAGCATTGATGAGAGCTGGTAGATTTGACAGACAAATATATGTTGACCTTCCTGATGTAAGAGAGAGAAAAGAGATTTTTGAAGTCCATTTAAAACCATTAAAAAAGACAAAAGACTTAGATGTAGATTTTCTTTCTAAGCAAACACCAGGATTTTCCGGTGCTGATATCGCAAATGTTTGTAATGAAGCTGCTTTAATTGCAGCTAGAAAATCAAAAAAATCAGTAGGAAAGCAAGATTTCTTGGATGCTGTTGATAGAATAGTAGGAGGTTTAGAAAAGAAAAACAAGATAATATCCCCTAAGGAGAAAAAAACTATTGCCTATCATGAAGCTGGGCATGCCACAGTAAGTTGGATGTTAGAGCATGCTGCCCCCCTTGTTAAAGTAACAATTGTGCCAAGAGGAAGATCTCTTGGAGCAGCTTGGTATTTACCGGAAGAAAGGCAAATTGTTAGAACCGAACAGATTCTTGATGAAATGTGTGCAGCACTTGGAGGAAGAGCAGCTGAAAAAGTGATTTTTAATAAAATATCAACAGGTGCTTTAAGTGATTTAGAAAAGGTAACTAAACAGGCAAGATCAATGGTAACCGTTTATGGTTTAAATGATAAAATTGGGAATTTAACATATTATGATTCATCAGGTCAAAATGATTATGGATTTACAAAGCCGTATAGTGATACTACAGCTCAAATTATAGACAAAGAGATTTCCAATATAATTGAAACTCAGTTCAAAAGAGCTATTGGTTTATTAAAAAAACACAAAAAGAAACTTGAAGAATTAGCAAATTATCTTTTAGAAAAGGAAGTTATTTTTAAAGAAGATCTTGTGAGAATTTTTGGTGAAAGACCGTTTGAAGAAAAAATTTCACAAGAAAAAAAGTAAGTATTTTATTAAACTTTCTTTAATTACTATCTTTATAGTAAAGAATTCAATTGAAGAAAATTTTTCGATCATTTTTTAAATCCAATAAAAAAGAGAATGATAGTGAAGATGCCTCCCAAGATGAATACAAATATCTACCGAAAAAAGACGAATTAGTTGAAGATAAATTCACACTAAATTTCAGCTCTAACGGAGGTAAAT
This sequence comes from uncultured Bacteroidota bacterium, assembly GCA_902597545.1. Classification (GTDB taxonomy): domain Bacteria; phylum Bacteroidota; class Bacteroidia; order Flavobacteriales; family Flavobacteriaceae; genus Eutrophosalina. The sequence goes on along the minus strand of CACJYD010000011.1, from coordinate 30,793 downwards.
TTTTATATGCCACGAACATAGATGAGTGTGAAGAGTTTTTTTTAAAAATCCTTGAAGAAAATAATTGGGCTGAAAAAAGCATTTTATGCTTCAATGAAGATTTTACAAAAAATTTTATTCCAAGTAATAATATAAAGTTTAATAAGTCAAACATCAACTCTAACCTATTCATAACAGATTGTGAATTTCTTGTCGCCAAAGATGGTAGCATACTTGTTAGTGCAAAACAAATTCAATCTTACAAGTCTAATGATTTACCAAATAATATTATTGTTATGGCCAGAACAAGTCAACTTTCTGAAACTTTAAGTAAGGGTTTAGAGGGAATTAGAATCAAATATTCAAATAATTTACCTTCAAATATTACATCTATCAAAAATTTTAATAAAGGAGAAGGTGAAGACTTAAACTTCTTAACCTATGGCTCAAGTGCTAAAAACTTATATCTTATTTTATTGGAGGATTTATAATGAATGATTTTTTAACTAGACTAATACCTGGATTCATTTATGTTTTGCTTTTAATTGGAAGTATTTTATATAGTCAATTTTTGTTTGTTTTATTAATGTTTTTATTTTGCTTGATTATAATCTTTGAATATGGTAAGGTCTTGAGAAATGATAATGTTCATTTGAATTCAATAAAAGTTAAAAATAAACTAACTGAAATAAATAAAAAAAATTTATTTTTTTACACCGAATTTACTCCTCTATTATTTTTAATTTCTCTATTCATTTTGGGAATAATTGTAACATTTAATTCATCAGGATTAAATACATATTTTCAGTATGTAATTTTCTTTATTGTTTTAATTAATTCGTTCATGATGATAGGATTTGTTTTTAAAGGAAAGGAATTATTTAGTGATAAAAGATTTATGAAAACATGGCCTTTAATTGGTGTGGTAGGGTCATTTCTTTTAATTATTTATTCAAGTCTAATTTATGATTATTCGCAATTTAAGTTATTCTTTATTTATTACCTTATTCTTATTTGGGGTGTGGATAGTGTTGGTTATTTTGTTGGGAATAATTTTGGTAAAAATAAACTATATGAATCATTATCACCAAATAAAACCATAGAGGGCGCAGCAGGTTCAATCATTTTTTCAATTGCATATAGTTTTATTATTTCATCATATTTCAATTCAGATATTTTATTTTCAATAATCTTATGTCTAATAACTGCTTCTTTTGCAATTTTTGGAGATCTTGTTCAATCAAAAATTAAAAGAGAGTTAGATATCAAAGATTTTGGAAATTTACTTAAAGGACATGGTGGGTTATATGACAGACTAGATAGTATAATATTCTCTTTTCCTTTTATATATTTAATGCTAACTATATACATATATGTTTCATAAAGAGGGTCACAATATTATACTGATATTTTTATTTGTAGTTATTTCAGATATTTTATTATTAGAATATATCTTTAATGATGGTCTGATTAAAACACTACTTCAAACTATTTCAATTTTAATCCTAATTTTAATATTACAATTTTTTAGAAATCCCTCAAGAAAAACCATTTTAAATGATAATCATGTAATTTCACCTGTTGACGGTAAAGTTGTTAATATAGAAAAGGTATTTGAAAAAGAGTATTTTAAAGATGAAAGAATTATTATTTCAATTTTTATGTCTCCATTTAATGTTCATGTGACAAGATATCCAATTGGTGGGAAAATTAATTTTAGTAAATATCACCCAGGTGATTACCTTGTAGCTTGGCATCCAAAATCTTCAGAAAAAAATGAGAGAACAACTATAGTTGTTGAAAATAAAGTTTTTGGTGAAGTTCTTTATAGACAAATTGCAGGTGCCTTAGCTAGAAGAATAGTAAATTATGCCAAAGTTGGTGATATTGCAATTCAAGGCAATGATGCTGGATTTATAAAGTTTGGCTCCAGGGTTGATGTATATCTTCCACTAGATTCTAAAATAAAAGTTAAATTAAATCAACATTTAAAAGGGGGAGAAGATATGATAGCTATTACTTAAGTTGAGATATTTTTTTTTCTAAGATTTTAATTTTAGATTTTACGTCATCGAGCTTTTTCATCTCATTGTCAATCACAGCTTGTGGTGCATTTTCAATAAACCTTTTATTGGATAATTTTTTTTCTAATATTTTTTTAAAACCAATATTATATTCAAGTGAATCTTTAATTTCTGAAATATCATCATGATTTAATTTTTTCTCAGATTCTATGTAATAAATATATTTTCCAATAAGTACAGAGTTCAAATCATCTTCCTCCTTATTTTTTGAAATAATAAGCTCTGAATTAGTTAATTTTTTAATAACACTTATCAATTCATTATCTAAAATTTTATTATCAAAATATAATTTTATGGATTCCTTAAATGGAATATTATTAGCCTTTTTAAAATTTCTAACTTTTGTAATCAATTCATTGATATGATTAAAATTTTCAATAATTTTTTGATCATGAACATCAGAGTTAGGCCATTCCAATTTAATATTTGAAATATCCAATTTTTCACTGAGTTCATTACTGATAAAAGGCATAAAGGGTTCAAGAAGTGACAAGATTTTTTTGAAAAAAACTTTAGTATCATTTAGAGTTTTTAAAGAAATGGCATCACCATAACTCGGCTTGATTATCTCTAAAAAAATTGAACAAAAATCGTCCCAGACTAACTTGTATGTTATCATTAAAGCTTCAGAAATTTTAAAATTGTCATATGAATTATTTATTTCAATTATTTTCATATTTAAATTTTCATTAAACCATTTTACTGCAGCTAATTCATTTGATTGCGGAGGCTTTTGAGTGGAAATATCAAAACCTTTCACTAGTCTAAAAGCATTCCATATCTTGTTTGAAAAGTTCTTTCCTTGGACACACAGTTTTTCATCAAATAAAAGATCATTTCCAGCTGGAGCAGAAAATAATAAACCTATTCTAACTCCATCTGCACCATAATTTTTAATTAATTCTATAGGATCAGGTGAATTACCTAATTGTTTAGACATTTTTTGACCCTTTTTATCTCTAACTAGACCAGTAAAATATACATTGTTAAATGGCTTATTATCTCGAAAATAGTAACCACTCATAATCATCCTAGCTATCCAAAAAAATAAGATATCTGGTCCAGTAACAATATCAGAGGTAGGATAATAATAATTAATATCATCATTACTTGGATTTCTTATACCGTCAAAAACACTTATTGGCCATAGCCATGATGAAAACCATGTGTCTAATACATCATTATCTTGTTCAACATCATCAACTGTTAACTCAAAATTGAATTTAGATTTGAATTTAACTAAAGCATCTTTGACATTTTTCGATACAACAAATTTAGAATTGTCATTTTTTAAATAATAAACTGGTATTCTATGCCCCCAATACAATTGTCTCGAGATGTTCCAATCTCTTATATTTTCCATCCAATTTTTGTAGGTATTCATATATTTTTTTGGATAAAATTTTATATCTCCAGAAACAACAGCATCAATTGCTGGTTCTGCAATTTTTTTCATTTTAATAAACCATTGAAGTGATAGTTTTGGTTCAACAACTGAGTTAGTTCTTTCTGATAAAGCAATATTATGAGTATATGATTCAGTTTTTGAAATCAAACCTTGCTCAGTTAAATCATTTACAATTTGTTTTTTAGCCTCGAATCTGTCTAAACCTTGATATTTTTTTCCATGATGATTAATAGTTGCATCATCATTAAATATATCGATGATTTCCAATTCATTATTTTTACCTATGATAAAGTCCTTCTCACTGTGAGCTGGAGTAACTTTTAAACATCCAGTACCAAAATCGATCTCAACTGAGCTATCAAAAACAATTGGAACTTCCCTACCTACTAATGGAACAATTAACTTTTTATTTTTCAAATTTTTGTATCTGTTATCATCTGGATTCACAGCAACAGCAGTATCACCAAAAATAGTTTCAGGTCTTGTAGTAGCAACTATTAAATAATCCTTAGAATCGACAATTTGATACTTTAGATAGAATAGTTTAGTCTCTTCCTCCTTGTAAATAACTTCCTCGTTAGAGAGTGTAGTAAGTGCTTCTGGATCCCAATTAACAATTTTTTTATCTCTGTATAAATAACCTTCATCAAATAATTTAATAAATGTATCAATTACTGACTCAGATAAATCACTATCAAGTGTGAATTTAGTTCTGTCCCAATCGCAAGAGCAACCTATCCTTTTTAATTGGTTCAATATTAAACCCCCGTGCTTTTCGGTCCAATCCCATGCATAAGTCAAAAATTCATCCCTACTGATATCACTTTTCTTGATTCCCTTTTCCTTTAACATTTTTACAACTTTTGCCTCGGTTGCAATTGAGGCATGATCAGTTCCTGGGACCCAACATGCATTAAGTCCTTTTAACCTTGCCCTTCTAATGAGAATATCTTGTATAGTATTGTTAAGCATATGACCCATATGGAGAATTCCAGTAACATTTGGGGGAGGTATTACAATTGTATATGCTTCTCTTTCGTCAGGAACTGATTTGAATAAATTTTCTTTATCCCATTTTTTTAACCACTTATTTTCAATCTCATTAGGATTGTAAACTTTATCAATTTCCATCACAATAATTTAAGCAAAAGTAACTAACTACTAATAGATTTAAAAGAGAAAATAATTTTTGTAAAAGGATTTAAAGGATTATTTTTATAAAAAAAGGACCAAATGAAAAAATTTATTCTAATTTCTTCTCTATTCTTTCTTCCGCTATTAGCTTTTTCACAAGATAAACAAGCTGAAGTTAAATTTGATGTAACAACTATCGACTATGGTGAAGTTGAATTCGAATCAGATGGCAAGAGAATTTTTAAATTTAAAAATATTGGAACTGCTCCACTTGTATTCACAAGAATTTCATCTTCATGTGGTTGCACTATCCCAAAAAAACCTGAAAAGCCAATTGAGCCTGGTGGTGAGGGGGAAATTGAAGTTGAATACGATACAAAAAGAGAAGGGTTATTTATGAAAGCAATTTCTGTAGTTTCTAACTCTAAAAATCCTTCTACGATTCTTAGAATAAAAGGAGAAGTTCTTCCAGAAGAAGAAGAAGAAGAAGAAGAAGAAGAAAAGGGAAAAGATTAATTTTTTAAACTTTCATTACTCTTTGAAAAAAGTTTCCTTAAAAAATTATAATTCGTTTAGCGTAGACGCTAAAGCTAAGAATTTAATTCATGTCTCCTCGGAGAGGGAAATAATAAATTTTATAGAAAAAAACAAAAAAAATGAATTATTAATATTAGGTGGAGGAACTAATATTCTATTTACTTCTGATATCGAATGTCCAATTTTAAAAATAGAAATTAAAGGTATAGAGATTATTAATGAGGATGATAATGAAGTTTTAGTTTCTGTTGGTGCGGGTGAGAGCTGGGATGAATTAGTTTGGTGGTGTATTGAAAATAATTTTGGTGGAATTGAAAATTTAGTTTCAATCCCAGGAAATGTTGGAAGTGCTCCTATACAAAATATTGGTGCATATGGAAAAGAAATTAAAGATGTAATTGAAAATTGCAAAGGAGTTTTTGTTAATAATGGATCAATAAAAATTTTTAGCAAAGACGAATGTAAATTTTCTTACAGGAGCTCAATATTTAAAGAAGAATTAAAAAATAAATTTATCATAACTAATATCACATTAAGACTAACCAAAAAAAATCACAATATTAATATTGAATATGCATCGTTGAATAATTATCTAATTGAAAATGGAATTAGTAAACCCTCAATTAAAAATATTGCAGAATCTGTTCATTTAATTCGAAAAAGTAAGCTTCCAAATTACAGAGAATTTGGTAATGCTGGAAGTTTCTTTAAGAATCCCATCATAAGTAAAAAACAGTTTAAACAAATTAAATCATTGTTTCCGGAAATAGTAAGTTTTAAAAATAAAAATTCAGATTATAAAATTTCAGCTGCATGGTTAATTGAAAATTGTGGTTTTAAAAATATTAAAGAGAAAAATGTTACAGTATATAAAGATCAAGCACTGGTTATTATTAATACCGGAAATGCCAAGGGAAAAGATATTTACAATTTTTCTCAAAAAATTAAAAAAACTGTTAAAGAAAAATTTGATATCTTGCTTCAAGAAGAAGTAAATATTTTATAGAAATGGAGCTTTACATAATAACAATCATTTTTTTGGGTTTAGCATTTGCTGGAATTTCTATAAAAATTATCATGAAAAAAGATGGAAAATTCTCAGGAACATGTGCTAGTAATAGTCCTTTTTTGAATAATGATGGTAAACCATGTGGAATTTGTGGAAAATTACCTGATGAGAATGAATGTAAAAAATCTACAATGAATCTTAATTAATTTTTCTGGATCAATAATGTCGAAAGAAGAATTTCCGTCATTTGACAAGCTTTTAAATTCCAATTGGGATTATGTTTATAGTTACCTATTAAAAAAAACTTCCAACAAATATATTTCTGAGGAAATTACAATCCAGTCATTTTCAAAAGCGTTTGAAAAAATTAAAACCTATAATCCAAAATATAATTTTAAGACATGGTTAATTTCCATTGCAAAAAATACTTATTCCGATTACTTAAAAAAAAAGAAGTTGCTGTATAAAGAAGTAAATTCTAAAAAAATTGAAAATATTGTTTCTGAATTAAGCCCTGAGGAAAGTATGATCAATAAGGAAAGTTATGATAATCTTAATTCTAAGATTGATGAATTAAAACCTATTTACAGAGACATGATAAAGTATAGGTATATTGAGGATTTATCAATACAAGAAATTTCAAAAAAATTAAATCAACCAATTAATACAACTAAAATAAAAATATTCAGAGCCAAAAAACTTCTGAGTGAGAAGCTAAAAAAAAATGATTAAATATCTAAAAAAATTAGGACCAGGATTACTTTTTGCAGGAGCTGCAATTGGTGTATCGCATCTTGTTCAATCCACTAAAGCTGGTGCTGAGTTTGGATTTGGTTTAATTTGGGCATTACTCTTATGTAATTTATTTAAATATCCATTTTTTTTGTTTGGAACAAAATACACACATGCCACCGGTGAAACATTGTTAGACGGCTATAAAAAGATAGGTAACTATGTTTTATTTATATACCTACTATTATCTATTGTTACAATTTTTACTATACAAGCTGCAGTAACTATTGTCACTGCTGGTTTAGCTATTGAATTGTTTGGGATTTCATCAAATATTACTATTTGGTCAGGTATAATTATAATTAGCTGTTTTTTGATTTTGATAATTGGAAAATATCGAGTTCTTGATAACTTAATAAAAGCTATTATTTTGGTTCTTGCAATTTCAACTATTACAGCTGTTTTTTATGCAAGTTTTAATTCAAACTCATCAATCGGAATAGCCCAAATTATCCCAAATAATTTTGAAGGAATTATATTTCTAGCAGCTTTTATGGGCTGGATGCCAGCTCCTCTTGATATTTCAATTTGGCAATCTATATGGACTAAAGAAAAAATGTCAATTAATAAAAAAATCGAATATAAAACTGCATTATTTGACTTTAAATTAGGATATATGACAACTGTAATACTTGGAGTTTGTTTTGTAGGTTTAGGTGCTTATGTAATGTTTGAATCCGGAGAAAAATTTTCAAATCAAGGAGGTGAGTTTGCTGGTCAATTAATTAATTTGTATACTTCAAATCTCGGCGAGGGAATGTTTATTTTCATATCATTAGCTGCATTCACAACAATGTTCAGTACAACTCTGACCTGTTTAGACGCCTCACCAAGGGCAATGGATCAATCCTTAAAATTACTAGGTTTAAAAAAATTAGCAGGATATACTTTTTGGCTTGTGCTACTTTCTGTTGGAACTTTTCTAATTTTTGTTTTTTTAATGTCCGAAATGGGTACTTTAGTTAAGATTGCTACAATACTTTCCTTTATTACTGCCCCAATATATGCTATACTTAATTTTTCATTGGTCAACAGTAAATTCATGCCCAAGAATCACAAGCTAAAAATTGGAATGAAAATTTATTCAATTTTAGGTATAATTTTTCTTTCATTTTTTTCAATTTGGTACCTAACATTGATTTAAAATTGATATATATTTGCATGTAATTAAATCTGATTGGAAACTAAAACAATTTCATTAAAGGATAACGAAACAAAAAGTTGGACTAATCTTGACATTGGTGTATCTAAAAAAGTTATCAGCACTGATAATAAAAAAGCATTTGTAAAAAAACCCAAATGGATTAGAGTTAAACTTCCTACTGGTAAGAAATATTCTAATCTTCGAGGCTTAGTTGATAAATATAAATTAAACACAATTTGTTCTTCAGGAAGTTGTCCAAATATGGGCGAATGCTGGGGAGAGGGAACTGCCACATTCATGATTTTGGGAAATATTTGTACTCGATCTTGTGGATTTTGTGGAGTTAAAACAGGAAGGCCTCTTGAGGTTGATTGGGAGGAGCCTGAAAAGGTTGCTAAATCTATTTCAGTAATGGGCATAAAGCATGCCGTTATCACATCTGTTGACAGAGATGATTTAACTGATATGGGATCAATTATCTGGGCTGAAACTGTTAAAAGTATAAGGAGAATTAATCCAGGTATTACGTTGGAGACATTAATTCCTGATTTCCAAGGTATTCATAAGCATCTAGATAGAATAATAGATGTAATGCCTGAAGTGATTTCTCACAATATTGAAACGGTAAAGAGACTAACCAGAGAAGTTAGAATACAAGCTAGATATGAAAGAAGCTTAGGGGTTTTAAATTATCTAAAATCACAAGGAGTAAATAGAACTAAATCTGGTATTATGTTAGGTTTTGGAGAAACAGATGCTGAGGTGATTCAAACCATCAAGGACTTAAGAAATGTAAATGTAGATGTAGTGACTATTGGACAGTATTTACAACCATCTAAAAGACACCTTCCAGTTAAAAATTTTGTTGATCCTTCAAAATTTGAATTTTATAAAAAAATTGCTGAAGATTTGGGATTTGTACATGTTGAAAGTGGTCCTTTAGTAAGATCCTCATATAAAGCCCAAAAACATATTACTTAATAAATTTATTTAACTCTTTTATAAAGTTCTTTTCATCGTTAAATAAAAACTCAATATTTATGTCTTGGTAGAATAAATTTTCTAGATTTTCTATCTCTAAAATTTTAAAATAATCCTTTTTGGTAGTTATTATATTTTTATTTTTTGATTTTGACTTAATCAAATTAATATCTTGCTTTGAGTATATGTGGTGATTGTTAAATTTTAAATGATTGAAAATAATATTTTTTTTATTTAAAAAATTTTCCAAAGTAGTACTGTCTGCAATTCCTGTAACAAGAACGACTTCTTGTTTTGATAATTTGTTATGATTCAATTGATATTTACCAAGAACATGATTTTTGTAATTGATGGAGGTAAAAAAAACTTTTTGATCAGAATTTGGTTTCATTTTTCGAACAAAATCATTTTTTGTTGATTCATTTAAATTATATGGGCATTTTGAAATTATTATAATATTTGCCCTTTTGATACCAGATGCTGGTTCTCTTAAGTTTCCAGTTGGTATTATAAAGTCTTTAAAAAAAGGTTGATTAAATTTTGAAAGTACAATATTGATTGAAGCTTTCAGGCTTCTATGTTGAAATGCATCATCAAGGATAAAAAGATTAGATTCATTTTTAATTTGAAGAGAGGATTGAATCCCATGGACTCTATTTTCACAGACTGCAACTGATATATCATTATGGGTTTGCTTTATAAGAAAAGGCTCATCGCCAATTTCATTTACCGAACTATATTCATTTGCCAGTATATAACCAGAGGTCTTTCTCATATATCCTCTACTTAAAAAAGTTAGTTTGTATTTACTTTTTAGTATGGTAATTAAATAGTTTGCTAAGGGTGTTTTGCCTGTCCCTCCAACTGACAAATTTCCAATCGCAATTATTGGAAAATTAAACTTTGTTGTTTTTAGAATATTTAAATCAAATAATTTATTTCTTATTAGTTGAAATAAGTAATATAGTATTGAAAAAGGAATTAACAATCTTCTCAATAGAGGCATTTGACGAAAATATAAATTTTATATTTGATAAAAAATTTCAATGAAATTAATCGAGATTCAAAATATTCTTGAAGAATGGTCTCCGCTAGAAAATTCTGAAGATTTTGATAATGTAGGACTTATAATTGGTAATCCAAAATCAGAAGTTAATGGTGCATTAATTACAATTGATGTAACTGAAAAAGTTATTGATGAGGCTATTAATATGGGTTACAATCTCATAATAACTTTTCATCCTCTAATGTATAAAGGTTCAAATAAATTAAATTCAGAAGAGTACGTCGATATATGCATCGAAAAGGCTCTGAAAAATAATTTGAATGTATATTGTTTACATACAAATCTTGATAATAATCCAAGAGGAGTGAGTTATCAGATTTCTAGGAAACTAAAGTTGATAAATCCTAATATATTTATTAAACAAAATGGAGTTGATAATATTGGTATGGGCATAATTGGTGAATTGAAAGAAGAACTTTCAGAAAGTGAGTTTTTAGGTTATTTAAAAACACATATGGATTTATCTAATATCAGGCATAGTAATTTTACAGGAAAAAAATTAAAGAAAATCTGTGTACTTGGCGGATCTGGCAGTTTTGCCATTGAGGAAGCATTAATAAATGAAATAGATTGTTATGTTACAGCTGATTTAAAATATCATGATTTTTTTAAATCAAACAATAAAATATTATTAGTTGATATTGGACACTACGAAAGCGAAAAATATACAAAGGACCTTATTTTAAATTATCTTAATAAAAAAATTCCTAAGTTTGCATGCGTTATAGCAGAAACTAGGACAAACCCTGTAAATTATTATTGAAATGGCAAAAAAAGTTGATTACTCTGTTGAAGAAAGATTAAGAGCACTATATGATCTTCAATTAATTGATTCAAGAATTGATAAATTAAGAAGTGTCAGAGGAGAATTACCTCTTGAGGTTCAGGACCTTGAAGATGAAGTTTCAGGTCTTGAAGTAAGAGTCGAAAAAGTTAACGGTGAAATTGGTGATTTAGAAAATTTAATCAAAGAAAAATTGAATAAGATAGAAGAATCCAAAGCAATGATTAAAAAATATAATGATCAACAAAAAAATGTCAGAAACAACAGAGCATTTGAATCATTAAGTAAGGAAATAGAGTATCAGGAGCTTGAAATTGAATACTCTGAAAAGCAAATAAACGAACTAAAAGCTCAAATTGAACAAAAAAACGAAAAGCTTTCTGAAACAAATGAATTAAAAGATGATAGAAATACACATTTAAAACATAAGAAAGGTGAGCTAGATGCCATAATGAAAGAAACAGAAAAAGAGGAAAACGGCTTAATTAAAAAATCAAGTGAGTACGAGTCAAAAATTGATGAATCACTCCTAAATTCATATAAAAAAATAAGATCTAGTGTTAAAAATGGTTTAGCCGTTGTACCAGTTGAGAGAGGTGCATCTGCTGGTTCATTTTTTGTTATACCTCCACAAGTTCAATTGGATATTGCATCAAGAAAAAAATTAATTACTGATGAACATAGTGGAAGAATTTTAGTTGATAAAGATTTAGCAGAAGAAGAAGAGAAAAAAATGGAAAGTATTTTTAACTCTATCTAACTACAAAGGATTTACTTAAAGTTTGTCCACCAGAAATTCCTATTCTATAAAAATATTGACCTGAAGAAATTTTACCTCCTCTATTATGGCTTAGCGGGAATGTGTGTTCACCGCTCATTAATTGACCATCAAAAATAGTACTGATATGTCTTCCCAAGATATCGTAAACTCTAATTTTCACATTATGGCTTTGCTTTATTCTAAGATTCAAATTAACCTCATTAATTGAATTAGTATAAATAGGATGATGGTAATTAAACAAATCATTATAATCTACAATATCTAAATCATTGCAACCAAAACCTAGACCTAATGCGTCATACTCATTTCCAAGCATCGCCTTATCTATATAATCTGAATCACCACACAACCAATCTTTAAGAATTGTTTGATATATAGATCTAAAATCAATACTGTTATACATATTGCCTCTTCGATTGAGATTATCTAAGCTTGGCCATTCACCTATTATTCCACTTCCTCTTAGAGGAGGTCCAAATAATAAGGTTGGCGCAGCTGAACCATGATCTGTTCCCTGAGACCCATTTTCTTTAACTCTTCTTCCAAATTCCGAAAATGTCATTGAAAGAACTTTTGAGTCTAATCCCTCATAATTTAAATCATCATAAAATTTCTTAATTGCATCTGCAACATATGTTAATAGGACTTCATGAGTTAACGATTGATTTCCATGGGTATCAAAACCACCAATTGAAACCATATATATTTTAGAACCTAACCCTCCTTTAATTAATCTTGCAACTAATCTTAATTGCTTCTCTAATCCAATCTCATTATCATATGTATCCGAATCTGTAGAATTTTTAAAGGCTTCATTTATCACTTTAGCATAGTCATAAGTTGTATTAGTTACCCTCCTTAGGTACTCTAGTTGATCACCATGAGTACAATCTGGAAGATTTTCCAATCCAAAAAACTCACCCCTCTCAGCCACTCTTTCAAGTCTTGATTCATTTGCAACGGCAAAAGCATAAGATCGTTGAGCACCACTGAAAATTAGATTTGCATTACTTCCAATCTGTACAGCAATTGGCTTCTCAGGTGGATTCATATTATAATCAAAGTGCTTCTCATCATAATATCTTCCTAACCATCCAGTAGAAACCATATCACTTTTTTTAGTTGAGCCAGTAGCCCAATAATCAGATGATGTAAAATGAGATAAATTTTGACTTTCATATCCCACACCATTGACAATTTTCATTTGTCCTTCATTCCAAAAAGGCATCAAGTTTGACATATAATCAGGCATCCCATGATTATCATCCAGTTTAATTATTTTATTGTTTGGAATATGTAGGGTCGGTCTTTTAGACACATAAGTATCATATTGTGATAGTGGAACAATTGTATTCAACCCATCATTACCACCTTTTAATCGAACTAATACGAGTACTCTGTCAGAGATTGAATCTGAAAGTGCATTTGTGATGAAATTTGAATTTAAAACTGAAAGGTTAGTATTTCCTAATGAAATAGATCCTGCACCAGCTAATCCAAGAACTTTCATAAAACCTCTCCTGTCCCATTTAGAGTGTTCTTTGCGATGTTTTTCAGAATTTATATATTTCTTGCTCATTTTAATTGATATTCTGGAAGTGTTACAAAAAATCTAAGCAAGTCATAAAATTGCTTTGGAACAGTACTGTCATTAATTGACCATCCTCCCCCATCGAAATAGTTATCAGGGATATCTCCTTTAAATATAGAAACGGCATCATTCAACTCATCTTCTTGAATTTCATAATTACAAAACATATATTCTTTCACTGTTTTTACAATATTTTCAGCATTGTCAATATTTTCACCAATCATATCCTTTAAAAGAGCTCGAAATTGATCCTTGTTTCCTGCATAATATCTATTTAAGAGATAATCTCCAAACTCCCATCTCATGGGTAATGTTCCAGTTGAAATCCAATCATGATTTTCTTGCCAGCCTGCTACATCAATTGGATTTAAAATTTGCTGGCCCATATCCATTGTTCTAGCTCTTAAATAATTTGTCAAATTATTGGTAAAATTATTTGGCTTTATAAAATCAAATTCTTTTTCAATGAAAACCATTAAATCAATTGGACTCTTAATTATTACATTACTAGCATCCACATTGAAAAAATGCTCACTTTTAAATAATTTTTTAAATATTGGTAATAATTCGAAGTTATTTTGAATGAAATCAGATGATAACTCAGAAATTATATTCTCATTAACAACTGGGCTAACAAAATGTTTATAAATTTTAGTGCAAATAAAATTTGCAATCAAATCAGTTTTCTCTTCAAACAAAATTTCAATTACATCATCATAATTCCAATTACCGGTTTTACCAAAAATTGTTTTTTCACCATCATCAAATCTGTTCGGGTTAAATGAAATTGGACCTCCATTTGTTCTTGAATTATATCCAGTTAATGCTCTTGCGGTTTCAGTTATATCATCTTGGGTGTAACCATTTCCTTCACCTAGAGTAAATAATTCATACAATTCCCTTGCATAATTTTCATTGGGAGCATTATTTTTATTTTCATACCCATTTAAGTACATAAGCATGGCATCATCCAATCCAATATTTCTTACAAATTCTTTAAAGTTACCCAACGCATTTTTTTGAAGATTGTTATAATATCTAAATGTATATGCCGGATGATTGTACATGTAATACTCAGTTACAAAGTGATTGCTCCAGAATAGAGTTAATCTTTCTCTTAAACCATTGTTTAAGAAGTCTTCAAAAACTATTTTTTGGTGATCGCGGAAAAAAGCACCCCTATTTTTTCCTGAACTTGAAAAGTCTGCATTATTAAAATTGGCCCACCCAGGATCTGGCGAAACAGGCATATTTAGTGCTTGATCAAAGAGTTCATCAATCAAATCATTGGGATTAGAATTCAAATAATTCTTAACCTCTTTAAATTTTAAGCTAAAACCAAGTCTCCTAAATACAAATAAAACCTTCGAAATATTCCATGGATTATTCTGGTCTGGCACATAGACATTTAAAGTTCCATTATTACAGTTCACAGCCACAAATCAAATATCGTAAATATCGTTCCATATTGCAAATTTTGTTTAATTTCGGCCAAGATTATGACAAAGAAAATTATATTAACAGTTGGCTCACTTATCCTTTTTGTCTATTTGGTATTTTTTGGTGATTATTTTGATCTTAATTTTACTGAAGATCAATCTGAAACACTGCTTTTTTTATTTAAGGTTTATTTAGGCGCCTCTTTAATATCCTTCATATTAAGTGAGATTTTTAAAAACTACAGTCAGGTTGATAAATTATGGAGTACCATTCCAATTTTTTATGTCTGGTATTTTACATTATCATCCGGTTTTGATACTAGAATGATTTTGATGTCAATAATGGTATCTATATGGGGATTACGATTAACTTATAATTTTGCAAGAAGAGGTGGATATAGTATATATTTTTGGAAAGGTGAAGAAGATTACAGGTGGAAAGAACTTAAAAGAAAAGTACCTTTTTTAAGACCAAAATTAAATTGGGCATTATTTAATTTATTCTTTATATGCCTTTACCAAATGGGTTTAATTTTTTTATTTACTTTACCAATTTTAGCATCGTGGCAAGGCGGAAACGACCTAAATTTTTATGATTACATTATTGCATTTTTTATGCTATTATTTATTGTAATTGAAACAATATCTGATCAACAACAATATAATTTTCAGACTAAAAAGTATAGAAAAATAAAAAATGGTAAAGAACTCAAAGGTGATTATAAAAGAGGATTTGTAAGCTCAGGGCTGTGGTCAATATCCCGTCATCCTAACTTTGCTTGTGAACAATTAATTTGGATTTCATTTTATTTATTTAGTATTTCCGCAACTGGAAAGTTTTTGAATTGGTCCATAATTGGGTGTGCATTGCTAGTTATTCTTTTTTATAACAGTGCGCAGTTTAGTGAGGAAATCAGCAAAGAAAAATACCCAGAATATGCAGATTACCAAAAAAATGTTCCAATGTTTTTTGGAATTTGGAATTCTAACTGGAAAAAATAATTTTAATTCAAATTTTCAACTATAAAATCAACCAAACCTTGGTTTGATTTATCAACAATTCCGATTCCTGGAGCATAAATAACATTTTTAATTTTTAAAGAGTCCGCTCTTTGCTTTAAGACTTTAGCGTGCAAAGGATTATGGTGAAAATCCGCAATATTTTTTGGTTTTCTATTTCCGCCGAAGTTTATAATAAAAATTGGAGGATCATTTGAGTCCATTTTTTCAAAAAAGTCTACTTCAGAAATATAATCCTTATCAAAAGATCTCTTCATCCATTTTTCAGTATCCATTTTTCCCAAATACTTCTCAAAAATTGATTTTAAATAATCTTCATCAACATTAGCCATTTCTTTCCATCTATTTAAATTCAAGGAATGAGCTGCTGCCATTCCCACTATGCATGAAACTTTAGTAGATTCTCTAAGAACTGGATCCTTACTTTTTTTATCTGACAAATCATCTTGTAACCCAATCCATAGTGATGAAGTTGCTCCTGCCGAAGCTCCCATCAAAGCAACTTTATTTTTTATCAAATTAAATTTTTCGTTATTAAATTTCAAATATTGTAGTGCTCTCTTGGCATCGTTTAATGATGACAAAAGAAAATCATCATTGTTTTTAAATCTATAATCAATCGTAGCAAATGATATATTATTATCGAGCAACTTTTTTACTCTTTTAAAATTATTTTTTGTGTAGGCAGCATTCTTACTACCTGCACCAAATCCTCCACCATGAATGTAAATAACAAACGGTGTTTTTGATTCTGTATCAGCTATCCATAAATCAAGATTGTTTTTTTTATCTGGACCATAACTGATGTTTTTAAAAACAGTGTAACTATCAGCCTTAATTATTGAATCAATATTAACTATATTTTTTTGCGAAAAAATAAAGAAAAAGCTGAATGTAGTAGCGATAGAAAAAAGTATTCTCATAATATTTAAAGTTAATTAGATAATGTTAAAAAGTAAATGATAGTTGGGAAAAAGATCACCATCGAAAAAAAATCAAAATAGTGTGAGGATTTTTCCATAGAATGCCAATATGCTAAAATGAATAAAGGTATCTGAAAAAAAAGTCTTACAAATGATCCCTGTTTTGTAATATTTAGAATTTCCTGAGCTTCATACGACTGAAAGAGATAAATGTTTGCAGGAAAAACAAAAATTAATAATAAACAAAGTCCTGTAGCTCCATAGTATCTTGTCTTTTTAAATATAATCATTGAGCCAAATAAAACTTCAAAAAATCCTGATAAGAAAACAAAAAAAGTTGAATAAGGAATATAGGGAGGCATTATAACAGTAAAAAAATCAGGGTTAACAAAATGAGCAATACCTACATTTATATAGAACAGACTCAGCGCATAGATAGAAATAAGTTTAAATTTTTTCAAATTAATGTTATAAAAGTACTAAATTAAAAAAGCTCTAAATTCTTATATTTAAAAAGATGAAAATAAACTATATAGTTCCTTTTTTTATATTATTTAGTTTTATTTATATTAATTCATTTTCCCAAGGTCGAATTGTTATTGAGGGGTCTGTAGTTGACGAATATGAAATGGAGGTTCCATATGCTGCTGTAGGAATCATTAAAAAAAATATAGGTGTTACATCAACTGAGGATGGAACATTTTCATTTTTTGTTTCAAACAATGAACTTGATGATATTCTTGAAATTTCATCTATTGGATTTGAAACATTTCAAATTAAAATTAAAGATTTTATATATGGTGATAAAAGAATAGTTCTAAAAGAAAAAGTTTCTGCATTAGAGGGTGTTGTTGTATCTACACCTATCAACAATGTTAAACTAGCATTTAAACTAATGAAGGAAAACTTCATAAATAATACTCATCAATTAGACATATTATATAGACGATGGGATGTAGAAGAAAACATATGTAGATATTTTATTGAACATTATTTAACTGTCTTAGAAAAGGGTCCACCATCAATGCTACGCCGCTTTTCACTTAAAGAGTCTAGAAATTCTGCAGATTATAGATATGTTAAAAATAATGCAAAAACACATCCAATTGAAAATACTGTTTGGATGAATCCTCTAAGAAATGGGGCTTCAATAAGATCAATGAAATGGAAAAAAATAGATGTTAGTAGTTATGACAATGAGGATATCATTATTTATGAGGGAATAAGTGATGATGAGACAATAAAGTTGTTCATAGGATTTGAGACTAATAAAATATATAGAGCTGAAAGATCTTGGAAACCACCTGTTGGTAGATCTCAAAGTGGTATATGGATTTATAAAAAAAATTCCATTGGAAAATTATATTTATCATATCATCAAAGGGAGTGGATTGGAGCCAGAAGACTTCCTCAAAATGTCAAAAATATCTTGCTAAGTAATGGTAAAGAAGTACGTGAATTTGTACCAGTAGAATTCCGTCATGAACTTTTTGTTGTGGGACTTAAAGAAAATAAAAAGGATTTTGACAAGTTCGATGAAACATTAGAGAGAAAAGATATGTCTCTTTATAAAATTCCCTATAACGACTTTTTCTGGAAAAATTTTAGCTTGCCTCCCGAAACTAGTTACTTTATAAAAAATAGAGATGAACTAGAATCAATTTACAATGTTTCTTTGGAAACTCAATTCAAGTACTCCAACTAAAAAACCTCGATTACTATTTACTGAAAAAAGCAGCTTTTTGCTTCACCGAGGTTATTAGTTTGTGGGCGCTGAGGGATTCGAACCCCCGACCCCTTGGGTGTAAACCAAGTGCTCTGAACCAACTGAGCTAAGCGCCCTTTGCGGGTCTGCAAATATATGAATCTTAATTGTTTAAATCATTAATTTGTGAAAAAAGGTAATTAGAGCCAGTAACCATAATTATATCTACTTTATTTGAATCTGAAATTGCTTTTTTATATGCATTTTCAACTGTTTTGAAAGTCTGATATTTTAAGCCTAATTTTTCTGCATAATCTTTTAAAACATAAACACTCATCGCTCTATTAACATTAGGTGAACAAAAATAATAATGATAATTTTTTGGAAATAAATCGAGACAATTTAATTGATCGACCTTATCTAAAGTTCCAAATACAACTCTGATATGTGTTTTTATTTTACTTAATTGCTCAAAAATCAATTTAATGGAATTGAAGTTGTGGGCAACATCAAAAATAATTGTTGGTGATGAACCTATAATTTGCCATCTTCCTATCAAATTAGTGTTTTTAACAACATTATTGATTCCATTTTCCAAATTAGTTTTATCAACCACAAATGAATTCATTTTTTCAATTGTCTTTATAGCAGTATTAATATTACGATATTGATAGAAGCCTTGTAAATCACTTTTGTAAAAATTTATGCTTTGATCAGCGTAATGTATTTTTGAATTTTTTTCAAGTGCATGGCTTTCAAAAACTTTATTTAAATTTTCATCATATTCTCCAATAACTGTATGAGCACTTGACTTAATTATTCCAGCCTTTTCATTAGCTATTTGAATTAAAGTATTTCCAAGAAATTTTTTATGGTCAAATCCAATATTAGTAATTACAGAAATAATTGGATTAATAATATTTGTTGCATCTAATCTTCCGCCAAGACCAACTTCAATAATAACATATTCAGGTTTTATTTTTCTAAAGTAACAAAGTGCAATTGCAAAACTTGTTTCAAAAAATGATATATTATTTTTTATTATATAATTCTTATTATGCTTAATAAATTCAAGAATAAAGTCTTTATCAATATAATTAGAGTTAATTTTTATTCTCTCCCTAAAGTCATACATGTGAGGGGATGAAAAAAGCCCTACATTAAATCCGTGTTCTTGTAAAATTGATGATATAATATGACATGTTGATCCTTTACCATTGGTACCTCCAACATGAATTAAACTGAGATCATTTTGAGGATTTCCTAACTGATCTAAAAATTTAGCTATGTTAACAAGCTTAAGTTCATAACCTTCATAATTTGAGTCGAATGATATTGGAATGTTCTCAAGCCAATCAATAGCTTCAGTGTAATTCATTAAATAAGAACAAAATCTCTGAGAAGAATAAATGTCATGAATCCAGCAATGTATCCAATAAATGCTAAAAAAGCTATTTTTTTGAGATACCACATGAAATCAATTTTTTCCATGCCCATGGCGACAACACCTGCAGCTGATCCAATAATTATCATACTTCCACCGGTACCAGCAGCATAAGCAATTCCATGCCATAATGGATCATCAACAGCTTCTCCAAACATTCCCATGGAAGCAGCAACAAGTGGAACATTATCAATAGCAGCAGAGAGAAAACCTAATACAAAGACAACAATATCTAATCCTCCAAATATTACCCAATCAACATTTTCAAAGGTTGATACCATCCACTGTCCAACTCCAAAAACAATTCCTAGGGCTTCAAGTGCACCTACAGCCATTAAAATACCAAGGAAAAATAAAATACTTGGCATTTCAATTTTTGTTAATGCGTAATGAATTGGACTGTGATGAGAATGACCTGAATCAAACTTCATGGATGATAAAGAATTGTTTAAAAATTCTGCAATTGTAGCTACGACTGCCAGAGAAAGCATCATGCCTACATAAGGTGGTAATCCTGTAAAAATTTTGAATGCTGGAACAAAAACAATCGAGATTAAACCTATTTTCAAAATAAGTGACCCGTAAGGATTTTCTTTCTCTGTATTTTTGGGCGGATCGATTTCACCTTGAAAAACTTTATACCTAGATGCCACGTAGGTTGGAATGATCATACAAACCAATGATGGAATAATTAAGAATTTGATTAATGCTACAATTGAAACTTTTTCTCCAATCCATAGCATTGTTGTGGTTATATCTCCAATAGGTGACCATGCACCACCAGCATTGGCAGCAACGATAATCATACCTGCATACCAAAGTTTAAGTGTTCTGTCTTTAACAAGTTTTTGAAGAATTGTCACAAGAACAATAGTCGCGGTCAAATTATCTATTATGGCAGATAGGATGAAAGCTAGAAAACATATAATCCAAAGAATTTTAACTTTACTTTTGGTTTTAATCAACTTCTTAATAGTCTTGAAACCATTAAAAAAGTCAATTGTCTCAACGATGGTCATGGCTCCGATCAAGAAAATTAAAATTTCAGCTGTATGACCTAAAAAATAATTCATTACTGACTTTAATTTGTATGGCATCAACTCTTTATTTTTTGTATCAATCTCAAAAACAGTCATGTCAAAATATGAGATAATACCCCACATCACAGCCATCATAATTAAGGCTGGTATCAATTTATCAACTTTTAAAGAGTGTTCAAATGCAATACCTAAGTAGCCAAGAACAAAAACGATTATAATTATTGTTTCTAACATTTTTTAATTTTCAAATTCTCAATTATCGCGCCAAATTATGTAAAAAAATTAAAAAACCTAAGGAAATAATGAAAACTTACTATTAATAAGTTTTAAAATTAAAATAAAGAGTAATCGGTATGAATTTTGGTATTTGTTTGTGTAATTTGGTGGATTCCACCAAACATTTAGATGAAAGAACAAGGTTTATATAGTCCTCTCTTTGAACATGAAAACTGTGGTGCTGGTTTTATTTGTAGCCTGAAAGGAATAAAAACGAATGATATAATTCACAGAGCACTTAATATTTTAACATGCTTAGAGCACAGAGGTGCTGTTAGTTCAGATGGGAGAACAGGAGATGGAGCAGGTATTTTAATTGAAATTCCACATGAGTTTTTCTCCAATGAATGTGATTTTGATCTACCTGACCCTGATGAATATGCTGTAGGGATGGTTTTCTTGCCTCAAAAAATAAATCAATCTAATCATTGCATAAGGACTTTTGAAGCTGAAATTTCTAAACAAAATTTAAATATTATCGGCTGGAGAGATGTTCCTGTAAATGCAAAAGTCGTTGGCTCTATAGCTGCACAATCGCAACCAAGAATTAAACAAGTTTTCATTGGTAAAAGCTCACCAGATCAAAGTGAAGAAGAATTTAATCTAAAGCTATACTTAGCCCGTAAAATTTCCGAAAACACGATTTACAGCTCGCCTTTTTCACAAAAAAATTTCTTTTACTTTTCAAGCCTTCACACGCGAACAATTATTTACAAAGGACTTCTAATCCCAGAAGATATTGAAAGATTTTATATTGATCTATCAAATCCGAAGCTGGTCACAAGTTTAGCACTGGTACACCAGAGATTTTCAACTAATACATTTCCTACATGGGATTTAGCTCAGCCTTTTAGATACATGTGTCACAATGGTGAAATTAATACTCTCAAAGGGAATGTTAGTAGAATGATTTCACGACAGGAATTAATAAATTCAAAGCTTATAGATGAAGAGTTTTTAAATAAAATTTTTCCTATAATCATACCTGGAAAATCGGACTCAGCATCGATGGATATGGTACTTGAATTATTATTAATGACAGGTAGATCTCTTCCAGAAATAATGATGATTTTAGTGCCTGAAGCCTGGGAAAAACATAAATCAATGGACGACTCCAAGAAAGCCTTTTATGAATTCAATGGATGTTTAATGGAACCTTGGGATGGACCCGCGTCAATTCCATTTACAGATGGAAAATACATTGGAGCATTACTTGATCGTAATGGTTTAAGGCCATCAAGATATACAGTTACTAAAGATGGATATGTTGTCATGTCATCTGAAACAGGCGTAATTGAAATAAAACCTGAAAACATCAAAAAGCATGGAAGATTAGAGCCTGGAAAAATGTTTTTAGTTGATATGAAAGAAGGCAGGATAGTTGAAGATGATGAGATTAAAAAAATTATTGTTAATAAACATCCTTACCGAAAATGGTTAGATGAAAATATACTTCCACTTAGTAAGATTCCATATACTGGAAATAGAACACCAAAAGAAAAAATAGATTTTGAAACTAGGCTCAAAATTTTTGGCTACACGAAAGAAGATTTCAATACAATTATTATTCCTATGTGCAAAAAGGGAAAGGAATCGATAGGATCAATGGGTTCTGACACTCCTCTTGCTGTATTATCAAAGAGACCGCAGTTATTGTATAATTATTTCAAACAATTATTTGCACAAGTTACTAACCCTCCTTTGGATGGAATTAGAGAAGAAATTGTTACTGATACAAGCTTATCCATTGGAAGTGACTTCAATATTTTTGATATAGGTGCTAAGCATGCTAAAAAACTAAAAATCCAAAACCCAATAATTTCTAACGAAGATTTAGATAAAATTAAATATATCAAACACAAAGATTTTAAAGCAGCATCTGTTAACGCATTGTATAAATTATCCAAAGGACACAATGGCCTGGAAGAAGCATTAGAAAAATTAGTTGATGAAGTTGAGAAGAAAGTTGATAACAATCATAATATTATTATTATTAGTGACAGAAATGTAAATAAAAAACTTGCTCCAATTCCAATATTATTAGCTTGTTCTTGTATTCATCATCACATGATAAAAAGAAAAAAAAGGTCAAAATTTGGGATTGTTATTGAATCAGCTGAACCGAGAGAACCACACCATTTTTCTATGCTGTTTGGTTACGGAGCTAGTGCAATTAATCCTTACTTAGTTAATGAAATTATCACTTATCATCATAATTTAGGACTAATTCAAGATCAAAATTTAAATCAAGCTATTTCAAATTACAACAATGCTATTGCTAAAGGTATTTTAAAAGTGATGAATAAGATTGGTATTTCCACTCTTCACTCATATCGTGGTGCACAAATTTTTGAGGCGTTGGGTCTCAGGAAAAAGTTTGTTGATAAATACTTCAATAACACACCATCTAGAATTGAAGGTATAGGTTTATATGTCATTGAAAAAGAAATTTCATCAAGAATAAATAAAGCTTTCCAATTTGAAAATGATATTTCAGATATTGAAATTGGAGGAGAATACAAATGGAGAAGAAATGGTGAAGCACATATGCTAAATCCATTGACTATATCAAAACTCCAGCAATCAGTTAGACAAGAAAGTTATGAAACATACAAGATATATTCTGAAAACATAAATAAACAAAATCAACAATTTATGACAATCAGAGGATTATTCAAGTTCTCAGAATTTGACCCAATTCCAATTGAAGAAGTTGAACCTTGGACAGAAATTGTTAAGAGATTCAAAACAGGAGCAATGTCTTATGGATCCTTGAGCAAAGAAGCTCATGAGAATTTAGCTATTGCAATGAACAGAATTGGTGGAAAAAGTAATTCAGGTGAAGGTGGTGAAGATCCTGCAAGATTTAAAGTTAGTAGCAATGGTGACTCAAAAAATAGCTCGATCAAACAAGTTGCATCAGGAAGATTTGGAGTTAGCTCACATTACTTAAGTAACGCCAATGAAATTCAGATTAAAATGGCTCAAGGAGCTAAGCCAGGTGAAGGTGGTCAATTACCAGGCCCTAAAGTTGATCCCATGATTGCTAAAGTCAGAAACTCAACACCATATGTGGGTTTAATATCACCACCTCCGCATCATGATATCTACTCGATTGAAGATCTTGCGCAATTAATATATGATTTAAAAAATGCAAATAGAAATGCAAGAATTAACGTAAAACTTGTTTCGGAAGTTGGTGTTGGAACCATAGCTGCTGGAGTTGCCAAAGCCAAAGCTGATGTAATTTTAATTTCTGGATTTGACGGTGGAACTGGTGCCTCACCACTCACATCATTGAAACATGCAGGTCTCCCCTGGGAATTAGGCATAGCTGAAGCTCAACAAACATTGGTCTTAAATGATTTAAGAAGTCGAGTAGTAATTGAATGTGATGGACAACTCAAAACGGGGAGAGATGTTGCTGTAGCATGCTTGCTTGGGGCAGAAGAGTTTGGTTTTTCAACTGCACCCCTAGTAGCCTCGGGATGTATTATGATGAGAGCCTGTCATTTGAATACATGTCCCGTTGGTATAGCGACCCAAGATCCAGAATTAAGAAAAAACTTTAAAGGAAAACCAGAACATGTTATCAATTACATGTACTTTGTTGCACAAGAGCTAAGAGAAATTATGGCTAATCTTGGCTTCAGAACCGTCGATGAGATGGTTGGAAAAAGTGAAAAGTTAGATACAAAAGATGCTTTAAATTATTATAAAATTAAGGGAATTGATCTTTCAAAAATTTTATATAAACCCAATGTTGATGAAAACACTCCACTAAGAAATACTAAAAAACAAAATCATAATTTAAAACATGTAATTGATTTTAAAATTTTAAAAGATGCAAACATGGCAATTTCAAAGAAAATAAAAATGTCATTAGATTTAAAAATTAACAATACAGATAGAACCGTTGGAGCAATAATAAGTAATGAAATTTCAAAAAAATATGGGGCTAAGGCTCTACCAAAAAATACATTAAGTCTTAATTTTGAGGGGTCTGCTGGTCAAAGTTTTGGAGCATTTTCTGTTAAGGGTTTGAAAATGGTAATTGATGGCAATACTAATGATTATTTTGGAAAAGGACTTTCTGGAGCTACAATAGTAGTGAGAAAGCCAAAAAATGCAACATTTGAATCAAATAAAAATGTAATAACTGGAAATGTAGCATTATATGGTGCTACATCTGGTGAGGCATATATTAATGGAATAGCTGGGGAGAGGTTTTGTGTAAGGAATTCTGGTGCAACAGCTGTTGTGGAGGGAATTGGTGATCATGGTTGCGAATATATGACTGGTGGTATAGCTTTGATTCTTGGTAAAATTGGTAGAAATTTCGCTGCTGGAATGAGTGGTGGAATTGCATATATTTATAAAGATTCTGAATTATATGATTCGAGAAATTTTAATATGGAAAGCATTGAACTAGAAAAACCAGATACTCAAGATTTGGATATTATTAACGAATTAATACAAAATCATTTTACGTTTACATCCAGTGAAATAGCAAAAAAAATAATCAACAACTGGAAAAATGAAAGCAAACTGTTTGTTAAAGTTATGCCTACTGAGTATAAGCTTGCATTAGAAAAATTAGCTCAAGAAAAGATTAATCAAATAATAAGTTAGATTTTGGGGAAATTTAAAGGGTTTATTGAAATTGAAAGAAAAAACGAGGAGAACATACCCGTTTACAAGAGATTAAAAAACTTCAAAGAATTTACAATTAAACCTGATGATAAAGAGTTAGAAAAACAAGGTTCAAGATGTATGGATTGTGGTGTCCCTTTTTGTCACAGTGGATGTCCATTAGGAAATATGATTCCAGATTTTAATGATGCTGTACATAGAAAAAGTTGGAAAGAAGCATTAAAGATTCTTCATTCTACAAACAATTTTCCTGAGTTTACAGGTAGATTATGCCCAGCTCCATGCGAAGCTGCATGTGTACTTGGTCTTATAAGTCCTCCAGTTTCTATTGAAATGATAGAAAAGTATATTGTAGAAAGAGGTTTTAGTGAAGGTTGGATACAGCCTAATATCCCCAAATCCAGGACTGGAAAAAAAATAGCTGTTATAGGCTCAGGTCCAGCAGGTCTTGCTGCTGCGCAACAATTAAACTCTGCGGGACACTCTGTAGTTGTATATGAGCGTGATGATAAAGTTGGCGGTTTACTTAGGTATGGAATTCCAGATTTCAAATTAGAAAAAAATGTCATAGATAGAAGGATTAATCTGATGATTTTGGAAGGTATTGAATTTATTACGTCAACTGAAATAGGAAAAGACATATCAATTATTGATTTATATAAAAAAAACGATATCGTTTTATTATGTGGAGGAGCTACTATTAAAAGATCTCTTCCCATCCCTGGATCAGAGTCAGAGAATATCATTCAAGCTATGCATTTTTTAAAGCATCAAAATGAAGCCATTGAAAAAAATATTCCAGTTAATACTGAGCTCAGTGCAAAGGGTAAAAATGTGATTGTAATTGGCGGTGGGGATACAGGATCTGATTGTATTGGCACATCTAATAGACAAGGTGCTAAGTCCGTAGTAAATTTTGAAATTATGCCAAAACCGCCGAAAGAAAGGTCATCTGAAAATCCATGGCCATATTGGCCATTTACATTGAAGAGCAGTTCTTCACATGAGGAAGGAAGTGATAGAAAATGGTCTATTTTAACAAAAGAATTTATAACTAACAACAATGGTGAATTGACTGGTCTTAAGACAGTTGAAGTTAAATGGGAAAAAACAGAAGATTTAAAACCAAAGCTAGTTGAAATTGCTAATTCTGAAAAAATATGGCCATGTGAACTTGTATTGCTGGCATTAGGTTTTACAGGACCTGAAAAAAATATTTTTGAAGATCTAAATTTGAAGTTAGATTCTTCAAATAAACCTATAACTAATAATTACATGACCTCTGATAAAAAGGTTTTTGCTGCAGGTGATTTAAGAAGAGGGCAATCCTTGATTGTTTGGGCAATTTCTGAGGGAAGGGAAGCTGCATATAGAATTGATGAACTATTAATGGGGCACTCAAAATTACCCTCGAAAACTAAAGGAGATCTTCCATTAGTTAAATAAATTCCATCTTAATCCAAATCTAATACTGCTATCTCTGTAGGGGGATGTTGGACTTGACATAAAATTTCCAGATGAAATAGAGGAATTAAAATGCTCAGCTTTCAAAAAAATTCTAGTTTGTCTGATCTTAGCATTGATAAAAAAATCTAAAAGCGGATATCCTCCAATTTTTTTTAAGGATTGAATATGAAAGGTTGAAAGTAGAGGATTGTATTCATTAGCATAAAATTTTGAAAATATTTTTAAACTTATTCCTGTTTGTATGTCCATTACATTATTGAAAATTTTTTCAGAAATGTATAACGTATTCCTAGTCAAAATTTTTGGTAAATTTATTATAGATTCCTCTTGATCAACATTTTGTAATAAAATTGTATTGTCTAATGAGAACTTACCAAATTTAATCTCATTACTGTATCTAAATTTGATGATATTTATTTGGTTATTGTATTGATTTGCAATAGGAGTTAGTTTATTCTCTATATCGGAGTTAACTGTTAGATAAAATTGATTAGTAACATTTAAAAGGCTAAATGATACGCTTCCAATAGTCTTTTTGTTAAGTTTAATATTAAGAGATTTATTTTCTATTAATTTATTTTTTCTTTCAAAATTTATATTTGAATAATCACTATTGTAAATGTCATAAATGAGGCCAGGATGCGACTGTCTTAAGTTTAAATTAATTAAATAATTAAATTTTGTTTTATCATTGGATTTTAAAATGAAATTTATTTCATTTCCTGTTCTATCACCTTTAATTTTTTGGGTTATATCAAAATTAATATTAATGTTTCCTATTTTTTTAAAGACAGAGCCTGAAAAAAGACTTGAGTTTTCACTTGCTATTTTTTCATCTGACTGATTTATTTCAAAAAAATTGTAATTATAATTTATATATCCCAGAGTTAATTCATCAAAAAAACTTGATTTTGTTTTTAACTCAATGACATTTTTAAGTGATCTAAATTTATAATGATCATTGACTTCACTTAGTCCTGATATCAACGATCCATACAGGTAACTTGCTTGCTCTTGCTCATATTTATTATTGGTTGTTTCATAATCAAGATTATATATGATAGATATATAATTTTTATTTTTATTCAATAGAGTATAATTATTTTTAAAATAAAAATTTCTAGTTTGGTAAGTATTTACAGCATCTTCAAAATTGACATTTAACTTAGATCTCTCTTTAAATTCTGGATCACCGGATTCAAAATCAATTAATGAGGTATCATTTAATCCACCATTTTCATGTTTTTCTAGTTTTTGACTTGAAAAAAATATTTTTGAGTCAAGGTTATTTTTGATGAAAGAAAAACCGAATCTAAAGTGTTTAGATCCTGATAAACTATTTTGATATTTACCCAAGCTTCTTAGAGCTTTAAATGCCAATAAAAAGTTTGTGTATTTATTGATATTTGTTGTAAATAATGCATCTGTTAATTGTCCTTGAGAATAGACAGTTTTAAAGAAAAGCTCAGTTAATGGATATGCAACATCATAGAATTTATAATCCTCTTGACCTATTAAAAGCATTTTATTAGCACTAAAACCTATTTTTGGCAAAAAATTATTGTTTGGACTGTAGGAAAGTTTATTGTAAACTTGTCCAATATTATTGAATTTCAAAAATTCAAAATTATCTTTCTTGCGATAATTGAATTGATAATATTTATTGATGTTCAGTGATGTGTCTAATAGAATGGTATCATTTTCAATTCCAAAAAATTTTAATTTATTGATATCAAATTGAAAATTTTCAATTGACATACTATCCTTTACTTTATTGAAAAAACCTAATGCATTTGAAGAATTATCTTGATTATTTTCTTGAGACAGACTAACAGTGCTGAAAATTACACAAAACAATAAAATTAAATATCTCATTCTTTGCAATAAAGTTATTGATTTAAAACAATTATTACATTAAATTGAAGGCATATGTTAAAAGCATTTAATAATGACCTTTTTGTTTGTGGTGTTGATGAAGCAGGTAGAGGATGCCTAGCCGGTCCTGTAACTGCAGCTGCAGTTATTCTTCCAAAAAATTATAAGAATAAGCTTATTCAGGATTCAAAAAAACTTAATGCGCATAATAGAATGAAATTGTATAATGAAATCACCTCAATTGCAATTGACTATTCAATTATTGATATATCTAATGATATAATAGACTCAATAAATGTGCTTGAATCAACATTTTTAGCTATGAATAAAGCTATTTCAAAAATTATTAGAAAAGCTGATTACATAATAATTGATGGTAATCAATTTAAAACAAAAAGTAAATTTAAATATGAATGTGTTATAAGAGGAGATAGCATATACCAAAGTATTGCTGCAGCATCAATATTAGCAAAAGTTCACAGAGATAAATTGATGGTAAAATATAATAAAGAGTATCCATATTATGATTGGATTAATAACAAAGGATATGGAACAATTAAACACAAGAATGCAATTAAAAAGTTTGGAATTTCAATATATCATAGAAAAAGTTTTAATCTACTAAACAAACAACTTAAAATTAAAATTTGATTTTTTAATTTTGTAATAAAGTTTTGAAAAAGTATTTGCTTTTATTTTTTATAATTTTTTCCTGTAACAAGACAGAAAATACAATTAGCATTATTGAAAAAATACCTGATAATCCGTTAGTTGTATTAAACATAAATAACTTTAAAGAAATAAATTATAACCAGCTTAATCTTCTTGAAAAATCACTTAATCTAAAATTTGAAAACATTGATTTACTTGAACCTCAGGGAGAACTAATTTATAGTTTTCACAAAACAGGAAAGAATAATTTAAATAGTGTAGTTATTCAACAAGATTTTGATTACAAAATTAAAGATAGTCTTGTTCGTGATACCATATCTTACAATGGTCAAAACATTTATTTGTTTAAAAATGATTTTTATTTATCAAAAATTGATAATTACTTATACTTCTCTAAAGAAAAACTTTTGATAGAGAACATCATTAGAGATGCAACTTTCTCAAAAAATATTGAGTATCTAAATTTTAAAAAAACACATAGCTCAAAAACCAAAAATGTTTCAATAAACATATCTGAAAAATATGGAGAATTAAATTTCAATTCAAAAAAGGAAAATATTTCAAAATATTCCAAATGGATTCAATATGAACTAGATACAAAGAATGACAACATTAATATACTAGGAGTATTTCAAAAAGAGGATAATAAACCAGTAAATATATTGTTGGATATAAAAAAATCTAAATCAAATATCCTTAAACTAGTTCCAAATAATTTTTCTGAATTCACTAGGCTTTCTTTTCAATCCGAAACAGTAGAAAATAATTTTAATAATGAGCAAACAAAATTGAGCGCAAATGAGAAGAAACTCAATAGTTTTTTTAAAAGTGTTAATGAGTTAGGGCTTATAACTGTAAATAATGAAAGTTTATTAATATTAAATTTTGAAGAAGCTAGTTTGAATGAGTCATTTAATGATAAAAAATTAATTAGTAAATATAGAGGTCAATCTATTTTTGATGCAAGTGATATAAAATTATCCTCATTT
>CACJYD010000010.1 GCA_902597545.1 uncultured Bacteroidota bacterium | reverse complement strand
ATTTCTAACTCTTACAAAAATTTCTTGCTCATTTGGGCTATTTTCGTTGGTATAATTTTCAGGATTTGTGATACCATTATCATTTAAATCATTTGCAGATTCTGAGCTAATATGAAATGTTAATGATAATATATCTAAGTTTTCATTTCCACTAAGTATTTCATTTAATTTTTCGTTAAAGTTCCAGCCAGAAACAATACCATCATTAGTGTCGCCAAAAGATGAGTCATCACATTTAATTAAGTCATTGATGGTATTTGCGGTTGGTAGTTCCTCTTCTACTTTAAGTTCAGCGCTGTCATCAGAGTATACGAAGCATGCATAGAAATCTGAATTTATTTTTATTCTGTATAAGTATCCATTCATTGAAAGTGATGTGGATGTGATTGTCAATTTATTAGTATCAACGCCAGAATATGTATCGTCATTTTGTAGGTCCGACCATGATATACCATTGTCCGTACTTAATTGCCATGAGTAGTTTATTTTTTGATTAGACTGTGCTGACACCTCAAATTCAGCTGGTGCACCAACATAACAAGCTATCGAAGAAACTGGTTCAATATCAATAACTGGAGCAGTGGATTCTTCTTGAAAAAAGAAAATCTTGTTACCACCATCATCTACATAGCTATTCGGTTCATCATTATAATCATAATCATCATTAATAATTCTTCCTCTGTCATCAACGGTTCCACTGGTAATATTAGGTAAATTAGAATTTGGAGGGGGCTCAGGTCCATATATTCCATCAACATCCTCTGAAAGATAACCAGCTTCTACGACATCCCAGCAACCATCATTATCGCTGTCAGCATCGTTATAATCAGAAATTTCATCTCCATCAGTATCTAATTTATAATCAACTACTAGCACACTTGGCACTAATATACTTTCACTATTACTTCCAAGGTTATTTAATTTGTGTATTAATTCAATTCCATCAATTTGGTATGAATAAAATTCATATGTTGGGTTTGCCCTAGATTTAAACTTAAATCTAATTTCATTAGACGTATACTGTAGTGTATTGTCTTCATATGTACCATCATAATCTGTATCAATATATAAATCGTCATTTGGGTCTAAAAGGGTAATATTAGTAGTTCCAGGAAGACTTTTTAAAACGAAACTTTCACCATCAACAATAGCAGCTGTCTGACCAGAATCTTTAAAAAGTATATTAAGTTTTTCACTAAAATTCAATGTGTACTTTAACTCCTGATCTGCACCAGCTTCAAGTTGTGATTCAAATCCATTTGCGGTTGCTGTTATTGAATGATCATCTCTGGTTTTTACAATAGTTCCTGAAATAACTCCATTAATTGATGTGCCCGTTGCAGCACCTTGATTAATATTGATTACTGGGCTTTCTAGGTTAGTAAAATCAATAAGACCACTACCAGCTGATTCAACTGAGTTTAGAATTCCATCGTTGTCTAAATCTAAATCAATATTATCAATAATACCATCATTATCAGAGTCTGTTGCACAAATACTAATAGGAATTTCATCAGAATTTAATTCAATATCACACTCTAAGATACCTTTAAGTCTATAAGTCCCTGATTCAGTTGGAGTATAGGTTGTTGATGTCGAATTTCCTGGTGCTGGTCTAAATGTCCCGTCATTATTTTTGATTTCCCACAAGTATGATGTGAATGAACCTTCAGCCGTTAGAACGATATTGGATGATCCATCTTCATTAACACAATTTCCTTTTGCTTGAAATTCAGATGTAATATCAAATTTAGGCGCTTTAGTAAAACCGGAATAAAAACCAGCAGTTGATGCCGCTCCATTAGTATTGTAATATGAAACATACATTTCACCATTGCTTTCAACTCTGATATTACCACTTAAGTTTGTGACAATGTAAGATTCATAATTATTATTACCAAGTACATCATTTCTTGTAACATTATTATCTGCCTCATTAATTTGAGCTCCATTTACAAATACTGTTGATCCTTTTGTCGTTACAAAACTAACCTGAGCATTATCATCAAATATACTCCCATTACCTTCACCAACTCTGTCAATATCTGCAATGTTATTTACATTACCACTTGTACCACAACTAAGTGGAGGTACGAAAACCATTCCTTGGTTCGCAGCAGGATACTGACCATTGAAGCCCTGATACACATCTCCTAATCCTTGAAATGCAAAAAGCTTATCATCTTTATTATTAGTACTTACGTACATATTTCGATTTACATATTTATCACCTTCAATAATTAAATAATCTCCTTCATTTAAAGTGACTTGGTTGCCATTTAATGTATATGGAGATCCATTAATATTTATTTCTGTATTATTTTGGTCAGCAATTAATAGAACATTTTCCCAAGAATTATTTCCATTACCTTTAACAAAAATATATTCTGATCCAACTAACTCTGCCCCAACTAGCTGATCAACACCAAAATCTTGACCACCAGCAGTACCAACAGCAAAAGATCCCACACCTGATCCTGAGTTTACAACAATAGGTTTGTTGGATTCTATTAAAGAGCCAATAATACCGTTGGTACTATTTTCTACTGCAATTACATAAGATTGACCTCTTCCAAGTGGACTTATAGTAATTGTTCCCGTTTGACCAGACAAGGTATTTATTCCATTCGGAAGAGTTACAGTTACTGAGGTATTATCCTCTGTTGCCATAAGAGATAAAAAACTCATATGACCATTTCCTCCAACTTGTAAGGAACCAGCCCAAAATCTGTATCCTAAAGCAGACTCTCCTTTACTGACTAATGCACCTCCGTGATTATTACTTTGACTTATAAATCTTGTGGACACATAAATTTCCTGTTCTGCTTCGATAATAAATCCATGTAATGTTAGAGCCTGTTCGGTCTCATTTTCAGATGCAAATAGATATCCATATCTGTCAAAATCAGTATTACCATTTGAAGGATTAGCTCTGGCTGTCCATGGATTGGCATTTGAAACAGTATCTGAATAATAAGCTGAACCATCACCTCTTTTTATAGTAAAATTTACTGGGTTTTCACTCGGTGTTGATATGTGAAACCACTGTTCATTTGGAGGGTTATTACCATTTGTAGAAGTGCTAAGTGGGGGTATATAATGAATTTTACTAAGCTGTGAATATCCAAATTCAGAAATGATTAGAAATATGATTAAGGATATTATTTTTAGAATTTTTTTCACAGCGCACGTAAATATAGATTAAAAGGTTTAATCACATAAACTATTTTATAGTCATTGTTATTAAATATTTCAAAAAACAAGCCAAACATTTTAACTTTAAATGATACATTTGACTATTCATACTCAAAATACTTTAATTAAGAAATATGAGCAATGAAAGAAAAAGAAGAGAGGCTTTAATATATCATTCAAAGCCAAAACCAGGAAAAATTAATGTTGTTCCATCAAAAAATTACAGATCACAAACAGATTTGTCTTTAGCTTATTCACCCGGTGTTGCACACCCATGTTTGGAAATTGATAAAAATCCTGAGGATGTATATAAATACACCTCTAAATCAAACTTAGTAGCTGTTATTTCCAATGGAACAGCTGTCTTAGGCTTAGGTGACATTGGTCCATTAGCTTCTAAACCAGTTATGGAAGGGAAAGGACTATTATTTAAAATTTTTGCTGATATTGATGTTTTTGATATTGAAATTGACACGAAAAATATTGATGAGTTTATAGAAACTGTTAAGAATATTTCCCCAACGTTTGGTGGTATTAACCTGGAAGACATAAAAGCTCCTGAGGCATTTGAAATTGAAAGAAGATTAGTTGATGAACTGGATATTCCAGTCATGCATGATGATCAGCATGGCACCGCTATAATATCAGGAGCTGCTCTTATAAATGCATTAGAACTAGCCAATAAAAAAATTGGAGGAATTAAGATGGTAATTTGTGGTGCAGGTGCTGCTGCCATATCGTGTGCTAAAATGTATAAATCTTTGGGTGTAAAAAAGAAAAATATATTAATGTTTGATAGCAAAGGTTTGATAAATATTAAAAGAAAAAATCTAAGCCGAGAAAAAAAATTATTCTCATCTCAAAATATCGAAATTGAATCTTTGGCAGATGCTATCAATGGGAGCGATGTTTTTATTGGACTTTCAAAGGCTGATATGATGACAAAGGAAATGTTATTATCAATGAATAAAAATCCTATTGTCTTTGCAATGGCTAATCCAGACCCAGAAATTAGTTATAAAGTAGCTGTGAGGACAAGAGATGATATTATAATGGCAACTGGAAGAAGTGATCATCCAAACCAGGTAAATAATGTTTTAGGTTTTCCATTTATTTTTCGTGGAGCATTAGACGTTAGAGCAACAAAAATTAATGAGGAAATGAAAATGGCGGCCGTTTATTCTTTGGCCAAATTAGCTAAAGAACCTGTGCCAGAATATGTCAACATAATTTATAAAGAAAAAAAATTATCATTTGGAAAAGATTATATCATACCAAAGCCATTTGATCCAAGATTAATTTCAACTGTTCCTGTTGCAGTTGCTAAAGCTGCTATTGATTCTGGTGTAGCTTCGATTTCAATTGAAAATTGGGATAAATATTCTCGCGATTTAGATAAAAGAAAAGGTAATGATGATCGAATTATTCGTCTTATAAGAGCAAAAGCAAAATTAGATCCTAAAAAAATTATTTACACAGAGGCTGACAGATTAGATGTATTGAAAGCTGCACAAATAGTTTATGAGGAGGGTATTGCAGAACCTATATTAATGGGTAGAGTTGATAGGATCAAAAAATTAATGAAGGAAATTGATTTTGAGCATAAACTAAAAATAATTGATCTAAGCTTAGATAAGTCAAAAAATAAAATTAAAAGATTTGGAAAAATTTTCTATAAACAAAGAAAAGATAAAGGTTTAACATTAAGTCAAGCTGTAAAACTTTTAAGGACAAGAGATTATTTTGCTTCAATGATGGTTAAACTAGGTGAGGCCGATGCTTTAGTATCAGGTTACTCAAGGAGTTATCCGGAAGTAATTAAGCCTATTCTTAAAGTAATCGGTAAAGGAAAAGGAGTTAGAAAAATAGCAGCTACAAACTTAATGCTTACAAGTAAAGGTCCTATTTTTTTAAGTGATACTTCAATAAATATTAATCCTTCTTACAATGAATTAGCATATATTTCAATTATGACTGCAAATACAGCCAAAATGTTTGGATATAATCCTGTTATTGCAATGCTTTCATTCTCAAATTTTGGATCTTCAAGTCACCCAATGGCTAATAAAGTTGAAAATGCTGTAAAATTTTTGAGAAGAAGTCATCCGAACATGATTGTGGATGGACCAATTCAGTCAGACTTCGCTTTAAATAAGCTTATGCTAACAAATAAGTTTGAGGAATCAAAGCTTGGAAATCAAAAAGTAAATATTTTAGTTTTTCCTAACTTGGATTCTGCTAATATAACTTATAAAGTGATTAAAGAGATTGATGGTGCTAAATCAATTGGTCCAATAATAATGGGGTTGGATAAGGCAGTACATATTTTGCAGTTAAAACCAAGCGTTGAGGAAATTGTAAATATGTCTGCAATCGCTGTAATTGATGCGCAATCAAGAAATCAATAAATTTACAGAATGATAACTCAAATCAAAGGAAGATTAATTGAAAAATCCCCAACAGAACTTGTTATTGACTGTAATGGAATAGGATATAGTATAAACATATCATTGAATACTTATTCTCAAATTGGTGATGATGAAAATATCAAGCTATTTACACATTTAAT
This sequence comes from uncultured Bacteroidota bacterium, assembly GCA_902597545.1. Taxonomy (GTDB): domain Bacteria; phylum Bacteroidota; class Bacteroidia; order Flavobacteriales; family Flavobacteriaceae; genus Eutrophosalina. The sequence continues at coordinate 48,001 of CACJYD010000010.1, read as the reverse complement.
TATAAAAGAGGATTCTCATAGTTTATATGGATTTTTTAAAAAATCTGAGCGAAGTCTATTTAAATTGTTAATATCCGTTTCTGGGGTTGGTGCGAGTACTGCTAGAATGATGTTATCTTCTTTGAGTCCAGGTGAGATTATTTCTGCAATAATGAGTGATAGTGTTCAAATTATACAATCTATTAAAGGAATTGGTACTAAAACTGCACAAAGAGTTATACTTGAACTTAAGGATAAAGTTATGATGCTTGATGAATCTGATAATGAACATTTTTCACTGAGTAATGAATCAACAGAGGCGGCTTCTGCCTTAGAAGTACTAGGATACTCTCAAAAACAAACTAGTAAAATTTTATCACAAATCATATCTGAAAATCCTGGTATAAATGTTGAGACTTTAATAAAAAAGGCTTTAAACAAATTATAATTTCTTGGATTTATTGTTCAAAAATAGCGTAGTTCGATTTAGAGCAGTTTTTTTTATTGTTTTTTTTTCACTATTTCTGACAACTTACAGTCAGAATAGAATAAGTTTAGATACAATAAATAATACTGTTTATATTGGAGAATTTAAATTAAAGATTCCTAGTTCTGTAGTTTCTAAATATATATATGACCAAGAATCAAATTTGTACATTTATCAAAGTAAAATAGGGGAAATTGACTATAAACTCCCCATTACATTAACACCGCAAGAGTACAGAAATTTATTTAAAAATAATTTCATTAAAAATTATTTTAATGAACAAGTATCAATTTTACAAGACCCAAATAGAGATGATGAAAAAAGAAATTTATTGCCTAATCTGTATGTAAACTCAAATTTTTTTGAATCCTTATTTGGAGGTAATGAAATTGAATTAAATCCTCAAGGTTCTATTGGTATTGATATTGGTGCAAGATATTTAAAGAGAGACAATCCATCCATTCCAGTTAGAAATCAAAGCAATATAAATCTAGATTTTAATCAGGCAATATCACTGAGTTTAAATGGAAAGATTGGCAATAAGTTAAATATAAATGCTAATTATGACTCACAATCAACATTTGATTTTCAAAATTTATTAAAATTAGATTATACACCAGATGAAGATGATATTATTCAAAAAGTTGAGTTGGGTAATGTTAGCATGCCAATTAGTGGATCATTGATTAATGGAGCTCAAAGTCTGTTTGGTTTTAAGACACAATTGAAATTTGGTGCAACAACAATTGATGCAGTTATTTCTGAACAAAGATCTCAGTCCTCAACAATTACCGCCAATACAAGTGGAGCCTTTAACGAATTCTCATTTTTTCCACTAGATTACGATAGCAATAGACATTTTTTCTTATCTCATTTTTTTAGAAAAAACTTTGATCAATTTTTAGAATCGTATCCATATGTAAATTCTCCAGTTAATATCACCAGGATTGAGATATGGATTACTAATCAAACAAATGAAACAGATAATGTTAGAAGTGTTGTTGCATTGCAAGATTTAGCGGAAGTTGATCCAAATTTTACTAGAATTGATGATTTTGCCGATGATTTTTTTACTTCTAATAATATTAATAATAATCCTGATAACTCATTAAATAAATTTGATCCAAATCAAATTAATTTTAATTTTTTAAATGACAATATTAGAAACATCTCAACTGTAAATAGCGGATTTTCTCAGTATTCTGACCAAATTTTTGAGGGCAGAGACTATACGATATTAGAAAATGCTCGTAAATTGAATGAAAGTGAATACACAATTAATCAAAAGCTTGGATTTATTTCACTTAACCAATCTTTAAACAATGATGAAATACTTGGTATAGCATTTCAGTATACTTATCAAGGAAAAGTTTTCCAAGTCGGTGAGTTCTCATCAGACCCCACAGATTCCAGCTTTACGACCTCTAATTCAGCATTAATTTTAAAAATGTTAAAAAGTAATTTGAATGATGTTAGCCAACCTGTTTTTAAACTCATGATGAAAAATATATATGATTTAGGGTCATATCAAGTAAATACTGATGATTTTAAATTAAATATATTTTATAATGATCCCACCTCGCTAAATTATATTTTACCAATTGATAATGAATCATGGCCAGAAAATTTAGAAAAGATTAGGTTATTAAATCTATTTGATTTGGATAAGCTTGATGTTAATCAAAATATACAAAAAGGAGGTGATGGCTTCTTTGATGCAATTGAGGGAATTACCATTATTAAAGATAAAGGACTTTTAATTTTTCCCACCAATGAGCCTTTTGGAGAATTTCTTTTTGAAAAACTCAGAAATTCAAATTCTGAGGATTATAGTGATTTTTCAACTTATAATAAAAATCAAAAAAAATATGTTTATCATGAACTTTACTCAAGGGGAAAAACATCAGCTGAAAAGTTTATTGAAAAAAATAAGTTTAATTTAAAGGGTAAATACAAATCTTCTAACGATAATGGATCAATATCAACAGGAGAATTTAATATTCCACAGGGTTCAGTGGTTGTCACAGCTGGTGGTAGACTTTTACAAGAGGGTATTGATTATATAGTAAATTATCAAACAGGTGATGTTCAGATTTTAAATGAAGCCTTAAGAAATTCAAATATACCAATAGAAATATCATCTGAAAGTAATTCATTTTATTCTCAACAAAAAAGAAGATTTTCGGGAATCAACGTAGAACATAAATTTAATCCAAATTTCAAAATTGGAGGTTCTCTAATTAATTTAAGTGAAAAATCGATAAGTAGAAAAGCTAATTATGGTATTGAACCTGTTAATAATACAATTTTTGGAATCAATACAGTTTATAGTTCTGAAGCACCAGTTTTAACAAGGCTAGTAAATATCTTACCAAATATAAATACAGAAGCATCTTCAAATATTTCATTAAGAACCGAATTTGCATATTTAATTTCATCAAATCCAAGATCTTCAGGTTATGAAAATGAAGCAAGCGTTTACATTGATGACTTTGAAGGCACTCAAAATAAAATTGATTTAAAAGATGTTAATTCATGGAAACTTGCGAGTATACCGGTAGGATATAAAGGCTATGATTTTGGAAGAAATAATTTAAAATCTGGGTATAACAGAGCAAAATTATCTTGGTATAGTATTGATCCAATTTTCTACTCATATAGAAGCCCAAGTGAAATTTCATCTGATGAAGTATCTAAAAATAGCACTAGAAGAATTTATGTAGATGAAATTTTTCCTGAATTAGACTTGTATCAGGGAGAATCGAGATCTCAAACAACTTTTGATCTTTCATATTATCCTGATGAAAAAGGTCCATACAATAATAATACAACTGATGAATTTTTATCTGATAAAAAAAATAATTGGGCCGCTGTTACTAAATCAATTAATACCACAAATTTTAAAAAAGCAAATGTAGAATATATACAGTTTTGGATGCTTGATGATTTTGGGGATTATGATTCAAATGAATTTGAAATTGGCGAAATTGTTTTTCACTTAGGGAATATTTCAGAGGATATATTGAATGATGGGAAAAAACAGTATGAAAATGGACTTCCAATTAAACCAACAGATTTATTTGAAACTTCAAATTGGGGTAAAACACCTACTAGTCAATCATTGGTCTATGCATTTAATTCAAATCCAAATCAAAGAAAAGAACAAGATTTAGGATATGATGGTTTAGGTGATGAAGAGGAATTAATTTATTATAGTAATGGAAACCCTAATGATCCATCGGGTGATAATTATGAATATTATTTAAAAAGAAGTGGTGGTATATTAAATAGGTACAAAAACTATAATGGAAGTCAGGGTAATTCACCTACAGATGTTAGTTCTAATAACAGAGGTTCAACTACTCTTCCAGATACTGAGGATGTAAATAATGATAATACTATGAATAGAGTAGATAGTTATTTTGAATATAAATTACCTATACTAAAAAATATCACAAAGGAAAATCATCCATTTGTTTCTGATATTAGGGAAAATTCAAATGTAAAGCTTGCAAATGGATCTATTACTAAATCAAGGTGGATTCAGTTTAAGATTCCCATATTTCCTGAATATTATGAGGGAACTAGATATAGTAGTTTTTTCAATGCTATCAATGGAATAACAGATTTAAAAACAATAAGATTTATTAGGTTAGCTGTCAAAGGATTTTCTAAACCAATTACTCTTAGATTTGCGACCTTAGACTTAGTAAAAACTGACTGGAAAAGATATAATCAACCATTAAATAATGATAATTCAGTTAATAGGGATACAAACTTTGAGATTGGTAGTGTTAACATTTTAGATAATGAAAACAGGTCTCCTGTTAACTATGTCTTGCCGCCCGGAGTTGAGAGAGAGGAGATTATAAATAATAATTCTATAATAAGACAAAATGAGCAATCTTTATCTCTTAAAATTCAGGATTTAAAACCAAAGGATTCAAGAGCAGTTTATAAAAACATAAATCTAGATCTCAGAAATTATAAAAAAATAAAAATGTATTTACATGCAGAATCTATCGAAGGAAAATCACCACTTCCTGGAGATGGTGCTGATGAAAAATATGACGAAAGACTTGTTGCTTTTTTAAGGTTTGGTAATGACATTAATGAAAATTATTATCAAATTGAGGTACCATTAAAACCAACTTCATATAATTTGGGCCAATCCAATAGGTATAGTCCAGAAAAAGTTTGGCAACCTGAAAGTAATTCAATTGATTTTAATTTGGAAAAGTTTTTAGAAATTAAATTAAAATTAATCTCTAAAAGAACTCAATTTAATGATGCAATTTATTTTGATAATGATTTAAATATGATTGATGAGTTTAGTCCAATCAGCAATCTGCCTGGTCAAAAAAAATATAAATTTTCAATAAAAGGAAATCCATCGCTAGGAAGAATAAAAACGATAACACTAGGACTTAAAAATCCATCAGAAAAAATTGGAAATAATCTTTCTGGAGAAGTGTGGTTCAATGAATTAAGACTTTCGGAAATTGATGGTAATGGGGGATGGTCAGCAGTAGCAAATTTTGATGCAAATCTTGCTGATTTTGCTAATGTTGCTTTTAGTGGAAGGATGTCCACAGATGGCTTTGGTTCAGTTGATAAATCACCAAATGAAACAAGCAACGAAAATTACAGCCAATATTCTTTCATAAGCAATGTTAATGCAGGACAGCTTTTCCCGGAAAAATGGGGACTCCAAATTCCATTAAGTTATACCTATTCTCAAGAATTAACAAAATCCAAATACGACTCATATTACAATGATATAGATCTAGACAAAATTCTTGAAATTACAGAAAATAGAGATTCTGTACTAAACCAATCTAGGTTAGTTTCTAACTCTAAAAGCTTTAGTATTCTTGGTTTATCAAAAAGAAAAACTAATGATAAAAAACCTAAATTATATGATATTGAAAATATAAATCTATCCTACACTTATTCCGAAAATAACTATAGAGATTTTGAAATGGAGTATTCCAATAAAAAAATGGTAATAGCTAATGCTCAATATTCCTATAATTTTAATAATCTAAATATTTATCCTTTTGAAAAATTTCTTGAAAATAAAGATTCAAAATATTTAAAGTGGTTAAAGGAATTTAATTTTAATCCATTGCCCAATAGTTTAACTTTTTCTGGGAATTTTAACAGGTCTTTGTTTAAACAAAAGTTTAGAGAGATAAATTATTCAGGTATAATCTCAGAAAATCAAATTCCTATACCAGAATTTACACAATCTAAGTTTATGTTTGATTGGCTACTTTCAATATCACATAACCTCTCAAAGTCATTAATTTTAAATTATAATGCATCAAACTCTAGTTTAATACCATCTTTCACTGATGGAATAAATACAACTGAAAGAAATAGGTTGGAATTATTTGAAAAGTTTTTTAACGTTGGAGAGCCTAATTTCTATAATCAGAATTTTACAGCTAATTATAATCTTCCTATTTCAAATTTCCCATTTTTAGATTTTATCGATGCAAATTATTCATACAATGGAAACTTTAATTGGCAGCGGGGTTCAGATATATTAAATAATGTTACTGATCAGTTTGGAAATAAATTGGGTAGAGTCAATACTATTCAAAATTCAAACAACCAAACATTGAATTTAGCTGTAAATCTAGATAAACTCTACAGACAGATAAATTTCCAAAAAAATAACTTTTTATTTAATTTTCTAACCTCAATAAAAAGAGTCAGAACAACTTACAGTGAAAATTCAGGTAAGGTTTTGCCAGGATATATACCCTCAATAGGATTTTTAGGTACATTAAAACCGTCTTTTGGTTTTGTATTTGGATCTCAAAAAGATATTAGGTATGAGATTGCTAAAAATGGTTGGTTGACAACATTTAATAGTTTCAATCAGCAGTTTCAAAAAGTATATAATTCAAAGTTTGATTTATCTGCAGAAATAGAATTATTTAAAAATCTTAAAATTGATTTAAATGCCAATAGAACTTATTCAAATAATTTCTCTGAAAATTATTCAATAATCGAAAATAACTATAATGCAATCAATGGTAGTTTTTATGGAAATTTTTCTATTTCAAGTAATATGTTGAGAACATCATTTAAAGATAGATCTGTTGAATTTTCTAATGACTTTGAAAATTTTAAGAAAAATAGGATTCAGATTGCAAATCGACTTATTTCTTTAAAAAATCTAGGAAATGTAAGTTATGATAGTGATGGTTTCCCACTTGGCTTTAGCAAAGAGAGTCAGGCTGTTTTGATTCCTTCGTTCTTATCCGCATATACAGGGATTGATGTCTCAAGAGTTTCGTTAACACCAATTACAAGCAATCCAAAATTAAATTGGACATTACAGTACGACGGACTAGAGAAGCTTTTTGATAAAGTTTTCTCACGTGTTTCTATTCAACACGGATACAGATCGAATTTTACAATTAATAATTTTAATTATAATTTGAATTTTACACAGAATGGTATTGATAATTCAGGAAATTATTTTGATAAAATAATTTTTTCTAATATTAATTTAGTTGAGCAATTTAATCCGCTTGTAAGGTTAGATTTTGAATTAAAAAATTCTTTAAGGATTATATTTGATGTTATTAAAGATAGAGCAGTTTCATTAAGTTTAGCAAATAATTTAATTACTGAATCATGGGGAAATGAGTACACATTAGGGATGGGATACAGGATTAAAAATTTGAGACTAAGATCAAATTTAGCTTCAAATGGAAATAATTTTGTAGGAGATTTAAATGCAAAAGTTGATTTAAACCTTAGAAAAAATATAACTGTAATTAGAAACCTAGAAATTGATGATAATAAAGTTTCTGCAGGGCAATCTATTTTTTCTCTCAAGCTTAGTGCTGATTATGCATTAAGTAAAAGTTTTTCAACAATTTTTTTCTATGATCATCTGTTTTCTAAGTATGAAATTTCAACTGCTTTTCCTCAAACAAATATTCGATCTGGGTTTACTTTAAGATATAGTTTTGGAAATTAAAAATTTATTTTTTTTTATCTAACTTAAGTTATAATTTAGGAAAATGGATATAAAGGAAAACTTAAAGTATACTAAAGATCATGAATGGATTAAACTTGATGGCAATATCGCAACAGTGGGAATTACAGACTTTGCTCAAAGCGAACTTGGAGATATTGTTTATGTTGAAGTTGATACATTAGATGAAACATTAGATAAAGATGATGTTTTTGGAACAGTTGAGGCTGTTAAAACAGTGTCGGATTTATTTTTACCTATGTCAGGAAAAATTATTGAGTTTAACGAAAATCTTTCAGATTCACCAGAATCTATAAATGATTCACCTTACGAAGATGGATGGATAATCAAAGTTGAGGTATCTAATGTTGATGAGATAAGTGAGCTTCTTGATAATAATCAATACAAGGACTTGATTGGATAGAAGATATATTTCTAAAATTGCCGTTTACTATACTTTATGTCTGATAATTTTTTCTTTAATACCTGTTCCAGATCTTGGTATTTCAAGATTTCAATTATTTGAAATTGATAAGTTGGTACACTTTATCATGTATTTTTCATTGACAATTTTATGGTCTTTCGCCTCAAAGAATCTTTACAACTCAACTTTCAAATTGCTATTATTTGCAATATTTTTTGGATTTGTTTTAGAAATTTTCCAACATATTCTTCCTTTTGGAAGATATTTTGACTTAGGAGATTTAGTAGCAAATAGTTTAGGGGTTATATTTGGAATATTTATTTTGTACTGTATAAAAAAAAAATTACTTTAGCGAAGAATGAGGTCTAAAAAAAATCCAAAAGCTGACTTAAATAAAAAAAGTACATTTTACTTTTCCATTGGTTTATTTATAGTCTTATTTGTTTCCTGGCAAGCAATTGAATATAAAAACTATGATGATGATGGCTATGGGTATATTGCATTAGATGTTGATGATGATGACGATGAAGAAATTCCTATTACTGAGCAATTAAAAACACCCCCGCCACCTCCACCTCCACCTGCCCCCGAAATAATTGAAGTTGTAGAGGATGAGGAAGAGATAGAAGAAACAATAATCGAATCCACTGAAACTGATCAAGAAGAAATTGTTGAAGAAGTTGAAGTAGTTGAAGAAGATTTAGATTTAGATGTCCCTTTTGCCATAATTGAAGATGTTCCATTATATCCGGGATGTGAAAGAGTTCCAAAGTCTCAAAGAAGGTCTTGTTTTCAAGAACAAATACAAAAACATATCGCGAGAAATTTCAGATATCCTGAAATTGCTCAGGAGATGGGTATACAAGGAAGAGTTTTTGTCCAGTTTACTATAGCTAAAGATGGATCAATAACTGCTATTAGAACTAGAGGACCAGATAAAAATTTAGAAAAAGAGGCCTCAAGAATTATTGGTAAATTGCCAAAAATGACACCTGGTAAACAAAGAGGAAGACCTGTGAGAGTTCCATTTAGTATCCCTATCATATTTAAGTTGCAATAATTATTTGCCCAGGGATTTTTTTAGACTAATTTTACATTCTTTTATTTTATTGTGTTTCTAAATAAATCCAAAGTTTTCTTATCGTTGACTAAAGCGAGACTTTCGTTTAGTGTTGTTTTCTCAACCCTTGCTGGATATGTTTTAGCAGTAGAACTAGTCAATTTTTCTGAAATATTACTTCTTCTTATTGGCGGTTATTGTATGGTTGGAGCATCAAATTCTTTTAATCAGATAATTGAAAAGGATAAAGATGCTTTAATGGATAGAACAAAAACAAGGCCACTTCCAACAAAAGAAATATCAACGTCAAACGCTTTTTGGATTTCTGTTCTATTGACTATTGCAGGACTGTCAATATTATACACAATCAATTACAAAACGGCATTTTTTGCTGCTGTATCAGTCTTTATATATACATGTATTTATACACCGTTAAAACCTATTACTCCTTTGTCCGTATTTGTGGGTGCAATACCCGGTGCGATACCATTTATGTTAGGTTGGGTTGCAGCTACAAATAGTTTTGGTATTGAACCAGGCACTCTTTTTATGATTCAATTTTTTTGGCAATTTCCTCACTTTTGGGCATTGGGATGGATGCTGGATGATGACTATAAAAAAGCTGGATTTAATATGCTGCCAACTGGAAAGAAGGACAAAAAAACTGCTATACAAATTATATTATACGTCATATGGATGATTATAATTTCAATATTCCCTTATTCTGGATTAACAGGTACTTTATCCCTAAGTATTTATGGAGCAATTATTGTACTAGTTTTGGGAATATTAATGTTGATGTTTGCTGTTAATTTATATAATAGAATGAATACTGAATCTGCGAGAAGACTGTTTTTATTCACAATTTTTTATCTAACTTCAATTCAATTAGTATATATTATTGATAAGTTTATATGAGTCAAAGTAATCTAAATACAAACAAAGTAAGGGCAAAAAAAATGATGTTATTATTTGCATTATTAAGTATAACAATGACATTTGCTGGACTTACAAGTGCTTACTTAGTTAGCAAGGGAAGACCAGATTGGCTTGTAGACTTCCAATTGCCAAAGTTATTTTTTTACAGCACATTAATAATTGTACTTAGTAGTCTTACAATTCAAATTTCATATTATTATTTAAAAACAAATCAATCAAAAAATAAAGTTATTACATGGCTTACAACTACATTTTTGCTTGGCATAATTTTTTGTTTTTTACAATTTTATTCTTTTAAGAGTTTAATAGAAATGGGTTATTTTTTTGCAGGTGCTCAAAGTACTATTACAACCTCATTTATTTATGTATTAACCTTTCTACATGGTATACATCTTCTTGCTGGATTAATTGTTTTGTCTGTCTTAATTTATAACACAGTTAAAAACAAATACACGACAAATAAGCTTGGTTTTGAGCTTGGTATATACTTTTGGCATTTTTTGGACATTTTATGGGTGTATTTGTTTTTATTTTTCTATTTCTTTGGATAAAATTTACTTAACTTTGATAAAAGATTTTTGTTAATGAGTTCAACTGTTTCTTCCGCAGATCTTCAACCTGAATTAACAACAGAACCTAGACCGCTAAATGCTAGCTATGGCAAACTCATGATGTGGTTTTTCATAGTATCAGATGCCTTAACATTTACAGGTTTTTTAATTTCTTATGGTTTTGCAAGATTTAAACATATTGACTCATGGCCTATAGCTGATGAGGTATTTACTCACTTTCCTGGGTTACATGGTGTTGATGCACCTATGTATTATGTTGCATTGATGACATTTATTTTGATTTTTTCATCTGTTACAATGGTTTTGGCTGTTGACGCTGGACATAACAATCAAAAAGATAGAGTAGTTTTTTACATGTTTCTAACTATAATTGGAGGAGCTGTATTTGTTGGCTCTCAAGCTTGGGAATGGAAAAACTTTATCAAAGGAGAATATGGCGCATTAGAAACTAAGGGAGGTATGATTATTCAGTTTGTCGATGCTTCTTCAAATAAAAGAGTTTCAATTGATGAATTTGCTGTCTATAAACCTGAGTACAGAGAACAGCATAAAAGTAATAATGGTTTGTGGTTTAGAAGCGAGCCAGCTCTAGATCAATATTCAGTTGAAGAGGTAACTGAAGGTTTCATGGCTGATCCATCAATTTTAGTTAGAGTTGAAAAAGTAGATGACAAGGGACATAAGATAATCTTAAACAGAGAAGAATCCATTGAAAAAGTCATGCAAGCTGTTTATGTGGTTCAAGGGGCAAATCTAATTAGAAATGAATATGGCAACAGGTTATTTGCTGATTTCTTCTTTTTTATTACTGGCTTTCATGGTTTCCATGTTTTTTCTGGTGTAATTATTAATATAATTATTTTTATAAATGTTCTTTTAGGAACTTATGAACGCAGAGGACACTATGAGATGGTTGAAAAAGTAGGACTTTATTGGCATTTTGTTGATTTAGTTTGGGTTTTTGTATTCACATTCTTTTACTTAGTTTAATTCATTATGGCACACAATACTGAACATAAATTAGAAATATTTAGAGGCTTAGTAAAGTTTAAATCAAACGTTCAAAAAATTTGGGGAGTTTTGATTTTCTTATCCGTTGTTACAGCTATTGAAGTTGCACTTGGAATTGTAAAGCCTGAAATTTTGATGAATTACTTCTTATCCATGAAACTCATAAATTGGATTTTTGTTATTTTAACTTTAGTTAAAGCATATTATATAACATGGGACTTTATGCATATGAGAGATGAAAAATTTGGTTTACAAGTTTCCGTGGTTATAACACTCATTTTTCTTATTGCTTATGCAGCATTTATTTTTCTTGTTGAGGGAAATTATATATATGACATCATGTATGAAGGCTTTGTAAGCTGGAATTTTTAATTTTTTATTGTGAAAAAATACATAGTACTTACAATACTATTTGTACTCCCACTAGTTGCCTATCTTTTTTTTGCATCCGGAGTAAATAACTTTGCAAAGCTTCCAGTTCTTAAAGATAATATTACCAGCACATCATCTTACAGTGAAATAAAACTAGAGGATAAAATTTCTATTATTTTCTTCTTAGGTAACAATATTGGTGATCGACAAGGAGATGCACTTAATTTAAATCAAAAAATATATAAAAGATTTTATCAATTTAATGACTTTCAGTTTGTTGCAATATGTCCAATTGGATCCGAAAACTTAGCAAATGATTTAAAAAATAAATTAGAATCAGGAACAAACACTAATATGGAAAAATGGAATTTTCTTTTTTTAGAGACTGATTCAATAATTGATATCTTCAATAGTCTCTCAACCGATGTCAATTTAGATTATAATTATGGCTCTCCATATGTTTATATAATTGATAAAAAATTATCACAGAGAGGCAGAAATGATGATAATGGTATAAAATTTGGTTACGATTCAAGGTCAGTGGCTGACATAAATAACTTTATGGTTGATGATGTTAAAATTATTTTAGCTGAATATCGACTAGCACTGAAAAAGAACGGAGTAACTAGAAAAGACTTATGAAAAATAAATCCTATATAGGTTTAATTATAATAATAATTTTATTTGGATATTGGTTTATTCCCAAAATTTATAATAGAATCTCAACTGACAGTACAGTTGACTCGATAAGATCACAATCTATTGATAAATCTTCTAAATTATCATTTATAAATTTGAATGGCACGTCCAGAAAAGTTCCTGATTTTATATTTTTAAATCAGGACAGTATATATATTGGAAACGAAGATTTTTCTGGTAAAGTATATGTAGCAGAATTCTTTTTTACATCATGTCCTCTAATATGTATTGAGATGAATCAAAATATGAAAATATTGGATGAAGAGTTTGGAGATAGAGATGATTTTGGAATTGCATCTTTTACGATAGATCCATTGACCGATACGCCAAAAGTTTTAAAAGAATATTCAGAAAGACTTGAAGTAAAATCAAAAAATTGGCATTTCCTAACCGGAAATATTGATAGTGTTTATGAATTATCAAATACTGGATTTAATATATTTGCGGGTGTTAATCCTGCAATTGCAGGAGGTTTCGAGCATCAAGGATTTTTTGCTCTAATTGACAAGAATGGATATATTCGATCTAGAACAGATAAAGATGGCAACCCAATAGTTTATTATTTGGGCATCACATCAAACCAGAGCGATGTTCAGGGTATTGACATGATTAAAGAAGATATAATTAAACTATTGAAGAATGGCTAGTAAAAATAATATTTATGACATATTAATTTGGGCAGTTTCGATTTTGGTACCAGTTGTTGTTGCGTTACTTTTATTTACAAAATGGGAATATGATCAATTGGTATTCGACATGCGTATCCCAAATTATGACTCTGTTATACTAATGGATAACTTACCAATAGCAAAACCATTAACTTTTCTTCCTCCCATATATGCAACTATTAACGGATTAACAGCAGTACTTCTGGTTATAGCAGTTTATTATATAAAAAATGGTAAAAGAAAAATTCATGAAAATCTAATAAAGGTTTGCATAGCACTTTCTTTATCTTTCTTGGTAATGTACATTGCTTATCACATAACAACAGATCCTACTCCATTTGGTGGATCTGGCTTAGTATCATACATTTATTTCTTTATTTTAATTACGCATATTTTATTGTCTATAGTTGTAATTCCAATGGTTTTGGTGAGTTACTCAAGAGCTTTTCAATCAAAATTCGCTTCTCATAAAAAGATAGCTAAAGTTACATTTCCTGTATGGCTTTATGTTGCTGTAACTGGTGTTATTGTATATTTAATGATTTCACCTTATTACTCATGATTTATTACAGTATACAATGTTCAATGTGTAAAGCTGTACTTGAGTCAGGTGCAGATCAACAGGTGGCTGAAAGCCTAAATGAGGGTATAGCTTACCTGGCTGCAATTCCATATATATTGGCAGGTTTAAGTATTTTTATTATTTATAGAAAATACTACAGGGCTAAAAAGTCGTGATTCATGAAGCTTCTTTAAGCCCAGAAAAGTTGATGCCGTCAAGTTTCTTTTTTATGTAGCTTTTGTCGACATGTAAAATCTTTGTTTTTGATCCAGGTAAATTAAACATATCATCAATCAATATTGACTCACAAATAGATCTAAGTCCTCTTGCACCTAATTTAAATTCTAAAGCTTTTTCAACAATATAATCCAATGCATCATCATCAAAAGTTAGATTAATTCCATCAATTTCAAATAATTTAAAATACTGTTTTACGAGTGCATTTTTTGGCTGTGTTAGAATTTGTCTTAGATCTTTTGAATCAAGATCAAGCATATATGTTAGGATTGGTAGTCTTCCTAATATTTCAGGAATTAATCCAAAATCTTTTAAGTCATTTGGAATAATATTTTTAACTATTTGATTAGACCCTACGACAGATTTTAGCTTAGAATTTTTAAATCCAACGGCATTCATATTTAATCTTTTAGAAATTATTTTTTCAATTCCATCAAATGCTCCCCCAGCTATAAATAATATATTGGAAGTATTTAATTTAATGAAGTTTTGGTCAGGGTGTTTTCTACCACCCTTTGGTGGAACATTTACAACTGTACCTTCCATTAACTTCAAAAGAGCTTGTTGAACTCCTTCACCAGAAACGTCTCTCGTGATTGAAGGATTATCATTTTTTCTTGAAATCTTATCAATTTCATCAATAAAAATAATTCCCTTCTCAGCCTTTTCAATATTGTAGTCTGACGCTTGTAATAGTCTTGTTAAAATATTTTCTACATCCTCACCAACGTAGCCAGCTTCTGTCAAAACTGTAGCATCAACAATTGCTAAAGGAACATCAAGCATTTTTGCAATAGTTTTAGCTATAAGAGTCTTTCCAGTTCCCGTAGGTCCAACCATTATAACATTACTTTTCTCAATTTCAATATTATCATCACTTATTTTTTGATTGATCCTTTTGTAATGATTGTATACACAAACAGAAATAACTTTTTTAGAATAATCTTGTCCAATCACATAATCATCAAGATATTGTTTTATTTCCTTGGGGTTAATTAGTTCGCTTTTTTCAATATTAATTGAAGATTCGTTTGATTTATTTTGATGATTTAAAATAGAAAAGGCTTGTTCTATACATTGATCACAAATATGTGCATCTTGACCTGCTACTAGTATTTTTGTTTGTAGTTTATTTAATCCACAAAATGAGCACGATAATCTATCCTCAGACATTTATTAAATTATTTTTTGGAGAGAACTTCATCAATCATCCCATACTTTTTAGCTTCCGGTGCTTTCATCCAATAATCTCTGTCAGAATCTTCATATACCTTATCATACTTCTGACCAGTATGAGTAGCTATAATTTCATATAATTCTTTCTTTAATTTACCAATCTCTCTTGCAGTGATTTCAATATCTGATGCTTGGCCTTGAGCTCCACCTAGAGGCTGATGTATCATAACTCTTGAATGAGTCAAACCAGATCTTTTACCTTTTTCACCAGCACATAAAAGAACCGCTGACATTGAAGCGGCAATCCCAGTACAAATAGTAGCAACATTAGGTCCAATAAATTGCATAGTATCATAAATACCAAGCCCAGCATAAACAGATCCACCAGGCGAATTGATGTAAATCTGTATATCTTTTTCTTTATCAGTACTTTCAAGGAATAATAATTGAGCTTGAATAATATTTGCAACCGAGTCATTAATTGCAGTGCCTAAAAAAATTATTCTATCCATCATAAGCCTAGAAAACACATCCATTTGAGCAACATTAAGTTGTCTTTCTTCAATAATGTAAGGCGTCATGCTACTAATGATTTTGTCATAATACATGGAATTTACACCATGATGTTTTGTAGCATATTTTTTAAATTCTTCTGAATAATTCATGTTATAAAGTTAATTATTTTTCTTGTAGGCTATTTCAATATACTCTTCATAAGAAACTTTTTTTATTTTTTTGTTCACTTTTTCCTTATAAATCAATAATAATTTTTCACTGATAATTTGATTACTTATCCTTTTAACTTCATCTTGGTTAGACATAATTCTTTGAAGTATTGAGTTCAATTCCTTTTCATCAGGATTATTTTGCCCATACGCAGCCATTTGATTTTTTATCATATTGGTGGCAAATTCTTTTATGGTATCTATATTAATTTTTATATCATTTTCAATGATTATTTTTTCTTCAATTAGTTGATACTTTATTCCTTTTTCTGATTTCAAGTACTCTTTCTCTAATTCTTCATCGTTTAATGATTCCTTAGAATTGAGCTTCATTAGCCTTTTTAGAAAATCTTTTGGAAGATTTATTTTTGAGGAATCTATTACTGCCTCAGTAACATCATTTAAAAATTTCTGATCAGATTGATTAATAAATTGTTTTTCAATATCGGTTTTAATTTTTGATTTAAAATCCTTTAAATTTTTTATTGAATCATTTGGATAAACTTTTTTAAATAAATCTTCATTAGTTTCCGCCTTTTGATTTTTATTTAATTCTTGTAGCTTAAAACTAATTTCATTAATATTATTTAAACTATTTTCATCTAAACCTGTTACTTTATTTAAATCATCTTTATCGTCAAAAACTTCCTTTGGATTTATTTTTATCTCCTGACCAACTTTTAGTTTCAAAAATTTTTTGAAAGTAGTGTTTGAAAGCTGAGATGCTAAAAAATTAGCCTCTTTTTTAAAATCTAATTCTTCTGAAAAAAAATTACCAATAACATTAACATTATCTTCAATTTTTGAGACAGAAATTAATTTACCATACTGACTTTGATATGATTCAATTTGATTTTTTATCATTAAATCATCAGCAAGTATTTGATAATGAGTTATTGGTTTTTTGAATTTATAATTTAATTTAAAGGATGGTTTGTGAGCCACATCAAAATTTAATATTATATCGTTTTTTTTCCAATCAATATTATCATTTTCGCTTGGTATAGGATTTCCTAAAATTAAAAGATTATTATCTGTAATATACTTTGATAATTCACTTTGAACTAATTTGTTTATTTCATCGACTTTAACAGGCAATTCATATTGTTTTTTTATCATTCCTAATGGAACAAAACCTTTTCTAAATCCAGGAACATTAGCCTTTTTTTTATAATCATTTAAGATGGATTCTACTTTGTCGTTGTAATCTTGACTTGAAATTTCAAGAGTGATTACAGACAATTCTTTATTTTTCTTTTTTAAATCGATATTCATTTGTCAAAATAGCGCTCAAAAGTAATCTTTTTTGAAGTTTGCAGCAACAAATTTAGTTTATAAATATTTTATACATATTGAAAAAAAATCATCTGGATTTTCATGGTGAATCCAATGTCCAGCATTTTTGATTTCAGTTAGCTTATAATATGGAAAAATTTTAGATGTAATTTTTAAATTTTCAGAGTCTATGTAATCTGAATTTTCACCTTTAATAAATAGAACCTCCTTTCTGTATCCCTTATGAAAATATATAGATGAAGTAACATTTGAATATGTTTTTTGTAAAACCTTAATATTGGATTTATATTCAAAACTTCCATCAAATGACCTCTTTAAATTTTTTGATAAAAACAAAATAAATCCATCATCATCAAAATATTTTTTTAAATGTAAATTAAACTCATTTCTTGATTTAATTTGTTTAAGATTTATATTTAATAATGAATCAAAAATTAAATCATAACTTTTATTATAACTAACTGGAAGTATATCAACAACGATAAGTTTTTCTACTAAATCAGGATAAATTAAACTAAATAACATTGCAGTTTTGCCACCCATTGAATGACCAATTATTGATACACTATTAATGTTAAATTTAGATATGTATTCATGTAGATCTTTAACCATTAATTCATAACTAAATTCATCAGAATGAAAGCTTTTTCCATGATTTCTTTGGTCAAGTAAGTGAACTTCAAAATTATTTTCTGAAATTTTTTTAGAAAAGGTAATCCAGTTATCAAGAGAGCCTAAAAAGCCATGAAGTATTATAATTTTATTTTTGCTTGAGCCTAATACTTTACTATGTAGAATCATCAACTTAATTTATTTATATATAAGTTGATTACATTTTCAATGCCTAAATAAATAGATTCACTAATTAAGGCGTGACCAATTGATACCTCATTGAGAAAAGGCATATTTTGAGAAAAATATTTAATATTTTCTAAATTCAGATCATGACCAGCATTAACCATCAAACCTAAGTCATTCGCAAGCATTGAACAATCAGTGTAAAGTTTCATAGTTTCAGCTTTTTTTTCTTTATAGTTTTTTGCATACAACTCTGTATATAATTCTATTGCATCGCAATTGGTTTTTTTTGCATATTCAACTGACTCTAAGTTTGGATCAACAAATATTGAGGTTTTGATATTATCTCTTTTAAAAACTTCAATAATACTTTTAAGATATTCATGATTTTTTTTGGTATCCCAACCAGCATTGGATGTCAACGCATCCTCAGCATCAGGCACTAAAGTAACTTGATAAGGTTTTACCCTAAGGACAAGATCTATGAATTTATCAATTGGATTACCCTCAATATTAAGCTCAGTAAATACAACCTCTTTAAGATCTATTGCATCTTGATACCTTATATGCCTTTCATCTGGTCTTGGATGAATAGTTATACCACTTGCTCCAAAATTTTGTATATCCTTTGCCATTTTAATTAAATCAGGATGATTCCCTCCTCTCGAATTCCTTAGGGTTGCTATTTTATTGATATTGACACTTAATTTTGTCATAATTTGCCTGGTAAAAATACAAAGTTTAAGAAGGTCTTGTGTATAATTTTTAGTTAATTTGCAATAATAATCTTTTCATATGGTAATTGCTTTATTCTCTCGTGAAATTAATGATTCAACAAAAAATGTAATTAATTCTTTTTTTTTGTCGAATCATGCTAAACACTCCAAGTTTTTTATTGAAAAAAATATCTTGGATGTTATAGAAAACTCAGAGAATTTAAACCTAGTGCCCTTTGAAACATCAAATGACTTGGATTCTTCAATTGATATTATGGTTAGCATTGGAGGTGATGGAACCTTTCTTAGATGTATAGAGTTTATAAGAGAACTTGATATTCCAGTAATGGGTATAAATACAGGAAACCTAGGGTTTCTAGCTACAAGTAAAAAAGAAGACATTAACGATTCAATTAGTAAAATATTTCACAAAGATTTTAATGTAGAAAATAGAACACTTATAAAAGTTAATTCTAATGAAATTGGTATTAATGATTCTGTTTTTCCGTATGCTTTAAATGAAGTAAGTGTTGTTAGAAAGGATACAACATCTATGATTAATATTAAAACTAGTTTAGATGGAAATCATTTAAATACATACTGGGCTGATGGATTAATTGTTTCAACACCAACTGGATCAACTGGATATTCCCTAAGTTGTGGAGGCCCAGTAATTTCACCAACTAGTGGTTCATTCGTTTTAACTCCAATTTCTCCACATAATTTAAATGTGAGACCACTTGTAATATCAGAAACTACAAAAATTGAATTAAGTGTCTCGGGACGAGAAAAAAATCATTTACTTTCCATTGACTCGAAAATTTTTACAATTGAAAACAATACTATAATTAAAATTGAAAAGGCAGAATTTAATTTTAAAATTGCACATTTTTCAAATAATAGTTTTTATGAATCTTTGAAAGAAAAATTGCTTTGGGGTAAGGATAAAAGAAATTAGTTTGAATAATAAAATTTATACATATATTCTTTTGTTTATAATATTATTTTCGAATGAATTAAAATCTCAAGATAATGAAATTGGATTTTTTTTAGGAGGAACAAATTATATTGGTGATGTCGGACCTACGATATATATAAACCCTTTTTCAAATGATAATATAAGCGGGGATAAAGAAAATATCTCCAGTGGAGTAATAGGTATATTTTACAGAAAAAATTTGTCTAATAGGTTTGCAATAAAAGCTGGTTTCAACATTGCTGAAATTCAATCTAGTGATTTTTGGGAGGGATCAGCAGATTATAGGTTACAAAGAGGCAAATATTTTAAGAATAAAATTCAAGAGTTTCATCTTGGATTAGATTTCAATTTTTTAGAATTTGAAACCTCATCATATAATTTTGAATTTACACCCTATATTCACACTGGCCTATCCTTAATTAGATACAATGCTCTACATTATCCTATTGGAATAAATGAGGCTCAAGCATATGGGAAGGATAATGATTTGGCTTTGCCAATAACTGTTGGTATAAAAATGAAACCTCTAAATTCAGTTGTAGTTGGACTTGAGATTTCTGCAAAGCATAGTTTTACTGAAAATTTAGATGGAAGTTACCCCAAATTTAATGATAGTAGCTTATATTCACAAAGGCCTTTTGGAAGTAATTTAAGTCAGGATTGGTATGTCTATACTGGAATTACATTAACATATTTATTTGGAAATTATGACTGCGATTGTACCAGATAGTTTATCGAAAAAGATTAATAAATTTAAAATTCCTAATCATGTTGCTGTGATAATGGATGGTAATGGTAGATGGGCAAAAAAGATTGGTAAGGAAAGATTTTTTGGTCATAACAAAGGGGTAAGTTCGGTTAGAGATACAATTGAGGCATCAATTGATTTAGGAGTTAAAAATCTGACTTTATATGTCTTTTCAATGGAAAATTGGAAAAGACCTGAAACGGAAGTTAAGGCTTTAATGCATTTATTATTTAGCTCTATAGATAAAGAATTGGAAAATTTAAATAAAAATAATATTAGACTGAGTGTGATTGGGCAAAAAGATTTACTTCCAGAAAAAACTAAAAAAAGATTAATTGAGGCAGTAGATCAAACAAGTAAGAATACTGGACTTAAATTAAATTTGGCAATAAGTTATGGTTCTAAGCAAGAAATTATTGAGGCAGTAAAATCAATTTCAAATAAAGTTAAAAAAAACATAATTTCTCTTGAAAATATTGATGAAAACATAATAAATGACCATCTTTACACTCGAAATTTAGATAATGTTGATTTATTGATAAGAACAGGTGGAGAAATAAGAGTAAGTAATTTCTTATTATGGCAAATTTCTTACGCAGAATTGTTTTTTCTAGATCTTTTATGGCCAGATTTTAAGAAAAAACACTTTTATGAAGCAGTAATTGAGTATCAAAATAGAGCAAGAAGATTTGGAAAAGTTTAAAATTAAAATAATAACAGGCTTATTTTTAGTCTTTTTATTAGTTAACTCAAAATTATCTTTCTCTCAGGAAAGTGATTTTGTCAAAGGAAACTTTTACGTGTTGGACGAAATAAATGTCACTGGACTTAAAACATTTAATGAGCAAACAGTCGTTACCTATACAGGACTTTTTACAGGTCAAAGTATTAGAATACCTGGTGAAGAAATTAGTCAGGTAATTAATAAGCTTTGGAAATTAGAATTATTTAGTGATATTAATTTTTATGTCACAAAAATTGATGGTGATAAGGCAAGTATTGAAATAAATATTGTGGAATTGCCTTCCCTTTCGGATTATAAAATTACTGGTTTAAGAAAGTCCAAAACCGAAACAATTGAGACAGATATTGAAATTAAGAAAGGACAAAAAATTACAGAGAACTTTATTGAAACAACCAAGAATTATATTATAAATAAGTATAGAAAAAATGGATTTTTAAATACTAAAGTTAATATAAATACTATCCCTGATACATTAGGCTTAAATAGTGAAAGGATGGTTATCAATATCGACTTAGGGGAAAGAGTAAAAATCAATAGCATAAATTTTACAGGAAATGATTTGTTCAAGAGCAAGAAGCTTAAAAAGCAGATGAAAAATACCAAATCTAAACTTTTAGGAAGATTTTGGAAAAAATCTAAGTACATAGAGAAGGATTATGAGGAAGATCTTACATCAATAATTGATTTTTATAAGGAAAAAGGCTATCGAGATGCTCGAATTCTGCTTGACACTGTTAAGATTGATGGAAATCTAATTGATTTGGATATTGAATTAGCTGAAGGAAATAAGTATTATTTTGGAGATATAAAATTTTTGGGTAATTCAGTTTATTCAAATGAACAATTATCTCGTGTTTTAGGTTTATTTAAAGGTGATACTTACAATGGTATTTTACTTAAAAAAAGAATATCAGATAACTCAAAACCTGATGGAGAAGATTTAACCAATCTTTATCAAAATAATGGATATCTTTTTTCCAATGTAAATGCAGTCGAGATTGCTGCTGAAAATGATACTATAGATTTTGAAATAAGAATAACTGAAGGTAAACCCGCTTTTTTCAATAAAATTTCTGTAGTTGGAAATACTGTTACGAATGATAATGTCATTTACAGAGAGTTACGAACTAAACCTGGTGAACTTTACAGTAAAGATAAAGTTGTAAGAACTGTTAGAGAATTAGGTCAGTTAGGATTTTTTGATCCTGAACAGATAAGCCCTGATTTCAAAAATGTAGACCCAAATAATGGAACTGTAGATATTGAGTATGGATTAGTTCCTAAAGGTGCTAGTCAAGTTGAACTACAAGGTGGTTATGGTGGTGGAGGTTTTATTGGTACTATTGGACTTTCATTTAATAATTTTTCATTAAAAGGTATGAAAGATCCAAAAGCTTGGAAGCCTGTCCCAAGAGGAGATGGTCAAGCTGTTTCATTGAGATTACAAGCTAATCGATTCTACAGGGTTTATAGTGCTTCTTTATCAGATCCATGGTTTGGCGGTATTCAGCCTGTTCAATTTTCAACATCCTTTTCCCATACCAAACAATATAGATATAATTATTTTACAGGAAGAGTCGATAAAAGTGCTTCATTTGAAATTACGGGAGCTAGTGTAGGTTTGGCTAAAAGATTAAGAATTCCTGATGATTACTTCACATTATCCCAATCTTTGGCTTATCAGTATTATAATTTAAATAACTATTACACTGGATTATTTCCATTTGGAGATGGTAGCTCAAATAATTTATCCTATACAGTAGCTTTATCAAGAAATAATACTTTCACAAATCCAATTTTCCCTCTTGGTGGATCAGAATTTGTTTTAAGTGCAAGGTTTTCTTTGCCATATTCACTATGGAACGGTATAGACTATGCTAATTTGGGAGATTTAGAAAAATTTCAAGATGATGATGGAAATCCAGATCCTGCAAAAATTGAACAAGAAAAATTCAAATGGCTTGAATTTTATAAAATCAAATTTAAAGGCTCATGGTATACAAGATTATTTGATAAGTTAGTTCTTCGAACCCATACAGAATTTGGATTTTTAGGAGCATTTAATAATGATCGAGGTGTGATACCTTTTGACAGATTCTTTTTAGGGGGTGATGGTATGTCTCAGTATGCTATGGATGGTAGAGAAACAATTTCTCTAAGAGGTTATCCTAACCAGAGTTTGTCCAGTCAGGACGGTTCCACTATATATAATAGGTTCTCCTTGGAACTAAGGTACCCAATTACACTAAAGCCTGCTGCTTCTATATTTGGTTTGACGTTTCTGGAAACAGGACAAGGTTATGACAATTTTAGAGAATTTAACCCTTTTAACGGAAAGAGATCCGTTGGATTAGGACTTAGGATTTTTATGCCTGCTTTTGGACTTTTAGGAATTGACTTTGGATATGGACTTGACTCTGTCAATGAATTCAACTTAGAGCCTAATGGTTGGGAAACTCACTTTGTTATTGGTCAACAGTTTTAGTATTTAAACTATGTTTTACCTAAATAATAAAACTATATTTTTTCTAGTATCTATTTTACTATTTGTTTCAGATATTTTTTCACAGAAACAGCTTAGAGTTGGTTATATCAACATGGATTATATTCTTTCCAATTTAGATGATTATAATACTGCTAATGAAGAGTATAATATTAAGCTTGATCTATGGAGAAAAGAGATTGAATCCAGAAAATTATCCATAAAGGTTGCAAATGAAGAGTTAGAAATCAAAAAGCCATTAATCCCTGATGAAATATATCAAAATCTTAAGGATGAAATTGATTTTGATGAAAAACAACTTAATCAATATATTCAAAAACGTTTCGGACCTGAAGGGGATTGGTTAATTCAAGAGAAAATTCTTATTCAACCAATTCAGGATGAGGTACTTGCAATCGTTCAGAAAATCGCTGAAAAAAATAAATTTGATTTTATTTTTGACAAATCATCAGCTATAATTATGCTATATTCGGAAAAAAAATACGATATTAGCGAGCTAGTTTTAAAAAGCATTTTAAGACAGGAAAAGATAGAAAACCTTCAAATTACCTTTGAAGATGAAAGGAAGAAGGCTCTTGAAGAAAAAATTCAAAGCAGAAGAGATTCTATCTCAAAATTAAAAGAATTAAGAAAAATAAAAAGAGACAGTTTATTAAGAATTAAAAGAAATAACTTAAAAAGTAAATAGTATGAATTATTTAAAATCATTAACATTTGTATTTTTCCTATCAGTTTGTAGTTTAGGCTTTACCCAAAGTAAAGTTGCTCATATAGACTCTCAATCACTAATTAGTCAAATGCCTGAAGTTAAAGAAGCACAGGCTCAAATTGAGAAACTACAAAAGACTTATCAAACTGAAATTGAAGCTTCTATGAAAGAATATCAAACTAAGTTACAAACATATTCAGCAGATGCTCAAAATCAAACTGAAGTAACTAATCAAGCTCGTCAAAAGGAATTACAGGGTATGGAGCAAAATATTCAGCAATATCAGCAGACAGCAGCTCAGGATATTCAACAAAAGCAGCAAGATTTATTAAGACCGTTGATTGAGAAAGCTAGAACAGCAATTCAAAAGGTTGCAAAAGCTCAAGGTTTTGATTATGTAATTGATGCTACACCTGGTGGAGCACTTATTTTGTTTGAGGGAAAAGACCTCATGGCTGAAGTAAAAACTGAATTAGGTTTTTAAAATATATAAGAGAAATTATTTTTAAAAAACTATCCTTATTTTTAGGGATAGTTTTTTTTATGAGCTCTTCTCCGGTAGGCTTTTTTGATTCTGGTATTGGTGGGATATCTCTTTGGATGACAGTAAATGAAATTCTTCCAAGTGAGAATACAGTTTACTTATCTGATTCTAGAAACTGCCCTTATGGTAATAAACCGATAGAATATTTAAATGAAATTTGTATTAAAAACACCGAATTTTTGATAAGTAAAGGTTGTAAAACAATTGTAGTTGCTTGCAATACTGCCACTACAAATTCAATTTCTCTTCTTAGAGAAAATTTTGATGTACCATTCATTGGTATCGAGCCAGCGATCAAACCTGCAGCATTAAATTCTGTAAGTGGGAAAATCGGTATTTTGGCAACAAAAGGGACTCTGTCTAGCACTTTGTTTTCACAAACATCAACTAGCTATTTAGACGAAGTTGAGTTAATTAAAAAGGATGGGGATGGATTAGTAGAGCTTATAGAGAAAGGAATATTTGATGGTCGTGTTCTGAATAACTTACTTATAAAATATCTAAAACCAATGATTGATTTTGGAGTTGATCAAATTGTTTTAGGTTGTACTCATTACCCTTTTATTAAACCTCTTATTAAGAAAATTGTTAAAGACATTAATGTTATTGATTGTAATGAAGCCGTAGCCTTACAATTAAAAAATATATTAGAAATCAATAAACTGATTAATTCTAGAACTTCTAATAACTCAAATCATACTTTTTTTAATTCCTCCCCGGATAATTCAACTATAAATAAAATTTTAGAAAATAAGTATGAAATATTTAATTTTGAATCGTGAAATTTAATTTTGAAATTTTAGAAAGTGAGGATAAAAATCTACTTGTTCTATCAAGTGATTTAGAAATCTTTCAAGAAAGAATTGTTTTCAATGATGATTCGAAAGCAGAGCAATTCCCTTTAATAAAGAATTTGTTTTTCTTGCCTTTTATAAAATCTATTACTCTTGATAAACATTTAATATTAATAGAAAAGTTAGATTTTTTGGATTGGGTTGATGTCCAAGATGAGGTCAAAGAGCAAATTGAAAATTTTTTAAATGGTGGCGGATTAATTTTTAAACCATCTAATCCAATTACAATTTATGCTGAAAATACACCTAATCCAAGTGTGATTAAATTTGTTGCTAATAAAAGATTAGTTAATACTTCTCATGAGTTTAAATCAATTGAAAGTGCACAAAACTGTAGTATTGCTAAAGCATTATTTAATCACGATTTTATTAGTGAATTATATATTGATTTTAATTTTATTTCAATTACGATTAAAAAGGAAAATTCTTGGGATAACCACATAATGGAAATTAGAGAATTTATTCTTTCATACATCAGAGATGGTAATGAAATTATAGATTCAAAATTTGATATAGAAAATGATAAAAATGAATCCATCAATTATGAAAATATGGATGAAATATCCAAAGAAATAGCAAAATTAATTGATGATCAAATAAAACCAGCTGTTGCATCTGATGGAGGTAATATTCTTTTTCAATCTTATGACAGTAATAGTAAAGAGGTTAAAGTTATTTTACAAGGCGCATGTAGTGGATGCCCTTCATCTACATTTACTTTAAAAAATGGAATCGAATCAATGCTAAAAGATTATCTACCGGGGAAAATTTCAAATGTTATCGCAATTAATGGGTAATGTTAATTTGTTCTAAATTCTTTAAGATATTTAGGTTCAAAATAAGCTAAATCTTCAAAATCATTATTCTTAAATTTACCAAAAGCTAAATCAATCATATTTTTAGACGTAGGTCTTAAAATTGAACTTTCAAAAGAAAAATTATCATTAGTATTAATTAATTCTTTGCATTTAAATTGACCATCACCTATAAACAATAATTTATTATTTTTTGAAATATCTATAAATGATTCATGATTGATTATTTCAGGTTTTTCTTCCCCGATCACATTTAGATTTGAGTCATATATACATGAATAAACTTCATCTCTTCGAGCATCCATTGTTGATACAATAAATCCATCATATTTTATCGAGTTAGCTAATATTTTTAATGATGAAATAGAGATTAAGGGGATATCTAGCCCATAACATAAGCCTTTCGCAGCAGATAATCCAATTCTTAAACCTGTGTAAGACCCTGGTCCTCTACTTACTGAAATTGCGCTTAAATGATTGAATTTAGTATTATTTTTATTTAATAATTCTTTTATAAAAATATGAAGATTCTCTGAGTGGGAATAATTTAAAGAATCTTGTTCTATGCAATCAACCAAATCATTTTCAAAAGATAATGAAACAGAACAATTTGTAGTGGAAGTTTCAAGATTAAGTATATAAGACATTTAATTATTAGTCAATTGAAAGGGGGACGCCAAAATAAAATTCAAGAACTTTAATTTTAAATATCAAATCAAATTTACTTGTAATCATATCTGATTGTGCTGATTCAAATCTTTGCTTTACCTGAGTAAAATCAAAGGAATTCATTGCACCTAGCTCAAACTTTTCTCTTGCATACTCATATGAAAGTTCTCTTGACTCTAGAGATTTTTTTGATGCAGCATATGCTTTTAATGCACCTTTCGCATCATTATGAGCTTGATTTATTGTGTTTTCTAAATCTAATTTCTTTTGTAGTAATTGATTTTCATTTCTTAAGATGTTAACCTTACTTCTATTAACATTTGATTTTACAGAAAAATTGTTGAGAATTGGAATAGAAAGACTTAGTCCAAAATTTTGTCCTGCATTGTTGTCAAATTGCTCGCTGAACGATTTAGCACCAACAACCTTAGTCGATTGCACAGGAGTTAAAACTCTTTGATTTGTATTTTCGACAAATCCAATAGGAACATTTTGAAATTCACCTGTGCCAATTAGCCTATCGCTATATGCAATTCGAGTACTATATGAATAAAATGCTGAAAGCCTAGGTTGCAGAAGACTTCTGTTAAATTCTAAATTCTTTTTTGCAATTTCAAGATTTGTTTCAAAAAGCTTTATTTCATTTCGGTTACTAACAGCCACAGCAAAAATTTCTTGTGGTGATTTATCCAAAATACTTGATATTTCTAAGTCATACTCTTCATCAGCGATCTCAAAACTGGTATAATCATCTAATAATAAAAGTTGAGCAAGAGCAATTTTTGAAAGAGTATAGTTATTTTGAGCATCAATTAAAGTTTTTTCTACGCTAGCTAGATTAGCTTCAAATTCAAACAAATCGCCTTTTGGGATAACGCCATTACTAACTAATTCTCTTGCTCTTTCAACTTCACTTTTTGAGATTTCTAATTGTGACTCTTGAATTTTAATGAACTCTTTATTGAATAATATCTGTAAATATGAATTCGCAACTAGTAGTGATATATTTTCTTTCATATCAGCTAATTGATATTGGCTTGAAAGAATTCTCAAGTTTGCCAAATGCAACTGTTTTATATTTTTCAACCCATTGTAAATATCAACACCAAGGTTCAAATTCATTGATGAGAATTGTGTTGTAATATTCTCGAGTAGACCAGTTGTTATATTTTGGTTTAGTCCGACATTCCAAGAGTGAGAACTTCCAATATTAATGTTCGGGATAAAATTACCAACCGCATTTTTTCTATTTATTTCTGAGTCAATATAATCGAGTTCAGACTGTTTTATTGAAATATTTTCATCAATAGCTCTTTTAACACTCATTTCAAGTGTCCATTTATCCTGAGCATATGAAAATGAAAAAAATAAGGTTAATATTAGAATAAATATATTCTTCATAATTAGTTATCGTATTTATATTCTTGTTCCCCAACATCACCTCTTTTTAGTGGTTCAGTTTTATTCCAAATCTTTATATTATCACTTTCAGAAACACCACCTAGGACTTCAGCATAGACTCCATCAGAAATACCAAGTTCAATATCCTTTCTCTCAAACTTTTGACCTGATATTTGGACTTCGACAAAAGGTTTTTTTGTTGAATTATCAAATTGTAATAATGATTCATTAATTGACAATATATCTTTTTTTACATCAGTAATAATTGTTGCATTAGCACTATATCCAGCTCTAACAACATATTCATCATCTAAAAATACTTCACCTTCAATTTTAAACTGAATAGCACCAGCAACTTCAATACCTTTAGGTGCTATAAGTGTTAATTTTGCATCGTATTCTTTCTCTTCAATTGCACCCAATGAAATTTTAAGATCCATTCCAATTTCTAATTTACCAACCTCACCCTCATCAACTCTACCTTCAAATATCATTTTATTCAAGTCAGCTACTGTTGCTATAGTCGTTCCTGGATTAAATGTATTCGCTTCTATTGCTTGGTCACCTTCTTTAACTGGAACTTGTAATACTGTACCTGAGACGGTAGATCTAACATTCGTATTAGTAAGTGCAGATCCTCCAACAGATCCAAGTCTGATAATTTGCAAATCTGAAAGAGCATTTTCTAAATTTTGTTGATCTTGATTATACCTTAGTTCAACTGAATTAAAATCTTGTTCTGATATTACTCCTTTATCAAACAACTTTTTATTTCTTTCAAATTCTTTTGTAGAATTATTTAAAACGATTCTTGCTGTTTTTACTCTTCCCTCTGCGCTGTTAAGTGATTGTTCATTTGGAACTACTTTAATCTTTGCTAATAAATCACCAGCAACTACCTCATCTCCCTCTTCCACAAAAATTTCATCTATAATTCCACTGATTTGTGGAACAATATTAACTTCATCCTCTGGAACAACACTTCCTGTTGCAACAATTTTTTCCTCAATCGTCTGTTTTGATAGTTTAGAGGTTTCATATGTAATAGCAGATCTACTATTCGTTTTGATATAATAGGCCATAGAAAATAAAAATCCTAGTATGATTGCGCCTATTCCAAAATATTTTAAATATTTCATATTATAAATTTAAATTATTATTCTTCTCTTAGAGCATCAATTGGTTTTATACTAACAGCTTTTTGAGCAGGTAGCATTCCAATTAATGTTCCTAATATTATCATAAGAGCTAATGCTCCAAAAATAAACTTTAGTGGAACGGTTGGATTTGTATAAGGAAAATCTGATAAATCCTCAGTTGCGACATTAATGCCATAGAGGATCAATGTTCCTAAAATAATTCCAATTATTCCAGATAAAATTGTTAAGAAAACAGATTCTGTAATTATTTGATTTCTTATCTGCTTAGGAGTTGCACCTAATGCTCTTCTAATTCCAATTTCTTTTGTTCTTTCTTTTACAGATATTAATAAAATATTCCCAATGCCAATAACACCAGCAAGTATTGTTGCAATTCCAACTATTAGAGAAAGAAATGATAAACCATCAACAAAATTCACTGTGTCTCTAAAAACTTTTCCCAAGTTAAATGAACCTAATGCCTCATCATCTTTTGGATTTATATCTTTAATGTCTTTTAATACAGTTTTCACTTCCTTTTCAACTTGAACAACATCACTATCATCATATGCTGACATCATGAAAAAACCTACATCTTCTCCAGTATTAAATAAATCTTTAAATGTTACAAATGGAATATATATGTCACCATCATCACCAAAACCTCCCCCTTGAACAAACTTATGAACTCCGATGACTTTAAAGGAGATGTTGTTAATTGATATATATTCCCCAATTGGGTTTTCATCTTCTTCAAATAATTCCTCAACAGTTCGTTCACCAATAACACAAACTTTTCTACTATCATTCATGTCAGTTTCATTAATAAATCTTCCTCCATCAAAAACTTTTGTTGTGGCAATCTTTATGTATTCTGGATATTCACCATATACAGCATAAGTTCCAGATTTAGACTTTCTAACTACATTACCACCTGCAGATCCAAAAACTCCTCTAACATTTCTTGGGGCGATAAATTCAATTTGGGGAACTCTCTTTTTAATAATAGAAACATCTGTTGTTTTTAATTGAATACCACGTCTTGCTTTATATCCAGCGTAGGGGAGAGAAGTATATTGTCCCCAAACAAATAAACTATTCGATGAAATGGATGCAAAGGCTTTTTCAAAACCATTGTCAAGTCCTTTTGCAGCTCCTGCTAAAGTTATATAAATGAATATTCCCCAAAGTACACCAATCATAGTAATAATTGTTCTTGTTCTATTTTTTTGAATAGATCCAAAAATTTCTTGCCATGTATCTTTTGAAAATAACTCTTTCATTTACTTATCATTTAAAGCTAGAATAGGTTTGATTTTTGAGGCTCTTTTAGCAGGAATATAACCTGCAATTGCACCGAAAACAATTAACATTACAGTTGCTAAGATTGCTGTATTCAAATCTACATAAGGATCTGTAATGTAAAATTCTTCTTTTAATGTATCGCCAAGAGCTGATAAAAAGCCTACCCCAATGAATAATCCAATGTAACCTGAAATTGTTGTTATAAAAATAGATTCTTGTAATACCATCCAAACTATTGATGATGGTGTTGCACCAACAGCTTTTCTAATTCCAAATTCTTTGGTTCTTTCTTTAATTACAAAAACCATAATATTTGATATTCCAATTATTCCAGCTAGTAGAGTTCCTATTCCAACAAAGATTATGATATAATTCAAAGCCATAGAAAAATCTTGATTATCTTTCATGTCTTTTGCTGCGCTTCTTAGTCTTAATCCCCTAGGATCAGATGGATCTACTTTCTTTTTATTTTTAAGAAAGGATTTCAATTTTTTTTCAAGCTCAAGTGCACCATCATACCCAATTGATGGTTTATATGATAGAATAATTGAATTCACCTTATCTGTATTCTTTAAGATCTTTTGAAGAGTAGTATATGCTGTATAGATAATTCTTTCTTCATTATCTCCTCCATCATCTTGATAAACACCAACAACTTTCCAAGATCTTCCTCCTCCGCTAACGTATTTGCCAATGGCATCCTCATCTCCAAAAAGATCTTGTTTAACTAGTCTACCTAAAACAACATTTTTTTCATTATTTAAAACATCTAACTCATTAATATATCTTCCAAACATCACAACATTCATTTCACTATCTTGATTTGAAGGTCCAACTCCTCGTATTGTATAATTATTTGATTTTAATTTGTAACCAACTTCTCCGCTAATTGTAATTCTGGGAGTTAATCCTTCAATAAAAAAATCAAACTTATTAGATATGTCATTTAAATCCTCATTATCTAGTTCGATGAGTCTATTTGATTCGTAACCAGCATAAGGTTTTGATGTTCTTCCTCCGTTGATATATATATTGTTGAATTTAGTGTCTGTAAAATATTCATTAAATGTATTTTCTAAACCATTACCAAGACCAAATAAAACAACGAAAATTAATATTCCAAGTGCAACGGTGAAACCAGCTAAAAAAGTTCGAAGTTTATTACTTTTTATAGTTTCAAAAATTTCAATCCATCGGTCTCTATTAAACATTCTATATAGCCTTTTTTTGTTTAATTTTTTTGTCTTCAACTATAACTCCATCTTTGAGCCGGACAATTCTTTTACACATTTGAGCAATATCCTCTTCATGAGTAACTACTAGAATGGTTTTACCTTGCTTGTTGATAGTTTGAATAAGATCCATAACCTCTTTGGATGTTTTTGAATCTAAAGCACCAGTTAGCTCATCAGCTAATAAAACCTTCGGTTCTGAAACCATAGCTCTAGCAATTGCTACCCTTTGTTTTTGGCCTCCAGATAATTCGTTTGGCATATGAGTTGCCCAATTTTTTAATCCTACATCGTCAAGGTATTTTAAAGCTTTGGTTTCTCTCTCCTTTCTTTTAACACCTTGATAATAAAGAGGTAGAATGACATTTTCATGAGCTGTCTTATAATTAATTAAATTAAAGGATTGAAAAATAAAGCCAAGAAACTTATTTCTGTAGTTAGCAGCTTTTGTTTCATCCATATTTTTTATAACTACATTATCTAGTTTGTATGATCCCTTATCATAATTGTCTAACATCCCAATGATGTTTAATAAAGTAGACTTTCCAGATCCAGATGAACCCATAATAGCAACAAGCTCACCTTTTTCAACTTCAAAATCAATTCCTTTAAGGACATGAAGTGAATTAGCCCCCATTTGATATGATTTGTGTAGCCCTTTTATACTAATCATTTAGTTCCTTATAAAATTTTGAGAGAGTAGTATATATGTAAGGTTGTAGGAAAATAAAGCCAATAAAAAGAGTAAGTATTGATAAAATAGCCCAGCCAATAAAACTTAATTGAAGAAGAAATAATTTAGTTTTTTTATCCTTCATTAAATTCCAACTCATTTTTATTGCTTCCAGACCAGAATTTGTTTTTTTATCTGCAAGAATAAAAAATACCTGAGATAATATCAGACTAACTATAATCAATGGAACCAAAACAATTATAAATAATGATAACAAAACTGTTACAATTCCAGACTCAAATATTGGAGATGAATAAGGGTTTAAAAATGATGGATCCATGGTGTATGGTAACGCTGATGTTCCATCACCATAAGTACTTTGTGAAATTAATTCAGCCAAATTTTCAATATCACCTAAAAATAGAGCAACCCAAATTGCACCAAATATTAATACTGTTGGAATAATAATAGCAAGAGAAAGCAAATAAGCAACTAAAGATGAAAGAAATAAATCTTTTGATTTAAATGCTACAAACAAATCATCTATTTCAACATTTTCGGATTTAGAAACTGAAAGAAAAAAATTGCATAGCCCAACTGATAAAGCACCAGACACTAGAGTAGATGCAATATTTCCAATGTAAGGAATTAAACTTAATGCTATGCCAATTACAAAAAATATGAGAGTGCAGCCAACAGAAATTCCCCATTTTTCATTCAAAGAAGAAAGTGCATCGGATTTTAGTTCAGAAATTGATTTCATAATTGGTGTATTTTAAGCGTAACGCGAAAATAGTCAATTCAATTTAAATTTAATAACTCATCGAAGAATTTTCTATCATTAGACAAACGAGGAATTTTGTTTTGACCACCAACTTTGTTCTTACTTTTTAGCCAATCATAAAATAAATTTTTCCTTGCATTGTGTAAAACTGGTTTATCTAAAGTTATGTTTTTAAATCTCTTGGCCTTATAGTCGGTATTGTTGTTTTGAATATTTAAATCTAAATCGAACATAAAATCTTTCATATTTTTTGGATCTTTAGAGAACTCAATAATCCAATCATGATTTCCTTTTTTTCCAGACTGCATAAACCTGGGTGCAACAGTATAATCAACAATTTTACATTTATGTTTTTTTATTACTTTCTCGAGCGCTTTTTCAACATTATCAATAATTACTTCCTCTCCAAATGCATTGATAAAATGTTTTGTTCTTCCAGAAATAATTATTCTGAATGGATCAAGTGAAGTAAATTGTACTGTATCACCAATTTTATATCTCCACAATCCCGAGTTAGTTGTTATTAACATTGAATAATTTACACCCATTTTAACTTGTGATAAATCAATAATTTTTTCACTTTTTTTCTGATCTGAAATCTCAACAAACTCGTAAAAAATACCGTAATCTAACATTAGAAGCAGGTCTCTACCATCATTTGTATCCTGAATGCCGAAAAATCCTTCACTCGCATTGTAGACTTCATAATATTTGAAATCTTTGTTAGAAATAATATTATTGAATTCATTTCTGTAAGGTTTAAAACTAACTCCACCGTGGAAATAAACCTCTAAATTTTTCCATATATCATCAATGTATTTATTTCCAGTCGTTTTTAACAATTTATTCATTAAAGTAAGCATCCACGATGGGACACCAGCTAAACTCCGAACATCCTCTTGCAAAGTTCCTTTTATTATAGCATCAATTTTTTCATCCCACTTATCCATAAGTGAAATTTCATTATTAGGTGTGCTAATCAACTCTGCCCATATTGGTAAATTATCAATTAGTATTGCAGATAAATCTCCAAAGTAATTGTCATTATTTTCATATATTTTCCTACTTCCACCAAGTCTTAAAGATTTTCCTAAAAACATATTTGAATTTTCATTGTTATTTAGATAAAGACACAACATATCTTTACCACCTTTAAAATGACAATTATCTAAAGAAGAATTACTTACAGGAATGAATTTACTTTTAGAATTTGTAGTTCCACTTGATTGAGCAAACCATTTTATATTTTCTGACCAAAAAATATTTTGTTGACCGTTGATTGTTTTTTTTATTGTTGGAAAAAATTCCTCATAAGTAAAACTAGGGACTCTCTCAGAAAAAGTTTGATAATTATCAATTGAGTAAAAGTCATATTTTTTTCCAAATTCTGTATTTTTTGCTTGTTGAACTAGTTTCTTTAACTCTTCGTTTTGAACATCAATAGGATATTTTACAAACAATTCAATTTGATGCATTCTTTTTTTTAACATCCACGATGCAACTGTATTTATAAATGAAAATGGCATTATATTTATACTAGCATATAAAAATAGTTAAAATGTTTAATGGTGTTCTAAAAAAAATGATAACTGAATATGATGAAAAGGTTAATTATTTTTTAGATATGGGAAGTGACTTTATATTGTTTAAAAATTTATTTCAAAGGAATATTACTATTGAGTTTAAAGGATATAGTTGTTTGAATTGTAAGTCCGATCAAGAAATTTTCAGACAAGGTTTTTGTAAAAAATGTTTTTTTGATTTACCAAGCACTGCCGACTGGGTAATTAGACCTGAAATGAGTAAAGCTCATTTAGGTATTGAAGAAAGAGACTTAGATTATGAGAAGCAAGTTCAGCTACAGCCACACGTATTATATTTAGCATATACAAGTGGAGTAAAGGTTGGTGTAACAAGAAAATCCCAGGTCCCAACAAGATGGATTGATCAAGGAGCTATTATGGCAGTTGAAATTGTTGAGGTTCCAAATAGATATTTAGCTGGAATAAGTGAAGTTAGTCTAAAAGAAAACTACAAAGACAAAACGAATTGGAGAGAGATGTTAAAGTGTAAAAGCACTGATTTGGATCTTGAAAAAGAAAAATTACAGTGTTTAAAGTATCTCCCAGATGAGGTATTAAATTACGTGACAAATGATAGTAATACAGTTAAAATAAATTATCCAGTTGATAACTTGCCTATAAAACCAAAAAGCTTAAATATTGTCAAGACTCAAAAATATACTGGAAAAATTACAGGCATAAAAGGACAATATTTAATTTTTGAGGATGATACTGTTTTTAATGTTAGGTCTAATGAGGGTATAGTTGTAAAAATATCTATTGACTAAATATTAATCTCTTCATTAACTTCCAAATTGAATTTCTTTCTAAATAGATATACTCCTAAGTAAAGTAAAGGTGTATCTACTAAAGCAACCAAAACTTTAAAAATAAATCCTGAAACTAGTAAACCAACAAATAAGTCCCATGGAAGAGCACCAAATGAGCATAAAAGAAAAATTACTGTAAAAGTATCTATGAATTGTGAAGTAAATGTTGAAAAATTATTTCTTAACCACAGCATCCTCCCCTGAGTTTTCTTTTTCCAAAAATGATAGATCCTAATGTCAATGAATTGTGCAAATAAATATGCTAACATTGAAGATAATACTGCAATTCCTGATAAATAAAAAACTTGAGTAAAGGTTTCATTATCAACTGGTGATGCATCAATTGCAGGAACTTGATTAGCTATATATATAATTGATAAGGAGAAAAATGAAGCAAAAATTCCTGCAATAACAATTTCATTTGCTTTCTTCTTACCATAAATTTCAGAGATTAAGTCAGTAACTAAAAAAGTTATGGGATATGGTAAAATACCTACGGAAAGTTCGAATAATTTTAATCCAAAAATTTCTAATTCAAAAGGATGCCAAAAGAAAAATTTTTGAAATATTAGATTTGAAACTACTAGTGAGGTAATAAATATTGCACCTAAATACAGATAAATTTTTTTGGCAAGATCAAGTTTCTTAGAGTCCGAGTAATCCATTACATTTACTTATCTAAAATTAAAAAAAGGATTTATATTTTGAAGGAATCCATAGTATATTTTTCTTTGGGATCTAATATTGGTGATAGGCAATCCAATTTAATTAATTGTATAAAATTAATAGAAGAAAAGGTAGGAAATATAAACCTGGTTTCTAGTATTTATAAAAATTCTGCACAAGGTTTTGACGGTGATTACTTTTATAATTTATGTCTTGAGATTACAACTTCAAAGAATCCACAGCAACTATTATCAATAATTCTAAAGATAGAGCAGGAGATGGGCAGAAAAAGTAGAGACTCAAAAAATTACGAATCAAGAATAATTGATATTGACATTATTTTGTTTGACGACCTAGTTTTGGCTGAGAAAAACTTAAAAATACCACATCCCAAATTTCATGAAAGAAATTTTGTTCTTTTACCACTAATTGAAATTAATAATCAATTAATCAATCCAAAAACAAATATTAGTGTTGAAGATTACTTAAAAAATATCAAGCCAGATAATTCAATTGAGAAGCTAAATTTTAATTATCAAGAAGTTTAAAGAAACTCCAAATAACTATACCTGCAGCTATAGAAACATTTAGAGAATGTTTTGTACCAAATTGATTTATCTCCAGTACTTCATCACAACTATTTACAATATGTTGTTTAACTCCGTTTATTTCATTTCCAAATATTAATGCATGTTTTAGCTCTGATTTTTCAATATTTAGATTTGAAAGATTCATTGATCCTTCAGCTTGTTCAATTGCCCACAATTTAATTTTTAAGGATTTGAGTTTTGATATAAGATTATCTATTTTTTCACAATATTCCCAGTCAACACTTTCAGTTGCTCCAATTGCAGTTTTAGTAATTTTTCTATTTGGGGGTGTAGCGGTTATTCCACATAGATAAATTTTTTCAATTTTGAAGGCATCACAAGTTCTGAAAATTGAACCTATGTTATTTAAACTCCTAATGTCATCCAGAATAATGATTAGTGGAGTTTTTTTAATAGATTTAAAAGTTGAAATATCAATTCTGTTTAGTTCAGAGTTTTTTAATTTTCTCATTATTTCAGAATTATAATATAAACATATAAAATTATTGTAATTGGCTAAAGATATTAAAAAAGAAACCCCTTTAATGAAGCAATACCGTGATATTAAATCCAAATATCCCGATTCAGTTCTTTTATTTAGGGTTGGAGATTTTTATGAAACTTTTCACGATGATGCAATAATTGCATCAAAAGTTTTAGGAATTATTTTAACTAAAAGAGGAGCTGGATCAAACTCAGAAACTAAATTAGCAGGGTTTCCATATCACTCATTAGATACATATTTACATAAGCTAGTAAAGGCTGGTCATCGCGTAGCTATATGTGAACAGCTAGAAAATCCAAAGCTTACTAAGAAAATTGTAAAAAGAGGTGTCACCGATTTAATTACACCTGGAGTTGCGCTCAATGATGAAATATTGTCTCAGAAAACAAATAACTTTTTATCAGCAATTAATATAAATAAATCAATTTTTGGGGTTTCATTTTTAGATATTTCTACTGGGGAATTTTTAGTTAGTGAGGGAACTGAGGAGTATATCGTGAACTTGATTCAAAACTTTGGGTCTAAAGAAATTCTTATAACAAAAGAAGATTCACTAAAGCTTCAAAACATAAATATTAATCATGATTATTTTTACTTTGTTGATGAGTGGTTGGTAAATCTTGATACTTCATTAAAAAAAATTAAAAATCATTTTGGTGTTTCTACAATGAAGGGATTTGGAATTTCAAATAAAAATTCTGGTCTTATATCAGCTTCAATGATATTACATTATCTAGAGGAATCACATAAAAAAGATTTAGGTCATATAAAAAAATTGAGTTTAATAAATGAGCAATCATGTTTACAAATGGATAGATTCACTTTATCAAATCTTGAAATTTTTAATAGTAAATTTTCTGAAGGTAAAAGCTTGCTTGATATAATTGATAATACAATTACTCCTATGGGTGCAAGGTTGTTAAGACGCTGGCTTTGTTTTCCAAGTATTGATATTAAGGAGATTAATATTAGACATGAAATTGTTTCTGAAATAATGAAATCGTATATCAACAATCAAGATTTTATTGGTGAATTTAAATCTATAATTGATATAGAGAGAGTTGTGTCAAAAATTGGTAACCTTAAGGTTAATCCTCGTGAATTATTAAACCTTAAATTATCACTGGAAAAAGTTTTGTTAATAAAAAAAGCTTTATCTAAGTCTACAAATAAGTTTTTAAAAAATATTTCGAAAGATTTAACAAATAATTCACCTGTTGTTAAAATTCTTGATAGCTATCTTAACGATGAAGTTCCAGTAAATATATCAAAGGGTGGTGTTATTCGAAAAGGAATAAATAAGGATTTAGATAATTATCGAGATTTATTAAATAACGGAAAAAATTATTTAAATAGGATTTTGGAAAGAGAAATAAAAAACACACAAATTCCATCTCTTAAAATTAATTTTAATAATGTTTTTGGATATTACTTAGAAGTTACAAATGTGCACAAAGACAAGGTTCCTGAAAGTTGGATCAGAAAGCAAACTTTAGTCAATGCTGAAAGATACATCACCGAAGAATTAAAGGAATATGAATCTAAAATTTTAAACGCAGAAGAAAATATTGCAATCCTTGAGAATAAAGAGTATAATAATCTTATTAAAAAAATAATTCCACATATTTCAGGAATTCAAAATAATGCTGCTAAAGTTGCATATTTAGACTGCTTGATTTCTTTTGCTGAAACAGCTACCTTAAATGATTATACCAAGCCTGCAGTTAATAAAAGTTATGATTTTGAGGTTTACGACTCAAGACATCCAGTGATTGAACATTCCTTGGAGGAAACAAAATCTTACATACCGAATGACATAAAATTAAATAGAGATAATCAACAAATCCTGATGATAACGGGACCAAATATGTCTGGAAAATCTGCAATATTGAGACAGACAGCAATAATCACTATTCTTGCCCAAATTGGATCTTTTGTTCCGGCGTCAAAACTGAAAATGGGATTTGTAGATAAAATTTTTACCAGAGTTGGAGCGAGTGATAATATTTCTCAAGGTGAATCAACATTTATGGTTGAAATGCTAGAGGCAGCATCAATTGTAAATAATATAAGTGATAGGAGTTTGGTTTTACTTGATGAAATAGGTAGAGGTACTAGTACTTATGATGGTATTTCAATAGCATGGGGAATAACTCAATTTCTGCATGAAAATATCCATAAACCAAAAACACTATTTGCAACTCATTATCACGAACTTAATATGATGACGGAGTCATTTAAAAGAATAAAGAATTATAATGTTCAAGTTAAAGAAACAAGCTCAGATGTTATTTTCCTAAGAAAATTAATCCAAGGCGGTAGTGCTCATAGTTTTGGAATTCATGTTGCAAAAATGGCAGGTATGCCTGAAAAGATTATTAATATCTCGAAAAATGTTTTAAAAAAGCTAGAAAAGTCTCATCAAAGTTCAAGCAAAATTGAAGTGGAGAATGATTCTGATATGCAATTAAGTTTTTTTAGCTTAGATGATAATAACTTTAAAGATTTTAAAAAAGAACTTGAATCTTTAGATACAGATAATTTAACACCTGTTGAAGCTCTGGTTAAATTAAGTGAATTGAAGAA
Organism: uncultured Bacteroidota bacterium; assembly: GCA_902597545.1. Classification (GTDB taxonomy): domain Bacteria; phylum Bacteroidota; class Bacteroidia; order Flavobacteriales; family Flavobacteriaceae; genus Eutrophosalina. The sequence continues at coordinate 7,441 of CACJYD010000010.1, read as the reverse complement.
AAAAATAACTGATAATGATTAAAAGTCTTTTAATTTTTTGTTTTACATTTGCTATCCAATTTTGCGAAAGTAGCTCAGGGGTAGAGCATCACCTTGCCAAGGTGAGGGTCGCGGGTTCAAATCCCGTCTTTCGCTCAAATTTTTTGCTCGGGTGGTGGAATTGGTAGACACGTTGGACTTAAAATCCAATGAGCAGTAATGTTCGTGCGGGTTCAAGTCCCGCCCCGAGTACGAAAGGGATAATCTTTAATGTGATTGTCCCTTTTTTTTATAAAATATTTTATTTTCAATTGATTTCCATAGTAGAAGAGATGCTACACTTCTGTAAGGCTCCCATTTTAGACTAATTGATTTTATTTCATCAAGAGTTTCGACAGAATAATTTATTCTAACACTGTTTAATAATGCAATATCACCAATTGAGAATATATCTGGTTTATGGCATACAAACAATAAAAACATTTCGATTGTCCATGGTCCAATTCCCTTTATGGATGAAAGTTTTTTTATAAGAATTGAGTCATTTGTTTTTTCAATGTTTATGTTTTCATTTTCAAAAAAATGTAAAATATTTTTCATGTAAGACACCTTTCTAAATGATAAACCAACAGATTGAATTAGTTTGTCATCAAGCTTTAAAATCTCTTTATTTGTTAGATTATTGATTAGTAAATTAAATTTTTTCTTAATTGAAATAGCTGCTTTAAAACTAATTTGTTGTTCAATTATTAGATTACACAATGCAATAGCAAAGTTATCATTGTATCTATCTAGAGTATCAATTTCATCACCAAAAGAATGTATGAAAAACTTCATAACTGGGTCATTACTTAAAAAAGTATATGCTTTTTCAATAGTTTTCTTTTCGTTAAGTAGCATTATGTAGTTGGGGACTAATTATAAAATTTTCTATCCCATATATATTCATTAAAATTTTTCCCAAGAGAAAAACCATAATAAATAAAAATTGCAATAACAGATTTTAATACAAATAGAAAAGTAATGAAGAACTCAACTCCAGGATTATTTTTATAGAAAAATAATCCATCAGGAATGATAGCAGTTAGAAATAATGAGATTAAACAGATAAATACCATTATGTTGTATAAATTCTTGAAAGGCCACATTAAAATCTTCCTAAAAAAACTCATGTCATTTCCCCATTTGTGTATGAGGTAGTAATAGTTATTGCCAAGATTAACAAACATGAGTGGATCATCATAATTTTCTAATTCAAACAACTTTGAGGGAGCCATCATTTTGATTTTGATATCTAAATCAGGGTGGTTCATTGTAAAGTCTTTTAAATTATCATAAGCTTCCTGAGGAACTTTTCCTTTGAAATAATCAAAATCTAAAAATCTAAGCCTGTAATCGATGCATATTTTTTTAATATCATCAATGTGAAACAATCTATTTGATTCAATTTTGTTTGGATCAAAATCAAGATTAATATTTAAGTTACATTTACTTTTGAGTTTTATTAACTCCTTGTGCAGATCTGTTTTAGGCATAGTCAATTCCATGGTTCAAAATTAAACAATTATTATGCCAAATGAACTAAGAATAATCAAATAATTTTCGAACAATTTTTTAAAAAATCTAAATCTAAATTAACTCCAATTCCGTTTGAATTTGGAATAACAAGTTCCCAGTCATTCTTATAGTCAATTCCTCCGACTATAGGGTTTTTTTTATGAAATAGTGGACTATCACAATCAAAGAATTTAATTAAATCAGATGTATGGCCTAAGTGACAATTAACAGTAAAAATTATTTTGCTTTCAATGAAACCACCAACTTGCATTGGGATATTATTTTTCTCAGCTATTTTAATAATTTTATTTGCCTCATATAATCCACCATGTTTACCAATTTTTAAATTAAACATGTCACAATGATTTCCATGAATCATCATTTCAGCATCGTAAGATGTAAATAAGCTTTCATCAGCCATTATATTAATTGGACTAGCCATTTTCACTTCACCCAATCTAAATGACAAGTCTCTATTTATTGGCTCCTCACAATATTCAATATTATATTTATGCATATTATTTAGAGCCTCTATTGCTTCATCAATATCCCAACCTTGATTTGCATCAATTCTGATTTGGATATCCTTTCCGATACATTCTCTAATAGCTTTAATTCTCTCAACATCTTTCTTTCCATTATCGCCTAACTTTACTTTTATAATTTTAAATCCATTATCAATAATTTCAATTGATTGTTCAACCATTTTATCTAGGTCATTCAAACTTACAGTGTAATCAGTATAAATCTTTTTTTTCAATTCTCCTCCTAGATATTTGTAAAGAGGTACACTTTTAGATTTAGAGGCTAAATCATAACATGCAACATCAATTGCTGATTTTATACTTTGGTTTCCATAAATAACGCTATTAAGTTTTTTATGAATTACATCATGAGAAAAAAATGAAGTTCCAATAATTGAATCTGTAAGTTTCTTTGAAATTGACAAACATGTCTCAATTGTCTCTCCATTAATATCGTGCGCTGGTGCACATTCTCCCCATCCATATTCACCATTTTCAGAAATTACTTTTAGAAATATATGATCGGACGATTCGATTACACCAAGAGATGTTATAAATGGCTTTTTGAGCTCTAATTTTGCTGTATATAACTCAAATGAATCTATTCTCATTAATAAAAGTTAAGCATATTTTCTAATAATTTGCTTGGAACAAATATATCCAGGTGTTCCAGCCACACTGCCACACGGAAAGGAACCAGCTCCACAATAATATATATCTTGATAATGTAGATATTGATAAAAATTTTCTTGAGGATTATTGGAAAATGTTCTCTTATTAAAGTTTTGATTATGTGTTAGGGTCATATGATCAATATTCCCCTTTGGAAAATAAAACTGTTCATTTAGATCTTTTGGAGTAAGGAATTTCGTTTCACAAAGATCCTCTATGTTATCAATGTGCTTAGACAATAATGAAATAATTTTATCTCTTGCATGTGACAAATCATTAGAGTTTTTATCAAAAGAAAAATTCTTTGTGAATAAAATTAATTTATCAAGTTTTTCATTATTACCCATTTTTCTTTGTGCTGCTCCCTCAGGGTAAATTTGAATATAACCCTCTGAATAATCAACATTATTTTTTTTAGTTTCTTGACTTGATTTTTCAAACTCGTCAAGATTGGTATTAGAAAAAATAAACCTAAATGAACTTTCACAGTCTTTATCTGATGCATTCTTCCACCTGACGGGATTTTTAAAAAATGCAGTGACTTTTCCACTAGATCCAATGAGGTCTTTACTTTCTAATTTTTTGAGACCATTTTTATCATCAAGTAATTTTGATGGAGTTAAAGGATCGGTGCCAAAAATCAATATATCATAATCAACTTCTCCATTATCATGATAAATCTTCTTATTGAATGTGTCGATTTTATTAATATTAGTTGATAATAGTGTTTTGACTCCTAATTCATTATTAATTAAATCAAGCTGTTTGGTAATTTCCCAAATGCCACCTTTTACAAAACCCCAATATCCATGAAATATCGAACCTGAATCCATTAGAGGGATTGTAAATGCAGTACCATCTTCAAATATTGATGCAGGACCACTCTCAGTTACTGTCATACCCATATAAAGCTTTGTCTTTTCTGATGTGAAATAGTTGTTTAATAAATTATATGCGGATCCAATAATCCATAAATCTGTAATTCTTTTACCCAAAAAATCTTTTGCTTTTTCTAGGCAAGGACTTTCGCCCTTTTCATATATTTTTTGAAGATAATTGATAACCTTATTTTCATCGTTTCTGAATGCTTCAACATCACCATATTCATTCCATTTTTCTTTTAATTCTCTCTTTAAATCCTCAACATTTTGATAAATTTTAGTTGGTTCTGTATCATTTGGAAAATAAACTAGTTTAGGAGATTTTGGATAAAAAAGTTCTATATTTTTTTTCAGTCCAGTTTGATCAAAGATAAATTTTTGCATCATCCCTAATACTGTTGCACCTTTGGGATAGAAAATCTTCTCTTTATTATATTCAATAGTATCCTTTATGCAAGCTCCTCCGATGTAATTATTTTTTTCAATTAACGTAACATCAAAGTTATTTTTTTGAAGATAGTTTGAAGCAACTAATCCATTTATTCCTGCACCAACTACAACCGCATTTTTTTTCATAACTGAAGTTTTAGTCCACAAACAAAATTGATTCCACTTCCGGGTTCATAAAATCTAGATCCAAATGCATTTATTCGAATATTATCAAAATAATCTTCATTTAATAAATTTTCAATTGAAATAAATGGAGTTACGTTCTGTTGAAATAGTGTTAAGTCTTTAGACATTTTCAAACCAATGGAATTATAGCCTGCAATTTCAGTATTATTGGCATTATCAGCATATATTTTACCAACGCTCTTTAAACTAAAAATAATATTTAGGTTTTTGTTGTTACTATAACTAAACTTTAAATTCTGATTATTTTTTGGAATGCCAGGCATATAGTTCTTTGAATAATCATTTTCTAAAAATTTAAATGAATCAAATTTATAGCTGCCACTAGTTAGTGTATAATCTATATTAAGGTATTTGAAAATTGTGGTTTTGAGCTCAAGTTCCAAACCTTTCTTTATTGTTTTTCCTGCATTGTTGTAGAGTACTAAGCCAGTACTTGTTTGATAGGGTGTGATCTCATTTTTAGTTAAAATATTGAACAACCTTAAACTAAAATTTAATTTACTGTCTTTATCAAAGTTAGCTATACCAAATTCAAAGGTTGTAGATTTTATTGAATTTAAATCATCATTAAATCCTGATTGACTTGATGTTGCAGAAAGTTCATTGAGTGTTGGTGTTTCATATCCAGTTGAAAAATTTGTAAAAAAATCGATTTTATCAAACTCATAAGAAATATTTAATGATGGATTAAAAGAATTAATTTTTTTTATTTTCTCATCAGATGATCCAAAATAATTATCTAGTGATATCGAATTATTTTCAAGTCTAGCACCAGTTGAAAAGTTTAATTTTTTAATGCTTTTTGATCCAAAAAAATATAAGCTGATGTTATCATAATTTTCATTTTGACCCATAACCTGATCTTTTTTTAATCCTGAATCATTCATAAATCTTTGCCTGTCATCAGATTGATTATTATAAGATAATCCAAAATCATAATTCAAACCAGCTTTAATATTAGCGTTAAGATTATAGCCCCAAAAAATTCTTTCTAAATCAACTATTCCACCATAACCAAAAGGCAACTTACCATCAAATAACCTCTTGTTGTAATAAATTGAATTTGTTAATTCTAATTTTCTAATAATTGAGCTTAAATTAATGCCAATCTTATATTGCTTTACTTTTTCCCTGGCGTCGTATTGTACATTTCTAGATCTTGCTTGTGATCTATCTGACTGAACTTCTTCAAGGTTCAATCCACCAGCATCAAGAGCGTCTGGACTATTTAAAAAATTTGCAATTATTTTTAATTTATTATTTGGGTTAAGCTCCTTGATATATTTGAAATTTAAATTAGAATTTTCATATCCACTATGAGATCTAAATCCATTGGATTTTGTGTTTGAAAGAAAGAAAATCATCCTCTGATTTCCATTGATTAATGCAATTGTACCTTGTTTTTTTGATGTATTAAATGATCCAGATGAATAACCAATATTCACAAAATCTTTATTAAAATTTTCTATAGTATTAATAGAAATAACACCACCAGATGAACTTCCAAATAGTGAAGAGTTGTTTCCTCTATAAACTTCTATATCTTCAATTATTTCAAGATTTATATTGTCTGTTTGTGATTGCCCATCAGGAGAGGTTTCTGGAATACCATCAACAAAAATCTTAATTCCTCTGACACCAAAATTAGCCCTTGAACCAAATCCTCTGATTGATATCCTAGCATCTTGAGCATAATTATTATTATTCAAGATAACTAGACCAGGAACATCATCTAGGTATTCACTTAGATTGAGTTGGGGAGTTAAATTTTGATAATTTTTAAAACTCAATTTACTAACGGGGTACATTGATTTTTTTTCTTTAAGGGGTATTTTTAGTGCCTCTAAAGCAACAGCATCTAAACTAATGGTATCATTAATTTTTTGGTTTTGTTGAGACACATTAATTAAAGAAAAAAATAAAAAAATAGTAAAAAATATCAGTCTAATCATTTGAAAGTGATTTAAAGATTTTTTAAAAATTTGATTTCTTTTTGACTAAGATATCTCCATTTTCCTTTAGGGATATCTAATTTTATATTAATTATTCTAATTCTTTCTAATTTTTTTACTCTAAAATCAAAATATTCACACATTCTGCGTATTTGTCTGTTGAGTCCTTGTGTTAGTATAATTTTAAATTGGAAATCGTTGATAAATGTTGTTTCACATTTTCTTGTAGTTGTATTTAAAATTGGAACACCATTTTCTAATTTTTTTAAAAAATCTTTAGATATCTTTTTATTTACAGTAACTAGATATTCCTTTTCATTTTTATATCTAGATCTCAAAATTTTATTTACTATGTCACCATCATTAGTTAATAGAATTAATCCTTCACTTAATTTATCCAATCTTCCTATTGGAAATATTCTTTTATTATAATTGATGTAATCAATTATATTATTTTCTTCTTTTTCGGTATCAGTAGTACAAACAATTCCCTTTGGCTTATTAAAGGCCATATAAATATTTTTTTTAAAATTGGATTTTATTTTTTCACCATCAACTTTAACAATTTCATCTTCTTGAACCTTGTAACCAGGTTGTATGATTTTATTATTTACGGTGACCCTACCATCCAAAATCAACTTGTCAGCTTCTCGTCTTGACGTAAAACCAAATTGACTTAAATATTTATTTATTCTAATACCCATCAATTAATATCCAATAATCCATCAGGAAGAGTCATATATATTTCATCTTCGCTAATTTGATTAATAAAATCATCGACAAAAGGAATTAAAACAAGTTTATCATTCATTTTAACCTCTATAATCATCTGCCCAGTTTTATTATAACTTGAAATTACAATTCCTATAAATTTATCTTTATTGTATACTTTAAAGTTGTCAACATTACTGTTATCAGTATTGTCAATTTTTTCTATATATATACCTTTTTTAATAAACTTCTTTGCGGCAGATTCACTCAAAATATCTTCTAATTTTACTCTGTAAATATTTTTTTTGTGAGATTTTACTTTAACAATTTTAAAAGGCACATAAGATTCATTAAAGTTTATAAAGATTGAATTGAGTTGTTCAACTTTATCAGATTTGATTTCTGAATAGAAAATCAATTCACCTTTAAAACTATATAACTTAATGAATTCACCTAGATATTGAAAATCTAGCTTTTTCATAAAAAGAATTATTTTTCTTCCTCAGAATTTTCAGATGCTTCTTCAGCA
>CACJYD010000009.1 GCA_902597545.1 uncultured Bacteroidota bacterium | reverse complement strand
AGCTAACTTTCTTTTTTCACTAGCTTCCTTTTCAAGTTCTAAATCTTTTTTCTTCTTATCAGCAGCATCTTTTTCAAGCTTAGATAGTTTGTCTTGAGCTCTTTTGCCTGCATCTTTTAACCATTCATCAAACTTTTTATCAGCATCTTCTTGAGAAATTGCACCTTTTTTTACTCCATTTAAAAGATGATTCTTTAATAGCGCACCCTCTTTTGAAATGATATTTCTAGCTGTATCAGATGGTTGAGCACCAAATTGAATCCATTTAACGGTTGCATCAACATCTAATGATACAATTGGTGGATTTACATTTGGATTGTATGTACCTAATTTTTCTAAATATTTACCGTCTCTTTTAGATCTTGAGTCGGCTGCGACGATCCAGTAAAAAGGTTTTCCTTTTTTACCATGTCTTTGAAGTCTAATTCTTACTGCCATAATTATTAATTTTTGAGGTTCGAAACCACTTTTATTAATGAGGAGCAAAAATAATTTAATTTCTTAAAAAACCAATAATAATTAATTTTTTTTTAAAGCATAAAAAATCAAAAAAATCTTTATTTTCATTAGCTATATCATGTTTTTAATTTTTGATACTGAAACAACTGGATTACCAAAAAAATGGAATGCTCCACTTTCTGATTCTCAAAATTGGCCTAGATGTATTCAACTTGCCTGGCAACTTCATGATAATAAGGGAAAATTAATCAATAACAATAGTTGTTTGATCAAACCAGATGGTTTTGATATTCCTTTTGAATCTCAGAAAGTTCATGGAATATCTACTGACCTTGCTAAAAATATTGGTCTTAATCTAGATCAGGTCATCAAGTCTTTCTTGGAAGATTTAAAGAGAACTAAATATTTAGTGGGACACAATGTAAAATTTGACATAAATATAATTGGAGCTGAGCTTTACAGACTTGGTATTTCATCAAATTTGAGTGAACTTAAAGTGCTGGATACATGTACTGAGTCAACTGCAAATTTATGTAAAATTAAAGGTGGAAAATCTGGAAAGTTTAAATACCCAACCTTAGTTGAATTATATGATTTTATTTATAAGGAATCATTCACTCAGGCACATAATGCTTCTGCTGATGTTGAAGCAACTGCAAGATCATTTTTTGAATTAGTAAGAACAAATATTTTTTCAATAAACGACTTTGAAGATTTTGAATCTGTTAAGAATTCTTTAAATAAAGAACACAAAGCCAAAATTCCACCATATGGAATTAATCATTTGAACTTAAAGAATGAATCAAAAAAAATTAAAGATTCAATCGATGATAAAAATATAATTTCAAACGAATTATCTGACATAAATATGTCTGATAATACATTTGTACATCTTCACAATAATTCTCAGTTCTCAGTTTTACAATCTACCTCTAGAATAGCAGACTTAGTTAAAAAAACTGCAGAGCTTAATATGTCAGCAGTTGCTCTTACTGATAAAGCAAACATGATGGGAGCTTTTCATTTTTATAGGTCAATAAGAAAACATAATGAGGATGACCAAAATCAAGATAAACAAATTAAGCCCATAATAGGTTGCGAGTTAAATGTTTGCGAAGACCACACAGATAGGACACACAGAGATGATGGATATCAAACAGTATTTTTAGCTAAAAATAAAACAGGCTATCAGAATCTAATTAAAATGTGTTCTTTGGGCCATACTGAAGGATTTTACTACGTCCCAAGAATTGATAAAAAAATAGTCGAAAATTTTAAAGATGGATTAATTGTACTTTCTGGCGATAAATATGGTGAAGTTTCAAATAAAATCTTGAATGTTGGAGAGAATCAAGCTGAAGATGCTCTGAAATGGTGGAAATCAATTTTTAAGGATGATTATTACCTTGAGTTAAACAGACATGGAGAGGAAGAAGATGAAATAGTCAATAAAGTTTTATTGAAATTTTCAAAAAATTATTCTGTAAAAGTTGTTGCAACAAACACTTCAAAATACATAAATAAAGAAGATGCAAATGCCCATGACATTCTTCTTTGTGTTAAAGATGGAGAAAAACAATCCACTCCAATAGGTAAAGGAAGAAATTTTAGATATGGTTTAAAAAATCAGGAATATTATTTCAAAAGTTCTGATGAAATGAATAAACTTTTTAAAGATATTCCTGAAGCAATCGCTAATATTAAAGAAATTGTAGAAAAAGTAGATTTTTACGATTTAAACAGGGATGTATTACTGCCAAAATTTACGATTCCAAATGATTTTAGTCCAAATACTAATGATATTGAAAATGAGTATCTAAAACATATAACTTATTTAGGTGCAAAAAAAGTTTATCAAAAAATTGATGATAGTTTAAAAGAAAAAATTGATTTTGAATTATCAGTGATAAAAAATTCAGGTTATCCAGGATATTTTCTCATTGTTCAAGATTTGATAAATGCAGCTAGAGAAATGGGAGTTTCTGTTGGACCAGGAAGAGGGTCAGTTGCAGGATCTATTGTTGCATATGCGCTCGGAATTACCAAAATAGATCCAATCAAATATGATTTACTTTTTGAAAGATTTTTAAATCCAGACAGAGTTAGTATGCCTGATATTGATATTGATTTTGATGATGAAGGTAGATCTAAAGTTATTGATTATGTAATTGAAAAATATGGAGCCAAACAAGTTGCACAAATAATTACTTATGGAAAAATGGCAGCTAAATCATCAATCAGAGATACTGCAAGGGTATTAGACTTGTCTTTAAGCGATGCTGACTTTTTAGCTAAACTAGTTCCCAATAATAAAAAATTATCAGACATTTTTAATTCAGATAAAAAGAAATTGAGTAGTGATTTAAGATCCGATGACTATTCGAATGCAATTGAACTCAAAAGTCTTGCTGATGGTGATGACCTTCAAGCCGAAACTATAAATCAAGCGAGAGTAATTGAAGGAAGTTTAAGAAATGTTGGTGTTCATGCTTGTGGTGTAATCATTACACCTGATGATTTGACTGAATTTGTTCCAATTGCTACAGCAAAAGATTCATCCTTAGCTGTGACTCAGTATGATAACTCTGTTGTTGAAAGTGCAGGTCTATTAAAAATGGATTTTCTAGGATTGAAGACATTGACTTTGATAAAAGATACAATAAAGCTTGTAAAATATAGACATCAGAAACAGATTGACATTGATAATATCCCCCTTGACGATAAAAAAACATATGAGCTTTTTCAAAGAGGAGATACAGTTGGAATTTTTCAATATGAAAGTTTGGGTATGCAGAAATATTTGAGAGATCTAAAACCTACAATATTTGAAGATTTAATTGCAATGAATGCATTGTATAGACCAGGTCCACTTGAGTATATCCCATCATTTGTTAGAAGAAAGAATGGTCAAGAAAAAATTCAATATGATATTCCAGAAATGGAGAACTATTTAAAGGAGACATATGGAATTACAGTTTATCAAGAACAAGTGATGCAGCTCTCCCAAAAGCTTGCAGATTTTTCTAAGGGTGATGCAGACTTGTTGAGAAAAGCTATGGGAAAAAAGATTTTTTCTTTACTTGAAAAGCTCAAGCCAAAATTTATTAATGGAGGAATTAACAATGGTTATGACAAGGAAATTTTAGAGAAGATATGGAAAGATTGGGAGGCTTTTGCATCATACGCTTTCAATAAATCACATTCAACATGTTATGCTTTAATTGCTTACCAAACTGCATATTTAAAAGCTCACTATCCAGCTGAGTACATGGCTGCTGTTTTGTCTAATAACATGAACGATATTAAACAAGTAAGCTTCTTTATGGAAGAGTGTAAGCATATGGATATTAATGTTTTAGGACCTGACATCAACGAATCTTATTACAAGTTTACTGTAAATGATGACAACGCAATTAGATTTGGAATGGGCGCTGTTAAAGGAGTAGGGGAAAATGCTGTCTCAGCGATTATTGAGTCAAGAAAAGAGTCTAAGTATAAATCGATATTCGATTTTGCTAAACGTGTAGATTTAAGATCTGCTAATAAAAAGGCGTTTGATAGCTTAGTTTTGGCTGGAGCATTTGATTCTGTCGATTCAGCGCATAGAGCTCAGTATTTTTTTGAAAATCAAGAAGGTCAAACATTTATTGAAAAAGCAATAAGATTTGGATCAAAATATCAGGAAAAAAAGAATTCAGCACAAACTAATTTATTTGCAGATTTTGGAGAATTGAATTTAGTTGAACCAGAATTCCCAGTTTGTGAAAATTGGTCTAAACTCAATCAACTAAAAAAAGAAAAAGATGTAATTGGTATATATATAAGTGGTCATCCATTGGATGATTATATGGATAGCGTAAAATTTTTCTCAAATATAAAGTTAAATGATCTTAAAAATTTAAATCCACTTGTTGATAAAGAAGTAAGAATTGCAGGTATTATTGGGGAGGTAGAACATAAAATATCAAAAAATGGAAAAGGTTGGGCAACATTTATACTAGAGGATTATTATGAGTCCTATGAGCTAAGAATTTTTGGTGAAGATTATTTAAAGTTTAAACATTTTTTAAATGAAAATAATTTTGTTTGTATTAAAATGTTTGTGAAAGAAGGATGGAAAGATAGAGAAAGTGGAAGAATAGGTGACCCTCGAATTCAATACTTAAGTTTTCATCAATTACAAGATAGTCTCTCTAGCAATGCAAAAAGGATTATAGTTAAACTTGATGCACACTTGCTAGAGAAAAATCATATTAAGTTTTTTAAAGATATTTTCAAAAAACACAAAGGAGATCAAGAAATTATTTTTAATGTTTTGGGTAATGGTGATGGTTTAAGGCTAAATCTGTCATCATCTAAAAAGAAAGTTATGATATCAGAGAAGCTTCTAAAAACTTTAAAACAAAATAAATTTGATTTCATATTAAATTAAATTAAATTATTTTTTATTTGAAAATATAAATTAAATTTGGACTCTAATTTAAAAAACTATGGCATTAGAAATCACAGACGCTAATTTTGAAGAGTTAGTTTTAAAATCAGATAAGCCCGTATTAATCGATTTTTGGGCGGAGTGGTGTGGACCATGTAGAATGTTAGGGCCCATAATTGAAGAGCTTAGTACTGAATTTAAAGATAAAGCAGTTATTGGAAAAGTTGATGTTGATTCTCATCAGCAATTTGCAGCTCAATTTGGAGTAAGAAATATTCCTACTGTTTTAGTTTTTAATAAAGGAGAATTGGTAAATAGACAAGTTGGTGTAGCTCAAAAAAATGTTTATGCTGATTTTTTAAATCCTTTGATTTGATAAAGTATTGGTCTGGTAGTTCAGCTGGTTAGAATACATGCCTGTCACGCATGGGGTCGCGGGTTCGAGTCCCGTCCAGACCGCCCATCATAAACCCTTGATTTTCAAGGGTTTATGTTTTTATAAAATCCACTATTTTTTTATCGGTTCGAATCCTTCCTTTCTGAATTATTTTATGATGATAATTGGGTTTTTAACTTTTGTTCGAGCGAACAGAAGTCTTTAAAATGTAAATAAAACTATAAATTTGTTTTTGAAAATATTGATAAGAAACTCTTAGAATAATGGCAAAGAAAACTTGGATAGAAAAAAGAGATTGCGATAAGTCATATAAAATTAAAACGATTGATAAAAAATTTGCAGACATTCCTGAAGGAAGTAAAATGTTTATTCCTACACCAAGAATAATTGACGATTACATTAAGCATATACCTTTTGGAAAATCAACCGAATTGTCAACAATGCGAAATGATTTAGCAACTGATTATCAAGCGGATAAAACTTGCCCTGTAACTACAGGAATTTTTTTAAGAATTGTTTCAGAAGCGTCATATGAGGAATTAAAATCAGGTAAAGGAATTGAAGAAGTTACACCTTTTTGGAGAATCGTAAATCCTAAGTCCAAATTAGCGAACAAATTAGAATGCGGTGCTGAGTTTATCAATAAGCAAAGATGGAATGAGGTTATGTAGTTACTCTTTAAAAAATTAATTAATGAAAATTGAATACTAAAAAAATTCATAAAGACAGAATAATTGGATTACTATTTATAGGTGCTTTTTTATGTTATGGTATTGGAAGAAATTTTTTTGAAAGTCAAAATAATTCTGAACAACTTATAGGTGGTTTTTTAATTTTAATAAATTCAATTTTTGTTATTTATATTGGAATATTCTTAAGTAAAACTATAAAGCCATTTCATTCACTTGTGGCTAATACATACCTTTTTACAAGAGTAATTGAAGCTATAGCGTTATCAGGTATATTATTAAATTTAATACTAAATACAAAGATATCGTATGATTTAGGATATCATATAGGAATGCTTTCTTTGGGAATTGGTAGCATCCCAATGTGTTTTGTTCTATATAAAAATAATATAGTAGCAAGTTGGTTAGCTATATGGGGAATAATTGGGTATTCATTACTTTTCCTAGGATTTTTGTTGGAATTATTTGGAATTGAATGGAGTATGTATTTACTAATCATAGGTGGGTTATGGGAAATAATTTTTGCAGTTAGGTTGATTTTTAGGTTAGAAAAAAAGTTTAAGTTTTAATAAAATTAACAAATTTAGAACACATAGTGTTCAGAGGGTGATTTTAATGGTTTGACTAACAGGCAGTTATGATTGGGTTCGAGTCCCGTCCAGACCGCAAAACCCTCATTTTGAGGGTTTTTTTATTTTTATATTTGAATCAATAAAACAATAATTATGAAAAAAAATAATAACTGGATTTTCCCAGTTGCAGTCCTAGTTTTCATAATATTCTGGAAATTTATCACAGGCGAAGAAGATTCAAAAAATAATTATCCTAATATTATTTTAGTAATGACTGATGATCAAGGATGGGGTCAAACGGGCTATTATAAACATCCTATTTTGAAGACACCAAATTTGGATGCTATGGCAAAAAATGGATTACGCTTTGATAGATTTTATGCTGGAGCTCCTCAATGTTCGCCTACTAGAGCAAGTGTTCTAACTGGAAGAAATAATGATAGAACTGGTGTTTTTTATCATGGATATTCTTTAAATAAAAATGAAAAAACGATAGCACAGGAGCTAAAAAAAATTGGATATTCTACCGGTCATTTTGGCAAGTGGCATTTAAATGGAATTCGAGGACCTGGCGTACCAATTTTTGAAGATGATGAATATGGTCCTGGTGAATTTGGGTTTGATAAATGGTTAAGTGTAACTAATTTTTTTGACATTAATCCCATTTTAGCAGATAATGGAAATATTTCCGAGTTTAAAGGAACCTCGTCAGAAATAATTGTAAATAATGCATTAGAATTTATTGAAAAAAATATAAATGATAATAAACCTTCCTTTGCTGTAATATGGGACGGTTCTCCTCATGATCCATTTGTTGCGACTAAAGATGATAAAAAAGACTTCAAAGATTTAGATAAGAATAGCAGGAATCATTATGGGGAAATGGTCGCATTCGATAGAAGTATTGGAATTTTGAGAAAGAAAATAAATGAACTTGGTATTTCTGATAATACAATTATATGGTATTGTAGTGATAACGGAGGATTAAAAAACATTTCACCATCGACTGTTGGTAATTTAAGAGGTGGTAAAAATACAATGTGGGAGGGAGGATTAAGAGTTCCTGGAATCATTGAGTGGCCTGAAAAAATTAATCCAGGTATCACTAAATACCCAGTATCTACAATGGATATTTTTCCAACAATTTTAGAGATTGTTGGATTATTTCCTAATTACAAAAAATTAAATTTGGATGGTAAAAGCATCACAAACCTTTTCGAAGACAAAAACCAAAAAAGAAGTTTAAAAATCCCATTTAGGCATGACAATAGAGGAGCACTAATTGATAATAATACTAAACTCATTGTTCATGATATTGAAAAACTTGACTTTGAGCTTTATGACTTATCTAAAGATCCCACTGAATCTAACAATATTGCAGATAGCAATCCACAATTATTCCAATCAATGAAAAATGAATTTATTATGTGGAGTAAATCTGTTGAAAATGAAATAAATCAAATGAAAATTAATGACCCTAAGTATTGGGTTGCAATGGATAATTATATAAGATATTTTGAAGATTGGATCGATAGGCCTGAATACACAAAATGGATTGTAAGAGCCTTAAAAAATGAAGGACCAGGTTATTAAAATTTGGATTATCTTATTTTAAATTTAGTTACAACAATTCCATGATCTGATGGATATAGAATCTCCTTATCATTAATTTTAAGTGGTTCATTAAAAAATGTCATATAAGACTCAGATTCAATAGCTTTTATTCCTTCTCCTTTGTAAAAAATATAATCGATACGATGTGAATCATTTCTTGTTTTATTATCCCATGTGATACCAGGTTTTTTTAATGGATTTTGATTTTTTTCTCTAAATGAATCTGAAAAACCCAAATCTTCAAAAATTTTTGTTGCGTACCATGGCACGACTAAATCATTATGGATTTTTTTTGTTTTTTTATTCCAGTCAAGGTGTGAGGGACTATTCATATCTCCACCAACAATAATAGGTATCGAATCGGATTGAGAACCATATTTTTTAAAATATGGTAAAACCTTTTGAATCATTTTATATCTGTGTTCTGTTTTTTCCCACTCCAAAAGTTCTTCTGATGTTTTTCCCATTTTTTCGGGTTCATTATTCCAAGGTAAATAATGAAACCAATTTGAAAAAAAATTCATTTTGGTTCCGTGAACAATAATTTCAGTTCCACCAAGAAAAAAAGGAAAGTCCGTATCAATTCTTTCACCAAATGGAAACTTTGAGAAAACAGACAAATTAACTGATTTATCATTTAATGCTGTATCCTCTGATGCAATAAGATGAAAGTTATAACCAAGTTCATTTGATATATAAGGTCCTGAACCATATGTTTCAACCATTAGAACAATATCTGGATTAATTTCCCTTATTATTTTAACAACATTTTGTTGACCATTTTCAATATCATTACCCCCATGAAGAATATTCCATGCCATCACTTTAAAAGTTTCTTTTTGTGCATAAAAATCGCTATAAAATAGCAATGCTGATATTAATATTATTATCCTTGTTGTAGTAGTCACTTATTAAACTAAAATATTAACTAAATCAATTAAAAAAAAATAATTGTACATTTGTACTGTTGTGTAATCTTGGTTTAATCACCGAGAGGTTTGTAGAAACCAATGAGAAGCTTTCCAATAGGGGAGCTTTTTTTATTTTATAAAACTATTTCGAGAGGTTTTGTTTTTTTCCATTCTCCTCTAGTAAAATCGGGAAATATCTGAGGCATGCCGTCCTCCCGTATCGATTTACCACTAAGTGGAGTAACAGCAGACCAAAAACAACCTTCGTATACATTTTGATCTAGTGGAAGACCTTTGTGTAAACACTCAACTATTCTATACATCATAATACCATCCATCCCACCATGTCCAGATTTCTTTGTTTTAGAATTTAATCTTTTGTAAAGTGGGTGATCATATTTTTCGTAAAGTTTTTCAAGATCATCACCTTGAATCCAAGAGAGGTGATCTTTAGTGACATCTTCGAAACCATCCTCAAGCGCAACCCTTGTAGGATAACCTGCTAGCGTTCCTTTTGTGCCTTGAATTAAATTTAATCTAGTATATGGTCTTGGACTAGTTTCATCCCATTGAACCAGTACTGTTCTTCCAAGCTCTGTTTTTATAATAGATGTATTAAGATCTCCATTTTTAAACTCCATTTTATTCCACTTATGATCTTTAGGAAAGTTTTTTTCAGCATATAATTTTCTTCCTAAAGCTGGACTTGAAAATGATACAAGGGATTTAAAATTATCATCTCCTCTAGTTAGATTCATATATTGGGCAACAGGACCTAAACCGTGAGTTGGGTAAACGTTTCCATTTAATTCTCTGTAGTGAAGTGTTCTCCAAGAGCCAGTACCCTTTTCATCTTGCATCATTTGCCATCTTAATTCATGTATGTAGGCAGCTTCTCCGTGCAATAGTTCTCCAATTACATTTTGCCTACACATATTCAAATACATCAATTCAGCTCTTCCATAATTTACATTTTCCAGCATCATACAATGTTTCTGAGTTTTTTCAGATGTATTAACAATATCCCACATTTCTTCAAGTGTTACAGCAAGTGGAACCTCCACAAAAGCATGTGAACCTGCTTTCATTGATTCAATTGCCATTGGAGCATGATTATTCCAGTTAGTGCTTATGAATACAACATCAGGTCTAACTTCTTTTAACATTATTTTCCAATTATTTTCATCACCCCAATATGTTTTAACGTTACTTGTTTTTGGACTATATTGATATAATCTCTCAAGTTCTCTTTTAACATTATTTTCATATAAATCACAAAGTGCAACAACTTCTGTATTTTCAATTGTTGCAAAGTTTCTTAGGTGCGAACCACCTCTATTCAATCCTATAAATGCAGCTTTAATTTTTTTCATAGGTTTTTCTGAAAAATCACCCATGTATATACCCTCCCTTGGAATAGATAAATTATTCTGACAATTAATACTCAATGTTGATGCAGCAATTGCTCCTAAACTTGATTTTTTTATAAAATTTCTTCTACTATAAGTCATAATTATTCAATATATCTACTAAAGAATTTCCAAATTTCTTCACTTGCACTTATGTCCATATTTCCCCATGCGCCGGGCCACGTATGACCTCCTCCAAAAACAGTGTAAAGCCATACTTCATGATTACTGTAACAATCAGTTTTTTTATCAAGTTTTACGTAAGAATTATCTGTATTGTCAATATTAGCTAGATTCTGGCTTTCAGTTTGTGTACATTCATTAATATTAGACCAATAATTCATAACTTCTTTTATATCTGGCGCGCCTCCCCATCCACCAGCAGCCGACATTGTGCCATCCATTGGAACTACCATATCGTTAGTCCCAGAAATTTGTAGAACAGGAACTTTTCCTGGATTACAGTTTCTCCAATCATATCCACTCATTGTACCAGTTATTGATGCAATTGCTTTGAATGTATCGGACCTTTCACATCCTAGGGTATAGCTCATAAATCCTCCATTTGACATACCACATGCAAATGTATTTTTATCACTAAGATTGTACTCAGCCTGTAATTTTTTTGCTAAATCTTTAAGGAAACTTGAATCTTCAACTGAGCTCATCTCCTTTAAATTTGCATTCCAGTGAGTTTGACCAGTAAAATAATTTCTTGTTCCTTGAGGATAACATACCATAAAACCATGTTTATCTGCAATGCTGTTCATTGCAGAATAGTTCATAATATTTGTTGAATTACTTGTATATCCGTGTAGAACAAAAACCAGAGGAGCTTTTTCCTTTAAGTTATCAGGTTTATATAATGTGTACATTCTGTTTAAACCATTATGATTTATAAAAAAATCATATGGATAAGATATTTCGTTCGAAAAATTATTGTCAGAATCTGAAATTTCACCTTCACACGAAAATGAAATTAAAATCAAAAAAATGGAAAAAAACTTATAAATTTTTCTCATCGAGATTTTTATGAGATTTTATACTCACCTGGAACTGGAATTTTATACATTCCATTTTTATCAGGCATTACTGGAGGATTAGAATCCCAACTTGGATTTTCAGGTATCATATTATCATTTGCATTCATAGCCTCATCCCATGTAACCAATTTACCAGAGTAGGTAGCCATTCTTCCAAGAATAGCAGACATAGTTGATTTAGCTCCATATTCTGTATCATTTAAATGACCACCATCTCTTATAGATTTAAAAAGTCTATTGTGTTCAATTTGATATGGGCTTTCATCCTTTCTTCCATCGTAAGTGTGAATAATATTTCCATCATGATCTTCAATGTCAATAACTCCTTTATTAGTAATATTTACTTTTCCTTTAGTCCCAACTAAAAGTTCATTCACTTGTCTGTGGGTACCGGGTTGGTGTCTACACTGACTTGAAATTGTAGCCCCACTAGCATATTTAAACTCTACAAAATGATGATCAAAAATTTCACCATGATCTTTACCTTTTCGAACTTCTCTACCGCCCATTCCCTGAGCACTTACAGGAAATTCATTAATAAACCAATTAGCTACATCAATGTTATGAATGTGTTGTTCCACTATGTGATCTCCACATAACCAGTTAAAATAATACCAATTTCTCATTTGATATTCCATTTCAGTTTGATTGGGTTGTCTTTCTCTTACCCAAACACCAGCTCCATTCCATCTTACTTGACCAGAGGTTATTTTCCCTATAACACCTCTTCTAACTTGCTTTAAAATATTGAGATAACTGTACTGATATCGTCTTTGAAGTCCAACTACAACGTTTAATTTTTTTTGATTTGCAACTTTAGCTGTTTCTAAAACCTGTCTTACTCCGTGTGCATCAGTTGCAACTGGCTTTTCCATAAATACATGCTTATCCTGATCAATTGCATATTTAAAATGTAGTGGTCTAAAACCTGGCGGTGTTGCCAAGATTACAACATCTGCTAAATCTATAGCTTTTTTATAACCATTAAATCCAACCAGCATATTTTTTTCTTTAACTTCAATTTTCTTTTCTCCTTCAAATTCCTGTTTAATAGCATTAAGGCTTTTTTCTAATCTGTCTTTGAATGCATCAGCCATAGCAACTAATTCAACATTTTCATCAGCTCTTAATGCTTGAACTGCAGCACCTGTCCCTCGACCTCCACAACCAACTACCGATACTTTAAGTTTCTTATTATTTGCACTATTTGCCATTCTGTTAATATTGAACGATGGGAGAACAAGTCCTCCAGCTACTAACGATGAACTTTTGATAAAAAATCTTCTTTTTAAATTTTTCATTATTTCTTAAGTTTTAAAATTATCTACTTTTTTGTATGCTTCAATAACAGCAATTTCACCATCTTTTCCTTTCATGCTATTTCCATGTTCCATACCTAAAATTCCATTAAATCCTTTACTGTAAATATATTCGAAAATTTTGTTATAATTTATTTCTCCAGTTGTTGGTTCTTTTCTTCCAGGATTATCCCCAATTTGAAAATATGCAATTTCATCCCAACAATTTTTAATATTTGGAATTAAATTACCTTCTTGAATTTGTTGATGGTAAATATCAAATAATATTTTACATGATTTTGAATTTACCGATTTACATATTTCATATGCTTGTGGACTTTCAGTAAGGAATAGGCCGGGATGATTAATAAAATTTAAGGGTTCTAAAACCATAACTAAACCATGTGGTTCCAAAATATCACAAGCATATTTTAATGAATCTATTACATTAACAGTTTGGTAAGATATGTTTAGTCTTAAATCCTTGTATCCTGGCACAACTGTCATCCATTTGGCATTAATTCTTTTTGCAACCTCAACGGACGATTTTATTTCATTTAAAAATTCCTGTCTTTTTGATTTATCTCCACTAGCTAGGTTAGGATCTTTCCAATGAATGGTGTGTGCAACAAAGACACCCATTTGAATTCCTCTTATTTCCATAACTTTTGCCATTTTATTTTGAGTTTCAATAGTTCTTTTTTTAAGATTATTGTCCTCAAAAGCAGTGAATCCCTGATCAGCAATATAATTTAGCTGATCTACAAGATCATCACCTGCAATATTTTTAAACATTCCGAAGTGGGGAGCATATTTTAGATTAAACTCATTTTTAGCTAAGAAAAAATGAGAAAAATTAGAATTAATATGAGGCAAAGACATGCCCATTGATGTTAAACTAAGACTGTTTAAAAAATGTCTTCTTACCACATCATTAAATTAATAATAATTTATTTAATCCAGTATTTTTTTCTATCCTCTTTAGAGGGAGTATTAAATGGTCGGACAACACGGAAACCTAGAAATTGAGCATCAGTATGCCACCACAAACTTCTAGGTATTTGAGGATCTTGTTTTTTCCATTCTTTATTAGAAGCCAACCTTGCAGAGCTTCTAAGTCTGTAAGATTTACTCATGAATGAGCCTCCACGAGCAACTCGGGGGTATAATTTTGTGGCAATCTCAATTGGATTATTTGAAATTTCACTAGATTTTTTATTGTATGCAGTCGGGTTGTATTGATCTAATGTCCACTCTGAAACATTACCATGCATATCATGGAGACCCCATGGGTTTGGTTTTTTTTGACCAACCTTTTGATATTTTCCATTACTATTATTCTCAAACCATGCATATTCTTCAATTTCATCAGCATTTTCAAAACTAAATGCATTTTCCGTACCAGCTCTGCACGCATATTCCCATTCGGCTTCAGTAGGTAAACGATAATAATTTCCTGTCATCGCTGATAACCACTCACAAAATTTTGATGCTGCTAACTGTGTCATGGAAATTGCAGGATAACCTTCA
The DNA here is from genome assembly GCA_902597545.1 of uncultured Bacteroidota bacterium. GTDB lineage: Bacteria > Bacteroidota > Bacteroidia > Flavobacteriales > Flavobacteriaceae > Eutrophosalina. Next base: position 56,089 of record CACJYD010000009.1, on the reverse strand, counting down.
ACTCCCATTCCAAAACTCATTTCGACATATGGCGTTGTAGCAGAACTTATTGCATCAACATCAATGTTAACTTCATTTTTAATATCATTTATAATTTGTTTGTTATCAATTTCCCTACTCATGAAGAGCTCATATAAATCCCATGTAATTTCAAATTTTCCCATCCAAAATGAGTCCACGTAAACTTTATGAACTGGACCTTCATCAGCCATTCTATTTTTTTCATAATTAGGACTACCCATTTTAAATTCACCTCCTTTTATGGAAACCATTTCAAGTCCGTAATCTGATCCACCTATTTTTTGATTATAGTTTTGAAAATTATTTTTTTGAGAAAAATTTTGTGATAAAGAAAATAGCAAACTAAATATTAATAGATAAACCTTCATAAAATTTATTCTATTCTAAGTTAAAATATCATGTTTAATTTCACCATGAACATCGGTTAACCTAAATCTTCTACCTTGATATTTATAAGTCATTTTCTCATGATTAATTCCAAACAAATGAAGAATAGTTGCTTGCAAATCATGAACATGAACTGGGTCTTTAACAATATTATATCCTAGATCATCTGTTTCACCATATGAAAAACCTGGTTTAACACCAGCACCTGCCATAAATATGGTAAAACACCTTGGGTGGTGATCCCTTCCATAAGTGTTATTTTTAAGTGCAGCTTGTGATCCCTGACTGTATGATGTTCTTCCAAATTCTCCACCCCAAACTACAAGGGTGTCTTCTAAAAGCCCTCTCTGTTTCAAATCCATGATTAGTGCTGCTGTTGGTTGATCAATGTCGTTAGCTTGTCCTCTTATTTGTGTTGGTAAATTTTCGTGTTGATCCCAACCCATGTGGTATAATTGGACAAATCGAACATCTTTCTCTACTAGTTTTCTAGCAAGTATACAATTGGCAGCGTATGTTCCAGGTCTATTTGAGTTAGGACCATACATTTTCAAAATATTTTCAGGTTCATCAGAAATATCCATAGTCTCTGGAACTGATGTTTGCATTCTGTAAGCCATCTCATATTGAGAAATTCTACTTTCTATTTCCTTATCACCAAACATATTTATTTGTTCCTCATTTAACTCTGATAGATAGTCTAACATTTTTCTTCTTTCTTGACGAGATAAATTTTCAGGATCCTTTAAAAAGAGAACTGGATCTTTTGCAGATCTAAACTGAACTCCTTGGTGCAGGGAGCTTAAAAATCCATTACCCCACAATCTTGAATATAACGGTTGACCTTTTGGTCTTCCCGTTCCTCTAGAAAGTAATACAACAAAAGAAGGAAGATTTTTATTTAAACTTCCCAAGCCATAACTAAGCCATGAACCCATACTGGGTCTTCCAGGCTGCTGTGACCCTGTCTGAAAAAAAGTTACTGCCGGATCATGATTGATTGCTTCAGTATTCATAGATTTAATGAAACATAATTCATCAACTACTTTACTTAAGTAAGGTAAAAGATCACTTACCCATGCCCTAGACTCCCCGTATTGATTAAACTTTGTAGTTCCACCAACCAATGAGAACTTATCTTGGCCTGATGTCATTCCTGTAAGCCTTTGTCCCATCCTTACGGATTCAGGTAAGTCTATGCCACGCATATCTGTTAATTTCGGTTTGTAGTCAAAAAGGTCTTGTTGAGCAGGCCCTCCACTTTGAAATAAATAAATAATTCTTTTAGCTTTTGGAGCAAAGTGAGGTAAATTAAGTTGATTTTTAATGACTGAAAATGGATCATCATTCGAATTATTAAATGGATTTACTATAGAACCAAGAGCCAACCCACCTATACAAAGGCCAGTTTTCTTAAGAAAATTTCGTCTATTATTATTAATAAAGTGTTTGTGAATTTCTTCCATCAGCTCTTTTGACTAGTTTCATCTAAATTATAAATTAACATGCAAAGTTTATCAAAAGCAACTGATTCATTGTTAATTGAATTTTCATCATTAAAATAATTTTTCAGTTTTGATAATTCATTTTTGTTTGGAGATCTTCCAGTTATTGTTCTATAAAGCTTGGTAATTTTTTCATTTATATCAATATTCATCTTGTAGACATTTGATGATAAATGGAGAGCAGCTTTTTGAAACTCGGGATTATTCATTAAGGTTAATGATTGTAATGGAGTACTTGTATTTTGTCTTTGAACTTCACAGTTGTCTCTAGAGGCAGCATCAAAAATCATCATCGCTGGCGGTGGTACGGTCCTTTTCCAAAATGTATAGATACTTCTTCGATATAAATTGTCACCAGTACTCATTATATATTTTGCTAAACTACCACCCCCTCCGCCTGTTACCTCATCCCAGAGCCCTTCAGGTTGAAGTGGTTTTACACTTGGGCCTCCTAATTTATTTACCAATAATCCACTGGATTTTAAAATATTGTCACGAATCATCTCAGCTGAAAGTTTTTGTCTTGGGTAACGAGATAGATATACGTTTTCTGGATCTAAACTATAATTTAGATCACTTGTACGGCTAGTCTGCTTGTAAGTTGAAGACATAACAATTCTCTTTATTAATTTTTTTGTATCCCATTGATCACTCTTCATATAAGTCACTGCAAGCCAATCTAAAAGTTCTGGATTAATCGGTCTATTACCTTGACTTCCAAAGTCATCTGGTGTTGCCACTATTCCAACTCCAAAAAATTGTTGCCATATCCTGTTTACTACCACTCTAGACGTTAGTGGGTTTTCTTCATCAAAAAACCATTGAGCAAGGTCTAATCTGTTTGCATTAGCTTTTTTCAATGGCATTACAGCAGATGGTGTCATGGATTTAACTTCATTTAATTTAAGATTATATAACCCTCTGTTTAGAACATAAGTTTTTCTTAAGTTTTCACTTTCTTTCATAACCATAAAAGTCACTTTGTCTAAACTATCTGGTAATTTTATAAAGTCAAGACCTTTATTAACTTCAGATTTTGAAATAGTCAGCCTTGGTTTTGGCGCATAATCTCCATACTGAATTAATCCCTCTTCATCAATATTATTGAAGAAACTATAAAATCCGTAAAATTCATCGTGTGTAATATTATCATATTTATGACTATGACATCTGGCACACTCCATAGTCAAACCCATCATTAATTTAGAAGTTGTAATAGCCCTGTCCGCAACATATTCGACTCTATATTCCTCTGGAATTACCCCACCTTCCTGTGTAATTTTATGATTTCTATTAAAGCCTGTTGCAATAATTTGTTCCTTAGTTGCATTTGGAATCAGGTCACCTGCAAGTTGCCAAGTGATAAATTCGTCATATGGGATATTAGAGTTGTATGCATGAATTACCCAATCACGCCAAGGCCACATAGTTCTTTCTGTATCATCTTGATAACCATGACTGTCTCCATATCTAGCAATATCCATCCAAATCGATGCCATTCTTTCACCATAATTTTTTGAGTCTAGTAATCTATTGACCAAGTTCTCATAGGAATCTGGAGATTGATCATTTAAAAAATTATCTATTTCTTCAACTGTTGGTGGAAGTCCAATAATATCAAAATATAACCTTCTAATTAGTATTTCTTTTGATTCTAATTTTGAAAATTCAAGATTATTATTTTCAATATTTTTTGCAATAAAAAAATCAATTTCATTTGATGTCCACTGTGTGTTGATGATTTCTGGTATTTCTGGTATTTCTGGCTTAATGAAAGACCAATGTTTTTTCCATTTGGCACCTTGAAGTATCCATTTTTTTAAAACCTCTTTTTCATATTCAGACAGTGCTAAATTTGACTCTGGAGGGGGCATAACAATAGATTCATTTTCATGATAAATTCTTCTAATCATTTCACTTTCTTCTAGGTTTTCAAGATCAACAACTTTTTTTAGTAGGTCCTCTGTCATTTGATACAAGCCCTCTTTGGTATCTAATCTTAAATTTGCTTTTCTTTGTTTATCATCAGGGCCATGACAAGCAAAACATTTATCAGAAATTATTGGGTTTACATGAAAATTAAAATCAACATTCTCAGGGACATTAGAAACATCCTTCACCTCAAAATTCAAATCATTATTTTCAATATATGAATCTGTGTAAGATTTTGATTTAAAATAATTTAATCCAAAGATTAGCAGGAATGGAATTATTAAATATGGAAGATTTTTTTTCATTTTACACCTAAACTAATTTAAAGAAAATTAGTTATTTAGAAGCCAAAAAATTCAAGATTACCTCCTCCATAACTTTATAACCTTCTTTATTTGGGTGAACTAAATCATTTTCTGTAGTATGTTCTGGAACTTTTAAACCTCCATTTCCATCATCCATTACAGAATGATAGTCGACATATTGAATGTTGTTTTTAAGACAGTAATCTTTTAATAATAAATTCAATTCTATTACCTTTTTTGCAACATTTTTTGTTGACGGTGACCAAGGAAAAGCCTTAGCAGGTAAAACAGAGCAAATTAATACTTCTATATTATTTGACAATGCAATTTCACTCATTGAAAAAATATTTTCAGCAATATTTTCAATTTCCATAGGACCAGTATTTCCTGCAATATCATTTATTCCAGCAAGTATAACTACAGCGGTGGGTTTAAGATTTACCACATCCGGTTTAAATCTAATCAACATTTGTGGAGTCGTTTGACCACTAATCCCCCTGTTTACAAAGGGGTTATTAATAAAAAAATCAGGATTAAAGTTTGACCAACCTTCGGTTATTGAGTTACCCATAAAAACAACTCTGTTTTCATCTAGATCATCAATTAATTCTATATTAGATTCAGCATACTTTGATAGATTTGCCCAATCATCTAGTGTGCCCCCCCCCTTGAATAAAAACAGTGTTATTTTTATTTTCAAAGTCGCATGACATTAAGCTAAAAATTATTACAGATAGTATTAAATATTTATTCATTTTTTTTTGTTTTTGAGTGAATCCATTTGAGAAAATCTTTTTCAGCAAATGCTGTATCCCAACTATTGTGATATACATTTTCATAAAATGTAATTCTAGGATTTCCACCATTTTTTATAATAGCATTAGCCATTTTTAAAGAGTGTTGCGGTAAAACAGTTTTATCCAATGAACCGTGAAAAATCCACACAGGTACTTTTTTAGCAAAATTTGACACATTATTAGGGTTACCATCTCCACAAATAGGAGTTGCAGCAGCAAACATATCAGGTCTTTGAGCTAAAATAGCATATGTTCCCATACCACCCATTGATAGTCCAGTTACATACACTCTATTGCTATCAACATCATTACGATTTATAAATTTATCCATGAACAATACTACTAAGTTTAGTGCATTTGATTTTCTTACATCATAGTCAAATTTATATGGATCATAGTGTCCACCCCACCAATCATTTTTTGGTGATTGTGGAAAAATAACCCAAGATTTAAATTTTTCTCTGCTAGATTTTTTTAAAAAAAGTTCAGATCCATGGATTAATTGTAATTCATTGTCACCTCCTCTTTCACCTGCTCCATGCAAAAAAAGGTGAACTGGATATTTTTTATTTTCATCGTAATCTAAGGGCGCTAAAATTCTGTATTTTAGAGTATCACTCTTTACAATAAATTCTTTCTTCTCAAACAGATTTTTTTGAGAGAATAAAAAAATAGGCAATAATAAAATCAATAAATGTCTAATGATCATCATCACTTGGTAATCTAATATTTTCAACAAGCTTTATAATTTTTTCTGGTGGTTGTGAAGTAAAATTGGACACTGTAATTGAAACAATTAAATTAATTAACATAGCTATTGTACCAAACCCCTCAGGCGAAATGCCAAACCACCAATCTTGTGTACCACCTCCACCAAACCATCCAAATTTAAATTTCGTCATGTAAAAGAGCATAGATAAAATACCTATCAACATCCCAGAAATTGCACCCTCCTTATTCATTTTTTTGTAAAAAATTCCTAGAACAATTGCAGGAAAAAATGAAGCAGCAGCTAATCCAAACGCCAGTGCCACTGTTGCAGCAACAAAATCGGGTGGGTTAATACCGAAATATCCAGCTAAAAGAACAGCAAAAAATGCGGAGATTCTGGCAGCAATTAATTCACCCTTATCACTTATATCGGGCTTAACCATCCTCTTTATTAAATCATGAGAAATTGATGATGATATTACAAGAAGTAAACCAGCGGCAGTTGACAGAGCAGCAGCAATAGCTCCAGCAGCAAGAAGGGCAATTACCCAATTTGGAAGTTGTGCTATTTCAGGATTAGCCAATACCATTATGTCCTTGTCAATAGTTAATTCATTAAGCTGCTCATCTCCTAAATATTGGATAATATTATCATCATTTTTATCATCATATGTCAAAAGCCCAGTATCTTCCCATTTTTTAAACCAGTAGGGCATTGTTGAATATTCTTTTTCAGAAACTGTTTCAATAAGATTAGTCCTAGCAAAGACTGCAATTGCAGGAGCTGTAGTATATAAAATTGCAATAAAAAGCAGTGCCCATCCTGCTGACTTTCTTGCATCACTTACTTTCTTGACAGTGAAAAATCTAACAATAACATGTGGAAGTCCTGCTGTTCCAATCATTAAAGCAGCTGTTATTAAAAATACGTCCAATGTAGATTTAGAACCAGACGTATATTCACTGAAACCTAATTCTTCGTGTAAACCATTTAATTTATCTAATAAATAAACACCATCAGCAGATTGAGATCCAAATCCAAGTTGCGGAATTGGATTTCCAGTCATTTGAATGGATATAAAAATTGCAGGAACCATAAAAGCAAATATCAGCACGCAGTATTGTGCAACTTGAGTATATGTTATGCCTTTCATTCCTCCAAGTATTGCATAAAAGAGTACAATACCCATTCCTATAAATACACCTGAATTAATATCAACTTCAAGGTATCTTGAGAATACAATACCAACTCCCCTCATTTGACCAGCAATGTAAGTGAAGGAAACAATTAAAGCACAAAAAACAGCAACAGTTCTCGCTACATTTGAGTAATACCGGTCACCAATAAAATCAGGAACTGTAAATTTTCCAAATTTTCGTAAATAAGGCGCAAGTAATAGAGCTAATAAAACATAACCTCCAGTCCATCCCATAAGATATACTGACCCATCATAACCAATAAAAGAAATTATTCCAGCCATTGAAATAAATGATGCAGCACTCATCCAATCTGCAGCAGTTGCCATTCCATTAGCAATAGGATTAACACCCTTACCTGCAATGTAAAACTCATTTGTTGATCCTGCCTTTGACCAAATTGCAATCCCAATGTAGAGAGCAAAAGTCAAACCCACTATAATCCAAATCCAAATTTGTAAAGACATATTACTTTATTTATTAAGACCTGTAAAATTTATCAAGTCTATTCATTAAAAAAATGTAAATAAAAATTAAAATAACGAAAGTATAAATGGATCCCTGCTGAGCAAACCAAAAGCCAAGCTTAAATCCAAAAAATTGAAATTCATTCAATTGATCAACCAGAATAACGCCAAAACCAAATGAAACTGTAAACCAAATTGAAAGAAGAATAGTTAGATATTTAAGATTTTTTTTCCAGTAAATATCAGCCTTATTGTTTTTCATTGTTGTTGTATGTAATTTAGTAATAATTTATTTCAATTAAAAGTGAAGCATTTCAATTTTATTTTCAAAGTTATTTTTCTATTAATAATAGTAATTTTTGTGTCATGTGATAGCAAATTGAAAACGCAAAAAAGTGAATTAAAAAAAGATGGAATGGTATTCATTGAAGGAGGAAAGTTTTTAATGGGTGGAGATAATGATGAAGCCAGGAGTGATGAGTATCCAAAACATAGTGTTGAGATTAGTTCTTTTTGGATGGATGAAACTGAGGTGACAAATGCGCAGTTCAAAAAATTCATTGATGAGACAGGTTATATAACAACTGCAGAACGAAAAATTAATTGGGATGAAATTAAGTCTGTATTGCCACCAGGCACTCCAAAGCCTAACGATAGTTTATTGGAACCAGCATCTTTGGTTTTTAAAGAATATGAAACAAAAAATTTAAATGATTACTCAAATTGGTGGTCACTTGTTAGGAATGCTAATTGGAGGCAGCCATTTGGACCAGACAGCAATATTACTGGCAAAGAAAATTATCCAGTTGTCCATGTTAGCTGGGAGGATGCGCAAGCATATTGTGAATGGGCAGGAAAAAGATTACCAACAGAAGCTGAATTTGAGTATGCCTCCAGAGGAGGTAAATTAAACAATATATATAGCTGGGGAAATGAAAAAATTGATGTGAAAGAAATTAAAGCAAATAGTTGGAATGGTTCCTTTCCATCTAAAAATACAGTATTGGATAAGTTTTATTATTCTGCTCCAGTAAAATCTTTTTCACCAAATGGATACGGTTTGTATGATATGGGCGGAAATGTATGGGAATGGTGTTCAGATTGGTATCATTCTAATTATTATTCAATGCTCCCAAAGTCAGGAACTTTGAATCCAAAAGGACCAGATACTAGCTATGACCCAATTGAACCTTTTAGTCAAAAGAAAGTAATTCGGGGTGGTAGTTTTTTATGTAATGATTCATATTGTAGTGGCTATAGAAATGCTGCAAGAATGAAAACAACACCAGATTCAAGTTCTCTGCATACAGGATTTAGAACAGTTTATTCAGAGTAAAAAGTAAAATGCCCAAACCGTTTGAGATGGCTTGGGCATTTAAAACAACAACTAACCAAAAAATATTATGTGTACTTATTTTGTATTATGCATTAACCATGCCAAACTTAATTCTTAAGAATTATTTAACATACTATTAAAAGAAATAATAGTTTCATAACCTTTATTTTTAAAATATTCAGCTGAATTTAAGTCTCCAATTACAAGAGCAAAATCACCACCCCAGGCACCTAAACTTTTAATTTCTCCATTAAAATCATTAAACAACTTTTCTTTTATAGTTTTCTTATTTAAAGTATTTGAAGTTAGGTTTTCATGTTTAATAATTAAATTTTTAAACTCATCCATTTCATCACATTTTACTATGTCGTCTGTTATTTGAGAAATTTGATTAATTACATCATCATCAATAATTATTTTTTGGAATAAATTAATTTCATCATCTGTTTTTTGTTTTTTATTTAAGTGAACAAAAAATAAATTTTCATGAAATTTAGGTTTGAATTGAACTTTATTGATAATAGGATTTTTATTGTTTATTTGATAAATAATTGGTGATTCATGAATTGAGGATGCAATATCGTATCCACTTCCTTTGCTAACTGCCCAAAGTAATTGATATGGATCAGTTTGAGACCATTTTGATAGATTGCATATTAATGTTGATGATGATCCTAGGCCCCAGCTTCTATCAAAATTCATATTTGATTCTAATTTATACCCATTTTTGAGTTTGAAGATTTGTGGATTTAATTTTTTGATTTCTAGTAGAAGCTTTTGAAGGTATAAAAGTTCATCAGTTGAGTCATTAATAATCTCAAGATTTGGTAATTTAAAATCTCCATAAATCCATATGTTTTTTTTGTTATCATAGCTCTTCCAACTAATAATTTTACTGTCAATTTTATCAACCTTTAAAGTTTGATAGTAGCTTGTTGGAATAGATAAAGCTTTTGCACCATTTAAAACAAAATACTCTCCAGTGATTAAAAGTTTTCCATGACTTTTAAAAGTTGAGTTCATCGTTTCTTAATTTTTTTAAAGCTGTTTCAGCTGATCTAAAACTTACTTTATTCTTTTTAAAATAATTAATTAAAATTTCTTTTTCTGTTTTGTTTGCGCTTAATGTATTTAAAATATTAATAAGATGCATTTTCATGTGACCAAGTTGAATACCAGATGTAATTAAAGATCTTATCGCAGCAAAATTTTGTGCTAATCCAGCTACTGCAATAATTCTCATTAAGTCTTTTCCGTTTGGGTTTTTTAATAATTTTAAACACCATTTCACAAGTGGATGAAGATTTGTTATTCCACCAACAGTTCCAATTGCTAATGGAATTTCAATCCAATAGATAAATTCATCTTTTTCAATTTTTGCATGTGTTAAACTGGAATATTTACCTTCTTTTGCTGCATAAGCATGCGCACAAGCTTCAACTGATCTGAAGTCATTGCCAGTAGCAATTACAACAGCATCAATACCATTCATTATCCCTTTATTATGTGTAACTGCTCTACTAATATCATTCTTTGCAATTTCTATTGCATCTATAAATTTTCTGGCAAATTTTATTGGATCTTCAACATCTCCATTTTTTAACTCATTTAATTTACATCGTACTTCAGCTTTTACTAAACATTGAGGAACATAATTGGAAAGAATACTCATAACTATTTCTAAATTTTCATCTTCATCAAATAATTTTGATTCCAAAAACTCTGTCTGAAAACTTTTTGCAAATTGCTCAAGACAAGAATTTATAAAATTTGCTCCCATTGAATCAACAGTGTTAAAATCAGAACTTAATTGATAATAATCATTTATTTCAGATGTCTTATCAATTAAATTAATATTAAGAATACCACCCCCTCTAGCTAGCATATTTTCTGAAATTTCATTACAATCATTAAGAATTTTACTTTTTGAATTTTCAAAAAATTCATAAAGTTTATTTTTATTACCATTAAATTTAAAATGTACTTGCCCAGTTTTAATAACATTAATTATTTCAGTTTTGAAGCCTCCTCTTTTTGACCAAAATTTTGCTGATTTACAAGCCGCAGCGACAACAGAGCTTTCTTCAATTGCCATTGGAATTGTGTAATTTTTGTTATCAATGAGAAAATTTGGAGCAATTCCTAGTGGAATAAAGAAATTTGTTAATGTATTTTCAGAAAATTCATCATGAATTTTTTGAAGTTCCTCATCCTCACTCCAGTATTGTTTTAAGATCTCGATATCATCATTTGATGAATTAAAAAAATTCTCAATTACCCAATCAATCTTTTCACTCTTTGTGAGTTTTGAAAAACCATCTTTCATACAACTTAACAAAGATAGTTATTGTTAAATTCTTTTAATAAACATATCTTTAAAAGCTAAACAGCTAATTAAAAAATGAAAAAAAAATCAATATTAAATTTACCACTACATTTAATTTTATCATTTGTAATTTTTTACAGTATTAGCTGTGAATCTCCAAATAAAAATTTTGATAACCCTAATATAATCTACATACTTGCTGATGACCTAGGCTATGGTGAATTAGGTGTTTATGGGCAGAAAATTATTGAAACTCCTAATATAGATGCTCTTGCAAAAACAGGTTTATTATTTACAGATCATTACACTGGATCTCCAGTATGTGCTCCAGCAAGGAGTGTACTTATGACAGGTCAACATTCTGGTCATACCCATATTAGAAATAATGGAGAGTGGTCCGAAAGAGGTGATGTTTGGAGCTTTGAAGCTATGTTTAATGACCCTTCACTTGAAGGTCAAAGACCTCTTCCTGACTCAACTATCACTGTAGCCAAAGTTTTCAAGGATAATGGTTACAAAACTGGAATGGTAGGTAAATGGGGGTTGGGAGCTCCACACACTAATAGCATACCAAATTTGATGGGCTTTGATTTTTTTTATGGATATAATTGTCAAAGGCAAGCTCACACATTTTATCCTACACATTTATGGAAAAATACTGAAAAAGATATTTTAAATAATTATATAGTAACAAAACAGGAGGGTCTTGATTCTGGTGCAGATATCAATTCAGAGGAAAGCTATAAGAAATATAATCAGGCTGATTATTCAGCTACACTAATGCATAATGAAGCTCTTAAATTTATTGATGACAATAAAGATTCAAAATTTTTTCTTTATTATGCCTCGCCACTTCCACATTTGCCCTTGCAAGCTCCAAAAGATTGGGTTGATTATTACAGAGAAAAAATTGGACCTGAAAAACCTTACACAGGTAGGCGATATTACCCTAATCAATATCCCAAAGCTACATATGCTGCAATGATTTCTTATTTAGATGAGCAGGTTGGTGAAATTGTTGATAAACTAAAAGAAATTGGAAAATATGAAAATACTTTGATAATCTTTACAAGTGATAATGGACCCACACATGTAGATCATGTGGATATAGATTATTTTAATAGTGCTGGTATTTTAAACGGAGATAGAAATAGAGTCAAAGGTAGAGTTTATGAGGGAGGAATTAGAGTACCAATGATTGCTCATTGGCCAAGTCAAATTAAAAGTGAAAGAACTACTAATCACATTTCTGCATTTCAAGATTTTTATGCAACTGCTTTAGATATTTTAAAATTAGATAAACCATATTACATTGATGGACTGAGTTTTCTACCGCTTTTAAGTAATAAAAATCAAAAAAAACATGATTATTTGTACTGGGAATTTTCCACACAAAGTGGACAACAAGCAGTTCGATACGGTAAATGGAAAGGTCTTAAAACAGATCTTCAAAAGGGGCCTCAGCCTTTACAATTATTTAATCTTGAAGATGATATTAAAGAAATAAAAAATGTTTCAAATGATAATCCTTACATTGTTGAAAAAATTGAATCAATTATGCTGAATGCTAGAACAACACCAATACTTGAAAATTTTAAAATTAAAGCTTTAGATAATTAGATATGACTAATACAATTGTAATTCTTGCAGCAGGTATGTCTTCAAGAATGAAAAAATCAACTGACTCGTCAATAGGCTCAACAAAGGCTGATGAAGCAAATAAAAAAAGTAAATCTCTCATCACATTTGGTAATAAACCATTTATATTTTTTCTTCTTGAAAATATAGTTGATGCTGGTTTTCAAAATGTGATAATGGTAGTTGGACAAGATTACGAAGACTTTAAAAATGAAATGGATAAGTTTCCTAATATTTCTAAAATAAATATTGAATACGCTATTCAATCAATACCTGAAAATAGAGTTAAGCCTTTTGGAACTGCAGATGCTGTATATCAAACAATGGATCAAATTGATAAATTAAAAAATCAAAGCTTTTGTGTTTGTAATAGCGACAACTTGTATTCCACAAAATCCTTGAAATTGATTAGGGAAAACTCTTATGACAATGCTGTTTTAGCATACGATAGAGATTCTTTGAATTTTCCTAAAGACAGAGTTACATCATTCTCAATTTTAATGACAAACAGCGAATTTAATCTAGTAAATTTCATTGAAAAACCAACTCAAGAACAGGTCGAACAAAACTTAGATGATAATGGTAAAATAAGAGTCAGCATGAATATATTTAAATTTGATGGAAGTCAGGCTTTTGAATTTATTAAAAGTTGTCCTGTAAATCCATTGCGAAATGAAAAAGAACTACCATCTGCGATTGTCAATATGATTAGTCATGATTCACTTTACATGAAGGGGATTCCAATTGCTGAGCATGTACCAGATTTAACATCAAAATCTGATATTCAAATAATTCAAAAATTAATTGAATCAAAATGATTAAAAGAAAAATAATTTTAAATTTAAGTTAGTGATAGAATTAAGTGTAATAGATAAAATTATTATAGTATTCTTTTTTGTGCTAGTCCTAACAATTGGATTTGCTGTTTCTAAAAGATCATCTAAAAACACATCTGAATACTTTCTTTCAGGAAGAACACTGCCTTGGTGGCTGTTAGGCTTGTCAATGGTAGCAACAACTTTTTCAACTGATACACCAAATTTAGTAACCGATATTGTGAGAACAAATGGAGTTTCTGGGAATTGGGTTTGGTGGGTTTTTCTATTAACTGGTTTACTTACAGTTTTCGTATATGCGAAGCTTTGGAGAAGATCGGATGTAGCAACCGATATGGAATTTTATGAACTTAGATATAGTGGTAAGGCTGGTAGATTTCTAAGAGGTTTTAGATCCGTCTACTTAGGAATTATATTTAATGTTCTGGCTATGGCAGGAGTAACTTTAGCTGCAATTAAAATTGGAGCTATCATGCTTGATTTGTCTGCTATTGAAACTGTACTTTACGCAGGTGGTGTTACACTTATTTTTAGCACTGCTGGTGGATTCAGAGGAGTGGTTTACACTGACTTTATTTTATTTTTTACAGCTATGGCCGGTTCAATTGGTGCAGCTATATATTTAGTTAATCTTCCCGAAGTAGGAGGGGTTTCATCAATAATGAGTAATGAAGCTATTTCAGAAAAAATATCAATGTTCCCTGACCTTTCAGATAAAGAAACTTTATGGACATTATTAATTATACCTTTTGCTGTTCAGTGGTGGAGTTCGTGGTATCCTGGTGCAGAACCAGGTGGAGGAGGGTATATTGCACAAAGAATGCTAGCGGCGAAAAATGAAAACCATGCCTTAGGTGCCACTTTGTTTTTTAATGTTATGCATTATGCTTTAAGACCATGGCCATGGATTATTGTTGCGCTTGCTTCACTAATTGTTTATCCGGATTTAGCATCTTTAAGTGAGGCATTTCCAAATATATCTGAAGATAAGTTAGGACAAGATTTAGCATACCCAGCTATGTTAACTTTACTTCCAACTGGTCTTCTTGGACTTGTGTTAGCATCATTGATTTCTGCATATATGTCAACAATTTCAACACACCTTAATTGGGGATCATCATATGTTGTTAATGATTTTTATTTACAACTCATTAATAAAAATGCATCTCAGAAAGAGCTCGTTAATGTTGGAAGATTTTCTGTTGTTATATTAATGATAATAAGTTCTGTTATAGCCATACTACTTACTAATGCTCTTCAATTATTTGATATTATTTTGATGTTTGGAGCAGGAACAGGTTCAATCTTTATACTTAGATGGTTTTGGTGGAGAATAAATGCATGGAGTGAAATAGCTGCAATGTTAAGTTCAGGAATAATTTCAATTGCTTTAACAAATGAATCACTATTCAACTTAATTTTCAATGATGATGGTTTTCCTGCTTACATGAAATTTCCATTTATTGTGTTGGTAACTACTTCAATATGGTTAATTGTTACATTTATTACACCCGCAGATGAAAAAGAAACTCTAATTAAATTCTATAAAAAAACAAAACCTGGAGGTCCTGGATGGAATAAAATTAAAGAGCATATTACCATGAGTGATGAGAAAGAGGAATGGATTGTTCCTAAAGGAATAATATGTATGATTATAGGTTGTATAACTATATATTCTGCCCTATTTTCAACTGGTTACTTTATTTATGGTGAAATTAGTTCAGCATTAATATTTTTATTAGTCACAATTGTTTCGGGATTGATTTTATTTAAAAATGCCAAAAAAATTATGTTGTAACATTAATGAATCCTAATTCTATTAAATATAAAAACCCTGGATCATCTTCAACAACACGATTTGAAAGAATTCATACTGTAATTTTTGATAATAAAAAAAGTGGTGAACTGTTAGTAGCCAAGGAAATAAAAAAACTAATTGAAAAAAATAATAAAAAAAATAAGAAAACTGTACTTGGATTAGCAACCGGATCATCTCCAAAGGGTACATATAAAATACTTATTGATTTTCATAAAAATGAAAATCTAAGTTTCAAAAATGTTATTACATTCAATTTAGATGAATACTACGGCTTAGAAAAAGATCACTCTCAAAGTTATCATAAGTTTATGCATGATCATTTATTTGATCATATTGATATCGATGTTAAAAATATAAATATTCCTGATGGGAAAATTGATAAAAAAAGTATTGATAAATATTGCAAGGATTACGAAAAAAAAATTAAATCAAGTGGAGGTATTGATATTCAATTATTAGGAATTGGAGCGAATGGACATATTGGATTTAATGAGCCTGGTTCAAATTTAAATTCTATTACTAGACTTGTTAAACTTGATTACAAAACAAGAAAAGATGCTTGGCTTGACTTTAATGGAATTAAAAATGTTCCAAGTTCCGCGATAACTATGGGTGTTAAAACAATATTATCATCAAAAAGAATAATATTGTTAGCTTGGGGTCAAGGCAAATCTGACTCAGTTAAATCTGCAGTAGAATCAAGACAAAATGTCAAAGTTCCTGCAAGCTTACTACAATCTCATCTTAATACTACTTTTGTTTTAGATAAAGACTCTTCATCTGATCTTACACGAATTTCTCAGCCTTGGCAAGTTGGTGCTCAACTAATGGATGGTGAAATGAAAACAAGAGCTATTCATTGGCTATCAAGTGTCACAAAAAAACCAATTCTTAGGTTAACTGAAAAAGATTATAATCAAAATAACTTATCTGATTTATTAATTGATAAATCACACTATGACATAAATTTAGAAGCATTTAATAAACTTCAAAGAACAATAACAGGATGGCCGGGTGGCAAGCCAAATGCCGACGATAGCAATAGACCTGAAAGAAAAAATCCATCAAAAAAGAGAGTTATTATTTTTAGTCCCCATCCCGATGATGATGTTGTTTCTATGGGTGGTACATTTGATAGACTGGTAAGTCAAGGTCATGAATTACATGTTGCATATCAAACCTCAGGTAATATTGCTGTCTCAAATGAGGAGGTTTTAAAGTTTGTTGAACTTTATGAGGATTATTTTGATCGTTCCTCAAATTTCATTGACGAATTAAAAAAATTACTGTCTGACGAGAAGAAAATAATTAATGATCCTAGAATTAGAAAATTAGCTTCACTAATTAGAGAAAAAGAATCTTTGGCAGCTACGAGATTTATTGGCCTGCCTGACTCTAATGTTCATTTTATGGGGCTTCCATTTTATGAAACTGGTAAAATTAAAAAGAATGACCCTGGACCTAAGGACTTGAAAATTATGTGTGATTTTATTAAATCAATTAAGCCACACCAAATTTATGCAGCTGGTGATTTAGCAGACCCACATGGAACTCACAAAGTTTGTATAGAATTATTATTTGATTCTTTGAAGAAATTAAAGAAGTTTGATTACATGAAGGACTGTTGGGTTTGGTTGTATCGAGGAGCTTGGCATGAGTGGGATTCACATGAAATTGAAATGGCAGTTCCTCTAAGTCCAGAACAAGTTCTTAGAAAAAGAAGAGCGATTTTTTATCATCAATCACAAAATAATAGTGTGATGTTTCAGGGTGATGATGAAAGGGAATTTTGGCAAAGAGTTGAGGAACGAAATCGGGATATTGCTATTATATACAACGAGCTTGGAACTGCAGATTACCAGGCAATGGAAACTTTTAAAAGATACCATTTCTAATTAGAATTTTTAATGACTGTTGTAAAAGAAGCATGTGTTGACAATATTCAAGATGCAATTAATGCTTTTAAAAAAGGAGCAGACAGAATTGAATTTTGCTCTAATTTAGATGAAGATGGTTTAACACCATCTAATTATGATTTAATCTCCTTAAAAAAAAGTATTTCTATTCCAGTGAGGGTAATGGTAAGGCCTCATTCAAATTCATTTAATTATAATGACGATGATTTAATTCAGATGATGGAAACAATTAAGTTTTGTAAAAATCAAAAATTTGATGGTGTAGTTTTTGGATGTTTGGATGATGATAATGAATTAGATTTGAATAAAATTAAATATCTGGCTGATTTTGCAAAACCATTAAATGTAATTATTCATAAGGCCATTGATTTAACATCATCACCAGTAAATTCATTAGTGAAATTAATCGAGATAGATAATGTTAATGGGGTACTGTCATCAGGTGGTTTTGAAACGGCAGAATTGGGTATTGAAGTTTTAAAAAAAATGATTAATATTTCACCAAATGGATTTGAAATAATATCTGCTGGAAAAATTACAAATCAAAATTTTAAAACTTTGCATGAAAAAATTGAAGGAAAGTTTTATCATGGAAGAAAAATCGTTGGAGAATTATAATTAAATAAATACATTTAGAAAAAATTAGATATGATAGGTGCGCAATTTAATGGATCAGAACTGAATCAAAAGACAATTTTTGATCATCCAACAGGTTTATTTGTTTTGTTTTTCACTGAAATGTGGGAGCGATTTAGTTATTATGGAATGAGAGCAATTCTTGTACTTTTTCTAACCTCATCAATTATGAATGAGGGATGGGGATGGGAAAGAGAAGATGCGTTAGTATTATACGGTTGGTATACAGGACTTGTATATTTTACTCCTTTAATCGGTGGAATCTTAGCGGATAAGTTTTTAGGTTACAGAAATGCAACTGTGATGGGTGCTTTTATTATGGCTTTGGGTCATGGTTCGATGGCGTTAGAGTATTATGCTGATGCTTTCTTCTTTTTAGGAATTGGGTTATTGATAATTGGTAATGGTTTGTTTAAGCCAAATATTTCATCGATTGTTGGTCAGCTATATAAAGATGATGATATTAGAAAAGATGGTGCATACACTATATTCTACATGGGTATAAATGCAGGTGCATTCTTAGGAATTCTATTGTGTGGTTATTTAGGTGAAAAAGTTGGATGGCATTGGGGATTTGGGCTAGCAGGAATTTTTATGTTTTTTGGTATGCTTCAATTTTACTATGCCCAAGAAATTTTTGGATCTATTGGTCTTAAGCCTGAGAAAAAAGCTAAAAATTCTGAGGAAAAAGTTAAGACACCAATTACAAGCGTTGAGTGGGATAGAATTTCAGTTATTCTAGTTTTTTCTGCAGCAACCATATTTTTTTGGTGGGCCTTTGAGCAAGCAGGTGGGTCTATGACAATTTTTGCAAATGATTACACTGAAAGAAATTTAACAGGTGAGTCAGCCACAATTTTTAAAACTGTAAATACTATCATTACTATTGTTCCAATGGCAGTGATAACCTATGTTTTGTATAAATTGTTTCAAAATATATTTCAAAAGTATTTTATATCAAATTTCTTCCTAGGCACAAGTTTTGTCATAATTTGGGGAATCGTTATATGGATGATTGATAATGAGTTTAGTCAAGAAGCAACTGAAATTCCAGCATCCTGGTTTTCTGTTTTAAATTCACTGTTTATTATACTTTTTGCCCCTGTTTTTTCTAAAATTTGGGCTTCAAAGTATAATCCATCTGGACCAATAAAGTTCTCAATTGGCTTAATTCTATTAGGTCTAGGTTTTGGGTTCTTAGCATATGGTTCTATGTCAATACCCTATGGTGCTCAAACAGCTAGCGTTAGTATATTTTGGTTAGTTTTTGCTTATTTATTTCATACCCTCGGTGAGTTGTGCGTATCTCCTGTAGGGTTATCATACGTAAGTAAACTTGCACCAGTTAGATTAGTAGGCTTAATGTTTGGATTTTGGTTGTTATCTAGTTTTTTTGCAAATCTAATCGGAGGTGTGACTGGTAGCTATATCAATGTTATTTCCGAGAAAGCAGGTTTATCGGGATTCTTTCTAATTTTTACATTAATTCCTGTTGGTGCTGGTATAATAATGTTTTTACTAAACGGGTTTTTAAAGAAAAGAATGCATGGTTTCAATTAGACTGAGTTTTATTTTTCTATTTATCATAAACATCACTTATAGCCAGGAGGTTAATTGGATTTCTATGGATAAGGCTCTAGAATTACAAAAAAAAGTCCCAAAAAATATAATGATGGATGTTTACACTGATTGGTGTGGCCCTTGTAAATTAATGGATAAAAACACTTTCCAAAATCCTGATGTAGCTAATTTCTTAAATGAAAACTTTTACGCTGTAAAGTTTAATGCTGAAGGGAATTCCACACTTAAGCATAATGGAAAAGTATTTAGTAACCCAGGTTATTCCTCTTCAAAATCAGGAAGGAACTCAACTCATAACTTTACAAAATACCTTGGTGTTTATGGATATCCTACTATAGTTTTTTTTGATGATGCATCAAATCCTATAGCACCAATCACTGGATATTTAACTCCTGAACAAATCGAAATATATCTAAACTTGTTTAGTGATAAAAAGTACTTAAATATTAAATCTCAAGAAGACTTTAAAGTTTTTATTGAGAATTTTGAAAGTAAATTTAAAAGTTAATTATTTTTTATTAGCTTTTTCAATGTAAAGATATAGAGCCCTAGACATTGATGGAATTTTATTTAATGGAGCCTCAATGTCAATTCTTAATCCGGAATTTTTAGCTGCATTAGCAGTGTTTTTTCCAAATACTGCTATTCTAGTATCATTTTGCTTAAAATCTGGAAAGTTTGAAAATAATGATTCAATTCCTGAAGGACTGAAAAAGACAAGAATATCGTAATAAACATTTTTCAAATCTGACAAATCACTTATGACAGTTTTATAAAATATACCTTTGGTCCATTTGACTTCAAGATCATTTAATTTTTTTTCAATTCGAGGTGATAATACATCAGATCCTGGTAGAAGATAGTTTTCTTCACCATACTTTGAAATGATTTCTGCAAGTTCATCAAATGTTCTAACTCCAACGTAGATTTTTCTTTTTCTGTATACAACATATTTTTGTAAGTAAAATGCAACAGCCTCGGAAAGACAAAAATATTTTAATGCATTTGGAATTGGATACCTCATTTCTTCTGCAATTCTAAAGAAGTGATCCACCGAATTTCTACTTGTTAAGATAATTGCTGAGAACTTTGATAAATCTATTTTTTGTTGTCTAACTTCTCTACTAGTTTTACCTTCAATGTGAATAAATGGTCTAAAATCGATTTTTAATTTAAACTTTTTAATAAGCTCAACATATGGTGAGTTTTTAATTTCTGGCTTAGGCTGTGAAATTAAAATTGATTTTACTTTCATACTAATTAAAAAGAATTGGGTCTGCAAAAATACAAATTCCTTTCAAACAAAACGCATTAAACTTTACAGGATTTATTTTTCTAAAGAAAATAAGTCTTAATTTTACTGCGTGTCTGATATAAAATCTTTAGTAATTATTCCTACTTACAATGAATCAGAAAATATTATTGAAATAATTGATGAGGTTTTTTTATTAAAAGACCACTTTAGCGTTCTCGTAGTTGATGATAACTCACCTGATAAAACTTCAAAGTTAGTCGAGGAGAAAATACCATTTCACAAGGAAAGGCTGTTTTTAATAAAAAGAGAAGAAAAATTGGGAATTGGCCCTGCTTATATAAATGGTTTTGAATGGGCAATTAAAAATGGTTATGAAAATATTTATGAAATGGATGCTGACTTTTCTCACAATCCAAAGGATCTCTCGAGAATGCAAGTTTTTCTAACAAATAATGGATATGATGTTGTAATTGGCTCGAGATATAAAACCGGTGTTAATGTAATTAATTGGCCAATACAAAGGGTTTTAATTTCTTATTTTGCATCTTGGTATGCAAGAACTATTACAGGCACACCGATAATGGATTTAACTTCTGGTTTTGTGGGATATAAAGCTTCTGTGATACAAGAAGTTTTGAAACAAGGTATAATGTTTAAAGGTTATGCTTTTCAAATAGAAATGAAATTTAAATCTTATAATTTAAGATATAAATTATATGAAATTCCAATAATTTTCACCGATAGAATAAGAGGTGAATCTAAATTAAATTTATCAATAATTTATGAAGCAGTATTTGGATTGATATCAATGAAATTCGGTCAAATTTTCTCAAAAATGTTCAAATGAAAACAATAATAAAAAATGCAAGAATTGTTAACGAGGGAAATATTTCGAAGAGTGATATTTTAATAAATGGAGATTTAATACAAGAAATAGATCAAAATATTTTAGCTAATGGTGAAGAAAAAATAATTGATGCAGAAGGATGTTTTTTGATCCCAGGAATTATTGATGATCAAGTGCATTTCAGAGAACCTGGATTTACCCATAAAGGAACTATTTACAGTGAATCAAAAGCTGCAGTTGCAGGGGGCATAACATCATATTTTGAAATGCCAAATACAAATCCACAAACAACAACTATTTCTGAACTTAAAAATAAGTTAGAAATTGCTGCCAAAAATTCTTTTTCAAATTATTCGTTCATGTTTGGTGGAACCAACAATAATTTTGCAGAAATTGAAAAACTGGACTTCTCTCAAATTCCTGCTATAAAACTATTTTTAGGCTCATCAACTGGAAACATGCTTGTTGATGACTACAGTGTAATTGAAAAAATATTATCATTTTCTAAAGTTCCAGTTGTTGTTCATAGCGAGGATGAGGAAATAATTAATAGAAATTTAGATTTTTACAGAGAAAAATATAATGATGAAATACCGTTTGAGTACCATTCTAAAATTAGATCCGAGGAGGCTTGTTTAAAGTCAACTGAAAAAATTATTGCTTTAGCAAGAAAAACAAATGCAAGGCTCCATGTCTTTCATTTATCAACTGGTGTCGAGTCTAAATTATTCTGTAATGATAAACCTTTAAAAGATAAAAAAATAACGAGTGAGGTTTGTATTCATCATCTTTCATTTAACGAGAATGATTATAAAAAAAAGAAGGGATTCATTAAATGGAATCCATCAATCAAGACTGTGAGTGATCAACAAGCTTTATGGGAATCATTAAATGACGACAGAATTGATGTAATTGCAACAGATCA
The DNA here is from genome assembly GCA_902597545.1 of uncultured Bacteroidota bacterium. Taxonomy (GTDB): domain Bacteria; phylum Bacteroidota; class Bacteroidia; order Flavobacteriales; family Flavobacteriaceae; genus Eutrophosalina. The sequence goes on along the minus strand of CACJYD010000009.1, from coordinate 33,652 downwards.
CGCCCCTCACACTTTAAATGAAAAGAGTAATAATTATTTGAACTGTCCATCTGGTGGCCCATTAGTTCAACATTCACTTAACATGATGTTTGAACATTATTTAAATAAAAAAATTACATTAGAAAAAATTGTTCAGAAGATGTGTCACAATCCTGCTATACTTTTTAGAGTTAATAAAAGAGGTTATATAAGAAAAAATTATTTTGCAGACATAGTGATAATAGATCCAAGAAAAAATTATACAGTAGATTCAAATAATATATTATATAAATGTGGATGGTCACCATTTGAAGGAACAAAATTTAATTCCCAGATTACACATACTTTTATTAATGGTAATTTGGTTTATGAGAATGGATCAATAAATGAGGATTTCAGAGGAAAGAAAATATCATTTGAATAAATGAAAAAAATATATTTAATATTAATTGTTTTTTTCTCATGTACAAACGAGGTCAATATTCCTGATGATATCATGTCCAAAGATGAAATGATTGAATTTTTATTTGATGTTAATTTAATTAATTCAAGCAGAGGATTTATAAGCAAATCAAATAATAATTACTTCATGGTAAGAGATACCATGTTGTTTAGAAAGCATTCTATTGATTGTTTAACATTTGTAAGAAGTAATAGTTTTTATACAAAAAACCCAAAACTGTATATGGATATTTATGATGGAATAAATAAAAAAATTAAAATCATTAAAGATTCATTGAATAATGTTAAGAACTAATTAAATATCTTTGTATAATGCCTAAAAAATTTAAAAATGAACTTGAATGGAGAGGTTTAATCCAAGATGTGAGCAATGGGTTTGATGAAGAAGCTAGCAAGGATTCTGTTGTTGGGTACATAGGTTTTGATCCAACATCTGATTCTCTTCACATTGGAAGTCTTGTTCAGCTAATAATTTTGAAACATTTTCAACAATGTGGTCACAAACCAATTGTTCTGATTGGTGGTGCGACTGGTATGATTGGTGATCCCTCTGGAAAATCAAAAGAAAGAAATTTACTAAGCGCAGATAAAATTGATTCCAATATTTCATCAATTAAAAAACAACTTTCAAAGTTTTTAGATTTTGATACTGGCAATTCCAATTCTGCTGTTATTTTAAATAACTATGAATGGAATAGTAAGTTAAATATTATAGATTTTTTTAGAGATTACGGAAAACTATTGACTGTCAATTATATGATGTCAAAAGATTCTGTAAAAAAAAGATTGGCCTCAACTGACTCTAATGAGGGTATGTCTTTTACTGAATTTACTTATCAGTTATTCCAGGCATATGATTTTTATTATTTATTAGAAAATTATGATTGCACAATTCAAATGGGAGGAAGTGATCAGTGGGGTAATATAACATCCGGAGTCGAACTTATAAGAAAAAAAAATGGGAAAAAAGCTTATGCGCTAACTTGTCCATTGATTACTAAGTCAGATGGATCTAAATTTGGAAAGACTGAGGATGGTAACATTTGGTTAGATAGAGCAAAGACTTCACCTTATAAATTTTACCAGTATTGGCTAAATTCGTCTGATGAAGATTCAGTTAATTATATTAAAATTTTCACTTTTGCTGCTAAAGATTTTATTGATAATTTAATTACCAAACATAATGAAGCTCCTCATGAAAGAAAACTTCAAAAATTTATAGCTGAGGAAATTACTAAGATGGTACATAGTGAAGAAGATTTAATTAATGTTAAAAATGCTTCTAATATTTTGTTCAGTAAAAACACAAATGAAAACTTATCTAAAATTGATGAAGCAACATTTTTAGATGTTTTTGATGGAGTACCTAACGTTTCGATGAATAACGATGATATAATTAATTTTAAAACAATAGTAGATTTACTTGATAATACAAATTTCTTCAACTCTAAGTCTGAAGTTATCAGACTTCTTGATCAAAATTCAATTTCATTGAATAAAACCAAAATTGATTCTTCTTTTAAGCTTTCAGAATTAAATTTTATAAATAACAAGTACATCTTGGTACAAAAGGGCAAAAAGAACTACTATTTAATTAGCGTCAGCTAACATTAAATTACATCCTCTTAAATCTGCTTGACTGCCTCTGCCAAATAATTTAAATTCTCCATTTTCAAATACTTCACCCACATCTTCTGTTGATATAAATGGACAAGAATATTTATTGGCTAAGTCAATAATATTTAAAAACCCTCTCCCAACTCTTGATACATTCATTGGATCATTAAAGTCTTTGATTAAAATTTTTTTCCATGCTGGAGTACTAAAAATTTGATTTTTTAATGAATAGCTTTGAGACATAAGTTCAGTCATAGCATATTCGGAATGAATTTTATTCGTATTAAAAGCAGTTGATAGAATTTTATGAAGGTTTTCTTTATCTATTTCTTCCCTTGATCCTTTCATACCACCAGTTTCAATAATGATTGAGTTTTTCAAATCAAATTTATTTTTTTCAATTAAATCCATCAATGCATAAGAGAGACCATAAATTATATATTTTTTATTGGCAGTCTCAAGCTCTTTTGTAACAGATTTAAATTTTTTTAAATCCATTATAAATTGACTTTGTTTTTTATTTGATTTTTGAATAAGATGATTAATCATATAAATTAGAGAAGATGTTTTTTTTGTGGAGTAATTTGGAGTTACACCAATGATTACATAATCTGTGACTTTTCCATAAATTCTTTCAAAACATTTTTCAATACTTATATTATAATCATCAATTTTATGAATGTAGTGGGAACTTTTAGATCCACCTGTCCCACTGCTTTTAAATAATTTTTGGAAATGAATATTATCAATCAAAATTTTTTTGTTCTTAAAAAAAATAATTGGGAAAAATGGTATTTTTTCAATTTGGTCAACTTCAGAATTATTTATGTTTAAACTTTCACAATAAGCTCTATAAAATTTATTTTTTTTAAAGTGATAGTTGAATAACTCAATAGCATATTTATCAAAAGATTTTTCATTTTTAATATTAATGAAGTCCATTTATATTAAGTTATTGTTAATAATTGTTAAACTAAAATTTTAAATATTAAATTAGTGAAATAATGGATATTTCTTCAATAAAAATTTTAGTAGTAGACGATGACCCAGATATTGTTGAAATTTTAAAATATAACCTTAAAAATTCAGGTTATTCTGTAAAGTCTGCGGGTAATGGACTTGAGGCTATAAAAAAAGCTAAAAAATTCATTCCTGATATAATACTAATGGATGTAATGATGCCTGAAATGTCTGGAATTGAGGCATGTGAAGAAATTAAAAATATTGATCAACTTAGTCAAGCTATTATTATATTCCTTTCAGCTAGAAGTGAGGATTACACTCAAATTTCAGCTTATGACGCCGGAGCTGATGATTATATTTCAAAGCCAGTAAAACCAAAGATTCTACTTAAGAAAATTTCTAATATTGCTAAAAAAATTAATTCTGAAAAAAATGCCCCAAAGAGTATTGATTTAGGATCAATTAAAATAAATAAAGAGGAATACGTTGTTATTAAAGATAAAAAAGAAATATTATTACCTAGAAAAGAATTTGAATTATTATTTTTATTAGCAACTAAGCCTGAAAAAGTTTTTACCAGGGAGGAAATAATGAATAAAGTTTGGGGAACCCAAGTTATTGTTGGAGATAGAACAATTGATGTTCATGTAAGAAAGTTAAGAGAAAAAATTGGTGAAAAACATATAAAAACATTGAAGGGTGTAGGTTATAAATTTAAGTCCTAGATGCTCAAAATTAAAAGTAGACTTTTACTACTCATCATAACTTTATTTATCTCAGCCCTTGTTTCATTCGTTTCATTACTGTTGCTTTTTGGAATTGATAATATAGATTTTGTTGATTTTAATAAAGTTTTTTTATTAACCTTTTTAGTAGTTTATATCCTTGGGAATGTGTATACTCGATTTTTTTTATATTCTAAATTGAAAGAAATTTCCAAAGATATTCTTCCTGAGAAAAATATTAGTCAGACTGTAACAACTAACATGGAAGAGTTGGCATCGGAAATCAAAGATTATGATTCAAAAAGAAAATCTGAGTTCTCAGAAATGAAAAAATTGGAATCATTTAGAAGAGAATTTATCGGGAATTTAGCCCATGAAATAAAAACACCACTTTTTACAAGTCAAAGCTATATTTTAACACTACTTGATGGAGCTATAAAGGATGAAAATGTAAACATTAAGTATTTAAAAACTGCTTCTAAAGCAATCGATAGATTAAATCTTATCGTTAAAGATTTGGATTTAATTACCAAAATTGAAAGTGGAGAATCAATTTTAAACAAGATTAAATTTGACATTATTAATCTTACAGAAAATGTCTTTGAAATGTTAGAATTTACAGCTAAAAAGAAAAAAATTAAGTTAACTGTAAATAAGGATAAAGGTTTAAAAACCAAGGTTATTGCAGATAAAGAAAAAATAGAGCAGGTACTAACAAATTTAATTGACAACTCAATTAAGTACGGTAAGGATTATGGAACAACTGAGATAGTAATTCAAAGCTTAAATGAAGATAAAATAATTGTTAGAGTAACAGATAATGGAGTTGGATTTAAAAAGGAGAACTATACGAGAATATTTGAAAGATTCTTTAGAGTTGATAGAAGTGGAAGTAGAAGTGCAGGAGGATCAGGTTTGGGGCTTGCTATTGTAAAACACATAATTGATGCTCATGATGAAAAAATATATGTTGAAAGTGAATTTGGTGTCGGATCAGAGTTTTCCTTTACTCTAGAAAAATCAAAATAGTTATTTTTATTTAAAAAAAATTTGGGAAGTAAAAATAAGCTCAAGAGATTCAAAGAAAATTTAAACTTTAAAAATTTATTTCAGCCCGATAGAGATGAATTGATTAATAAATCTTTCAAATTAAAAGGCAAGTGGAATAAAGATTTTTTTAAAAATGAAAATCCAATTGTGCTAGAACTTGGATGCGGTAGAGGTGAATACACTACAACACTTTCCAAATGGAATAATAACATAAATTACATTGGGATAGATATCAAAGGTGCCAGAATTTGGAAAGGTGCTAAAGACTCATTTGAAAACAATCTAAAAAATGTTTGTTTTATTAGAACTCAAATTGAATTGATTGATTATTTTTTCTCGAAAAATGAAGTTGATGAAATTTGGATTACCTTCCCTGATCCACAACAAAAAATACAGAGAAAAAAACATAGATTAACAAATCCTGATTTTTTAAAAATGTATAAAAAAATTCTAAAAAAAGGCGGTATAGTAAATTTAAAAACAGATAGTGAATTTCTTCATGGATATACTCTTGGATTAATTGAAGCAATGGGCATTACACCAATTTTTTCTAACCACGACATATATTCAAATAATAACGCTCCCAAAGAGGCTCTTGAAATTCAAACATTTTATGAAAAAAAATTTTTAGACAGTAAAAAAATTACTTTTCTTCAATTTAAATTTGATTGATAATGTCTAAAAAATTTTCTTTTGAAGAAGTTTACAAAGTAGTCAAAAAAATTCCTCATGGCAAGGTTACTACTTATGGTGCCATTGCTAATTATTTAGGTTCTGGAAAAAGTGCTAGAACAGTTGGCTGGGCTATGAATTCTTCCCATCAATATACTGATGTACCCGCTCACAGAGTAGTAAATAGAAATGGTTGTTTAACTGGAAAACATCACTTCAATGGCACTAATCTCATGAAGCAACTACTAGAAAATGAAGGAATGGTTATTAAAAATGATCAAATTGTTGATTTTAAATCTTTTTTTTGGAATCCAAAAAAAGGTTTAAAATAAGACACATAGTCATATATTTGTACTGTAAAATATATGAGTAATTCAAAATTTAAAAAAGAAGACATCATAGCTGTTCTTAAGAGTGTTCTGAAAGAAGACCAAATTGTTAATATTAATAATTTTAACAATGAAGTATTATTAGATATTATTCCATCTAATCCAACACACAAAGCAAAATCCGAATTATCTAAAACAATTATCGAAACCTTAAAAAATGATTACAACTCAAATTATGATTATAAAATAGATTTTAAATCTATACCAAAAACAATTCAAAATAATGATAGTGAAGTATTATCATCAGTTAAAAATGTGATTGCAATATCATCTGCAAAAGGAGGGGTCGGAAAATCAACAATTACATCTAACATTGCTGTAACCCTCAAGGAAATGGGCTTTAAGGTTGGTATACTTGATGCGGATATTTATGGACCATCAATGCACATAATGTTTGATTTGATTGGTAGAAAGCCATTAGCAGTAGATGTTGATGGTAAATCAAAAATGAAACCCATTGAAAGTTTCGGCATTAAAATACTTTCAATTGGTTTTTTCACTAAAATGGATCAGGCTGTTATTTGGAGGGGTCCTATGGCCACAAAAGCACTAAACCAATTAATTTTTGATGCAGATTGGGGAGATTTAGATTTTTTATTAATTGATTTACCACCAGGTACTGGTGATATTCATTTAAGTATTATGCAAAAAATATCAGTAAATGGAGCTGTTGTGGTAAGTACACCGCAAATTGTTGCACTTGCTGATGCAAGAAAAGGTGTTACAATGTACAGACAAGAAAACATAAATATCCCAATTTTAGGTATTGTTGAGAATATGTCATATTATATACCAGATTTAAAAACTCAAGAAAAACATTATATCTTTGGAAAAGATGGGGCAAAAAATATGTCAGAAGACTTTGACATACCCTTTTTAGGAGAAGTTCCAATCATCCAAGGTTTGCGTGAAGCAGGAGACGTTGGTAGGCCAGGTGCATTACAGGATGATTCTGAAATAAAGAAGATATTTTCTGAAATGACGAAAACCTTAATTGAATGCTTGTTGGAAAGAAATAAAAAACTACCTCCAACTGAAATTTTAAAAATTAAAACCATGGCAGGTTGCTCTTAAAGTATGGACAAGAAAATTATAAATAATATAGAAAAAGCATTGGACGAAATAAGACCATTTTTACAATCAGATGGAGGAAATATTGAATTGGTTGATGTTAAGAATGATACTGTAAAAGTTAGGTTATTGGGAAACTGTATTGACTGCAGTGTAAATCAAATGACCTTAAAAAATGGAGTTGAAATGACAATTAAAAAACATGCTCCATCAATTCAAAAAGTTATAAACGTAGAATGATTGATACTGATATTGCAGTAATTGGAGCTGGCCCGACAGGCTTATTTACAGTTTTTGAAGCTGGTCTTCTAGGAATGAGATGCCATTTAATAGACTCTTTATCAAAACCAGGTGGCCAATGTTCAGAAATTTATCCAAACAAACCAATTTATGACATACCTGCTTACCCTGAAATCTTGGCAGGGGAGTTAGTTGATAAACTTCTTGAGCAAATTAAACCATTTAGTCCTGGTTACTCTTTAGGTGAAACTGCAGATGCATTATCGAAGGAAGATGATAAATTCATAATTACAACAGATAAAAAAACAAAAATCTCTGCAAAAGTTATTGCAATTGCAGGAGGATTAGGAAATTTTGAACCAAGGAAACCCAAGCTTGAAAATCTAGAAAAATATGAGGATAATGGTGTTCAGTATAGTGTATTAGATCCTGAAAAATTTAGAAGTAAATCTGTGATAATTTCAGGTGGTGGAGATTCAGCATTAGATTGGACAATTGTTCTGTCTGAAATAGCAAAAAAAGTCACTTTGATTCATAGAAGAAATCAATTCAGAGGAGCTGTGGACTCAGTAAATAAAATTCAAAAATTAAAAGACAAAGGTATTCTTGAAATATTAACCCCTGCAGTAATTAGTAAATTGCATGGTGATAAAAAATTAGAGAGTGTTGAAATTAAAGTGGAAGACAAGACTTTAAATTTAGCTACAGATTATTTAATTCCCTTATATGGATTAGTTCCAAAGATGGATGTTTTTAAAAGTTGGGGACTAGACATTGATAAAAATGCAATAAAGGTTAATAATTCACTTGACTATCAAACTAATAAAAATGGTATTTATGCCATTGGGGATATAAATACATATCCTGGAAAATTAAAACTTATATTATCAGGATTTCATGAGGCAGCAATTATGTGTCACAGTGCATATCAAATTGTAAATCCTGGCAAAAAAAATGTTTTAAAGTATACAACTGTCTCAGGTATTTCTGGTTTTGATGGTTCAAAGAAAGAACCAAAAAAGACTGAAATAAATTCATTTAAATAAATGATATTTAAACCAACTTATAAATTAGATTTCGATAAAGAAAATTTATCTGGATTTACTGGTTGGAAATCACCCTCAAATATTGCATTAATTAAATACTGGGGAAAAAAGGAATTACAAATTCCAATGAATCCATCATTAAGTTTCACACTAACTAATTGCTATAGTTCAACAACTATAGATTATAGTTTTAGTAAAGATGGTTTTAAATATGAGTTTTATTTTCATGATGAGTTAAAACCTGAATTCAATAAAAAGTTGGATATTTTTTTTGAAAGAGTGATTGAGTACTTACCCATTCTCCAAAAACTTTCATTAAAAATTAAATCAAAAAATACGTTTCCACATAGTAGTGGAATAGCATCATCTGCGTCAGCATTTAGTTCTCTTGCTTTGTGTTTGGTTGATATTGAAAAATCCATTACCAAAATAGATGATTTTTATTCTAAATCCTCATTTATTTCTAGATTGGGTTCTGGAAGCGCATGTAGAAGTGTGTATGGACCAGCTGCAATTTGGGGAGAAACAAATATAGTGGCTGACAGTAATAACCTTTATTCCATACCCTTTAAACTCTCAACGTATTTTGATCAATACTGTGATACAATTTTGATTGTTGATGAAGGATCAAAATCGGTATCAAGTTCAGTTGGACATGATTTAATGAATAAACACCAATTTAAAAACAATAGAATTCTTCAAGCAAATAAAAATTTTGAAAAAATAACTCAATTTATGAAGCATCAGAATGTATCAGATTTTTCTAAGATTGTAGAGAATGAAGCTTTGACTTTACACGCTATGATGTTATCATCTAATCCACCTTTCATTTTATTTAAACCAAATACGATAAACATAATTAATAAAGTTTGGAGTTTTAGAAAACAAAATGATTGTTCTCTTTCTTTCACTTTGGATGCTGGGGCTAATTTACATTTACTATACCACAAAAATGATTTTGATTTAGTTCAAAAGTTTGTCAAAAATGAATTATTAGTTTTTTGCTCTGGTGGAAAATATATAGATGATAAATTAGGTTCAGGACCTGAAAAAATAATCTCATCCTAAATGAATTCATCTTCTTTTTTTGCTAAGATTTTACTTTTTGGCGAGTATGGTATAATTAAAAATTCTAAAGGTATTTCAATTCCTTTTAATAACTATTCTGGGTCTTTAAAAATTGACAAATCTTCAAATGAAAACATTAAATTATCCAATAAACAAATAAAAAGTTTTTATGATTTTTTAAAATTAAAATTCGATAAAGATGAATTTAATTTTAAAACTTTCAAATCTGATATTGATGATGGATTATATTTTAAAAGTTCTATTCCTTTAGGCTATGGAGTTGGGAGTAGTGGAGCGCTAGTAGCTGCTATTTATGACAAGTATTTTTTAAAAAAAATAAAAAGAGAAAAGAAAATAGATACAGAAAATATTATTGTCCTAAAAAATATTTTTTCAAAAATGGAATCTTTTTTTCATGGTGAATCATCTGGCTTAGATCCAGTTAACAGCTATTTGTCATCTCCTATCTTAATTAAGTCAAAAAATGATATCGAAACCACCTCAATTCCTAAGCAGAAAGAAAATGGAAATAAAGGTTTTTTCTTGCTTGACAGTGGGGTGTCAAGCAATACAAGAATGCTAGTAAATAAATTTTTAGAATCTATAAAAAACAATGAATTTGAACAATTATTTCAAAATGAGTTTGTTGAATTTACAAATTCATGCGTTGATGACTTTTTGAACTCGAATTTTAATTCACTTGAAAAAAATATTAAAAAACTGTCTGAATTCACTTACTATAATTTAAAAAATATGATTCCGAATCATATTGAATCAACTTGGAAAGAGGGATTAAAATCAAACGATTATTTTTTAAAGCTATGCGGTTCAGGTGGAGGTGGTTATATAATTGGATTTTCTTTTGATTTATTAAAAGCAAATAATCAACTCAAAGATTATAATTTTCAAGTTTTAATCAGTTATTGAATTTATTGCATTGCCCACAAAAATCCTCGAGTTAAAAGTCTCCAAGCATTTTCTTCTTGCATGAATTCTTCAGGGTCATGACCTATCGAAATAAAAAAAATCTTTCCATTGTCAAATCTTTTTTTCCATGCTATTGGCATTTCTACACCATCAATCCATTTATATATTTCACCATTAAATGTAGTACTTGCAATAATTTTAATATTTGGATCGTAGTGCATGTAATATTGCTCTGTAAAAATTTCAAAGTCATTCAAACCCCTTGTTAAATCGTCTTCCAACATATTCACTTTAAATTTAACTTTTCCACCGGGATGGCTAACCCATTGACCTCCAATCATAAATTGATAATCTGTATTAGTCCTGTAAGAATCAACTAAACCACCATGTGCACCAGCGATTCCAACCCCTGATGCAACTGCTTTAGTTAAGTGAGATGTTTCTAAAGAGTCTAAATGCATCATGGTAACTGACTGAACAATTAAATTTTGATTTTTTAATTTATCCAGATCTCTATATACTTTTAGATCACTTGTTTTTGAAACATTAGCTCCCTTTTCTAAAAACCATTTCTCAACATAATCAGCAAATTTTTCAGGTTTGTGGGGCTCATATCCACCATAAACAATTAAAATATTTTTATCACTTAAGTCTTGACAATAAGAAAAATTGAATAATAGTGTAAATAGTAAAATGCAAATAGTATTTTTTTTCATTATTATTTTTTAAATTTATGAAATCAGAATTTAATCCAACTAATAAACTATGAAAAACAGGAGAAGAAATTTTTTAAAGAAGTCAGCTGCAGTGGGTGCTGGATTTTTTATTGTTCCACGTAATGTTCTTGGAGGAAATGGATTTATATCACCCAGTGATCAGTTAAATATTGCCGCAATTGGTGCAGGTGGAAAGGGAAATGATATTACTCATGAATGGGCTAGCAAAGAAAGAGTTATTGCTTTATGTGATGTACACCCTGATGGAACACATGGTGTAACTGATTCAAGAAAAACCTACCCAAATGCAAATTTTTACATTGACTATAGAGAAATGTTAGACCAGGAAAAAGATCTGGATGCTGTTACAATTAGTACACCTGATCATACACATGGTGTGATTGCAAGTAATGCAATGAACAGAGGTCTACACGTTTATGTTCAAAAACCACTAACTCATAATATTGAAGAGGCTAGAATGCTCACTGAAATTGCTGCTAAAAATAAAGTAGTAACTCAGATGGGTAATCAAGGGGGATCTAGTCAAGGAGTTACAAAAATTCAAGAATGGGTTGATAAAAAATTAATTGGAAAAATTCACAAAATTTATGCTTGGACTAATAGACCAGTTTGGCCTCAAGGATTTGACATGAAGGATATGGATGAGGTTAAGCCACCAAATTTAAATTGGGATTTATGGTTGGGACCTGCAGAATCCACAAAATATACCTCACAACTTCATCCGTTTAATTGGAGAGGTTGGTGGGATTATGGAACTGGAGCTTTGGGTGATATGGGTTGCCACATTTTAGATGCACCATACAAAACTCTTGGTTTACACTATCCAACAGATGTTGAATGTAGTGTTGGTTCAGTTTTCGAACAGGCTTGGAGTCAAAACTTTGTCCCTAAAGGCTGTCCTGCATCTTCAATAGTTACTCTAAATTTTGATAAGACAAGTAAAAATGATTCTAAGATTGAAATGGTATGGATGGATGGTGGCCTAAGACCTAGTCATCCAGATGCTATTCCTGCAGATGATTTCTTAGGTGAAGTAAATAGTACAAATGGTGTTCTTATGATTGGTGAAAAAGGAGTTATTTCATGTGGAGTTTATGCTTTAGGACCTAAACTCTATAGAAAGGGATATGAAACCATTGAGTTTTCAACTAATGACTATTGGAAATCATTGGACCATTTACATCACATGGAATGGATTAATGGAATAAAAGCAGGTTATGGAAGCGATGAGTATAAAAAAATTACTGCACCATTTGAATATGCTGGACCATTTACTGAGACGGTCCTGATGGGTAATCTTGCAATTAGATCTTACATGAGTATGGGCAAAGATAAGCCTGAGTATGCACCAAATAGATATCATACATCAGAATACAATAAGTTTGTTGGAAGAAAAAAATTATTGTGGGATGGAGAAAATATGAAAATCACAAATTTTGATGAAGCAAATCAATTTGTAGGTAGGATCAGAAGACCAGGTTGGACATTATAAAACATGAAAAGATTTAGTTTATTTATTTTTTTGATATTAATATCATTCTCATGTGAAAAATCCGATAACTGGGTGAGTTTACTTAATGAAAATGATTTGAAAGGTTGGCATTATTATAATGATAACGGAAACAAAATTGGTTGGAGTGTTGAAAATGGTGTTCTATCCTTTGATCCGACTTTAGCTAAATTTAAACGTGATCAAGATGGGAATACAATTAATGACGAGAATGGAAATCCCAAAATTGAAAGGAATGATATTGTCACTGATTTAGACTATGAAAATTTTAAAATATATTTTGAGTGGAAAGTTGACTCTCTCACTAATAGTGGTTTTATGTGGGGAGTTAAAGAAGGTGATCAATATGAGGAGCCATATGTTACTGGACCAGAAATACAAATTATGGATAATGAATATCCAGACGGTGTAAAAGCAGGTGGTTTATGGGGAATGGTATATCCTGAAGAAGATATGTCTAAACCTGTGGGTGAGTGGAATTCATATTTAATAACTATTGACTATAAAAATAATTTTGGAAATGTAATTTTCAATGGTAAAGAAGTTATTAATTTTCCTGTTGAAGGTGAAGAGTGGGATTCCATGGTAGCTGGCACAAAATTTGCTAATTGTGATGAGAAGCCATGGGATAATTGTGAGTTTGGAAAATTCAAGTCTGGAAAAATATGTTTACAAGATCATGGTGGATCAATTTATTTTAGAAACATTAAAATTAAAGAACTAGAACTTTAGATTTATGCAGATTAAAAATTCAGCAAAGGAATACGATGTTATAATCGTAGGCTCCGGAGCTGGTGGTGGAATGGCCACAAAAATTCTTTCAGAAGCAGGATTATCAGTTGCTGTTGTTGAAGCTGGTCCGTATTATGACCCAGCTAATCCAGAACAAATGACTCAGTTAAAATGGGCATGGCATTCACCTAGACGTGGTGCAGGTACTAGAAGATTTTTTGGTGATTATGATCAAGCATATGGTGGGTGGGAAATAGATGGTGAACCATATGGTCAAGTTGGTGATACTGATTTTAAATGGTTTAGATCAAGAATGCTTGGTGGTAGAACAAACCATTGGGGAAGAATTTCATTACGTTTTGGACCTAATGATTTTAAAAGAAAAAGTATTGATGGTCTTGGTGAAAATTGGCCAATTTCTTATGATGATATTAAGCCTTATTATGACAAGGTTGATAAATTAATTGGAGTTTTTGGAACAAAAGAAAATATGTACAATGAGCCTGATGGATTTTTTCTTCCACCTCCTAAACCACGACTGCATGAACTTTTTTATATTAAAGGCGCAAGAAAAAGTAATGTTAAAGTAATTCCATCTAGACTTTCAGTTGTAACAAAAAGGATTAATAATGATAGAGGGGTATGCTATTACTGTAATGGTTGTGCAAGAAGTTGTAATGTATATGCTGACTTCTCCTCTGGATCATGTTTGATTTTTCCAGCTCAAAAATCTGGTGGTCAAATTGATCTCTATGTAAACTCAATGGTTAGAACTGTAACCACAAACGACGAAGGAAAAGCTACTGGTGTTTCATTTATTGATAAAGAAGAAAATAAAGAATACAAATTAAAAGGCAAAGTCGTTGTATTAGCAGCTTCTGCATGTAGTTCCGCAAGAATACTTCTAAATTCAAAGTCAAAACAGCATCCTAATGGATTAGGAAATAGCAGTGACTTAATTGGAAAGTACTTACATGATTCAACTGGTGGTGATATGATGGCCTTTATCCCAGAACTTATTGATAGAAAAACATATAATGAGGATGGTGTTGGAGGAATGCATGTTTACTCACCATGGTGGCTTGACAACAAAAAATTAGATTTCCCAAGAGGATACCACATTGAGGTTTGGGGTGGTATGGGTAATCCGACATACGGAACAGGTTTTAATGTTAACAGTTTTAATAAATTCTTCGGAATAAATAAGGCTGGTGGATATGGAGATGTTTTAAGGTCAGACATGAAAAAGTACTATGGGTCTACAATTGGAGTTTCTGGTCGTGGTGAGTCTGTAGCTCAAAAGACAAATTATTGTGAAATTGACCCAAATAAAGTTGATAAATATGGCGTTCCAACTTTAAGATTCAATTATAAATGGACAGATAATGAAATTAAGCAAGCTAAACATATGCAAGATACTTTTGAAGAAATTATTCATAACATGGGTGGTATTCCACTGTGGGGAAAGCCAGGTAAAGATGCCAATTATGGTTTAAATAAACCTGGATGGATAATTCATGAGGTTGGAACAACAAGGATGGGTAATAACCCAAAAACATCTGTAACTAATGAATTTGAGAGGCTTCATGATGTTAATAATGTATATGTTGTTGATGCAGGCCCATTTGTTTCACAAGCTGATAAGAATCCAACGTGGACAATTTTAGCACTTGCTTGGAGATCATCAGAACATATTGTTGAACAATTTAAAAAACAAAATTTTTCATAAATGAAAAGAAGAGATTCATTAAAAACCATGGCATTAGCATCATTAGGTGCTAGTATATTTTTGGAGTCATGCTATGGTATAAGTAGAGAGACAATTACTAGGTCACTCACTAGATATGAATATGGCAGAACACCTGAAGAGAAAGAAATTGATGATAAACTTTTTGCTCAAAAATTCTTCACAAATGATGAGTTATTGACTCTAGATAAGTTATGTAATATAATTCTTCCACCTAATGAATTTGGATCAATACGGGATGCTGAGGTTGTACAATTAATTGAATTTATGGCCAAGGATATTCCATCCTATCAGGAACCACTGAGAAATGGTTTGGAATGGATTGACAAAGAATGCAAAACAAGATTTACCAAAATATTTATCGACTGTGAGCTTTCCCAACAAAAAGAAATTTTAGATGAAATTGCTTATTATAATCCAAATGAAAATATGGATGATCAGTCTGAACCAGTTCAATGGTTCAACTTAGTTAGAAATTTAACTATGACTGGTTATTTTACATCTGAAGTGGGTATAAAAGAGTTAGGTTATAAAGGTAATTTTCCAAATGTATGGGATGGTGTTCCACAAGATGTACTTGATCAATATGGTTTAGAGTATGATAAAGAATGGTTGGATAAGTTCGTCGATCAATCTAAAAGGAATATAATTGCTGAGTGGGATGATGATGGAAATCTAATAACATAAAAAAAAGCCACTCTTGAGTGGCTTTTTTTATAAATATACTTTTTTACTATTTCACAGGATCCTGATAATCATAATATCCCTCAACAGGAATCATCAGATGAGCATATTTAGTTCCAGCATACATCACATATGGTGCACCACTATTAAAATCTGTTGTCTGACCATCAAGTGTACTTGGATCAGCAGGAAATAACATTAAATGAGCTCCTGACTCAATCCACTGACCATCAGCTTTTGCTTTTGCTATTCCTTCTTCATCTGTAACTAGGTACATTCTGTTATCTTCACCAATATCTCCGTGTAGCATCCATGCCCAACCATCTACTTCAACATCTGGTACTTCACCAGCCATAAAAGCCTGAAGCCATGCAAACGAAGCTGCATCGCCAACCATTGGCATTGCTTCGTGAGGATCCTTCCATCCGTTTTCAGGATCTGAAGGTGCTCCATTTGGATTACCAGACATAGCTGTCCATCCATTTGTACCCTCTCTTAAAACTGTACCATCCGTATCAACTACTGTGCATTCAGCTGCGATAAATGAAGGGGCTGCTGTGCTATATGCCCAAATTTTCCACTCAGCAGATGTGTGTGGACCCTCAGGCTCACCATTAGTTTCAACTTTTTCAACAACTGCTGTTTCGCAAGAAATTAAAAAAATTGTAAGAATAAATAATAATATTTTTTTCATAGTTAATTTTTTATTTAAATATATAAAAAAACCTCCATAGAAGGAGGTTTTTTGTGGTACCTCGCAGAATCGAACTGCGGACACAAGGATTTTCAGTCCTTTGCTCTACCAACTGAGCTAAGGTACCTTTAAAAATTGCAAGAGCAAATATAAACGTTTTAACTATAAATGTAAAGTTTGAAAAAAACTTGTTTAATTTTACGGAAGTTTTATGAATCTTCTTATTGACATAGGAAATAGCTTAACTAAAGTTGCAATTTCAAACAATAAAAAAATAATCAAAGAATTTAAATTTAAAAAATTTGAAGTTTCAGATTTGATTAATATACTAAACGAATATAATATTACATTCTCAGCCCTTTCAAATGTTTCTAAACCTAATGATAGTTTAGTTAAAGCTTTAAAAGCAGAAACAGTTTTTTTTTCTTTCAATAAAAAAATTAAACTTCCATTTAAATTAAACTACGACATAAACGAGGTTGGCGATGATAGGCTAGCTTTAATGTGCGCTGCGAAAAGAGATTTTCCTGATAATAATGTTTTAGTTATTGATTTAGGAACATGTATTACATATGATATTAAATCATCAGATAATATTTATAATCCTGGTGGGATTTCCCCTGGATTAAAAATGAGAATAAAGTCTATTTCTGATGATGCATTTAATTTATTTGAGACTGATCTTGATTATCCAAAAAAATTCATTGCTGATGATACCAAAACATCTCTTGATATTGGGGTTTTAGGAGGAATAAAATTTGAAATTGAAGGGTTTATAAAGCAATATAATAGTCTTTTTGATAATTTAATTGTTGTAATTACGGGTGGTGACTCTAATTTTTTGTCAGGCAAAATAAAAAACACCATATTTACAAATTCAAATTATATTTTTAAAGGACTAGATTATTTAATTGAATTTAACAAGTAAAATGTATAGAATACTCCTTCCGCTAATTATCATTTCGTCATTTTCATACTCTCAAAAGTCTAGTTTTTCACCATATTCTTATTTTGGAGTAGGTGATACAAATTTTACTGCTACCGTGGAAAATCAAATGATGGGAAGCAATACAGTATATTATGACAGTGTACATCAAAATATGAATAATGCAGCGACACTTTCTAAATTAAAATTCGTTAATTACTCTGTTGGTGTTGGTCTTAAAAATTCAAGTTACAATACAGAGTCTAATAATGAGAAATCAACTGTAGCAGGAATAAATTACATTTCTGTTGCAATACCTACTAAATTGTTATCTTTTTCTTTTGGAATTAAACCACAAACCTCTGTTGGTTATTTATTGGAAAACGATGATAAATCCCAAAGCCCACCTGAATTAAATAGATTTACAGGAAGTGGAGGGATCAGTAATGCATTTGTTTCTATAGGATTTGAATTATTTAAAAACTGGGGATTTGGATTATCTAGCTCATATGCATTTGGTAATTTAAATCATTATCACACTAAAATTTTAGAGGATGTTGAGTTGTATACCACGGTTTCTAGTGAATCCTCTGTTAGTGGATTAGACTACAATTTTTCTACAGCTTACCAGAAAACTTTTGGAGAAAAAATTACTCTTTATACTGGAATAATATATCAACCTGAAGCAAATTATACTTCTCAAAATAATCAGACAATTAATACTATTAATCCAAATGGAAATTTTGGTGGAGACTCTGAAATAATTGATTTGTCATCGTTAGGGTTAAAAGAAACAAATATTAAGATTCCAAAAAGCATAAGTTTTGGATTGGGATTTGGAGAAGACAAAAAGTGGTATTTAGGTGTTAATTATAAGAAAACTGATGCAGGAGGATATAAAAATCAATTGATGTCATTAGAGAATGTTGAATTTAATTCATCTCAAACTTATTCATTGGGTGGATTTTATCTTCCAAAGTATGATTCGTTCACTAATTTTTTTAGCACTGTAACTTATCGGGCTGGGTTAAGATATAAGAGTGGTGGATTGTATGTAAACAATCAACAAGTAAATGAAATTGGATTAAATTTTGGGTTTGGCATACCTCTTGCTGGTATATCTAGCGCAAACCTAGGTTTTGAGATTGGACAAAGGGGTACCAATAAATCTAGTCTTATAAAGGAGAAATTTTTCAGTATAAGAATTGGTGTATCTTTGAACGATTTGTGGTTTATTAGAAGTATGTATAATTAATATCACATTAAATATGAAGAAGTTTCTAATTTTAATTGCATTTTTATTTTCCATCGCTGGTTACTCACAATCTGCAGATGATTGCTTATCAAATCTATCCATCTTTGCAGAATACTATAAAGTAAAAAATTATGATTCGGCTTATGAACCTTGGATTCAAGTTAGGAATACATGTCCAAAAATAAATGTTGCAATTTACACATATGGAAAAAGAATGTTAGAGACTTTTATAAAAGAAAGTTTAAAGAAAGGTGATGAAGGTCAAGCAGATGCAAAAAAATATCAAGAGGATTTATTGAAACTATACGATGAGTGGTTGATCAATTTCCCTGAATATAGAGGAAGAAAAATAGTTGGCGAAATTATATCAAATAAAGCTCAGGCAATGGTTGATTTTAAATTGGCATCAAATCAAGAAATTTATAATGTTTTTAACACAGCATATAAGCAAGACAGAGAAAGTTTTGATGACCCAAAACCTCTTTATAATTACTTTAAGGTTTATTTTCAATTATATAAAGAAGGATCTGTTACAATGGAAGATATTTTTGAAAAATATGAAGAAATTTCAGAAAGATTTGAGGAGGTTATTGATGGATATTCCAAACAATTAGACAAAATTATCAAGAAAGAGGAATCTGGTGAAGCTCTTAGCTCAAGAGAAAAGTCAAATAAAAGAGCATTTGGTATTAATTCAACTGCATCATCTACTTATTTGAAAAATCTCAATGCAATTATTGCTAAAGAATCAACTTGTGAAAATTTAATTCCATTATATAGAAAAAATTTAGAGGAAAATAAAACAAATCCTATTTGGCTCAACAGAGCTGCTAGCAGAATGGATAGCAAAGAATGTTCTGATGATCCTCTTTTTGTAGAATTAGTAGAGCTGTTACATAATTTAAATCCCTCTGCTAATTCAGCCTATTATCTAGGTTTATTAAATGATAAAAAAGGTAATAATCAGGAAGCATTAAACTTTTATAATGAATCTATTGAATTAGAGACTGATAATATCAAAAAAGCAAGAATTTCTTATAAAATTGCGACTAAGTTTAAAAACACTAAACAATTTTCTAAGTCAAGAAGTTATGCTAAAGCTGCTCTTGAGTATCAACCGTCTATGGGAAGAGCATATTTACTAATCTCAAACTTATATGCATCCAGTGCAAATAACTGCGGAACAACTCAATTTGAAAAGAGAGCTGTATATTGGTTAGCAGCCAAAGAAGCTAGAAAAGCAGCCTCTGTTGACCCAACTATTAGAAGAACTGCTGTAAAAACTGCAGAAAGTTATGAAGGTAGAGCTCCAACTAAAACTGATATTTTTACAGAGGGCAATGCTGGAACTGTAATATCTTTTAAGTGTTGGATTGGCTCCTCTGTAACTGTTCCATCATTATAATAATTTGAAAAATTTTTTTTTAATCATTATTTTATTTTTTTCATGTGAAAATGATTACAATGAGGTTATAAGAATTAATGAAGTAAACAAAATTCCTGCTGGAGTCACTGAAAATTTTGTTCTTAAGTATTCTGATTCCGCTAAAATCAAGGCTTTACTGGAGTCACCTAAAAATATTGACTATACAAATCAACCATTTCCATATTCTGAATTTCCTAGTGGATTAAAAATTGAGTTTTTTGATCCATATAATGGTTCAACAATTGTAAGTTCTGATTATGGGATAGTTTATTATGAGACAAAAATGGTTAGTTTGGAAGGTAATGTGAAGATTCTTTCGCCTGATGGTGCATCAATTCTGTCTCCACAAATCTATTGGGATCCAGATGAAGAATGGTTATTTACCGAAAAAAATATAGTATTTTCAGGAAATGATTATGATATCAATGCCAGTAAATTTGATGCAGATAAATCATTTAGTTTGTTAAGGACTGGTCAGCTTAATGGAAATTTCTTATTTGAAGATAATTAAATGAAATATTATAAAATTTCAGAATACTTATATTTAGTTATAGGTTCAGTTATACTAATTGATCTTTTATTATTTAAAGAATCTATAACAGGTAACCTCCATCTTTTACTTTTTTGTGCATTATCCTTTTCTATGTATTTTTTTAGACGTTATTATAGGATTAAATTTAATAAGCGTAACAAGCACAAGTAATTAAATTTAGCATTAATAAAATTTAGTTGTGGATTCTTTAAGTAATATTTGTATTTTCGTTACCCAATTTTAAACTATGGCTGTTTTAGGTAATCTTAGAAAAAATTCATTTGTTTTAATTGCCGTAATTGGTATGGCATTATTTGCTTTTGTAATCGCTGGTGTTTTTGATGGAAGTGGATTCCAGTCTCAAGAACCAGTTGGTAAAGTAAATGGAGAAGAGCTTTCAATTACTGATTTTAGAAATCAGTTAGATGTTTTAAAAAAATCTTATAATTTTAATGATTTACAAGCTTTAACCACTGCTTGGGATGAGTCTGTTAGGTTAGAGTTATTGAATCAGGAAATAGATGAGTTAGGAATTGGATCGTCAGTAGATCACTTAGAATATTTTTTGTCCCAAAGTCCTAGTTTTAGTACAGATGATCGCTTTTTAAATGATGCTGGACAGTTTGATGTGAATAAGTTTTCAAACTTCATAGCTGAATTAAAAGAAATTAATCCGGATGCTTATTTTCAGTGGAGTAATCAAGAAAATCAATTTAATAATCAAATTAAAGCTAATACCTATTTTAACCTTATTTCATCTGGATTAAATTCAACTTTTTTCGAAGGTAAAAATCAACATGCTAATTCTAATTCGATTGCTGATATTTCTTTTGTCAAAATACCTTATACAACCATTAACGATTCATTAGTTTCTGTAAAGAAATCTGAGATAAATAAATATATTAAAGATAATCCTGAAGATTATGAACAAAAATCAACAAGGAGTATTGATTATGTAATTTTTGATGAATCTCCTTCAAAAAAAGATGAGAGTGACTTGAGATTAAGAATGGAAAATCTTCTTAACCAAAGGGAGGAGTATAACCAGGTTTCAAAACTAAATGAAGTTGTTCCAGGTTTTTTAACATCATCTGATTTAGAATTATTCTTGAGCGAAAACTCAGATATTCCTTACGATTCACTCTACAGGCCAAAAGGATATTTTAGCTCAGATCATGCTCAAATGATTTTTAATTTAGACAATAATAAGACCTATGGTCCATATGTTGACGGAGAGTTTTTGAAATATTCAAAAATGTTGGATAAAAAAACAAATGGAAATGTTAGAGCAAGTCATATTCTCGTTTCATACAATGGTTCACAGGGAGCTCCTCCTCAAATAACCAGAAGTAAAGATGATGCACGAAAAGAAGCTAATCGAATTTTAAAACTTGCAAGATCTAATCCTGACAGCTTTTCAACATATGCTGTGGAATTCTCTGATGGTCCATCAAAGTCTAATGGTGGAGATCTAGGTTTTTTCCAAGAGGGAATGATGGTAAAACCCTTCAATGATTTTGTTTTTTCCAATAGAATTGGCACAATAGGTTTAGTAGAAACTGACTTTGGTTTTCACGTGATTAAAGTTGTAGCAAAAGAGGATGTTGTTTTAGTTGGGACACTAGGACTTAAAAACATACCATCTGATAGAACTAGTGATTCAATCTTTAATATTGCATCCAAATTTGAAATAGATCTTGGAAATAGTTTAGATATTAATCAAACTGCAGAAACTTTAGACTTTGAGGTAAAATCACTGAACAATATTGGAGAATTAGATCACGATCTTCCAAATATGGAAAACCAAAGACGACTTGTTCAATGGCTATTTAATGAAGATTCAGAACAAGGTGACTATAAAAGATTTGATTTATCTAAGGGAGGTTTTGTTATTGTTCAAATAAAAGATAAGCAAGAAGAGGGATTGATGCCAGCTGACTTAGCTTCTCTAACTGTTCTCCCTATATTAAAAAATAAAAAGAAAGCGGAAAAAATTATTGCCAACAATAAAAATTTTAAAAACCTAGATGATCTTTCAAAAAATAATAATTTAGAAATTGTAAATGTTTCTGCTTTAAATCAGATAACTCCAATAGTTTCACAGGCAGGTTTTGAGCCTAAAGTAATTGGATCCGCTTTTGGACTTGAAGTTGGTCAAGTTTCTCAACTAATTGAAGGCGAAACAGGTGTTTATATGATCAAGCTTAACAATTTAAAAAGTGCGGAAGAAATCGAGTCATATTCTGCCTTTGAAAATCAGTTGACTAACAAATTAAGAACAAATCTTGATTTTAATGTTGTTCAAAGTCTAAAAAAATCTGCTGACGTAGTGGATAACAGGAGTGATTACTATTAAAAAAAGTTATCTCTATAGCTCCAAAAAATATTCAAGTAAAAGAATAAATATACCATAGATAAACAGAATTTTATTCCGGATCCAATAAGGATACCTACTAAAGAACCTAAAGCTGGTTTTATAGACTGTTTAAGATTTTTTTTATTAATTATTTCTCCTGTAACTGCACCTAAAAAAGGGCCGAAAATTATCCCGATTGGACCTAATATTATGAAACCAATAACAAGACCGATTGAAGCTCCTATTAAGCCTCCCTTTGAACCTCCTAATTTTTTAACTCCAACTATGGGAATTATATAATCTAGAGCTGAAATGATTATTGCAATAATCAGAGTAATTATTACAAAGTAGAAGTTAAAATCAACAGCACTAGTCAGGTTTAAAATTAGGATACCAACCCATGATGTTATAGGTCCAGGAATTATAGGAATAAAACTACCAACAATTCCAGCCATACATAAAACTATACCAAGTATTAACAGAATTATGTCAATCATTTAATTTATAAAATTTTGTAATTTCATATCAAGTGAATATTGCAAAAATAATATTAATAAGTTTAATACTAGTAACTTCATGCAAGAGTAAACTTGATAATAAATTAACAGATACTATTGATGAAAAAATTACCTGGAGTGAATTAGATGAATTTCCATCCGTAAAGGAATGTAATAGTTTAAATGATTCAAATCTTATCAGAGAATGTTTTGAATCATTTTTATCAGATCATCTATTAGAAAAAATTGATTTATCCAATGTAATTATTAAAAATCCAATAAATGATACTGTAACTATTTCTTTACTAATTAATAACTCAGGAAAAGTTACTATTTCAAAAAAAAATATTCCTGAAAATATAATTTTAAATATTCCAAATTTTGAAATTTTATTAGATAATTCAGTTGATTTATTGCCTATAGTTTTACCAGCTACAAAGACAAATTTGGGTGTTTCAGTTAATTCGAAATTTGATTTACCAATAATTATAAGATCAAAATAGGTTTGGAAAAAATAGATAAAATAATTTTAGGTATTGATCCAGGTACAACAATTATGGGTTTTGGATTAATAAAAGTTATTAATAAGAAAATGGAATTAATTGAAATGGATGAATTAAAGCTTGTTAAAATTGTTGACCATTATGTTAGATTAAAACTGATTTTTGAAAAAACAATCAAGTTGATCGATAAACACAAACCAGATGAAATTTCTATCGAGGCCCCTTTTTTCGGTAAAAACGTTCAATCTATGCTAAAGTTGGGAAGAGCACAGGGAGTTGCAATGGCAGCGGGTTTATCAAGGCAAATTCCTGTTACTGAATATTCACCAAAGAAAATTAAAATGGCCATAACGGGAAATGGTAATGCTTCTAAGGAACAAGTAGCTAAAATGTTACAAAATCTATTTAATATTAAAGAATTGCCTAAAAATTTAGACTCAACTGATGGCTTAGCTGCTGCTGTATGCCACTTTTATAATAATGAAAGCATATCAATAGATAAAAAATATTCAGGGTGGAGCTCTTATATAAAAAACAATCCAAAAAAAATAAATTAATTTTTGACAGGATTATATTTACATATTCCGTTCTGTAAACAGTCATGTCATTACTGTAATTTTCATTTTTCAACTTCTCAAAACAATCGAGATGAAGTTTTAACTGCGATTAATAAAGAAATCAATCAAAAGGCATTAGGTTTTAAAGATAAAATTTCAACAATATACTTCGGAGGAGGTACACCTACTATCTTAACTGAAAAAGAATTAAACACTATTATTGAAAATATTCTAAAAAAATTTGATGTCAAGAAAAACATTGAAATAACAGTTGAAGCAAATCCTGATGATTTGACCAAAAGTAAATTATCTGCTTTATCAAATTCAGTTGTTAACAGAATAAGTATCGGAGTACAGTCTTTCATTGATGAGGAGCTGAAATCTATGAACAGAGCTCATGATTCAAAAAAAGCTATTAAATCTATAGAAATGGCAAGAAAATATTTCGAAAACATTTCAATCGATATCTTATATGGTTTACCAGAATCAAGTTTAGATTCTTGCAACTATAATTTAGATTTCATTCAAAAATTTGACTTAAATCATATATCTGCTTATGCTCTAACTATAGAGCCTAAAACAGCTTTACAAACATTTCTAAAAAAATCAATAATTGAAATGCCTGATGAACAACTTGTTTATGATCAATTTAAACTAATAAATGAAAGGTTGACTAATAAGGGATTTATTAATTATGAAGTATGTAGTTTTGCAAAAAAAGATTTCTTTTCACAGAATAATTCAGCATACTGGTTACGAAAAAAATATATTGGAATTGGACCTTCTGCTCATAGTTTTGATGGGAATTTTAGAAGCTGGAATATTTCGAATAATAAAAAATACATTGACCATATAAATCAAGGACTATCTTACTTTAAGAAAGAAAAACTAACTAGAATTGATCACTATAATGAATATATTATGACTGGTTTAAGAACAATTTGGGGTATTTCAACAGAATATATTGAATCTAATTTTAATGCAAATTTTAAAAATTATTTTCTGGAAAAAATCCAAAAGCACATTGTCCAAAAAAATGTAGAAATCAAGGATAATGTTTATCTAACTACCAATTCAGGTAGATTTTTGGCAGATGGAATTGCATCAGACTTATTTTTAGTAAATCTTAAATAACTATTAACTGTAGAATTTATAAAAATTCGATATTGTTTCAATTCCATTATAAAAATTGGATAATCCAAAATGTTCATTTGGTGAATGAATCGCATCACTATCAAGCCCAAAGCCCATTAAGATTGTTTTAACTCCCAATTCTTTTTCAAATTGAGCAATTATAGGAATTGAACCACCGTCCTTAACAGCAAATGGCTCTTTATTAAATACAGACATATAGGCCTTACTTGCAGCTGAATATGCTTTTGAATCTGTAGAAGTTAAATATGGTTGACCACCATGATGTTCGTTAATTTTTATTGACATTCCTTTGGGAGTTATATTTTTCATATGTTCTGTAAAAAGACGACTGATTTTTTTCCAGTCTTGATTACTTACAAGACGCATTGATATTTTAGCATAAGCTTTACTTGGAATGACTGTTTTTGATCCCTCCTCTGTGTACCCTCCCCAAATTCCATTCACATCTAAACAAGGTCTGATAGATCTCCTTTCAACTGTACTATAATTCTTTTCACCAAGGATGTCTTTTATTTTTAATGAATCCTTAAACTCATTCAAGTCAAAGGGTATAAGACTATCCTTTTCTCTTTGCTCATCACTATAATTAATCACATCATCATAAAAACCTGGAATAGTTACCTTATGATTTTCATCATGGAGAGATGAAATCATTTTAGCTAAACTATTTATAGGGTTTGCAACACTTCCTCCATAATGACCTGAGTGCAGATCTCTATTAGGACCAGTAAGTTCAACCTCAAGATAAGCTAAACCTCTGAGTCCAACGGTTATAGAAGGCGTGGTTTTATTGATCATTCCTGTATCTGAAACAATAATAATGTCGCATTTTAACTTTTCTTTATTTTCTTTTACAAAAGCTTCTAGGTTATCGCTACCAATTTCCTCCTCGCCCTCAATCATGAATTTTACATTGCAAGTCAATCCACCATTATTATTCAATACTTCAATAGCTTTTAGATGCATAAACATCTGACCTTTATCATCACATGATCCACGAGCAAATATTGCACCCTCTGGATGAATATCAGTTTTTTTTATTGTTGGATTAAATGGTTCAGTATCCCACAGCTCAACAGGGTCAACAGGTTGCACATCATAATGTCCATAAACAAGAACTGTTGGTAGGTTTTTATCAATAATTTTTTCTGCATAAACAATCGGGTGTCCTTTAGTCTCACAAATTTCACAATTATTCATTCCAAGATTTTGAAATTGATTTAATAGAAATTCAGCAGCTTTTCTCGTATCATAATTATGATCTGTAACTGCACTTACTGAAGGAATCTTTATGAGTTCAAATAACTCATTTAAAAACCTTTCTTTATTGCTCTCGATATATGTTTTTATACTCATTACAAATAGATTGTAAATTTAACTAAATTCAATTTTTTTACATATAAAAATGCTAGGATTATTTTAATAAACTTGCTTATATTTGAACGCTTTTGCGGGTGTGGTGAAATTGGTAGACACGCTAGACTTAGGATCTAGTGCTTAACGGCATGGGGGTTCGAGTCCCTTCACCCGCACAATAAACCCTGACATCTGTTGGGGTTTTTATTTTCTGACGACCCAAATTTCATGTAATGGATCGCCTTTACTACTAAATCCTTTATGATTCCATTCTTTATTTATTAGCTCATAATCAAACTCTAGATTAAGACCAACCTTCGAATCATCTCTTGAAAAATATTCAATACTTTCAATGTATTTACCATCTTTTGTTATGTATTTACCTCCTCCACTGCCTGAGAATTGAAATGTTTCGGTATTAAAAGCAATCCATTGAAAATATCCATTAATTAAAAATTTCATTGTTTTTCTTGGCCTATCAAGATTTCTCCTTTGTTCATTCCCATTTCTGACTCTACCAACCATTAACCATTTGCCTTGTAAATCATTTTCTTTAAGAGAAATTTTTTTCCAATTAGCTTTTTTTTCTATTTTAACTTTAGAGATGCTATCATTTTTATAGTTAGAGTTAAACTCTAAATCCACGTTCAATTTACTACCATTATCACTGTAGAAACCACCTATTGTTTTGACAAACTTATTTGTGTCAACTTTATAGCTAGTCATAACAAAATAATTGTTATCAATGATAATTCTATTTATAATACCGTTTTCAGAGTATGAATAGACATCACTTTGTGAATATGTTGTAATGGTGAAGATTAGTAATGCAAGGTTAAGTATTGTTCTTTTCATTTTATATTTCATTTTGAATAATTGATAAGGCTCCTAATTTACTATTAATGTAGTCAGAAATTATTTTTACTTTATTTTGAAAAATATCTTTATTATTTATTAAATTTTCTAGTGCTATTTTAAATTCATTGTAATCTTTTACAGAAACAACTCCTCCCAACGCTACTAGATCTTCTGCTTCAATAAATCCAGAGTAGTTTTTTCCAATAATTACTGGTGTTTCATAAACGCATGCCTCTAAAATATTGTGTAAACCTGAAAGTCCCATGCCTCCACCAACATAACTGAAGTCTGAATAGTTGTAAATACTTTTTAAATCTCCGATGGTGTCTAAAATTAGTATATTACCATGTACATTATTTTTGTTTATTTTTGAGTAAATTAAAAATTTAGACTCTAATTTTCTAGTTATTCTATCTATATTATCTTTTGATACGTCATGTGGAGCAATAATCCATTTTATGTTATTATTTTTTGATTCTTTAATATATTTAAGTAATATTTTCTCATCTTTTTCCCATGTGCTCCCACAAACAATACAAATATTATTTCCCTTATATTTTTTAATGATTTCATTATTGTTATTTTCATTTAATTGAGCTACAGCTCTTTCAATTTTTAAACTTCCTGAATTTATAACTTTTTTAATACCACTACTCTTTAACACATTTTCTGAATGCAAATCTTGCGTAAATATTTTAGTATAAGTTTTTAATGACTTCATCATAAAATCTTTGAATGGTTTTTTAAAATACCAGTCATTTTTTCTAAATCTTGATTCTAATAAATATGCTTTAATTTTCTTTTTTCTTATTTCCTTAAGGTAGTTAGGCCATATCTCTGATTTTATAAATATTGAAACTTTTGGATTTATCAAATCAATAAATTTTTTTGTATTTGTTTTTGTATCTAATGGTAAATAAAATGTATTATCTATTTCTTTAATTCTTTTTTTAAGTTTGAACCCCGACTCTGAAAAAAATGTTAGGATTATATTACATTTATATTTTTCTTTAATTTCTTTAATAATAGGAACTGCTATCTCATATTCACCTAATGATGCTGCATGAAACCAAATATTTTCATTTTTGTCAATCAATTCATTTTTAATTTTTTCAATTAAATCAATTCTATTAATTCTAAAACGATTGATCTTTTTGCTAAAAAGACTTAATATTGGTAATATTAATTTATCAACAAGTTCAACGATTATATTGTATAAATGATTCACTTTTACTAAAGTAATACATTTAGAAATACTATTTTTACCACAAATTCTGTTTGATGAACAAAATACAAATGGTTGACCTGCAGAGTCAGTATAAAAACATTAAATCTGAAATTGACAATGCTGTGACTGATGTAATAGAAAGTGGCCAGTATATTAATGGACCGGTAGTACAAGAATTTTCATTAAACTTAGCAAAATATATGTCAGTGAAGCATGTAATACCATGCGCAAACGGTACTGATGCCTTACAAGTTGCTTTAATGGCTTTAGACCTTAATCCAGGTGATGAAGTAATCACAACAGATTTTACTTTTGCAGCCACTGTTGAAGTTATTGCATTACTTAATTTAAAGCCTATTTTGATTGATGTTGATTTAGAAACTTTTAATATTGATTGTAATAAATTAAAAAAGGCCATAGGGCCTAAAACAAAAGCCATTGTGCCTGTCCATCTATTTGGTCAGCCAGCAGATATGGAAAAAATTATGCAAATATCTAAAGAACACAATCTTTATGTTATTGAGGATAATGCACAAGCCATTGGCTCTAAATATCAGTTCAAGTCTGGAATAAAGAAAATAGTTGGAACTATTGGTGATATTGGTACTACATCTTTTTTCCCTTCAAAAAATTTAGGATGCTTTGGTGATGGAGGTGCATTATTTACTAATAATGATGAATTAGCAATTAAAATCAGAGGAATTGTTAATCATGGTATGTATAAAAGATACCATCACGATGTTGTCGGTGTTAATTCCAGATTGGATTCAGTTCAGGCTGCAATATTAAATGCTAAATTACCATACCTAAATTCATACAATAAGTCTCGTCAAGACTCAGCTAGAAAATATTCAGAAGCTCTAAAAAATTGTAATCAAATTATAACTCCAATACTTTCAAATGGTTGTGCTGAAATTTGTGGAAGTTGCGATTGTCATGTCTTTCATCAATATACCATCAGAATTCTTTCCAAGAACAGAGATGAACTTGCCGATTATTTATTGACCCAAGAAATACCATTTGGGATATATTATCCAATACCTTTACACAAGCAAAATGCTTACAAAAGTGAATCTTTCAAAGACGAAGACTTTGTTAATACAAATACCTTAAGTCATCAAGTGATATCTTTACCAATGCATTCTGAATTGACTGATGATCAGATTGATTTTATTACTGGTAAAATAATTAAATTTTTAGCTAAGGGCTGATTGTGTTATAGCTTCTCTATTAATTTTTCGAATCAAGCCTTGTAAAACTTTACCTGGTCCAACTTCAGTATAATCTAAATATCCATCATTAACCATATTATTTATGGTTTGTGTCCATAATACAGGTGCAGTTAATTGATTAATTAGGTTTTCTTTAATTATATCAATACTTGTTGTTTTTTGAGCTGTAAAATTTTGATAAATTGGACATGTTGGATTATTAAATTTAGTCTTATGAATCGCTTCTTTTAGTTCAGATTTTGCATTATTCATTAAGTTTGAATGGAATGCGCCACCAACGGGTAAAAGAATACTTCTTCTTGCTCCAATATCATTAAATTTTTCGCATATCTTTTTTACAGCATTTAATTCTCCAGAAATAACGACCTGACCGGGACAATTAAAATTAGCGGCTGTTACATTTCCATCAAAACTTTCACATGTTTCTTTTATTATTTTATCATCAAGACCTAAAATTGCAGCCATTGTTCCATTACTATTCTCACAAGATTTTTGCATCGCTTTAGCTCTTAAAAAAACTAGTTTCAATCCATCTTCAAATGAGATAGTATTATTTGCAACGAGTGATGAAAATTCGCCTAAAGAATGACCAGCAACAGCACTTGGTGAATGAGTTTCTTGTAATACAATTAGTTCTGCAATTGAATGTAAAAATATTGCTGGTTGAGTTATTTTAGTTTGCTTTAATTCTTCTTCACTCCCATTAAACATCACATTTGATAATGTAAAACCTAAAATATCATCTGCTTCATTAAAAAGTGATTTAACTTTTTCATTGGATTTATATAAATCGTATCCCATACCTGGGAATTGAGATCCTTGACCTGGAAATACAAAAGCTTTCATAAATTATTTAATTTTTTCGTAGGTGATAAAAGTATAATTATACTTATGGTTATCATCCTTTTTCTTTTCAATTCTATTTGTTTCACGCCAGATTTTAGCATCAATTTCTGGAAAGTAAGTATCACCATCAAAATTATGATGAACCCGAGTTAATTCTATCCTGTCAGAGATATTAAGAGCCATTTTATAAATTTCACCACCACCAATTATGAATGGTTGTGAATCTTCAGATGAAATTGAAATTGCATCACTTAATGAATTTGTTACAATTGCATTTTCAGCTAAATAATCTTTCTTCCTAGTAATTACAATATTCGTTCTATTAGGTAATGCCCTGGGCATCGATTCAAAAGTTTTTCTGCCCATGATAACATGATGACCTTTTGTTAGTTCCTTAAATCTTTTTAAATCATTACTTAAGTGCCATATAAGTTTATTGTCAATACCAATGACATCATTTTCTGCTGCGGCAACAATTATTGTAATCAGCTGTGATTTTTTATTAAAAATTTCAGATTCTGCCTTAATTTTTGATTCAATTTCAGCTTCTTTTTTAAGATTTTCAATTTTCAACTTTTGTAATTTAATAAGATTACTTTTTTGTTTTCTAACCCAGGATTTACTCATGAATCTATTAGTAACATACACGTTAAAAACATGGAACAGAAAAAGAAAAAACCATGAAAAAATTAACCAGAATGACCATGAATAGCTTAAAAAAGAGATATTGTTTGATATTGAAAATATGTGATTAAGTGTTAAACTTATAATTGATATAAATAAAAATAATACAAAATGATAGTAAAGATTTTTCTTTTGTTTTATCCTACTTTGAGCGTATTCTAGCAACTCAATTTGCTCTTGATCGATATCTGAATTATTTTTACTTTTCATAATGTGCAAAATTAAGAGAATTAATCATTTAACCTAAAGCATTCATATGAGATTTTATGAAGATCCATCAACAATATATTTAGATAGTGCCAAGGCTGGACCCATGTATTATGAATTACTTGATTGGAGAAATAAATATGAAAAAAACTCTTTAATAAAAAAAAGTCAAATAAGAGAATCTCATAAAGATGATGTTATTAAAGTAGAGAAAAATCTTTCAAAATTTTTTAATGTAAAAACTGGAGATGTATTTTTTTCTAATTCGTTTTCGAGAGGTTTCCATTCACTTGTAAGTCAATTTAAAGGAGAACCTTCCTTTTTGGTTTTGGAGAATGATTATCCATCAATTTCTGAAGCAATTATTAAAAATAATTTTAATATAATTTATGTCAAAAATGATTTATATGTTGAAGAAAATATAAAAATTGCTGTTGAAAAGTATCAACCTGATTTTCTTGTAATATCTGTAATACAATGGATTGATGGAATTAAAATAGATTTAAATTTCCTAAAAAAATTAAAGTCAAATAATAAGCAACTCTCAATAATTGCGGATGGGACTCAGTTTTGTGGAACCTGCGAATTTGATTTTAATAATTCTCCTTTTGAAGTATTAATTTCTAGTGGATATAAGTGGATGCTTGCTGGTTACGGTGTTGCATTTTTATTAGTAAAAAAAGATTTTTATAAAAATAAATTTCTCCAGCTCAATAGTTCAGAATTTAAAAAAGCAATTGATATTGGACATTATGATATGTTGGCAATAGGTAGTTTAGAATTTTCATTAAATAAATTAAGTACAATTATTAATAAAATTGAAAAAAAATTATATGATTTATCAAAATATGTAAAGGTAGAATTAGAGAATATTGATATGCTTGACTCAAAAATAAAAATGAGAAAATCTCATTCAACTATTTACAATATAAGTGATCCTGAAGGTCGATTATACAAACATTTGACATCTAACAATATTATTTGTTCACAAAGGGGTACAGGTGTTAGAGTTAGCTTTAATTTTTTCAATACTAAAGCTGAAATAAAAAAATTTATTAAAACTCTTAAAAGTTTTAGTTTATCACCTTAAATTTTGAAACACCTGAGTCAGAATTACTTCCTGAATTATCTCTAGTAATTACTTTCCAATAATATGTTCCAGCACTATTAATAGCATGATTAATTGAGCTAGTAGTATGATTGGCTTTAATTCTAGTTGTAGGAGGGTTTGCTGTATCAATATATATATCGAATGTGAGTGTATCACCAGAGTCAGCATCACTTCCTGACCATTCAAACTTTATAGATCCTGCACTTACTGTAGCTTCAGCTTTTGGACTAATTAAATCTGCTGGAAAAGGAGAGTAATTTGCAACTGGATCTCCCTTGAGATAGAATTTCCATTTTTCACTTTCAGCAGTTTCAGTTGTGCTATTTGATTTTGAAATGATATACCATGAATATGGTTGTCCTTTTGTCAATTGTATAGTGACAGTTGTAGATGTTGTAGTTTGAGTAATTTGGGATTGAGTTAACAAGTTTTTTACTACAATGTCATAACTATCGGTATTTTCGGATGCAGCCCATTTAAACTCAACATTCTCACCATCTAAGCATTCTGAATTTTTTGCAGGTGTATTTAGAGTTGCAGCAGTTGGTGTCGGTACTGGTGGGGGAGGATCAACATCACCATTTCCGCCTCCATCTTTTCCTTTACACGAT
>CACJYD010000008.1 GCA_902597545.1 uncultured Bacteroidota bacterium | reverse complement strand
GCCAGATGTAAGTACAGCTATTGTTTTCATTACGAGTTTCAAAATTACGTTATATTTTTAAAAATTGAAGAACTATTATTCTAATTCCAACCAAATATTACCATTTTCATTAGACTCTACTGCTTTTTCAATAAAGTCCATACCTCTAACACCTTCTTCAATAGTAGGAAATTCACCTTTTTCATTTTTTTCTCCTCTTATTGCTCTTGCAACACCTCTATAGATATTACCCATAGCATCAAAGATACCTTCTGGATGTCCTGCAGGTAATTTTGTTCCGTCAAGAGAAATTTTTGAATTGTAAGGGTGTCCTGGTTTTAAAATCTGTAAAGGTTTGTCATTAGTATAATAATATAAATAGTTTGGATTTTCTTGCTCCCAACTAAGTGACCCTTTGGATCCATAAACACTTATATTTAAATTATTTTCAAGACCAGTTGCTATTTGAGTTGAGCGAATTGTTCCTTTACACCCATTTTCCATTCTTACAAGAACACTTACGTCAATATCCAATGGATTATCTTCATACAAATTATTTAAATCAGCAAGTATTTTTTTTACCTTCATTCCACAAACTAACTCTAGCATATTAAAAGCGTGAGTTCCAATGTCTGCAAGACATGAACTTATCCCACTTACTTCCGGATTTAATCTCCAAGTGGAATTTCTTTTGTCTTTATCATGAATAATATCGTTAATCCATCCTTGAAAATAAGTAGAATCTACCCTCTGTATATCTCCAATGATACCCTGAGATATCATTTGTGTCATTTGCCTAACCATTGGATATCCCGTGTAGGTGTGAGTTACTGCAAAAACTAAATTTTTTGAATCTTTTATCGACTTTAGTTCTTGAGCTTGCTTTAATGAAATTGAAAGTGGTTTTTCACAAATTACATGAAATCCATTCTCAAGGAATTTTTTTGCCATAGGAAAATGCAAAAAGTTTGGAGTCAAAATACAAACAGCCTCAATTTTTTCGGACAAATCAATTTTTGACTCAGCATCAATCATTTCCTCAAAATCATTATAAATTCTTGATTGGTCTAAACCTAAATCATTTGCTGTTTTAACATTTACTTCTTTATTTGAACTAAATACTCCTCCAATCAAATCATACCTGTCAAACATAACTGCAGCTACTTTATGAAGTACACCTATCAGGGAATCATTACCCCCTCCTACAAATCCAAGCTTAATTTTATTAGACATTACTGTATCTTATTTTTTCTAATTTTTTTCTGTTCAAATATAAAATACCAAAGAATAAAATTAATATTAAGGGAAAGTATGTAATATTTCCAAGCGTAGCTTTACCTGCTGTAATCTCAGCTAAATCTTGTGTAAGTCCAGATTCCAATGCTAATTGAGTATTTTCGTCTATCCAGGAACCTATAACAGGCTGCCATATTCCTGTAGCAAACATACCCATTCCGCCAACTAATGACATACCTAAAGCACCAGTTTTAGGTAAATATTCAGAAACAAAACCAATCATTGTTGGCCAGAAATAGCAGACTCCAAATGCAAATAAGATTGAAACAAAATATAGGGATGTACCATCCACAATTGACATTAAATATATTGCTAAAGTTGAAATTATTGCTGACATGAATAAAACTCCAACTGGATTTAATTTATGAACTATTGGTCCTGCGAAATATCTACCAACAGCCATAACTCCTGTGACCATAGCTAATATTAACATTGGACTAGCTCCAGATTTATCCAACAGAGGAACTAACCATTGTTGAGTTCCTAATTCTGTTACTGCAGTTAAGGTCATACAAGCAGCAATAAAAAGGAATAATGGGGTGAACAATGATTTAATATTTAATCCAGTATTTGTTTCAATATTTTCTGACTTGGGAAATATAGACTTGTAAAACATGTATCCATATATTAGAGTTGGTAAGATCATTGTGGCGATTTTAAGCTGCCAACCCATTGACATAAAATTCAATAACTCAACTGCTAATGAACCAACTACAATACCACCAGGAAACCAAACATGAAACTTATTTAACATTGTTGTTCTGTTATTGGAGTACATGTCAGCTATAAGTGGATTACATGCAGCCTCAACAGAACCATTTGCAAAACCGATTAAGAAGGAAGATATTAAAAGTGTTGTAAATCCATCTGCATAGATTGTCATCACAAGCCCAATTAAATGAGAAAGAAAAGCAGCAACTAAAAGTTTTTTAGGACCAAAATAATTATATAAAAGTCCACCAAAAATTGTAGCAACTGGGAATCCCCAAAAAGCCATTAAATTAATCCACCCTAGCTCTTTGTTATTTAAATTAAAATCAACACCCAGTTCAACAAGAATACCTGCCCTAATAGCAAAGGTCATTGCAGTAACTGTTAGTGCGATACAAGAAGCATTAAATAATGCTTTTTTTGAAATATTAGTTTCCAT
Organism: uncultured Bacteroidota bacterium; assembly: GCA_902597545.1. Classification (GTDB taxonomy): domain Bacteria; phylum Bacteroidota; class Bacteroidia; order Flavobacteriales; family Flavobacteriaceae; genus Eutrophosalina. The sequence goes on along the minus strand of CACJYD010000008.1, from coordinate 72,150 downwards.
TATTTTGGTTTTTGTTGTTATTGATAAATATATAAATTATTTCTCTTTATTTTTTTTTCTGATTTTGGAAATTAACTCTGAGAAAGTGTCAAATTCAACATCATATGAAATCCCGAAACCTTGAGTATAACCAATTTCATCTCCAAAAAATTGATATTCATTCTCCTTGTTAAAAATTCTTGCCTTTAAACTTCCTGAATCATTTAATAAAAACTCAATTTGCACATCACCTAAAATAATATTTTCCTCTGTTCCACTAACAGGAACTCCGATTTTTCCATTAATTAATATTCTATCACTAATTTCACTTTGTAATGATAGTCCTATCCTATCACGATTTAATAAACTTGATGAAGAGAATCTGTCGCCTTGAGAATAATTTATGCCTACGTTCATTTTATCATCTGGATTTGTAAAAATTTCATCAATAATTCCTGATGCTCTTTGAAAAAGATTATTTGTAATTGTTTGAGATGACACTAAAGAATTATTGCCGCTTTCAGTAAAAAAACCTTGACTTATAAGTGAGATAGCCTGAGTTTGTTTCTTCTCATAGTCATTTAGATAATAATCTAATTCAGACTTTATAGAACCTCTTGTGTTTGGGAATAAGATTTCAAACTTTGGTGTCTGTAAATTTGATAGCTCTCCTGATAAAAGTATATTAACTAATGTAGGAATTTTTCTATTGAAAGAAGCGTTTTGTATCAGTGGAGCAGGATTTGCACCACCAGGAACTTCATATATTGCCTCTGCATTTATAATTCCTTTGTAAGGATCACCATCCCAAGAGATATTTGCTCCTTTTTTAATATCAAAAACTCTTTCAACTATACCAAAGTTTTTATAATGATATTTTCCGATTTCAGTTGTAAAATCACCTTTTATATTAAAATTACCCGAGTAATCAGACTCAAATCTAAAATCACCTTCACCCCTTCCTGAGAGCTTAGAACCACTATTTTCATCAAAAATAATTTCTAATTCTGCTCTGTTATTAAGCTTAAGGTCAATAAAGACTTCTAAGCCTTGATTAATTAAATTTAAATTATTATTATCATCAGACGAAAATTTCAAATAAGATAGGCTTCCCACTCCATCATCATATTTAATTGGAATTGTAATTTTTGTATTATCATTTGAGGATCCATCAACATTAATATCTAAATCTTTTCCAGGTCCATAAAATTTAGCATTTCCATTAAACATACCAAGTCCATAATAAAAATCATTTTGTTCTTTATTTGTATTGATGGCCAAAAGATTTTCCGATGAAATTTGAAAATCTAAAAACCAATCTTTTAAACGATCATGATTAATTTTTCCATCCAAAAATCCAAAACTATTCATTTGAGTGTCTTCTATTTTAAAATTATCCATATATATAGACATCTTGTCTAGAATAAAAGATGGATTGTCAGGGAAACTATATCTAACTCCAAGGTATGGAACATCAAAACTAGAATTATTTGCCTTTATATATCCCTTGAAATTTGGTTTGTTAAATGACCCAGTAACAGTAAAACTAGAATCAAAATATCCCTTAAAGTTTTGAAGTACATTCTCGCCAATAGCAGAAAATGGACTAATTAAAAATTTATTAGTTTTTACATTTAAAGCTAGTGGATAATCATTATCACTGATTTTGAAAAATCCACTTACATTAAATGTTTGTAATTTTTGATTAATGATACTAAATTCAAGGTTGTATTTATCTTTAGAATCACTGTTTTTGATCTCTAATAGACCATCACCTAATATTTGACCGTTTGAAGTGAAATTTTTAAGTAATATTTCAGAATTACCTGAATAAACTTCACTCCTTTTTGATAATGAAATGTTTCCATTAACAATACCTTCGTACAAAATATTTTTTGGTTTGGGTATTATAGATGAAAATTGAACATTTTGAAAAATTGAATCAAAATCAAACTCATCTTTATTATTTAAATATTTAAATTCAATGACTTGATTCTCGGATTTAATCTTAGTTGATTTAAGCTCCTGATATTCCTTACTTAAAATAAGAACATTATCATCTTTTTTTGATGATTCTAATAAAACCCATTTATTATTATTATAATCGAAAGAAATATCTAAAAATGAAAAGACAGATCTTTCATTCTTATCTAAAGAATGATTAAAATTTATTTTATTCCTACCATTTGCAGAATTAAAATTTATATAAAAATCTGTTTTATCATCAGAGAATTCAGAGTTGACTTTAATTTTTGTTCCATTGATTAATTTGGATTGTAGTTCCTCAAAAGATGCATCAAGTGAATTATCACTAATTTTCAAATCAATATTTTTTAAAGTTAAATCCTTTGATTTAAAGTATGGTGTTGAAAAAATAAGTTCATATGCTCCATCAAGGTTGAAATCTCCCCTTATGAATGTGTTTTTATCAATTACTATATCACTATTTAGGACACTAGCTATTTTTGGCTTTAAGTTTAAATTAAAACTTATGTCAGTCAAAAAAAGTTTATCACTAGGATTAAAATTATCATACCTGAGCAAAAAATAGTTCTCTAGTATTTTAGGTAACTCAAAAAAATCTAAATCACCTATAATTATGCCACTTAAGGCATCAGGTGAATTTAAATTATAAAATCTGATGTCATTATTAATTCTGGATTGAGCAACTAATTCATCAAAAAAATACTTGTTATCTTTTGATCCGTAAACAAAATCCTTGAATGAAATATCTCCAATCAAAGTTGAAATAGAATTTCCTCTAAGTTTTGTATTTATCTTTCCGGATAAAAAATTATCAGCAACTGCTAAATTTATTTTGCTCATATTAGCATTGACAATATTTGTTGAGAAATCGAAATCAATTAGTTCGTCAGAATAATCAATCAAACCCGTAAAGTCAAGTTTGACATTTTGATCATTAACATTAATTTTTCCATTAAATACCTTATCGCTAACATTTCCAAATACTTCAATATTTTGATATTCATATCCATTCACATTGATACTATTAACCTTGCCTTCTAATTTAGAGTCCAAAAACTGAGGAACAAATCCTTTTCCATCAATTGTAAATTCAAAATTAGATTTTCCAAGAAAAGGGAGTGTAATAAAATTTGAAAGGTCAACATTATCACCTTTAAATATCCCAGTGTAGCTTGAATTGTCAATATTTTCAAACTCTGAAATTATTAGATTAGAATAAACATTCCCGTTATTGTTGAATAGCTCAAAATCTGAAACAATTTTTTCATTGGAGTATTTAAAACTACCAGTAAGTTTAAATTTTCCAATTGACTGTAGTGAACTTGGAATATATAATCCAAATATATCAGGAAATGTTTTGGAAATTTCTGAACTAACAGAACTAAATTCCGTAAAATCAACAATTAAATCATATTTAGATTTATCAAATGGATTTTTTATTTCTAACGCTGCTAAAATATTTGTATTATCATTTTTAAGCTCAAATTCATTTAAGAATATTTTATTTAAATCACCTTCAAATTTTACATTAAAATTGAATGAGTTTTTAGCAGATCCTTCAATAAAATCTGACGATGTAATTTGTGATTTATTAGTTATATCACCATCAAATTTTAATAACTCTAAATTATTAAAGTTTTTAACAAGAATATTTCCATCTAAAAATGAATTTTTTAAAGCAATGGATAAATCGTTAAATTTTATATTATTATCATCAATGTTAACAGTAGTATTGATTTTTTTAAATTTTTGATTATCATTTAAATTAAGCTCTGAATCTTTTATTTTTAAACTTATTTTATCATCAATTAATTTTAGATCAGTAATTTCAAAATCAACAATGCTACTATAATCCATAAAACTAATTTTAAAGTCATCTAGTTTTAAGTTTTTAATATTTAAATTATCGTTGAAATTTGAGCTAGTTTTTAAAGTTTTAACATCATCAACATTTTCATATTTAATAAAACCGTCCTTAATTAATATGTAATTAAAATTTAATTCATCATTAATTATAACTTTTTGTAAACTTTTTGAATTAACAATAATCTCAGGTGAGTAAAAAACTGTGTCTTTTTCTTTATTTAAAATGACTACGTTATCAACCGAAATATTACCTGAAAATTTAAAATCCACATCTTCTAATGATAATGAATAATTACTTTTTTTTGAAAACTCTTTAGAGATAATTTGTTGAATATTGTTTTCCAAATATTTAAAAACTAGAAAAAAAACTGTAAGTATTAAGAAAAAAAATATTGAGAGTTTCTTTTTTTTATTTTTTGAAAAGATATTTTTGATAATTGATAACATTATATTTACAAAAACAAAGATTGTGCCTGTAAAAATCTTGGGAATTGAATCCTCTTGTGACGAAACTTCAGCAGCAGTAATATCAGATAATAAAATTTTATCTAATGTTATAGCTAACCAAGAGGTACATAAAAAATATGGTGGGGTTGTTCCTGAATTAGCTTCAAGAGCCCACCAAAAAAATATTATTCCTGTCGTAAATCTGGCACTATCAAAAGCAAATATCGAAAAAAATCATTTAGATGCCATAGCTTACACTAGGGGTCCAGGGCTTTTGGGTTCATTATTGGTGGGTTCATCATTTGCAAAATCACTAGCTATGTCACTAAACATACCATTAATTGAGGTCAATCATATGCAAGCACACTTACTTTGTCATTTTATTGATGATAATTGTGAAATCAAGAGTGATTTTCCCTTTATTGGAGTTAATATTTCTGGTGGACACACCCAAATTGTACTTTGCAAAAATTATTTCGAGATGAAATTAATAGGTGAAACCCTAGATGATTCAATTGGTGAAGCCTTCGATAAATGCGGTAAAATTATTGGTTTAGAGTATCCTGCAGGGCCGTTAATTGACAAGAAATCTAAAAATGGTGATAATACTAAATATAATTTCACAATTCCTAATGTTAATGGTCTCAATTTTAGTTTTTCTGGTCTAAAAACAAACTTTAGAAGAACAGTTGAAAATGGGATTAATAAAATTGAGGGTTTTATTGAAAAAGAACAAGATAACTTGTGTGCATCATTGCAATCAACTATTTCTGAAATTTTATTAAAAAAAGTTTTACTAGCAGTAAAGGAGACTGGAATAAAAAATATTGTTTTTGGAGGAGGTGTTTCGGCAAACTCAGAAATTAGGAGCTCTTTTGAAAAGATAAAAAATTTAAATGTTTTTTTTCCTAAAAGAGACTATACAACAGATAATGCTGCAATGATTGCTATGGTTGGATATTTAAAATATAATGAAAAAAAATTTTCTAATCTTGACGAAATTTCAAAAGCCAGATATCAAATATAATGGAGCTATTTTACCACGAGCAAATTGATAATCAAACCAAGGTTTTCAAACTTGAGGGGGAAGAACATATTCATATTAAGAAAGTTCTAAGAAAAAAGGAGGGACAAATAGTTAAATTTTCCAATGGAGATAGTTATTGTTTTAGTGCTAAAATTATAAGTATTTTAGAAAAAGAATCAAACTTCGAAATTATTTCGAAGACCAAATTTGACGCCCCACCTTTCCTACATGTAGGAATATCACTCTTAAAATCCCAAACAAGATTTGAGATATTTCTAGAAAAAGCCGTAGAAATTGGCGTTTCAGAGATAACTCCACTTATTTGTGAAAGATCACAGAAAAAAAATATGAATATTAAAAGATCGAAGAAAATTTTAATTTCGGCCTTAAAGCAATCTCATAAGTATTATTTACCCAAACTAAATGAACCTCAAAATTTTAAAAGCTTCATTGAAAAAAACAAAGAAGAAAATAAATTAATCGCTACATGCGAAGACTACCAAAAGAAAGAAATAATTAAAGTATACAATACAAAAAAAAATAATTTAATAATGATTGGTCCCGAGGGAGATTTTACCATAAACGAATTAGAGATAGCTAAGTCTGAGAATTTTCAATTTGTCACTTTAGGGAAAACAAGACTAAGAGCAGAAACTGCCGGGATTATGGCCTGTGCTATTTTTTCCATGATTAAATAATATATTTGCAAAATGTTTTCGGGAAATATATCAAATTCACTACTAAAATCTATTTTTTATCTGATCTCATTTATTGTTGCTGGATATATCATATTCGAATTAAAAATTATAGTAGGATATTTATTGATTGCATCCATACTATCACTAATTGTAAGACCTATTGTTAAATTTCTTTCATTTAAGCTAAAGTTAGGATCCACTCTAGCCAGTGTAGTGGCTATTATATTTATTTTAATTGTTATCTCGGGTATTATTTCATTATTGATTCCCCTTATCTTGGAGCAAGGTAAAAATCTATCATTATTAAACGTTAATGCTTTTCAAGACAAAATAAATACCCTCCTCAATGAGTTGAGTGAATATCTAATTAAGTTTAACATTAATTTAAATGAAAGTCTTTTTGATATTAAAGGTTTAACTAAAAATAGTGTTGAGGCGATACCTATTCTACTGAATTCGATTGGTTCAATCCTTGGGTCAATTACAATTGGTGTTTTATCTGTTATTTTCATAACTTTTTTTATGCTGAAAGATGGGGAGTACTTTGAAAAACTATTTATTCTACTTTTTCCAACCAAAATGAAAAAGAGAATTGAGAAGTCAATTAGTGAGATTAAATCATTACTTTCTAGATACTTTTTAGGTCTGTTATTTCAGATCACCATTTTATTTACCATTTACACAATAGTACTTCTAATTTTTGGGGTTAAGGATGCTGTAGTTATAGCTTTTTTATGTGCTTTATTAAACTTAATACCCTACATAGGTCCATTGATCGGAATTGTACTAATGAGCTTTCTTACTATGACAAGTTATCTTGGAGAGGATTTTAGTAGCATGATAATTCCAAAAACTATATATGTTATGTTAGGATATGTGTTTGCTCAACTAATTGATAATTTTTTAAGTCAACCATATATATTCTCAAGTTCTGTAAAATCTCACCCTCTAGAAATTTTCTTAGTTATTTTATCAGGTGGAATTTTATTTGGAATTGTGGGAATGATTTTAGCAATTCCACTTTACACTGTTATTAAAGTTTTTCTTAAAGTTTTTTTTAGTGATAATAAACTTGTAAAAAAACTTACAAAAAATCTTTAGTTTATTTTTTCACATTTTAAATTAAACTTAAATTTGGATTCCAATTTGGAGAGGTGCCAGAGTGGTAATGGAGCAGATTGCTAATCTGTCGACGGGAAACCGTCGCCGGGGTTCGAATCCCCGTCTCTCCGCACAAAACCCTTGTAATAAATGATTTACAAGGGTTTTTTATATTTGGATATGTTTTCCATTAAAATTGATAATAACATAATAAAAAATATTAATCTATTAGATATTGAGCTACTTCATCCACACGAAAAAGTTATTTTAGATAAAAAAGAAATATTAAAACAAAACTTAAAGTATAAAGACAATCATGTAATAATTTCTTCAATAATTGTGTGCGAACAATCTAATACAATCATTGATGGTCATCATAGATATTTTGCTTTAAAAGAACTAGGGCTAAAAAAAATACCAGTAACTTTTATAAATTATTTTTCAGAAAAAATAAAAACAGATTCTAAAAATTCATATTCAAAATATGATATTATTAAAAATGCAAAAAATGGAAATCTTTATGAACCCAAAAGCACAAAACATTTGATTTACTGCGAAGAGGAACTGGATTGGTTCCCAATAACACTTATATCAACGCTTTTTAATTTAAAGTTAAATTGATTTGAGGATATCTAGGGCTGTTTCCTTCTCATTGAATTTTGGTATCCAATCTATATCCTTCCTCAACAATGAATCATCAACTTTTTTGGGCCATGAATCAGCAATATCTTGTCTAAAGTCAACTTCATAGTCGATTTTAAGTTCATAACCAAAAGAGTTAATTGTATCTCTCCATTTTGATGGAGATGTTTCGAAAGAGGAGATATTATATGGTGAGTTTATTGAAATATTTTTTTTATCAATACTCATTAGCATGATTGATGCATCTACAGCATCATTTATATGCATCATGGGCAATACAGTATCATTTTTTAAAAAACATGTAAAATCTTTCTTTTTTGCTGCACTAAATAACATATCTACAACATAATCAGTTGTTCCTCCTCCAGGTTTCGAATTTGAAACAATTCCAGGAAATCTTAGAGATCTAATATCAATTATATTCTTAAAATTATAATAATACATTGCTTTTTCACATGCAAGTTTAGAGGCACCGTAGATAGTCTCTGGGCACATAGGTTCATCAATGCTAGCAAAATTCAAATTAGAATTTTTACCAAAAACTGCAATAGAACTAGGCCAAAAAATCTTATTGATTTTATTTTTTAAACAAATATCTACTATGTTAAAAAATCCTGCATTATTTAAATCCCATGTTTTGGCAGGGTTAATTTCACCTTTTGCTGAAAGTATAGCCGCAAAGTTATATACTTGATTGATTTTATATTTTTTGATTAATTCATCACCTTTTTTTAAATCATGAACGTCAAAAATTTCAAAATCGCAGTTTAAATCATTTGAATTTTTTATGTCTGTTGCCAGAACATAATTGCCTTGATTTATCAAAGAATCTATAAAAAATTTACCTAGCTGACCTAAAGCACCCGTAATTAAAATTCTATTATTCAAAAAACACTTAAATTAGTTCCGAAAAGCTATAAAAAATATGTATAATTCACTAAGAAAAAGATTAAAAGTTGAGATTGATCAAATTAAAGAATCTGGAAGATACAAGGACGAAAGAATAATACTATCTCCACAAAAATCCATTATTAAAACTAAGGATGAAAACGTTATTAATTTTTGCGCAAACAATTATCTAGGTTTAGCTTCAAATGATGAGATAATTGATGCAGCAAAAAGAGCACTAGATACCCACGGTTTTGGTTTAGCATCTGTAAGATTTATTTGTGGAACACAGGATATTCACAAAGATTTAGAAAATAAAATATCAAATTTTTTAGAAACAGAAGATACTATTCTTTATGCTGCAGCATTTGATGCCAACGGAGGATTATTTGAGCCTCTATTTGATCATAACGATGCTATTGTAAGTGATAGCTTAAATCATGCTTCTATTATTGACGGAATTAGACTTTGTAAAGCTGCTAGATTTAGATATAAAAATAATGACATGAAAGATCTAGAGCAAAAACTTATAGAATCCTCAAATTACAGAAACAGGGTAATTGTGACTGATGGAGTTTTTTCAATGGATGGAACTATAGCTAAACTTGATAAAATATGTGAATTAGCAAAAAAATATAATTCTTTAGTTTTTGTTGATGATTGTCATGCAACAGGATTTGTTGGTAAAAATGGCAAAGGTTCACAAGAGGAAAATAATGTTATTGGAAAAATTGATATCATAACAGGGACATTGGGTAAAGCACTAGGTGGAGGTAGTGGTGGATTTACATCTGGGAAAAAGGAAATTATTGATATTTTAAGACAAAAGTCAAGACCATATTTGTTTTCAAATACACTTGCTCCTGCAATTGTTGGTGCATCATTAAAAGCAATAGATCTAATTGAAAATAACAAATCAATTATTAGCAAGTTGAATGAAAATACAACTTACTTTAGAAATCAGATTAAAGAATTAGGATTTGATATCAAAGGTGATAATCACCCAATAGTACCTGTAATGATTTATGATGATAAAATTGCATCAGAAATGTCTGACTATTTGTTAAAAAACGGAATATATGTTGTTGGCTTTTCATACCCTGTTGTGCCAAAAGGATTAGCTAGAATAAGAGTTCAAATCTCATCTTCACACAACAAAAAACAAATAGATAAAGCTGTAAGCTTATTTAAAAAAGCTGGTCAAAAATTTGGTGTTATTAATTGAAAAAATCGACTTTAATTAATCATATAATACCAGCGAGGTATTCTTGTCGATTAATGCTTTTTTTATTGCAAAGACAGCTGGTTTAGGCTTCAGGTTAGAATCAAAAAGAAATCTATTTTCATTAGTATGCTCCCCAGGCCTATCAACCATTCCCCACGTATTAAAAGTTACAACACCATTATCTTTCCTAGAAATAAGAATCTTAATTATATTGGAATAAGCAGCAGCCTGTCTTTGTAAATCCTTATTACTAGGGTTGTCCTTATTGATCCTATAGTCCATCTCTGTTACATGAAAATCTAAACCATTTCTGTGAGACCAATCAATTAGTGATGTGAAAAAATCTAATTTCTCTTTATTAAGTGCTAATTTTTCAAAATCTTTTAAATGTGCCTGCCAACCTATTCCATCAACTCGGTAACCATTTTCTTTTAAATATAAAATAGTTTCTAAAACTCTTTTCCACATTAATGGTTCCATTCCTCCGTGCTGATTATAAACTAAACTAACATTAGGCGCATACTTATTTGCAATTTCAAAAGCTCTTAAAATATAAATTGGAATCCCATCATCATTTAAACCAATTTGTGTCCATGGATTTTCCCATTTTTTATCACCTGGTTTTTCAGCAAACCATTCCCCATTCCGACTCACAGTTTCATTTACTACATCCATCCATTTAACTGAGGATTCATCATTAATTTTTATACATAATGCTGTAAAAAACTCATTTAAATTATTTATTAATTCACTCTTAGTTCTAATATCATTTTTTGCCCATCTTGAAGCCTGAGGACTTATAGGACCATGTATTCGAAGGGTTATATTATTTTCTTTCGCAAACTTTAAGTAATTATTTAATTTCTCCCATCTCCATATACCAGGCTCAGGATGTATTTGGGCTTGTTTTGAACAATTCTCAGGTGTTGAATATGTAAACTCACTTAAAAAAAGTTTAGAAACATTAGTATTGATTTGAGAATGATTAAGAGTAGCACCAATATAAAATGAGTCCAAATTATAATTATTCTCTTTCAAAATATTTTTTATAGAATACTTTTCCTGACTAAAACAGATAGCTGCAAAAAAGAAAAATATTATAAGTTGATTAAATTTCAAATCAGAAAAATATTGGTGAGAAAAATAATAAAATTCCGATCACAATTAGAACAAGTACTATTGAAAGTACTAAGTCAATAGTGGTATAAGATTTTTCAGAGCTAATTCTATCAGAACTAGTTAATGTTCCATACGAAAGACCTTGAATTTTTTTGTAATCTGGCTTGGATGTTAATAATGATGTTGAAATACATAGAGCGACAGAAAAAATAAACATCCATATAGCCATATATGAAAAATTTACAGATGCAAAATCATATAAAAACCCACTCTCAATAATACCCTCATTTTTTGCAATCTCTGAGCCCAACCTTAATATCAGTAAAAAAAGACCACTAAAGAGCGTCACGATTGCTGCCTGAGCATTTACCCTTTTCCATATTATTCCAAGCAAGAAAACTGTTGTAACAGGTGGAGCAATATAGGCCTGAACATTCTGTAAATATTGATACATTACTCCACCTCCAATTTTTTCCATAATAGGAATCCAAGCAATACCAAGAACAACAATAACAACGGTTGCTATTTTCCCAACATTTACTAAAAATTGTTCTGATTTTTCAGGGCTAATTTGTTTATATATATCTATTGTAAAAATTGTTGAGCAAGAATTAAACACTGATGCTAGTGAACTCATCAATGCTGCCATTAAACCTCCAGCTACTAAACCTTTTAGTCCTACAGGTAATAAGGTAGTAACTAGCATTGGAAAAGCTCTATCTGCTCTTTCAACACCAGTTACTGGGTCTATAACACTATAAATTTCTGGGTTTTGAATCGTAAGTGCATAAGCAATTATCCCTGGTACTAAAAAAATTAAAATCGGTAAAAGTTTCAAATAAGCACCAAAAATTGCACCTCTTCTTCCTATTGTAATGTTGTTGGCAGCCAATGTTCGTTGTACTATATACTGATCAGTACACCAGTACCATATACCTACAATAGTTCCACCAAATAGTAATCCCGCCCATGGAAAGTCTGGATCATCCCAAGGTCTCCACATATTGAAATGATCGGGGCTAACTTCTGTAACTGTTTTTGTTAATTCATCCCATCCTCCGACTTCTTGGAAACCTAGGAAGGTAATAATCACAGAACCAAGAATTAAAACAATTGTTTGAAGGGTTTCAGTATAAACAACTGCTTTTAGTCCTCCAATTATGGTATAAATACCTGTAAAAAGAACTATTCCAATTGCACCAACCCAAAAATCAAGATTCAATAGTTCTGAAACAACAATTCCACCAGCGTAAATGGTTACAGATACTTTTGTAAGAACATATGCAAATAAAGAAAAAACTGAAAGAAACCACCTAGATCTACTATCAAATCTTTTTTCTAAGAATTCTGGCATCGTAAAGGCTCCACTTCTGATGTAAAAAGGTAAAAACAACCAACCAAGAAGTAATACAATCCATGCATGAAGTTCATAATGAGCAAGAGGGGTTCCAGACGAGAAACCAGTACCAGCTAGTCCTACTACATGTTCAGAGCCTATATTTGAAGCAAAAATTGAAGCACCTATTACAAACCAACCGACATTTCGTCCTGCTAAAAAATAATCTTCAGTATTTTTATTTCTCTGCAAAGCAACCCATACGGCAACTCCGACAAGAATTGCAAAATATAGTCCTAATACAAACCAATCTAATCCTTCAAATATTGATTTAGTTACATCCATAATTTTTATTTTATATAGTTAAATAATATATTTTCAATTAATTCTTGTTTACCACTTTTTAATTTTAATTTTCCATTAGCTTTTGCAAGATCATACAAATCCTCTAACTTTAATTTACCCTCTTCAAACTTTTTACCATCTCCAGAATCGAAACTTTCATACCTTTTTTTGAGCATTTCAGACAAAGGAGAATCTGTAAGCAATTTATCAGCAATTAAAAGTGCTCTTGCAAAAGTATCTGCTCCCCCAACATGTGCTAAAAATAAATCCTCAGGGTCTGTTGAGTTTCTTCTTAATTTAGCATCAAAATTTATTCCTCCGCCTTTTAAACCACCAGCCTTCAAGAATACCAACATTGCTTCAGTTGTTTCTTGAATATTGGTAGGAAATTGGTCAGTATCCCATCCATTTTGATAATCTCCTCTATTTGCATCAATACTTCCTAGCATTCCAGCCTTTGCGGCAACCGTTAATTCATGTTGAAAAGTATGTTGAGCTAGAGTTGCGTGATTAACTTCAATATTAATTTTAAAATCCTTATCCAAACCATACTCTCTGAGAAATCCAATTGATGTTGCAGTGTCAAAATCATATTGATGTTTAGATGGTTCCATCGGTTTTGGTTCAATAAAAAATGTCCCTTTAAATCCTTGAGATCTTGCATAATCTCTACACATTTTAAGGAATTGTGCCATATGATCAAGCTCTCTACCCATATCTGTATTCAAAAGAGACATATACCCCTCTCTTCCGCCCCAGAAAACATAATTTTCACCACCTAATTTAATGGTTGCATCCAATGCTAATTTTATTTGACCACCAGCCCTAGAAACCACATCAAAATCTGGATTTGTGGCAGCCCCATTCATATAGTGTGGATTTGAGAAACAATTAGCTGTTCCCCATAGTAGTTTTATATCACTATTTTTCTTTTTATCCTTAATATAATCAGTAATAAAATTTAATCTGTCCTCAGACTCAGAAAAATCAGTTGGCTCTTGAATTAAATCAAAATCGTGAAAACAAAAATATTCAAAACCCATTTTAGAAATAAACTCAAATGCAGCATCAGCCTTATCTTTGGCTGCTTGAAAAGGGTCATTAGATTCATCCCATGGAAAATTTTGAGTTCCAGCACCAAAAGGATCAGCTCCTTGACCACAAAATGAATGCCAATATGCAACTGCAAACTTGAAGTGATCTTTCATTGATTTTCCAGCCACTATTTGTTCTGGATTATAATATTTAAAAGCTAGCGGGTTTTTTGAATCTTTGCCTTCAAACTTAATTTCATTGATTCCCTTAAAAAATTCTCTATTTCCAATTATTGCCATAATACTTTAATTTATAATTTTTTCTAAATTTTGTTTCCACGATTTATATGCATCTAAATATAATTCTTTCTGCTTTTGCGGTTCAAAAGATTTAACATAGTCATTTTTAGTAATTTTTTCTGAGTAAGATTTAAAATCATTAGGTTCACATCCAACTGCTCTTGCAGCACCGTATGCTCCTGTACTATCAAATATTTCAATTTCTTTATCTATCAAAGTAGATATGGTTTGTGAAAACAAATCTGATTGAAATAGGTTGTCATTACCAGCTCTAACTAAGCTTGGACTGAAGTTATCTTGTATCAAAATCTCCATTCCATACATGAATGAAAATGCAATTCCCTCTAGTGTAGCTCTATACAAGTGACTATTTGAATGTAAATTGAGATTTAAATTTTTGAAACATGAACCAATCTCATTATTATTAAACATTCTCTCACTTCCATTTCCAAATGGATATAACAATAAACCATCGGATCCAATCTTAACTTTACTCGCCAATAAATTCATTTGGGAATAATTTTTTGCATTTGTAATGTTTTTGATCCATTTATATTGAATACCTGCGCCATTAATACAAAGAAGTTTTCCAATTAATTTATTTTTATTACTATAGTTGACATGAGCGAAATTATTTAATCGCAAAGATTCATTTGACTTCAAACTTTCAGTTAATGCATACAAAACACCAGATGTACCACCTGTAGCTGCAACCTCTCCAGTATTTAATATGTTTAATGCCATGGCATTATTAGGTTGATCACCTGCCCTATATTTAATAGGAATACCTTTTTTAAGACCTGTTTCTTTAGAACCTTCAGATGAGATATAACATTGATTTGAAAAATTATCAACTAAATTTGGCACAAGATCATTTTCGATACCATAATAATCTAACAACCAATCAGCTGTTTTATCCTCCTTGAAATCCCAAAACATTCCCTCAGAGAGACCATTAACAGTAGTTGAAATTTCTCCAGACAATTTATAAGCAATAAAATCTCCAGGTAACAAAAACTTGTACACTTTCTCATAAATTTGAGGTTCATTTTTAAGAACCCATGCAAGCTTTGATGCAGTAAAATTTCCAGGTGAATTTAACAAGTGTTCAACACACTTTTTATGTCCGATTTCTTCAAAAGCAGTATTCCCGATTTCTACAGCTCTGCTATCGCACCAAATGATTGAATCTCTGAGTGAATTACCATCCTTATCAATTAATACAAGTCCATGCATTTGATATGAGATCCCAACACCCAAAATCTCGTTTGCATTAATCTTACTTTCCTTTATTATTCTCTTTGTTCCTTTACAAATTAATTCCCACCAATAATTTGGATCTTGCTCGGCGAATCCATTAGATTTAGATACAATTGGCATTTCTTGTTCTGGCTCATTTATTAAATTGAATTTTTCACCTGTTACAGCATTTGTTAATGCTATTTTAATAGATGAGCTTCCCAGATCATAGCCAATATTATACATCTTTTAATCAATAATTGTATTAATTGTTTCAATGGTACCATCTTCATTATGAAACATCTCCGTTACCTTCACATTTCTTAGAAAATCTTTACCTGAAATTTGAGTATCATGATAAAAGAAATACCACTTATCATTAAACTTCAATGTTGAGTGATGGTTTGTCCATCCTTGAACAGGATTATTTAACACTCCCTGGTAGACAAAAGGACCGTACGGATTATCACTTGTAGCATAAACAATATAATGTGTATTTCCAGTTGAATAACTTAAATAATAAACACCATCTTTTTTATGAATCCATGCTGCTTCAAAAAATCTTCTATCATGGTCTTTGGTTAAAATTGGATTTCCATCTTTATCAATTATTCTAACTGGCTTAAGATCTTCAGCAAAAGATACCATATCATCTGACATAAGAGCAATTCTAGGAGATATAGCTGGGCTGTTTGCTATGCCGCTGTCCTGAGTTTCACAACCAGATGGTGTATATTGATTATTCTCATCCCATCTTTGCAATTGGCCTCCCCATATACCACCTAAATACATGTAATATTTACCATCATCATCTTTGAAAACACTTGGATCCATACTGTAACTTCCCTCAATTGGTGTTTTTTTTGATTTAAATGGTCCCTCAGGTTTGTCAGAAACAGCGACACCTATTTTGAAAATATCTTGCTTATCCTTAGTTGGAAAATACAAGTAATATTTACCATCTTTTTCTGCTGCATCTGGTGCCCAAAACTGTCTTTTAGCCCATGGAACATCATCTAGATCAAGCGCAACATCATGAATTGTAACTGGTCCTCCAATGTAATCCATTGATAAGACTCTGTAATCTCTCATAGCATATTGACTACCACAATCATCATATTTGGGGTTTTCCTCTATTATATCATGGGAGGGATATACATATATTTTTCCATTAAAAACATGAGCAGATGGATCAGCTGTAAAAATTTCTGAAACCAGAGGCTCATTAATAAATTTTTTCTGCGAATACCCTAATGTCGCAAAAAACATAATTGTTAATACTATTTTTTTCATTCTATAATTATTGGTTTATTAGTAAAATCTCTCATTTTTTTTAATTTCTTTGAATATAGATCAACAATATCTTGGTATCCAGGTTTTCCTGAAATGTTAAAATATTGCTTTTGGTCATTTTCCATATCGAATAACATGTTGTATAAAACTTTACCAGTATTATGCTGTAAAACCTCATGATATGAAAATTTTTTATCTTGAACAACCTCTAAAGTTTGATATCTACTATAAATTTCAGATTTGTGCTCTAAATCAGGATTTTCCAAAACTGGTAAAAAACTTTTTCCATGAATGTAGCTCGGTGCTTTTATGCCGGCAATATCACAAATAGTCGGATATAAATCAATATATTCAATCATTGTGTTACTTTCATAACCTTTTTTCATTTTAGGTGATGAGATAATTAGAGGAACATGTATAGCTTCTTGAAATGTATGATGTTTACACCACATTCCATGTTCACCAAGAAAAAATCCATGGTCACTCCAAAAAACAATAGTTGTATTATCACTCAAACCTAAATCATCTAATGACTTGATTAATTTTCCAACCAATGTATCTAAATATGTAATTGTAGCATAATAAGATTTAATTAAATCTTCTTCCATTTTTAAACTAACTGGTCCTGACTCGGGAATATCTATATACCAATTTCTAAGCTCAGACCAATCATGAGCAATTGATCTATTAGGTGAGTTTAATGGTTGTGTTCTTTGCTCAGTAAAAACTAAATCATCATAATTGTATAATTCCCCATATTTACTAGGTTGAATAAATGGTAAATGTGGAAGAATATATCCTACGGCAAGAAAAAAAGATTCATTATTATCCTTATATTTTTTCAATTGTTTAATGGCAACATCAGTTAATTTACCATCGTTATATTCATGATCCAAAACATCCGAATATTCAAATGGAGGGCCAGCATATTTTCCATCGGGTCTTATTTTTTTTATTTCTAGTTGTCGTCTTAGAGAATTTGGATTTTTATAATCCGAGCCATTTCGGAAACTATAAAAATCATCCCAGTCTCCTTTGGAATCATCAGCAAAGTGATAAATTTTTCCAATAGAAGCTGTTTTGTAACCATTATTCTTGAACAGCCTAGGTAACGTAATTGCATCAGGAAGATCAGTATCTGCTCTTGATGTATAAGAGTCAAACCTGGTGAAACTTCCTCTAATGCCAGTTAAAATACTAGCTCTACTTGCTCCACACACAGCAATATTCACATATGCTTGATTAAACTGAATTCCATCGGATGCCAAATTATCAATATTTGGGGTAATCATCTGAGAATGACCATAAGAATTAGTTTGTGGCCTCATATCATCAATTCCAATAAAAAGTATATTATGTTTTTTATCTTGAGAATATGAGTAACCTATAAAAAATATTAAAATAGTTACAATATATTTTATTTTCATATTAAATGATTTGATCATAAATAAAAAAAAGGAGGATATTTCCTCCTTTTTTAGAAATCAATTGTATTTAATTATTGGCTTCTTGCTTCATTTGCAGCTTTCAATAAATCAGCAGCTAATTTTTTTCCAAATCTTTTTTCAAGCTTGGCCTTAATGTTAGTGTAACCGATTCTATAAACTGCTTTTTTTTCCTCTGCAGTTGAAGCCCCACTTTCTTTAATATTATTTGCATTTTCTACAATCTGAGCAAGCTGTGCTTTACTGAAAAAAGCTGCATCTTTCGTATTTAAATCCATCTTTTCAATTACATAGCTTGATATCTTGTCAGCATTTTTTTGTTGCCATTTTGTAGCATTTTGTGACAGCATCAATGAGGGTAAAATCAACAATAAAATTATAAGTAGCTTCTTCATTTATTTTAATTAATTAACTCATTAGTATTTATCTCACTTAATGGAATTAAAAATTTCATAATTTCAGCTTCATTAGTAGAGAATTTTACCTCTCTGTTTGCAACATACTTCTTTGCACCAACAGCAACTTTTTTACCAAATGAATTATTGTGTGGTAATATAGTGTGATTTAAAAAGTACTGCATTCCTCTTCTTCTAACATGAAATGAATCTTGGCCCTCACCAATTAATTCAAACTTATATTCTTCCATTATAGCATCTCTAAATGAAGCTTGGCCTTGTGTAAATTCAGGTCTAACTGGCACACCAGCTCGATCAAGAACAGGTTTTAAATATGTCATCTCTTGACCATTACCTAACTCGTTCGAGATTTCAGCAAGCATAAGTAATAATTCACCATATCTCATATCAACTATATTTTGACTATTGAATTGGTTTTTATGAGTTCTATCTTTCTCTGTCCATTTGAACAAATATGGGTGAGAATTTCCAAATGAACTTCTCCATGTCGCAGATGGATATGCTCTAACCCTAGCAGCTGGTCTATCAAACCTATAATAATCATATAAATACGTAGCAGCATATCTTTTGTCGGGCATAGTGTTTAAATTATTTGGATTATAAACTGTATTTCCCCCATAAGTTAAAAGATGATTATCATGCTGAAATGCAGTAACTCTAAACCATCCAAAATGCATTCCCGCCTTGTATTTCCAAGGCGTAAAATTTCTACCCATTTGAGAGTTAGTTGCATCTTGAGAGATTTGTAACTCAAAAATTGATTCACTTGAATTTTCACCTTCAACTGTAAATAAACTGCCAAAATCATTAACAAGGGCATATTGACCATATGCCTTCATTCCCTCCTCATATGCCATATTCCAATAATCCATTGCTCCTCCAGCGGTTTGTAAACTTGCATTTGTTGCTATAGCCATGTAAACTTTTGACAATAACATGTTTGCAGCATATTGCTTTGGATATCCTATCCCTGCATTACCATTTAATAAAGCTGAAGCTGACTGTAAATCTGAAATAATTTGACTGTAAACATCAACCTCAGGCGACAAGGCTTTATTTGTATTTCCTTGAGATGGTAATTCTAACCACAACGGAAGATCACCCCATAGTCTTGCTAGCCTGAAATATGACCAAGCTCTAACAAAATAAGCGTGTCCAGCAACATCGTTAAATGCAACTTCGTCCTGGGTTTGTGGATCAGAAACAGTAGATACAGCAGCTATAGCACCATTAGCTCTAGCAATAGTTTGATATAAACCTTGCCATAAAAACTGGGCATCCATATGATATCCAGGCTTTAAAGAGCATAATGTTGACATATCTCTTGTTGTGACTCTATTTCCACCTTTTCCAGTATACATTAAGCCTGAAAAAAGATTTTCAAGAAATAAACGTCTTTCCTGAGTATTATAACCAGTAATTGACTGGTAAATACCATCTCTAGCCGCCTCAGCACTTTGAACATCTTGATATAATGTTTCATCAAGGAAAGGAGGATTCTCTTCTAAGTCACATGACGAAGTAAAGAGAATTGGGATTATTAATAAATATTTTAAGTATTTCATTTTATTTATAGATTTTAATTTTTTCATTTTTTAAAAAGTTAAATTGACACCAACCAAAATAGACTTAGAGTTTGGTTTATTATTCCAGTCAACACCCTGAATAAGTCCATCATACATGAAGGTCGTTATTTCAGGATCATAACCAGAATAATCAGTCCATGTAAACAAATTTGTTCCAGTTACATATACATTAGCAGAATCAATGAAATTGTCAGGTTTAATTGGAATATCATAGTTTAAAGTAATATTTTTTAACCTTAAATAACTACCATCCTCTACAAACCTGTCCATTGCTGCAGCAAATAAATTGGATGAATATCCGAGTCTTGGGTATGTACCGTTAGGATTGTCTGCAGACCATCTATCAGTCCAAGCCTCTTTAATAATATTTCTATAGGTTCCTTCAGCATAACCGAATCTGTACATATTTCCATTTACAATATCATTTCCTTCGGTTCCATTAAATAAAGCTCTCATGGAAAACCCTTTATATGATAAATTAACATTGAAACCGTAGATATAATCTGGGTTAGGATTTCCAATTATAGTTCTGTCTGCCAAATCAACTTGACCATCTCCATTTAAATCTAAAACTTTAATATCTCCAGGTTGAGACATGGATCCGTTAATTCTATACATTTGATCCCCTGACTTAAAAATACCATCGGTTTTCCAACCATAAAACAATGCTGTCTCATGACCTTCTAAGAAAATATTTAACGGGAATTTTATGCTATTTCCACGACTTGGAGTATTTCCTAAATATGATGGAATTTGTTGAACACCATAGATTCCAGATCCGTTATCCATCAAAATATCTCCAGGAATAAGTCCTAAATTTTCAATCTTAGTCTTATTAAATGCAATATTACCACCTACGGTAATATTTAAATCACCTTGATCAAGGACAGTAACATCTAAACCTAACTCAACACCTTTATTTTCAAGAGTACCTCTATTTATTAACATATTAGAGAACCCTGTCGAAGTGGGAATCGGTGTTTGTTGTAATAAATCTTTGGTATTCTTTTCATAGATATCAACAGTACCTGAAATTTTACCATTATCAAATCCAAAATCAACTCCAACATTTAATTGTTCAGTTGTTTCCCAAGTCAAATCAGGATTTGGTATGTTACTTAAAACAATTGGTACAGTTGTTCCATTAGTTGGAGTACCATATAGACTTGATGATGCACCGTAATTAGGTAAGGTTCCATAAGGACCAATACCATGATTACCAATTTGCCCCCATCCAGCTCTAAATTTAAGACTTGAAAACAAATCTAGGTTTTGAATAAATTTCTCAGAACCAGCTCTCCAAGCTAAGGCAAATGATGGGAAAAATCCATAACGATTATTTTCTGAAAACTTAGATACACCATCTCGTCTAAAACTAGCTGTTAAAACATATTTGTTTTTAAAAGTATAATTAAAACGACCAAGTAATGAAAACATTTGTTGATCGGCTGCTCTAAGTAATAGCGGATTTGAAATTACTTGTCCTAAAAATGGTTGATCTGTTCCTAACTGAGCAGTAACAAAATCTTGCACAGCATAAGTACTACTTGAAACATCTCTAACATCATAAGTAACACCTAATGTTGCATTAACCCTGTGATTTCTGTTGTAATTTCTATTATATCTTAAAAAATTATTTACTTGATAGGTAAGAGCGTTTAATTTCATTTGTTGATACAAACCATTTGCATTAGCACCTTGCCATGTTGTTAAACCATAGAATCTGCTTCTATCTTTATCTCTTAAATTACCTCCTACCCTAAACTCATATTGAAGGCCAGGGACATTAAATTTATATTTAACAGCCAAAGATGCAATAACTCTGTTTTCTTTAGATTCATCAGTAAAATCATCAATCCAAGCAATAGGATTTGATAAAACATTTCCATCAAAAAAATCACTAATATCTTCTAAACCATTTGCGATAATAGGATTGTATGATACTGTTTGTTGTACAAAACTTTGGTCACCACCAATTAAATCTCCACCCTCTGCAAAGTCAGATTCACTAAAAAATGTTGATAGTCTTGCTTCAACTCTTAACTTATCATTAATATCATAATTAAGGTTTAGCCTTAGATCTGTAGTCTGAAAGTTTGCATTTTCTATCAAACCATTCATGTCGTTAAATCCAGCAGAAAGGTAATAGTCACCATTATCTGATGCACCAGAAAATGTAACTCCCAAATTAGAGCTAATGCCTTGTTCATATATATAATCTTGCCAATCATAAAGTTCATTGGGGGTATTATCTATAACATCAGACGGAGTACCGTCAGGATTTGTTAGAAATGAAAAAACATTATCACCTTCAACTCTATATCTAGGGCTTTCTCCAGCTGCAACTCTAGCAGCATTTGAATAATTTGCATATCCAACTCCATCCAACATGTCATATGTCTTAGTAATATCAGCTACAGTTGATGTAAAGTATACATTAAATTTTCCTTTACCATCTTCTTTTGAGCCTGATTTAGTGGTAATTAATACAACTCCATTTGCACCTCTTGAACCATATATTGCTGTTGCAGAAGCATCTTTTAAAATTTCAATACTTTCAATGTCTCTAGGATTAATCCCATTTAATCCACTTTGAGGGTCTTGACCTGTATTCCCAGTTCCAACTGCATTTACATCTTCACCAGCAGACGATATAATAACACCATCCACCACGTATAACGGTTCATTATTTCCTCTTAAACTATTCGTTCCTCTAATTCTAACACTAACACCAGAGTTGGGATTGGCAGCATTTTGAGTAACCTGGACACCAGCTGCTCTACCTTGTAAAAGTTGATCTACTGTTGCTGCAGCTCGTGATACATCATCTTCAACCTTAATAGAACTAACTGATCCAGTCAAGTCTCTTTTAAGTACAGTACCATAACCAATAACTACAACCTCTTCAAGTGCTTCAGTGTCAGGTTGAAGATCTACTGTTATGGAGATTTGATTTGTAACATCGACCTCTTCATTTAGATATCCAATGTAAGAGATGATTAGAACTTGCTCAGCATCTGAAGGAATTGTGATAGAAAAATTTCCATCAAAATCCGTGATAGCACCAATCGATTCAGAACCTTTGAGTTGAACAGTTGCTCCAGGCAATGGAGAACTATTTTCATCATTTACTATCCCAGTAACTGTTTTAGATTGTGAAAAAACAAATAAAGGAAATAGAAATAATACTAAAAATTTTTTCATATTACTTAGTTAGTTAATTGTTGTTGGGTGTAACTTTTACTCCCTTCTTTTACAAATATGCAAAAAAGTATAGTATAAAAAGTCAAAATCATATTTTTTTAGAGACAGTTTTGAATAATTAATTAATCCTTAATTAATTTATTGCTAATTTGATAATTTGAATTTTTAACATATGATGTAAAATCAATTGCAAAAAAAATATAATTAATTACTTTTGCATACTCCAATTGGTCGCGTAGCTCAGCTGGATAGAGCATCTGCCTTCTAAGCAGACGGTCGCACGTTCGAATCGTGCCGCGATCACATCAAACCTCAACGCCATGTTGGGGTTTTTTTTTCTGTATATCGGGGCACTCAACATTTAAAAACTGTGACTATTAAGATTAAGGGAGATAATTTTATATATTAGGTTGACAAATAACTAATTATGAAAAAACTAATTCTACTATTACTATTTATTCCTTTTATGTTTACATCTTGTGTTGATGCGAACCCTAATATAGAAGTTGACAACCATATTAATATTTCAATTGATGGTGATAATGTTGATGGTATCCAAGGAGAATGGAAAATAACCTCAGAGGAAAAAGAAGAAGATGGTAAAGAAATTATTATTGTTAGAATTGAAAAATCTGATTTATAATAATGAAAAATATATATATACTTTTTTTAATAGCATCTCTAAGTTTAAATTCACAGATTTCTGTGGAACAAAAGACAAAAACTATTGAATCAACAATAGAAAGTCTTTACGATGTTATTTCTGGAGACAAAGGTGAGGAAAGAGACTGGGATCTATTTCTAAACTTATTTCATAAAGACGCAAAATTAATCCCAACAGGGCCTTCTCAAGAATCTCACACAGCTAGGTATATGACGCCTAAAGAATATATTGAAACATCTGGTAAATGGCTTTATGAAAATGGTTTTCACGAAGTTGGAATGAATAATACAATTGAAAGATTTGGAAATATTGCTCATGTATTTTCAAGCTATGAGTCTTTTAGAAAAAAAACAGATACAATACCATTTATGAGAGGTATAAACAGTATACAGTTAATGTACGATAACAAAAGGTGGTATGTTATAAATATTTTTTGGATGCAAGAATCAGAAAAAACCAAAATACCAAATAAATACCTTAAATAATTTTATTTTTAAGGCAATTAGTAATCGCAATTTTCTCCTGCATTCTTATTAGTAGATTTCCATTTTAAATTTCCTGCTTTTTCTGATTAAAAAAATTAACTAAACCACAGGCATATCTTCTTCTTTTAATTCTGTTAGTTCGAATCGTGCCGCGATCACATCAAACCTCAACGCCATGTTGGGGTTTTTTTTTACTTTAATATTTACTAATTTCAGAGTGAAAAATGACGTTATGAAAGTCGTCCTCAAAATAATATTAATAATTATATTTTTTTCTTCTTGTCAAAAAAATAAAATTGAAGACAATTTTGTTTTATTGCCCTCTGTAAAAAAAGCAGAGCACAATGGGAAATCATCGTCATTTAATAGCAAATCAGATTTTATTTTTTACTCGCAATCAAATGAGCTTCCAGTTTTACTAAGTCAAACATTAAATTTGAAAAAAGGTACAGCTAATAAACATAACTTATCATTTAAAATTGACAATGAATTAGACATAGCTGATGAGGGTTATCATTTAAATATTTCTAAAGAAAAAATTGAAATTATAGCAAAGGATAAAGCTGGATTATTTTATTCATTTAATTCATTAAACCAATTAATTACTGATTCAAATGATCTAAATATCAATTTACCAATTATCACAATAAAGGACTTTCCTTCTCTAAAGTATAGATCAATTCATATAGATGTTAAGCACCATACTGAAAAAAAAGAATATTATTTCAAACTTATTGACGAATTAGCTTCTTTAAAAATCAATGGCATAATCATAGAATTTGAAGATAAACTCGGATATGAAAAAAGACCAATTATTGCTGCTCCAGATAGTTATTCCATTTCTTGGTGGAAGAGCTTAAGTGACTATGCGAATGATAGGAATATTAAGATCAGTCCCTTAATCCAAGGTTTAGGGCATGCTTCTTTTATTCTTAAACATGACAAGTACAAAGCTTTGAGAGATGTCTCAGATAATGATTGGGCTTTCAATCCCCTAAATCCAGAAACATATGATGTTCAATTTGATCTTTATAAAGACGCAATTGAAGCTACACCTTATGGTCAATTTTTGCATGTAGGAGGTGATGAGGTAAGAGTTATTGATAGAGATGGAAAAAAGGGATTCGAGCTTAATCTACTGTGGTTGAATAAAGTTTCTGAATTCGCTAAGCAAAATAATAGGATACCAATATTTTGGGATGATATGTATCTTAAACATGGTGGAGTTTGGATGGTTACTAGAAATACAAAACTTTCAAAAGAAAAAGTTGATAGCATATGGATTAAAAATGAAAAAAAATTAACTGAATATCTTAATGATTTTCCAAAAAACTGCATATATATGAGATGGAATTATTTTTACCCTTGGGCAGAAGGAAATCTAAAAACAATAGACTGGTATAAAGAAAATAATCTAAAAGTAATGGGTGCAACAGCTGGTCAAACCAGATGGGTTTTAATGCCACAAGATTATAGTAATATTGAATCAATTAAATCATTTTCTTTAACTTCAGTTGAAAAAGAACTCGATGGTCTGCTACTTACTTTATGGGATGATGACTCGCCACACTTTGAACTTTATAAACGTGGAATTTACGCTTTTGCTGAATACACCTGGGCAGGAAATGATTTGAGTTCCAAAGACTTTAAATCAAAATTTCGACATAAATTTTTCTCACCATCATTTAATGATCCAAAATTTGAATTTATTGACGATCTAGACAAACCTGTAAGAGATTGGGCAAATTTATTTATTAAGGAAAAAAAGCACAGAAATCAAATAACAAAAACCAGTTTGCCACTAGAAACTCATATTGTAGATCTTCCAGAAATTAATAATCCAGGAAAATGGAATCAAAAATTTGATAAAAAAATAACTATTGCTCAGAACCACATTAAAGATTTAAAAATAATAATAGAAAAAATAAATCTGCAACAAACAAAAACAATTAGAGGAAGTTATGCATTAGAGGTGTATGAACAAGTTGCAAAACTAGCTTTATTTAGCTATGAAACTTTCATTGCTATTTCAAATTTTGACAAAGGAGAAAATGATTTAAGTTTATTATTAAATAAAATGGAAGAATTTACCTCAATAAGAGACAATTTTGAAAAAGTATATTCAAAAAGCAGAAACATAATCAAACCTGAAAATTATATTCTTGATCAAGATCATCACAATCATACTGCTAATCAAACATTAAATATGGATTGGCAATTTATAGCTGAAATTAAACTTTTTGAAAAAATTAACTTAACTTATAATTAATATGAAAAATTTATGTGTTTGGCACGAAAAGTTTACTGAAAAAAAGAGATTATTCTGGAAAGTAACACATTATCAAGCATACTGGATATCTTGGTTCAAAGGCATCGTGATGGGTTTTTTGATTGGATTTTTATTTTCATGTGAAAATTCAAAAAAATCCTCTGAATGGACTTATTTATTTGATGGAGAAACAACAAATGGATGGAGAGCATATAATGGTAAAGAAATCCCCAAAAAGTGGGCTGCAATTGATGGTAATTTAACCTTTGATACTCAATTAAAAAAAGAAGAAAATTGGGAAGGCGGAGGTGATATAATATATCACGTGGAGGAGTTTGAAAATTTTGAATTATATCTTGAGTGGAAACTTCCTGTCGGTGGAAATAGTGGTGTTTTTT
This sequence comes from uncultured Bacteroidota bacterium, assembly GCA_902597545.1. Lineage (GTDB taxonomy): Bacteria > Bacteroidota > Bacteroidia > Flavobacteriales > Flavobacteriaceae > Eutrophosalina. The sequence goes on along the minus strand of CACJYD010000008.1, from coordinate 45,158 downwards.
ACCACGTAAAAGAAGGATATTCTGCACCCTATGCAGTATCCCCCGAATATCAACTAATTGATGATTTTGGTTGGGGGAAACTAAATAACTCTGAGCTTGAAGACTGGCAAAAAGCAGGCGCTGACTATGCCATGTATCCTGCTGATGAAAAAATTAAAAAGTTAAAGCCTGCAGGTGAATGGAATTCTACAAAAATAAAATATACTCAAGAGAGAGTTGAGCACTGGCTAAATGGTGAGCTAATTGTTTCATTTGTTCCTTATTCTGATGATTGGTATGAAAGAAGAAATTCAGGAAAATGGGATGAATTTCCCGACTATGGTAAATTCAAAAAAGGATATATAGCTTTACAAGACCATGATAGCCCGATTTGGTTTAGAGAAATTAAAATTAAAAAATTATAGAAATGACAAAAAGAAGGACCTTTTTAAAAAACACATCTCTTTTAGGATTAACACCACTAATACCTAATTTTAATTTGTTAAATATAAATGATAAAGTAAAAACTGCCCACATAGGCGTAGGAGGAATGGGAAAATCAGACCTCAATGACATTGCATCTCATAAAAATGTTGAAGTTTTTGCACTTTGTGATGTTGATAATAAAGCTTTAATTGAGGCAGGAAAATTATTCCCTAATGCCAAGCTTTTTAAAGACTATCGTGAAATGTTAAAAAATATTCATGATGAAATTGATGCGGTCATTGTCTCAACACCAGATCACACTCACGCACCTGCATCCATAATGGCAATGAACCTTAATAAACATGTTTACTGTCAAAAACCATTGACTCACCACGTTTCTGAGGCTAGAAAAATGAAAAAATTAGCTGAAGAAAAAAATTTAATAACTCAAATGGGTATTCAGGTTCATTCTTTTTATGACTATAAGTTAGCCACTCTTCTAATTAAATCAGGAATTATTGGAAAAGTTAGCACAGTAAGAGCATGGTGTCCAAAAAATTGGGGATATGATGGGCCTGCACCAATAGGAGAAGATTCAATACCAAACTCTCTTGATTGGAATTTATGGCTTGGAACAGCAAAAGAAAGACCCTACAAAGAAAAAATTTATCACCCTGGCATGTGGAGAAAAATTGTCGATTTTGGTTGTGGAACTTTGGGTGATATGGGTGTTCATATTTTTGACACTCCTTATAATGCTTTGGAACTTGACGTTCCCATTACTATCAAAAATAAATGTAGAAAGCCTAATAACTTTGGTTTTCCTGAAAAAAATTATGTTGAGTATGTTTTTCCCGGAACAAAATATACAACTGATAAACTAACATGGATTTGGGAAGATGGAAAAGGTTCACCAAGAAAACATAAAGATTTAAAATTACCTAATGGTGATAAACTTCCATTACAAGGAGCTATGTTTATGGGTGAAAAGGGAAAACTACTCCTCCCCCATTTTATGGAGCTTCCAAAATTGATTGTGGATAATAAATATTTGGATTTTGATGTTTCAAAATTTGTTAAAAATGGTGATTTAAGTGAAATTCCAGTAAGAGATTATGGAAAGGAGTCCCACTTGCACTATCATCAGTTCATAGATGCATGTCTTGGTAAAGATGAGTGTACCGCACCTTTTTCATACTCATCTAGATTGACAGAAACCATCCTTCTTGGTGTCATTGCTGGAAGATTTCCAGGAAAAACACTTCACTGGGATAATTCTAAAGCAAAGTTTGAGGAAGATGAGGCGAATATCTATTTAGATTCAACTTACAGAGATTTTTAATTTATGAATAATTTAAACAGACGAAGTTTTTTAAAATCAACTGCAATTTTTACTGGTGCAACTTTAATAAATCCATCTATACTAAGTTGTCAAAATCCAAATAGTAAATTAAATATTGCTGTAATTGGAGTTGGTGGAAGAGGTGGCGCTAATTTTAACCCTGTTCTTGAATCAGAAAATATAGTTGCCATGTGCGATGTTGATGATAACAGAGCAAAAAATGGTTATGAAAAAATTAAGTCTCTTTTCCCAAGTGTAAAAAAATTCACTGATTTTAGAGTGATGTTCGACAAAATGCATAAGGATATTGATGCTGTAATTATAAGTACACCTGATCACACTCACTTTGCTCCTGCTATGATTTCTATGGAGTTAGGTAAACATGTCTACATGGAAAAACCATTGGCCCATAATGTCTGGGAATGCAGAACATTAAAAAAGGCTGCCAGTTATTACAATATTGTATCTCAAATGGGTAATCAAGGGCATACAACAAATGGAGTAAGACAAATCAAAGAGTGGTATGAAGCTGGGTTATTGGGCGAAGTTCGTGAAGTTCATGCATGGATTGGAAGTTTTGATTTTAGACCAGGTCACTATTGGACACTTCCAGAAAGTTTTCCTCCTCCCAAGTATGAGATTCCTAATCATCTGGATTGGGATTTATGGTTAGGACCTGCAAAACGTAGAGACTATAATCCAGTATATGTCCCTAAATCATGGAGAGGATTTTATGATTTTGGAAATGGTCAATTAGGCGATTGGTCTTGTCACACTTTAGATGGCCCTTTTTGGGCTTTAGATCTAGGAATGCCATACGAAGTTGATTCATATGTTGAAAATAGAATTAATGACCATCATTTTGTATGTGAGAAATCAATTGTTACATATAAATTTCCAGAAAAGAACAATAGACCAGGTGTAACAATGAAATGGTATGAAGGTGGTTTTAAACCAGAAATTGATCCATCATGGCCAATCAAAGAGCTTTGGGGTGGAGGTATGATTATGGTTGGTTCAAAAAACTCTCTGATAACTGGAGGGAGACCTAATAACCCAAAACTTTTAATTTCTGATGAAGAATGGTTAGAGTTCAAAAATAATTTACCAAAAGAAACAATACCAAGACTTAAATGGGGTGATGAAACCCCAGTTCAAGAATGGATTGATGCTATTAAAAACGACTATCTGCCAGAATCAAACTTTAGTTATGGGGCAGATCTAACAGAGATGGCACTAATTGGAACACTATCTCAAAGGTTTGGAGCTAAAATAAATTATGATTCAAAAAATATGAAAATTACCAACCGTCCAGATATAGACGCATATATAAAAGAACCTGTAAGAGAGGGATGGGAATATGGTAGCTCAATTAGCTAGATTTTTGAAATATTCCTGGACCCTAATTATTGCATTAAGTCTTATGTCTTCCCAAAATAAATTAATATCTCCTCTGTGATAATCGTGCAAAGTAGATATTATCAGAGACTTGAAAAGGCCAATTTTTGGAGTTCGTAAAAAAACTCCATTTTGTATATATTCAATTTCAAGGGCATTGCTGAATATCTTTTCATTTAAAAATAGTAAACCCTTGTGTTGTGAATACGTACTTGTTCCACTTGAATTCCATGTTACTGGATTTGAACATTCAGCATCCATTAACCATTCTCTATCGACAGTAACATTTCTTTTTTTATCTTTTTTAAATATTTTATATGTATTCCATGTTAAATATCCTCCAGTTTGAGTTGGTGAACTCATCAACTCTAAATCAAAAAAATCATTAGATGTCACCCTAGTGCCTGGTAAGTATGCTGCTATCAACTTACTTTTCAATTTCTTACCATCAAAAAAGTCTTGCAAAAGCCTTATTGCGTGTCCTGAACCTTGACTGTGTCCTGCAATAATAATTGGTCTTCCCTCATTGTATTTTTGCAAGTATACCTCAAAAGATCTTTTAATATCCGCATAAGCTAGTTCAAATGCTCTCTTCCCTCCATTTTCCCATCTAAACTCATCAAAAACTTTATAATGAGCCTGCCTATAATTTGGGGAATATAAATTTCCTGAATCTAACCAGGCGGTTGACTGATATTTGATTGTTGACTCCATCATAGTATTTGCGAAATCATTATCGTATACATCCGAATTCCAATTTTTATTTCTTTTATCTGTGAATAAAGTAGGTACAATGAAGAAAACATCTGCCCTCATCAAACCATTGTTTTTATCTAAAAAAGGATACTCTTTTAGATCTTTTTGAGGATGCACTAACCAATCTTCAACATTCTCATATGTTGGTTTTTCAGGTGGTGTATTTTCCTCAAAATCTACAATTTTATAATTTATGTCTCTATTATCCGATCTTAAAAGACCACAAGAATTTAATAGAAAGAAAAAAGAAATAATGATATATATTTTACTACTTTTAAAAGACATTATTCAAATTTATCAAATATGATGAAATCAAAAGGCAATTTCTTTAGAGAATTATTTATATCTATTATTTCAATATCATTAATTTCTTGTTCATTTAATCAACAAAAAGTTTATTTGAAAAAAATTGAAGGCTCTCCTGCCTATGAAGACTCTTCTCTACAAATCAAAGAAATAGTTAAATCTGGTGAAAAATATAATTTTTCTTTTGATATTAACAATTATGATCTAGGCATCAAGACAAAAAAAGAATTTGATTATGACTTGGCAAATTCAGCTAAAGGACAACACATCCATTTTATTTTAAATAATGGCCCATACTCTGCGCACTATGATCAAAACTTTGATTATGAACTGCCTAATGGAAACAATGTAGTTTTAGCTTTCCTATCCAGATCATACCATGAGTCAGTTAAAAATTCTGATGCTTATGTTCTCACTCAAATTGGTGATTCAAATAAAATCAACTTAGAAAGTGAGTTTCTTTTCTACAGCAGGCCAAAAGGAACATATGAAGGTTTGGATACTGAAAAATTGTTACTTGATTTTTACTTGGTAAATACAAAATTATCAGCTACAGGTAATAAAGTGAAATTAACAATCAAGCAAGGAACATTCACTCATCAATTTATGATTGACAGCTGGGATGCATATTACATTGAAGGATTGGATAAAGGTGATGTTACGATAAAACTGGAACTAGTTGATAATGAAGGCAACTTGATTGAAACTCCTTTTAATCCCTCAGAAAGAGTTGTAACGTTAAAATAATTTTAAAATTTCCTTTTAGTATTTAGTTTCTCTATATCACTTAGATCTTCATTTGAGATAACCTTTAAAAAAGAAGGATGTTGTTCAATTGCAAATTCAATTTTTTCAACAATTGAATCAATTGAATCATTTTGATAGTCAATTTTTAACGGTTCTTTAATTTCCATACTTTGAAGGATTCCTTTCTTTTTAATTCGGATACCTTTTTTGTCAAAGGATCTTCTAAATCCATCGATAACAATAGGAATAACTACAGGCTTAAATTCTTTTATTATATGTGCTGTACCTTTCCGAATTGGTTTAAATGGTGTTGTAGTACCTTGGGGAAAAGTTATAACCCATCCATCATTTAGTGCAATTCCTATATTAGAAATATCACTCATTTTTACTTGCCTATTAATATCTTTTCCTTTGTCTCTCCAAGTTCTTTCTATTGAAACTGAGCCAGCATATGCTAAAATTCTAGGAAGAGGACCTGCCTTCATTGTTTCTTTAGCTGCAACAAAATATATATTGAGTTTTGGTTTCCACAAGTAACCGATATTTTTAATTGAGTCAACTCTCCCGCTCAGCCCCGCATTAAAAACATGAAACATCGCTACAACATCAGCAAAATAAGTTTGATGATTTGAGACAAATAATACATTTTTCTGAGGAATTTTGTTTAAAATTTCTGAGCCCTCAATTTTTAATTTATTAAAACCTTTGAATCTTTGGTGAGTTAAAAGACCTAAAATTCTAATCAACCAGGTTTTAATAAAAAGTATATGACCGAATGGATTTCTCTTGAACAATGACACCTTTTTGAATTAGGTAAATATAAGACAATAAATTATTGGTCAAATAGTGATAAAAATTCATTTAAAATCATAGCGGTTGCTCCCCAAACGACATGATTTTCAATTAAAAAAAAGGGGCACTCTATTTTTTTTTCATTAATGTAACCGTACTGAATATTTAAATTCATCAAAGATGTAAGTTTTGGTTTAATTACTTTAACAACTTCATCACGATTAGGATTTAGTAAAGGTGTATTCTCAATAATAAAAATGTATGGCCTAACTAAAAAATTACTAGGTGGAATATAAATATCGGTTAGTTTGAATTGAAAATTCATATTTCCTTTTTTTATCCCAATTTCTTCAAAAGTTTCTCTTTTCGATGTTTCAATTAAATCTGAATCATCATACTCTTTTTTTCCACCAGGGAGAGAAATCTGATTAGAGTGAACTCCATCATATTCATTTCTTAAAATTAATGGAAGTATGACATCGTTGTTTAAATCTGGGTAAAAACATAATGAGACTGCTGCATCATGGGTTTTCGAATTTAATTTAAACTTTTTTAATAGTTGAATTCTGTTTTTTGGTGCTAATTCTAAATGAGATTGAACACCAGGAAGAGATTTATTTTTTAATTTTATCAATCTATGTTTAAATACATCAAATTTCATTTTCCAAATTTATTGATTTGCGCAATCATGATAACATCATGTCAAAATAAACCTAAACCTATAATTGAACAAAAATCAGTAAAAAAAATAGAAAAAAATGCAGTCAAGTCTGTAGCAAATGAATTTATTTTAAATGATGAGAATGCAATACCATTCTTTTTTGAATATGATAAACAAAATAAAGAAAATAAAGTTCGTATAGAAACAAGATTTGGTAATATAGATATTCAATTATTTAATGAAACACCATATCACAGATCTAATTTTATCTACTTAACCAAAAAAAAATATTTTGATGGGACTTCATTTCATAGAGTGGTAAAGGATTTTATTATTCAAGGTGGAAATTCAGATTCATATGAAATTTCCAAAAGAAGACGTAAAATAGGAAGATACTTATTACCACCCGATACCAAGAAAGGATTTAAGCATCATAGAGGAGTTATATCAATACCAAGCAGTGATATAGATAATCCTTATAAACTAGCCTCACCATATGAATTTTTTATTGTTGTAGATAAAAATGGGGCTTATCACTTAGATAAGAATTATACACCATTTGGTAAAGTAATTAAGGGGATGGATGTTGTTGATATTATTTCCAACATTGAAACCGATAAAAGAGAGTGGCCAATTGATAATGTTAAAATAAAAGTTAAAATTATTGATTAAAGTACACCAATTAGGTGTGGGTGTTTGTTTATATAATTTTCAACCCATATTTTAAGCTCTTCATATTCATGGGGTAATAAAACTAAAGAAGCTTTTTTTAATTCTTTTTTAAATAAATAAAAGTTAAATGTAACTTTCTTTAAAACTTTTTTTGTGTACTTGAAAACTTGACGCGACATATCTAAAATTATAAACAATAGTGATAGTTTTTATTTAAAAAAATGTTAAAATTTTCTCTTTAGGCTCCACTCATACGTAAATTCAGAAACTAAATCACCTTTACTATCAAAACCTTTAGACTTTAATTTTAAAAAGTCTGTTTGATTTTTTGAATTTAAATTAGAAAAAACTTCTTTTACCTTATCCATTTCATCACATCTAAAAATGATTTTTCCTCTCGCTTTTTTATAAAATTTTGAGGAATTAGCAGTTACTAACATTGAAATATCATAACCTAAAGATTCTTTTACATTTATTATTAGCATACCTGTTGCAAGTTCACTAGCCATTCCCTGAACAGCCCAGTACAATGATTTGAATGGATTACTGTTAAACCAATTATGTTTTACTTTAACATGGCAACCTTGATCATCTAATTTGATTACACGCACACCACATAGCCATGCAGATGGCAAATCCTTAAAAAGAAATAAATTGTATTTAAACATACTAATTAGCTCTAGAGGCTAAATATCTTTCTGCATCCAATGCAGCCATACAGCCGGTTCCTGCTGCAGTCACAGCTTGCCTGTATTCTTTATCTTGAACGTCCCCAGATGCAAAAACACCAGGAATATTAGTTTTGGTTGTCTTTCCATTTGTTTTAATATATCCAGTCTCATCCATATCTAACTGTCCTTGAAATAAATCAGTATTTGGTTTATGACCAATAGCAACAAAAAACCCTGTAATGTTAATGTCCTCAATTTCTTGTGTTTTATTGTTGACAATTTTTAAACCCTCTACAACATTATCGCCAAGAACTTCAACTACCTCAGTATTGTATCTAAGATCAATATTAGCTTTAGAGTTAACTCTATGTTGCATAGCCTTTGAAGCTCTCATTTCACCTTTTCTTACGAGCATAGTAACCTTTGAACATATATTTGAAAGGTACGTTGCTTCCTCAGCTGCCGTATCACCACCACCAACTATTGCAACCTCTTGACCTTTATAAAAAAAACCATCACAAACAGCACATGCAGAGACACCTCCTCCAATTAATCTTTGCTCACTTTCCAAACCTAAATACTTTGCTGATGCACCAGTAGAGATTATTACTGTCTCAGCTTGAAGAACCTTATCATGATCAATTGTTATTTCATGCAAATCATTACCATTTTTAGAAAATTTTACTTTAGTGGCTTCTCCAATTCTAACGTCTGTTCCAAACCTCTCAGCTTGCGCTTTAAGTTCTTCCATCATTTTTGGCCCATCAATTCCATTTGGATATCCAGGAAAATTATCAACATCTGTTGTTGTAGTAAGCTGACCACCAGGTTCCATTCCAGTATATAAAACTGGTTTTAAATCAGCTCTTGAGGCATAAATAGCAGCTGTATAACCAGCAGGCCCTGAACCGATAATTAAAGTTTTAATTTTTTCATGAGACATGGTCCCAAAATTAATATAAAAATTTGTGTTTGTTGTTAATATAAAGAGTTTTATATTAGCACCCGTTTTCGGGGTGTAGCGTAGCCCGGTTATCGCGCCGCGTTTGGGACGCGGAGGTCGTAGGTTCGAATCCTGCCACCCCGACAATCTAAGAGCCAATTAGTTGATTTCAATTAATTGGTTTTTCTTATTTTTAGCCTTGTATGAATTGGAACTGTAAGTCAACTTGGAAAAGAGCTAAGTCAAATACTCTTTGGTGTCTTGCTGGATGTTCAATTGGAGATTTTGGTACAATATTTTATTTCCAAAACATAGATCATAATTGGAATAACTTTGAAGTAATGGGTTTAGCAATAATAAATGGTTTAATTACTTCAATAATTCTTGAAACAATAATTTTATTAAAACAAATGGATTTTTTTTCCTCACTAAAAACTGCTCTTGGCATGTCCTTTATTTCCATGATTGGAATGGAAATAGCCATGAATTTAACAGATCTCTTACTTACAGGTGGTGCAATGCTGACATGGTGGGTAGTTCCAATAATGCTTCTTGCTGGTTTTTACACACCTCTCCCCTACAATTATTGGAGACTAAAAAAGTATAACGTTAGTTGTCATTAAATTATATTTGTAGCTGCGGGATGTGGCGCAGCCCGGTTAGCGCACACGGCTGGGGGCCGTGGGGTCGCAGGTTCAAATCCTGTCATCCCGACTTTTTTATTAATTTTATTCAATGAAAAAACTAATTTTAATTCTTACTTTTTGCATTTCATGTGCTCAAACGGACGAGACTATAATTACTCCAACAGAAATAAATTACACAATTGAAAAAATTCATGAAACAGACTATGTTCCCTGGAGTATAGAATTTATTGATAAAAACACATTCTTATATACTGAAAGACGGGGTAAAATGTTTAAAGTTTACAATGGAGAATCAATTGAAATTGAAAACATACCCGATGTTTTTTTGAAAAATCAAGGTGGTCTTCTTGACATTGAGTTACATCCCAATTTTAGTGTGAATAATAAAATTTTCTTTTCATTTTCAAAGGGGGATAATGACACTGGAGCAAACACTGCAGTTGCAAGTGCTACACTAATTAATAACTCTCTTGAAAATATTGAAATTTTATACCATGGTGAAGAACTAACTACATCATCTTTACATTGGGGATGCAGGTTACAATTTAATAACGATGGTTATTTATTTTTTACAATTGGAGACAGAGGAAATAGAAATAAAAATCCTCAGAATATCGCATTAGACGGTGGTAAAGTTTACAGAATTAACGAGGATGGGACAATTCCCAATGATAATCCATTTGTAAATGAAAGTGGAGCAAAAAAAGCAATTTTTTCTTATGGCCACAGAAACCCTCAAGGAATGTTTAAACATCCATTAACAGGTGAAATATGGACTAATGAACATGGTCCTAGAGGAGGCGACGAAATTAACATAATTTCATCTGGGAAAAATTATGGTTGGCCAAAAATTACATATGGTATTAATTATAGTGGTACTACCATAACAAATGACAAAGATCTACCAGGGATGGAACAACCGCTGTATTATTGGGTTCCTTCAATTGCACCGAGTGGATTTGAATATTTAAATTCTAAAAAATATTATGATTGGAATGGAAGTATTCTTGTAGGTTCTTTAAAATACATGTATCTAGAAAGATTGGTGTTAGATCAGAATAACAATGTTAAATACAGAGAGAAAGTTGCTGAAAACATAGGTAGAGTTCGAGATGTAAAAATAAGCCCTGATGGATTTATTTATTTAGCAGTGGATAACAAGGGCATTTTTAAAATAGTTCCTTAAGAGTGATTGTTGTTGCAATTGCAGGAGGAACAGCCTCAGGAAAAACTACCCTTTCGAATAGAATTGTTGAGCATTACAAAAATTTTAATGTAAAGTATCTTTCACTAGATTCATATTATAAAGATTTTAGCAATCTATCGTTCAGTGAAAGATCAAAAATTAATTTTGATGACCCTGAATCATTAGATTTTGATTTTTTTTATCAACAGATAAATGAATATTTAAATGGTTCCATTATCAAAACACCGCGTTACTCATATAAAAGTCATAAAAGACTTAAAAAAACATTATTGCTTAGACAAGGAGATCTTCTAATTTTAGACGGTATTTTGATTTTGTTAAAAAAAAGTATTAGAGATTTTTTTGATTTAAGTATATTTTTGAACCTAGATTCATCTAAGAGGTTAAATAGGAGAATAATTAGAGATGTTGAAGAGAGAGGAAGAAGTCAAGCTGAAGTTCAAAAAAGATTTATCAAAATGATAAATCCTATGCATGACAAATTTGTTGAACCATCAAAAAAATATGCGGATTTAATTTTAGATGAGGATTATGATTTTAAATTGATTAAGAATAAAATTGATCAGCTACTGTATGGAAATCTTCAAAAAAATTAAAAACTCTAAATTTTTTAAAATTGTTAGCAACTTATACATTTTAATCTCTGTTGTATTTTTCATTTGGATTTTTTTTATAGACTCAAACTCAATATTAGTGAATATTAAGTTGAATAAGGAAATAAGCGAATTAAAGGAGAGGAAAGACATCTTAGAAAATCAAATCCAAATGGATAAGAAGATAATATCAAACTTGCAAAATCCAGATAGCCTAGAAAAATATGCAAGAGAAAAGCTTTACATGAAAAAAGAAAATGAAGAAATTTTTATAATAGAATTTGAAAAATAATGGGTAAAATAATTTCAGTTTCAAATCAAAAAGGTGGAGTTGGAAAAACAACAACTTCACTCAGTCTTGCCGCATCTCTTGGTGTATTAGAAAAAAAAGTATTATTAGTAGATGCTGATCCACAGGGAAATGCATCATCTGGAATAGGTATTTCAAAAGATGATTATGAAAAGTCTAGTTATGATATCCTTTTAAATCAATGTAAAATTGAAGAATCAATCATACAAACTAAAAGCCCGAACCTTGATATTATTCCTGCTAACATAGATTTGGTAGCAGTAGAAATTGAACTTGTTGATGTAAATAAAAGAGAATATATGTTGAGTAATATGCTTGATAAAATTAAAGAAATTTATGATTTTATTATTATCGATTGTCCACCATCTTTAGGATTAATTACTATAAACGCCTTAACTTCATCTGACTCAGTAATAATACCTATCCAGTGTGAATATTATGCTTTAGAAGGTCTCGGAAAATTATTAAATACTATAAAGGGAGTTCAAAAGGTTCACAATGAAAAACTAGAAATTGAGGGAATTCTATTGACTATGTTTGATTCAAGACTTAGGCTTTCAAACCAAGTTAAAAATGATGTAAAAAAACATTTTGGTAGTATGGTTTTCTCAACAATAATCCCTAGAAATGTTAGTTTAGGCGAAGCTCCAAGTTATGGTGAAAGCATAATTGTATATAACTCCACTAGCAAAGGGTCAAAAAGTTATATTAAATTTGCTCAAGAAGTAATAAATTTAAATTAGTTTGGCTAAAGCATATAGAAAAAGAGCATTAGGGAGAGGTCTTTCAGCAATTTTAAGTGATGAGGATAATAATAGATTTACAAAATCTGCTTCTTTAAATTTTGATGAAATTGAAATTGATTTAATCGATTTGAATCCTTATCAGCCAAGAACAAACTTTAATCAAAAAGATATAGATGAATTAGCATCCTCAATAAAAGAACTCGGATTAATTCAACCAATTACAATCAAGACAAAAGATAATAGATATGAATTAATTTCTGGCGAAAGAAGGTTAAGAGCATTTAAAATTTTAAAACTTAAATCAATTCCAGCATATGTCAGAAAAGCTGATGATCAAGCCTCGCTTGAAATGGCATTAGTTGAAAATATTCAAAGAAAAGATCTAGACCCTATTGAAATTGCAATCTCATATAATCGTCTGATTGAAGAATTGAGTATATCACATGAGGAAATGAGTAAAAGAGTTGGTAAAGACAGATCAACTATTTCAAATTATATTAGATTACTTAAACTAGACCCAATTATTCAAAGCGGCATCAGAGATAATTTTATTTCAATGGGTCATGGAAGATCATTAATTAACATTAAGTCCAAGGATACGCAACTAATTATTTATGAAAAAATACTCAGAAACGGTCTTTCAGTCAGACAAACTGAAAAAATAGTTCAAGAACTTAATAATAAAAAAGTATCACGAGTTACAAATTATAATGAAGGGTTATTAAAAAAAATAAAATTACTTGAGACAAAATATAAAACAACTCTCGAATTAAAAATGAGAAATGAAAAGGGACAACTATCATTTAAGTTTAAGAATGTTGCAGAACTTAATAAATTGATCAAAAGACTCAATGAATCATAAATTCTTTTTAATTTTTTCTATTACATTCCTATCAGTATTCTCATATTCTCAAGAGGAGGAAACAAATAGTCAAATAGATATTTTAAGGCCATCAAAAGCTGCTTTTTATTCTGCTGTACTTCCAGGACTAGGCCAAATATATAACAAGAAAGCGTGGAAGGTACCGATTGTTTATGCAGCAATTGGTATTTCTGGATATTCATATGATTTTAATAAAAAAAAGTTTTGGTCGTACAGAGATGCATACAAGAGAAGAAAGGCAGGTTATAGTGATGACCAATATCAGGGCATAATTATAAATGATGACAGATTACTGGACGGCCAAGATTTTCATAAAAAATATAAAGATTTATCAATGGTCTTTTTAGTTGGATTTTATTTTTTAAATATTTTAGATGCTAATATTGACGCTCATTTACTTGATTTTAATGTAGATGAAAATCTTTCATTTGAACCTTATTTTGAAAATGATGCTATATTCAACCAAAATTTAGGTATAAAATTAAAAATTACCTTATGAATGTTGCGATAATTGGATATGGAAAAATGGGAAAAGAAGTTGAAAAAATACTTTCTGAAAGAGGTCATGTAATATCAAAAATTATTGACATTGAAACTCATGACATGGATTTAGGAAATAGTGATGTTGCAATAATTTTTTCAGCACCAAAAAGTGTATATAAACATATTATCAACTGTTTAGACTCAAAAGTAGCAGTAGTTTGTGGCTCAACTGGATGGACAGGAAAGTTAGAAGATTCAGTAAATTATTGTAAATCACTAGATGGCAGTTTTATTTTCTCTCCAAATTTTAGTATTGGTGTTAATTTATTTTTCAAATTGAATAATTTTCTTGGAAAAATAATGAAAAATCACTCTGATTATAGATTAGAAATTTTAGAGAAGCATCATACAGAAAAAGTTGATAAACCAAGTGGTACAGCAATTAAATTAGCTGATGATATAATACTAAATTCAAATTATTCTGAATGGACTACAGATAATAATGTAGATCAAAAAACATTTAATATCAAATCAATTAGAGAGGGGGAAATAAAAGGATATCATGAAGTTGAATATATAAGTGAAAATGATTCAATAAAGATTTGTCACAATGCAAATAGCAGGCACAGTTTTGCATATGGTGCAGTTCTATCAGCTGAATTTATTTTTGGTAAAAAAGGAGTGTACAGTATTGATGATGTAATTAATAACTTAAAGATTTAGCTATATGACTTGGACAGAATGGTTACTATTTTTTCTTATTTATCAATTAATTTATTCATTTGGTACATGGCGTCTTTATAAAAAAGCTGGATTTAATCCAATACACTCTCTAATACCAATATACAGCGGTCTTGTTCTTATGAGGATAATTAAAAGACCATGGTGGTGGATGATTTTAGTAATCATTCCAATTGTAAACCTCCTTATTTTCCCAATAATTTGGATTGAAACAATCAGAAGTTTTGGAAAGAATAAAATTAAGGATACTCTTTTAGTAATCTTCTCTCTAGGTCTCTACATTGTCTATGTAAATTATGAAAGTAAAGTAAAATACATTGAAAACAGGGATTTGAATCCCCAAAGCGGCATTGAAGAATGGTTTAGCTCCATAATTTTTGCAGTTATTTTAGCTACTGTTGTACATACTTACTTTATTCAACCATTTATTATTCCCACAGGATCATTGGAAAGAACACTTCTTGTTGGTGACTTTCTTTTTGTGAGCAAATACCACTACGGAGCTAGGGTGCCTAAAACTGTTGTTTCATTTCCAATGGTTCATGATACAATTGTTGGGACGGGAATTAGGTCATATTTGAACAAGCCTCAATTACCTTATCTAAGGTTTCCAAAATTTCAAAAAATCAAAAGAAATGATATTGTAACTTTTAATTGGCCTGCTGATACTGTTAGAAAATTTTTTGTAAGAGAAAAAGGTGTTATTAAACCCATTGATAAAAAATCAAATTATGTTAAAAGATGTGTTGGAATCCCAGGCGACACTTTGGAAATAAATAATGGTGATTTAAAAATTAATGGTCAAATTAGCATTCTTCCAGAAAGAGCAAAGCCTTTATTTAAATACACAGCATATAATTCCAAAGGAATCTCAAGTCAAAATTTAAATAAACTGGGTTTATATGATTTTCAAAGAAAATTTGTAATTAAAAATATTAACCAGAGTTCTTTTGATGATATCAAGCCTCATATTTTAAGTTTAGTTAATAATAACATTGAAAATTTTACAATAATTACCAACTCAAAGGGAATTCCAACAGAAAAAATCAGAAAGCATAGATTGTCAATTTCTGAAATTACTGAAAGAGAAAAAAAACTAACATTGACTGAAAAAGATTACAGTCAAATTTTAAAAAGTAATACGGTAGACAGTATTATCAAAAATTATAAAAAAACAAAATCATATAATACGTCTTTTTTTCCAAATGATATTACATATGATTGGAATGAGGACAACTTTGGCCCTGTAATTATTCCCAAAAAAAATAGTTCTGTTTCTCTAACTCAATCAAATCTTCCTATTTATAAAAAAATAATTAAAGATTACGAGAATAACATTATTGAAGTCAAGGATGGAAAAATATTTATTAATAAAAAAGAAACTAATGATTACAAATTTAAAATGGATTATTATTGGATGATGGGAGATAATCGATATAGTTCTGAAGATAGCAGAATGTGGGGATTTGTCCCAGAGGATCATATTGTTGGAAAACCAATTTTTATATGGATGAGCATCGATGGAATAAACGATGGGATTAAAAATTGGAAAATTAGATGGGATAGAGTTTTTACTACAATTCATGAGGATGGTGAACCAAAATCATATTTCATCCATTTTATTGTCTTTTGCCTTATTGTCTGGCTAATTAATAAGTATTTGACTAAAAAAGTATTAAAAAATGCTTAAGGTCCTTGAACCTACTTATTTTCCTCCAATTTCGCACTGGAAACACATTTCATCAAATAACTTACAATGGAGTATCAACTCTAGGTACAATAAACAAACACTAACCAATAGAACTTACATCGACTCATCTAATGGCGAATTAATGTTAACAGTTCCAATCAAGCATTCTGGAAAAAATGTTCCGCGAAAATTTTCTAAAATTAAAATAGATAATTCTTCAAACTGGAAAAAAACTCATTTTAAATCCATTAAAATATGTTATCAGTCATCCCCTTTTTTTGAATTTTATGAAGATGATATTTCATTTTTTTATGAATCAGACTATGAATATCTACATCAATTAAATTTTGCTTCAATAAATTTAGTTTGTAAATGGATTAATCTAGAAATGCCTAAAGAAAACTTTAACGCTAAAGAAAAGGAATTTATTAACTTATTTTATTTATCAAATACTAAAAGAACACGTGAATTATTAGAAAAGAAATACACTCAAACATTTCAAGTTTCTAATGGTTTTATAAATGATTTGAGTATTCTTGATTTGATATTCAATTGCGGACCAGACTCTAAAAATTATTTTTAATAAAAGGCAGGCCTGTAAGCCGGATTCTGTCAAGCCTTATCATTTATCTTGGCATAATATTACTATTATACTCAAACCGCCTACCCTTCAACATTGGACGAGCAATCCTTAAAGTTGATATACTTGGCGTTTCACCTTACAGAGTTTACATGATTTCACTACAGCCTGACTGTACATTCTTTCTGTTGCACTTTTCCTACTATTACTAGCGACGGGTGTTACCCGTTGTAATGCTCTTTGGTGTCCGGACTTTCCTCTTTAAAAAAGCGATAAGGTAGCCTGCCAAAACAAATTTAATATATTTTAAATATTATTTTAGAATTATCGAATAGCTCGATTATATTTGTAGTAATGAGTAATTTTGTTGTTTCCTCGCTTAAATACAGACCAAAAGATTTTGACTCAGTGGTTGGGCAAGACCATGTTACAAAGACATTAAAAAACTCAATTATTGAAAATAAAATTCCATCGGCTTTACTTTTTTGTGGCCCTAGGGGCGTTGGTAAAACATCTTGTGCTAGAATTTATGCTAAAGAAATAAATTCAGAAAGTGTTCAAAATTTAGAAAATCCAGACTACTCATTTAATATTTTTGAAATAGACGCTGCTTCAAATAATAAGACAGATGATATTAGGGATTTAATTGAAAAAGTTAGAATTCCTCCGCAGATTGGAAAATATAAAGTATATATCATTGATGAAGTCCACATGCTATCCAAACAAGCTGAAAATGCTTTTTTAAAAACTCTCGAAGAACCTCCACCTCATATAGTTTTTATTCTAGCAACTACTGAAAAAAATAAAATTCTTCCAACAATTTTATCTAGGTGTCAGATTTATGATTTTAATAGAATTAAGGATTCAGAAATAAGTAATTGTCTAAAGGATATTTGTAAAAAAGAAGGGTTTGAATTTGAAGATGAAGCAGTTTCAATTATATCAAGAAAATCTGATGGTTCCTTGCGAGATTCGTTAACTATCCTCGACAGAATTGTAAGTTTTACAAATAAAAATATAACTACAGAAAAGACCTCTGCACTTCTTAATATTTTAGATAATGAATCATATTTAAATATTTCAAAAAATATTTTTGAAAAAGATCTTATATCGTCAATAATTTCATTCAATAAAATTTGTGAAAAAGGTTTCAATGAAAAAGATTTTTTAACTGGCTTAGCTAGTCATTTTAGAAATATTCTTATCTCTAAATCCAATGAATCACATAGTTTATTTGAATTTAGCAATGAAATCATGAATTCCTTTATCGAACAAGGTAATATGTTATCTAATTCTGAGTTGGTTGATCACATTACAATAGTTGAAAGTTCTATATTTAAATATAATCAGGTTGAAAATAAAAAGTTATTGGTTGAAATCACATTAATGAAATTATGTAAAGTCAATCAAAGCAATCAAATTAATGATAAAACAGTCGAAAAAAAAAAAGATGATTTAGGAAAAAGTATCCAAGACTCAAAGATTGAAAAAAATGAACCACACCAAAAAATAAATACAAAGATTGATACAAAAAGAGAGAAAATTAAAGATTTAAATATAGGATCTGAAATAGAACCTAAAAAAATTGAAAATCCAGAAATAAGTGCATTATCATTATCAAGTCTTAAACTAAAAAAGGAAGTAAATATCGAAAAGGAAAAGGAAAAGGAAAACAAAATATCCTTAGAAAATAAATTTGATTTAGATGCATTAAAACTATATTGGAAAAAATATTCAAAAAATTTATCAGAAAAAGGAAACAATAGCTTATCAAGCTTAATGGAAATTAGTGAACCTTCAATTTTTGAAGAAAATAAAATTTTATTTAATGTCCCTTCAAAAAGTAATAAAAAAGAAATTGACTTAGATAGAGAAAATATTTGTGACTTTTTAAAATCAAATCTCAAAAATGACCAAATAGTACTTGAGGTAAATATTGATGAATCAATTAATAAAGAATATTATTCTACTCCTCAAGAAAAATTTGATAAATTAAATGAAATAAATCCAATTTTAAATGAGTTTAAAAAAGATTTAAAACTAGATTTATGATTAAATTATTTCACTTACCATTCCATCAGCTAAACCAATCTTAGGAACATAAATTTCTTTAATTGAGAGTGTTTTTAATAGAAAATAGTAAATTCTGCCTGCAGGGTGAATAACATCAATTCTATCAGGATTTAATTTAAGTTTAATTAATTTTTTTTGATAGGACATTTTTTCGAGTTTATCCAAAGTATTTTTAAATTTTTTTAAGGTTAAAGGTTTAGTATATTTTACACCTGAAATCTTATAAATCTTATTGATATTACCTCCTATTCCAATTATTTTTAATTTTTTTAATTCTGTAGCATTTGTCTCTATCCAAATTTTAAAATCATTCCAGGTTGAATCAGTTACTAAACCATTAATTAATCTAACACCACCAATTTTAAACGATTTAGATTTATAAAATGTATTTTTTTTATAAATAATAACTTCTGTACTACCTCCACCAACATCAATAAAACAATAATTTTTAGTCTTTCCAATGTGAGAACTGATGTCATTTTTTGCAACTATCTCTGACTCTTTTTTCCCAGAAATGATTTCAACTTTAATTCCAGTTTCTTTCTCCAAAGACATTAATATTTTTTCTCCATTATTCAAATTTCTCATTGCAGAGGTTGCATAAGCTAGATATTTTTTTATTTCGTTTATTTCCAGAATTAATTTAAAAGATTTTAATGTTGACTTTAGTTTTCCATAATTCTTTTCACTCAAAGTTCCATACTTAAAAGAATCATCACCCAAGCGTAATTGAACTCTGTATAATGAATTTTTTGTGTGATATTTCACTCCTTTAATTTCAAACACATTTGATATTAGTAATCTTATTGCATTAGAACCAATATCAATTGTAGCAACCTTGCTTAATTTTAAATTAGTTTTCAATTTTAGATTTGTAATAATTATATATTTCCAATTGAGATCTTAATGAATTTGATTTTTTAATATCAGATTTGTATACATTAGCATCTTTCTGATTAATTAGTCTTGATTTTACGTTATCAGACCAGTAAATATTAAAAATATCATTTATCTCTTTTTTAATTTTAGAATCATAAATTGGACAAGTAACCTCTACCCTGTTATCTAAATTTCTTGTCATCCAGTCAGCTGAGGAAATATAAGTTTCATTTTTCTTATTATTATTGAAAATAAAAATGCGTGTGTGCTCTAGGAATCTATCAATTATACTAATTACCTTGATGTTTTTATGATGTGTTGGAATTAAACAACATATTCCTCTTATAATCATCTTAATTTTTACTCCATTATCAGCTGCTTTATACAGTTGCTCAACCATTGCATAACTTGTCAAACTATTAAGTTTTATCTTAATAGATGCTGGCAATCCTTTTTTAGCATTTTTAATTTCACGCTTAAGCATTTTAGTAAAAAAAGATTGAGTTTCAAAAGGAGAAATTTTTATTTGTTTAAATCTGTATTTTTTATAGTTAATGTTAAAAAAATTGAAAACTTTTGAAAGATCATCCAAGATATCTTTGTTTGATGTAAATAAAGTTAAATCTGTATAGACTTTTGCAGTCGACTCATTAAAGTTCCCAGTACTAATAAAACCAAACTTTTCAATCCTATTTTTATTTTTTCTTTCAATAACGCAAATCTTAGCGTGAACTTTTAAACTTTCAATTCCAAAAATTAATTTAACACCATTCTCCTCAAGAATTTTAGCATAATTTATATTAGCTTTTTCATCAAATCTAGCTTGTAATTCAATTTGAACTATAACTTCTTTTCCATTTTTAGCAGCATTAATCAAGGCATTTGCAACACTTGATAATTTAGATAATCTATAAATTGTAATTGATATCTTTTTTACACTTGGGTCTATTGAAGCCTCTGTAAGAAATTTTTGGATGTAAGTAAATTTTTGGTAGGGCGTGTGTAATAAAAAATCTCTTCTTTTAATTGCATCAAAAATATTTTGATTAAGATTAAAATCTTTAATATTAAGTGGAGTTAAATCCTTATAAACTAAAGTACTATTACCTATTGTGGGAAAATTCATATAATCCCTTCGATTATGGTATTTTGATCCTGGAATTATACTATCAGTGTTGTCATCAAAGTTTAACTTATTTATGAGAAATTTCAATGTGCTTTTATCAATATCTTGATCATAAAGGAATCTTACTGGTTCCCCAATAGATCTATTTTTTATGCTTTGAGATATTTTTTCCAAGTAACTTTTAGAAATATCATAAGCAAAATCAAGCTCTGCATCTCTACTAATTTTTATCATGTTTGCCACTATTTTTTTTGGGGCAAAAATTTCAAAGATTTCATTTAAATGAAACCTAATTATATCATCAATGAGAATGATATACTTTTTTTCAGACTTACTTAACACAATAAATCTATCAATTTGATTTGGAAGTTTGATCAAAGCAAACTTTATCTTCTCATCTTTAGTTTCAATTTTTATTGTCAAAAAAGATGATGTATCGGATAAATTTGGAAATTTAGATTTTTTATTAAGAATGACCACCTCAAGTTGAGGTTGAATCTTTTCAATGAAAAAAGTATTTATATATTCTATAAATTCTTGCGGAATTGATTTTTCATCAACAAAAAAAATATTTTCATCTTTTAAATCATCAATAATAGATTCTAATACCTGGTCACTTTTCTCTTGAAGCTCAATAGCTTTGTTTGTTATCATTTGAAGTAAATCAGTAGCATTTGGGCCTTTATATAGCTTTTTTTGCTTTTTTCCTGACAAAGCAATCCTTTTAACAGTAGCATATCTAACCTTAAAAAACTCATCAAGATTGTTAGAGAAAATTCCTATGAATCTCAATCTTTCAATGATTGGCACTTTTTTATCTTCAGCCTCTTGCAATACTCTAGCATTAAAATCTAGCCAACTTAATTCTCTATTTTTAAAAATATAATCTTTCATCTAAATGATTTTGGAAAATAATGATTGAATTTTCCAACAGAAACTTGACTCCACAAAGATACATCAAAATCAAAAATTAATAATCCGCATGTTGGAACATGGATATAACTTAATCCTAATTCAGCTGTTAAAAACGAACATGAGTTGTTATGAGAAAATATCATGACATCCGAGTATATATCATCAATTGAATGAATAAATTCTAAAACATTATAACCTGAAAAATCATAAAGCATTTTCGATTTGATAAAACTGATTTCACTGAAACTTGAAATATTTTTTTTTAAACGTTGATAAGTTTGAATCGTTCTTGTTGCAGGACTAGAAAATATAATTTGCGGTTCTAAATTTAAATCTTGAATTACGTTAGACATCACGTCTGCATCATTTCTTCCTCTTTGAGATATAGGTCTGTCCATATCAGGAAGATTATGACTCCAATCCGACTTTGCATGTCTTATGATTGAAAGCTTTTTCACGGACTAAGTCTGGAATAACTCCATTTTCCTTTTGCTGATTGGGTGAAAAAAATTCGATCATGAAGTCTATTTTTTCTCCCTTGCCAAAATTCGATAGTTTCATGATGAACAATCACACCTCCCCAATGTTCTGGTCTTGTAATTTTCTTATGATTTTTTTTTAAATCATCAAATTTGTCAACAATATACTTTCTATTGGGAATTTCACTGCTCTGATCAGAGGCAATCGCACCAATTTGACTATCAATAGGACGCGAGTAAAAATACTCATCTGATTCTTTTTTAGACATAAAAATACATTTACCCTTAATAATAACTTGTCTTTCATGAGATGGCCAAAAAAAAGACAAACAAACATTTGAATTATTTGACATGCTTTTACCTTTATTGCTCATGTAGTTTGTATAAAAAATAAAACCTTCATTTGAAAACTTTTTTAATAAAACAACTCTGTTATTTGGTGTATTATTATTATCAACAGTGCTAAGTGTCATTGCATTAGGCTCTTTAATTTGTTTTGAATCACAAATTTGTTCAAACCATTCTTTAAAAAGTATTAATGGGTCATCAACAATTGATTCTTCACTAAGATTATATTTTTCATAACTAACTCTGAAATCTGACAAATCTTTCATAATATTAAATTTAATATTAAAATGTAAATAACTCTCCCTCCTGAGCTAGAAATGTGTTTTTAAAATTTGATTGGGCTTCAATTTTAAATTCATTTAAATCTTTGTATCGAGCTGAGAAATGACCTAAAATTAGTTTATTAACATTAGCTGCTTTTGCAATTTTTGAGGCTTGCAATGCGGTTGAATGCTTTGTTTTTTTAGCCAAGTGTACATGTTTTTCTAAAAAAGTTGACTCATGGTATAAAATATTTATATTTTTTAGTTTATCAGAAATCGATGGCTCATAAGCAGTATCAGAACAATAAGCATATGAAATATTTGAATTATTTTTTTTTAACTTGAAAAGAAATCCTGTACAAGGAATCCTGTGAGATAATTTAATACTACTTACACTAATTTTATCATTATCAATAAATGTCAAATCTTTCGGTTCCAGTTCAATTATATTTAATTTATAGCTTGTCCATGAATTACTAGATTTCATGATTAATGAAATAATTTTTTTTAATCCAATTGGACCATAAATGGATAAATCTTTGGTCCTTCCCTTAAGGTTATAATGAGAAATCAGCCCTGGCAATCCAAAATAATGATCACCATGAAGGTGAGAGATAAAAATATTATCTATTGAATTTAATTTAGTTTCATATTTTTTTAATAGAAATTGAGTACCCTCACCACAGTCAACTAAATAATTTTTATTGTTTAGTATTAATAACTGAGAAGAAGGATATCTTCTATAACCGCCCGAACCTGAGTAGCAACCTAATATTCTTAATGAATTATTCATTAGCCAATAAGCCTCTCTATTTCCTCAATCTGAATTATATCCTTTGCCTCTTGAAATGTAGGCACAAGAGTAAAAGAATGCACTTGATAATTTAGGTTAGATGAGACAACAACAAAGGATTTTTTTGATTTATTACTATACGAATTTAAGAAATCTATTATTTTTTTGTCAATAATAATTGAGTCATCAATTTCCAAAACTAAATTTGAATCTAAATTATTTGATAATTGAGTTTCAACTTGCTTTAAATCACTGTTTTTTTTAAAAAAAATTCTAATAAAATTACTGCTCATAGTTTAGATGCTAGTAAATACATAACGGCCATTCTAACTGCAACACCATTTTCAACCTGATCTAGAATAACTGTTTTACCGGAATCTATGACATCACTATTTAATTCAACACCTCTGTTAATTGGTCCTGGATGGGTAATCACAATTTCTTTATTTATAGAATTTAGTCTATTCAAGTCTAAACCATATTGTTGAGCATACTCTCTTGTTGTTGGAAAATAGCTATCTTTCATTCTCTCATTTTGTATTCTAAGCATGCTAGCAACATCACACCACAAAAGACCTTTATCAAAGTTTGGTTCATAATCAATTCCAAGCTCATTGATATATTTAGGTATTAAACTTTTGGGACCACATACTTTGACTTTGGCTCCCAATTTTTTATAAATAAATATACTTGAAAGTGCTACTCTTGAATGCATTATATCCCCAGTTATAAGAATTTTTTTATTACTGATAGCCCCTAATCTCTCTTTAATTGTAAATGCGTCTAATAATGCTTGAGTAGGATGCTCGTGACATCCATCACCAGCATTAATAATACAAGATTTAACATTTTTAGATAAAAAGACACTAGCACCAGGGCTAGGATGCCTCATTACAACCATATCAACTTTCATAGATAAAATGTTGTTAACTGTATCAGCTAGGGTTTCACCTTTTTTTATTGATGAACCAGATGAACTAAAATTCACTACATCAGCAGAAAGTCTTTTTTGAGCTAGTTCAAATGATATTTTTGTTCGTGTACTGTTTTCGAAAAATAGATTAGCGATAGTAATATCCCTTAAACTTGGAACCTTTTTAATCTTTCTGTTTATAACCTCTTTGAAGTTGGTAGTAGTTTCAAAAATTAGATTAATATCATTCTCTGATAAATATTTAATTCCCAATAAATTAGAAACACTAATTTTTCCCATCTTTTATATATATGTAAACTGCATCCTCACCATCATTCTCTTTCCACTTAACAGTCAGTCTTTGGTTGTTTATTGAATCAACTTGAATTCCACAATAATCAGGTTGAATCGGTAAATGCCTGGAAAATCTTCTATCAATTAAAGTTAATAGTTCAACTTTTTTTGGTCTTCCAAATGACTGCAATGCAGTCAAAGCAGACCGAATGCTCCTTCCAGTGTACAAAACATCATCAACCAAAATCACTATTTTATCCTCCACAATAAAATCAATGGATGTTTTATTTGCACTTAAAATCTTATTTTCTCTTCCAAAATCATCTCTAAAAAAAGTGACGTCTAAAAATCCAATATCAATTTTTGAAATATTATAATTCTTTTCGATTAATTCCTTCAACTTGATGGACAACTCTTTACCTCTTGGTTGAATACCAATTATGACAGCATTAGAAAAGTCATTGTGTTTTTCAAATAACTGACTTGCTAATCGATTAAGAATTAATGAAAGTTTTGAGGCGTCAATAATTTTTTTGTGGTTCTTCACGCTCATCAAAGTGCAAATGTAAAAAAATTTTATAAACTAAAATTTATACAGAAATTCTCTCGGATAATTTTTTATAGTAACCGTTCTGTAATTTGTCTCTTATTGCTAAAAATGAGTTTAAAGTTTCATTTATATCATCAATGGTGTGGGTTGCAGTTGGTATTAATCTTAAAAGAATTAAACCTTTAGGAATTACTGGATAAACTACTATGGAGCAAAAAATATTGTATTTCTCTCTTAAATCTTTTACAAGTACCATTGCTTCAGGAACATCACCCTTTAAAAAAACAGGTGTAACACAACTTTTTGTTGTTCCGATATCAAATCCACTTTTTACTAAGCCTGTTTGAAGTGCTTTAACATTTTTCCATAACTTTTCTCTGTGTTGAGGCTCATTTTTGAGAATTTCAAGTCTTTTTATTGCACCTACAACTAACTGCATTTGCAGAGATTTTGCAAACATTTGTGACCTCATGTTATATTTTAAGAACTTAATTACATTTTTTGAGCCTGCAACAAAAGCACCAGTTGAAGCTAAGGATTTTGCAAAGGTGGCAAAATAAACGTCAATATCATCCATAACATTCTGCTCTTTACCAACGCCTGATCCATCATCTCCAAGTGTTCCAAATCCATGAGCATCATCAACTAACAACCTGAAATCATATTTTTTCTTTAATTCAACTATCTCTTTTATTTTACCTTGCTCTCCTCTCATACCAAAAACACCCTCAGAAATTACTAAAATCCCTCCTCCTGTCTTATCAACTATTTTTTGCGCTCTTATTATATTTTTTTCAAGACTTCCAATGTCATTGTGTTGAAAAGTAAATCTTTTTCCAACATGTAATCTAACACCATCAACTATGCACGCATGAGAATCAATATCATATACAATAACATCATTTTTATTTACCAAAGTGTCAACAATTGATAGAATACCCTGATATCCAAAGTTTAGCACATATGCGCTTTCTTTTGACACAAATTCAGCTAAATCGTTTTCTAGCTTTTCGTGCATATCTGTGTGACCTGACATCATTCTTGCTCCCATTGGATAAGCAGATCCATAATTTTTAGCAGCTTCACTATCAACTTTTCTAACTTCAGGGTGATTTGATAAACCCAGATAATCATTTACACTCCAAGTGATAACTTCTTTTCCATTGAAAGTCATCCTATTTGATATTTTTCCTTCAAGTTTAGGGAATACAAAATATCCCTCAGCAATTGAGGCCCATTTTCCTAATGGTCCCATATTATTTTCGAATTTTTGAAATAAATCTGACATTTTAACGTATATATTCTATTGATGATTCTTGCTCGATACTTTTTTCTTCAAAACCTTGATCATTCATCCATTTATCACTGTAAATTTTGCTCATATATCTTGATCCATGATCACAGAAAACAGTAACGATTACACTGTTTTTAGAAAACAGCTTTTTTTTGTTTAGCTGCCTAATTGCCTGTAAACAAGCTCCGGATGTATAACCAACAAACATTCCTTCCTTTACAGCTATTTCTCTTGATGCATGTGCGCTATCCTCGTCAGTTACTTTTTCATATAAATCAATGATTGAAAAGTCTGTAGATGTAGGAATTAAATTTTTACCTAAGCCCTCAATCCTATAAGGATATATCTCTTTTGAATCAAATTCACCTGTTTCATGAAACTTTTTCAACACAGAACCATAAGCGTCTACTCCAATAATTTTAATTTCTGGATTTTTTTCTTTTAAAAATCTTCCAATCCCTGAAATAGTTCCTCCTGTGCCACTACTAGCAATTAAATGAGTAATATTACCATTTGTTTGATTCCAAATTTCAGGACCTGTTGTTTCATAATGAGCATCAATATTTAATTCATTAAAATATTGATTAACATAAAATGAGTCTTTTATTTCTTCATTCAGTCTTTTTGCTACTTGATAATAAGATCTTTTATCATCAGCTGGAACATTTGAAGGACAAACATAAACCTTTGCTCCCATTGATTTTAACATATCAATTTTATCAGGTGAAGATTTTGATGAAACAGCAACAATGCATTTATAACCTTTTACCATTGATACCATTGAAAGACTAAAACCAGTATTTCCAGATGATGTTTCTATAATGGTTGTATGCTTATCAATCAATCCTTTTTTTTCTGCAGATTCAATAATGTGTAAAGCAATTCTATCTTTATTTGAATGTCCAGGATTGAATGCCTCATACTTGGCATAGAATGAGCCCTTTAATTTGCTGGTTACTCTATTTAACTTTATGAGAGGAGTTTTCCCAACTAAAGAAAGTATATTTTCGTGAGCATTAATTTTGTTTTTCATGCACCTGTGTATACCAGAATGAGCAAAAGTACGGAAAAAAACCAAAAGCTTTATTAAATATCACAGAGTGACCTTTGAAAGTATATCTAGGAAAGCTTCGTGATGATTGTCAGAGTAATCAAGATGAGTAACTAAACGAAGTTTATTATCACCCATTCCAATGAGTTTAACTCCTTTATTTTGAAGTTTACTCATAAAAATTTCTGAGCTATAATTACTATTAATTTCAAAAATGATGATATTGGTCTCAACTTCTTCAACTTTTTTCACAAAATAAAGTGATTTTAAAGTTTCTTCAATATCTTTTGCCTTTTTGTGATCTTCCTCCAATCTATTGATATTATTTTCCAAAGCATATAATCCACAAGCTGCTAAATATCCTGACTGTCTCATGCCTCCACCAAACATCTTTCGATACTTTATAGCATTGTTAAAATCTTTTTCAGAACAAAGCAAAAGAGATCCTACCGGACAACCTAATCCTTTACTTAAACAAACAGAAATTGTATCGAAAAGTTCTCCAAAAAGCGAAAAGTCAATACCTTTTTTTACTGAAGCATTCCAAATTCTTGCCCCATCTAAATGATATTTAAGATCATTATCTTTACATAAATCAGCAATCTCTCTTAAATCATTCATATCCCAGCATGCTCCTCCACCTTTATTAGTTGTATTTTCTACACAAACCAAACTTGTCTTTGGACTATGGTAAAAATCAGGTGGATTAATTGAATTTAAAACATCCTTGGCATTAAAAAACCCCCTCTCTTTATCTATGAGTTTACAAGAAACACCAGAATTGAAACTAACTCCACCACCTTCGTAATTATAAACATGTGCAGTTTTACTACAAATTAATTGATCACCTGGATTGGTATTAATTTTAATAGCAGTTTGGTTTGTCATAGTACCTGACGGAAAAAATAATGCCTTATCCATATTAAACATTTTTGCAACTTTTTCCTCAAGCATATTGACAGTTGGGTCATCTTTAAATACATCATCACCAACCTCACAGTTATTCATGAATTTTATCATTTCATCTGATGGCTTAGTAACTGTATCACTAATTAAATTTATTTCCATTTGTAATTAAGAATATGTTTGCTCTACTATAAATATAATTTATGTAGTATTTTAAAACAATTAAATTATTTAATTTTACAGTAGTTTGATAACCCTTGAACAAATAAAAAACTTAATAGAACGCCTTGGTGCTTTAAGGCGGTATCTTTGACTTAGACGAAAAAAAAAGTCAAATATCTACATTAGAAAATCTAACATTCGAATCAACATTTTGGGACAACCCGAGTGATGCTCAGATTACCCTAAAAAAAATCAAATTACTGAAAGATTGGGTTGATGATTATAATGATGCTCTTAGTCTATGTGATGAGCTAGAAATTACTTATGATTACTTTAAAAACAATGATGTTAGTGAAGAAGATTTAGCAAAATCCTTTGAAAAAGCAAAAAATACAATTGAATCAATTGAATTTAAAAATATGCTATCAAGTGAGGGCGATGAGATGTCAGCTGTTCTTCAAATTACAGCTGGAGCTGGAGGAACAGAAAGTTGTGATTGGGCAAACATGCTATATCGAATGTATTCAATGTGGTGCGAGAAAAGAAAATTCAAAACAAAGGAGTTAAATATTGTTGAGGGAGATGTTGCAGGTATCAAAACAATCAGTATTGAGATCCAAGGAGAATATGCATTTGGCTGGTTAAAAGGAGAAAATGGAGTACACCGATTAGTCAGAATTTCTCCCTTTGATAGCAATGCAAAAAGACATACATCATTTGCATCAGTTTATGTTTACCCACTTGTTGATGAAACAATCAATATCGAAATAAATAATTCAGAAATTGAATGGGAAACAATGCGATCAAGTGGAGCAGGTGGACAAAGTGTCAATAAAATAGAAACTGCAGTAAGATTAAAACATATTCCTAGCGGAATTGTGATTGAAAACTCAGAAACTCGCTCGCAATTAGACAATAAAAACAAAGCTCTACTCCTATTAAAATCTCAATTGTATGAAATAGAACTAAATAAGAAGTTAGAAACAAGAAAAGAAATTGAAGAAAGTAAAAAGAAAATTGAATGGGGCTCTCAGATAAGAAATTACGTATTACACCCTTACAAAATGGTTAAAGATGTTAGAACTTCTACAGAAAATGTAGATGCTAATGCAGTTCTAGATGGAGATATAGATGTTTTTTTAAAGTCTTATTTGATGAGCAAGGAAGATAAATAAACTACTTACTAGAATTTTTATTTTTTCTTTCATTTAACCATTCAAAAAAGGAACCAGTAACCCAGTAAGGTATTATAAAAGTTAAAAGAAGTATCATGAGCCAGAATCCCATTGTTACGACTGTCATAAATAAAAGAAAGCCAAGATATTGATCAAATTCAAACATGATAATCAAAGATACGCATAAGTTTTATTTCCGAAAAAAACTATTATAAATAGTTTATGAACATGTTTTAAACGCTATTTTGTAACTTTGTATTATATTTTTTGTTCTATGAAATTCAGAACAGAGTCAGATACCCTTGGAAAAGTACAAATCCCTATGGATTCACTGTGGGGACCGCAGACTCAAAGATCAATCAATAACTTTAAAATAGGAAAAGAGGGTTCAATGCCCATTGAAATCATATATGCATATGCTATTTTAAAAAAAGCTTGTGCCAAGTCTAATTATGAACTGGGAACAGTTGAAAAAGCGAAGATGGAGTTAATTGTTAAAGCATGTGATGAAATAATTGAGGGTAAACATGACAAAGAATTCCCATTAGTTATTTGGCAAACTGGTTCTGGTACTCAAACTAATATGAATCTCAACGAAGTTATCTCAAATATTGCACACATATTGGAAGGTAAAAAGTTAAGTGATATTAATAAAACTCTAAAGCCAAATGATGATGTCAACAAATCCCAATCTTCAAATGACTCATTTCCTACTGCCATGCATATAGCAACTTTTAAATTGGTTAAGGAAAAAGTTATTCCAGCACTTGAGAGCTTTCATAAAACTTTAATAGCAAAGGAAAAAGAATTTGATAAGGATGTAAAAATTGGTAGAACCCATTTAATGGATGCCACACCATTGACTTTGGGACAGGAATTTTCAGGATATGCATCACAAATAAAGCATGGTTTAAAATCTTTACGAAACTCATTAGATCATCTATCTGAATTGGCAATTGGTGGAACAGCAGTTGGGACTGGATTAAATTGTCCGGAGGGATTTGACAAATTAACAGTGAAAAATATTTCAAAGTATTGTAATATTAATTTCAAGGTTGCAGAAAACAAATTTGAAGCGATTGCGTCTCATGATGCTATAGTTGAAACACACTCATCTATTAAACAACTTGCTATATCAATTTACAAAATAGCAAATGATATTAGATTGTTAGGAAGTGGTCCAAGAGCTGGTTTTTCAGAGTTGATATTACCTGCAAATGAGCCTGGAAGTTCTATTATGCCTGGAAAAATTAATCCAACACAATGTGAGGCAATTTGCATGGTTTGTGCTCAAATTATTGGTAATGATCACACTATAAGCTTTGCTGGTACTCAAGGTCATCTTGAACTAAATGTGTATAAACCACTAATGGCTTCAAAAATTATAGAATCCTTAAAATTATTAACTGATTCTGTAATTAGTTTCGAAAAAAATTGTGTTTCGGGATTAAAAGCAAATAAAAAAATAATTGAAGAACATCTAAATAATTCATTAATGCTCGTTACTGCACTGAACAATAAAATTGGATATTATAAAGCTGCAGAAATTGCTAACAATGCATATAGAAATGGTACAACTCTTAAAGAAGAAGCGATTAAATCAAAGTACTTAACAAGTAATGAGTTTGATCAGTGGGTTGATCCAAAAAAAATGACAGGAAAATAAATTAGTTAAACTCTCCCCTTGAGGGCATTAAAAGCCCATCCAATTGTTATAAAACCTAATCCAGCAAGTGTAAGCTCAACTAAATATTCTGGGTATTTAAATACT
The DNA here is from genome assembly GCA_902597545.1 of uncultured Bacteroidota bacterium. Taxonomy (GTDB): domain Bacteria; phylum Bacteroidota; class Bacteroidia; order Flavobacteriales; family Flavobacteriaceae; genus Eutrophosalina. The sequence goes on along the minus strand of CACJYD010000008.1, from coordinate 13,593 downwards.
CCTAAAAGTATAAGCGAAGATCCAATTAAAAAAAGGATAAATGATGCCCAAGCAAAAATTGAATTTTTATTCATTCCCATATTAAATTTTTACTTTTCCAAATAATTTTTCTTTCCACCCAGACCACTTGTATTTGACAGAAAAATGATAGATAAGAATAGGAAAAATAATTAATGCTGGTAATATTTGTGAAGTCACATCAGGTTCACCAACATATTTATAGATTGAATCAGTTTGCAAAACTGTCCAATCTGCGGTAACTAATAATGCAGCTGCAACATTGTTCGCGTAGTGCCACCCCAATGCTAATTCTAATCCTTCATCCATTAGTGTTATCAAACCAAGGAAAAAACCCATAATTAGGTAAGCGAAAATAAATGTATTACCGAGTTTATCGATCTCAGGGTTGGTAAAATGTAATAGACCGAACAATATGGATGGTATTGTAAACGCTAAAAATCTACTTTTAGTAGTTATTCCAATGCCTTGTAGCAAATAGCCTCTCATCAAATATTCTTCAAAACTTGTTTGAATTGGCAATAGTGTTAAGCAAATTATAAGAAGGATTAAAAATTGATTTAGGTTAAAGGTGAGTTCATAATCTTCTGGGGACAGTAATATATCAATTGGAAATAAAATTATTGTAATACCAATAACTAAGAAAAAAGAATAAAATACTCTTGAAAAATCAATTTTATCTCTTGATGTGGTCAATGATGTTAAAGATTGATTGTGTAAAAACTTAATCGTTATGTACAATCCTAGAGAGCCTACAGCAAACATTAATAAAAATAATACCAATCCAACATTTTTTGTTGGAAATAAAGAAAACATGGCAGCCGTATCATTGGATTGAAGTGCATCAAGATTGTCTGGATTCATATTTAGGGCAAGTCCTACTCCAAAAGGTATTCCTCCTAAAATTTGCCAAAAGGAAAAAATAATTAGTGGACCAACAAGAAAATATCTCCACCAATCATTTTTAATATTTTTTGCTTTTTCAATAAACATTTAAATAAAAAATAAATTAAGAACTATTATCATAAACAATCCATAAAATATCTGCAAATATATCGTTTTTAGGTTTGAATGAATCAATTCTCTATTATCATAATTTTTAAACAAGTTGATAAATGCAAAAAAACCATAGATAAACAATATTGCATTACCAGCATAAAATATATTTTTATTAAAGTTTAATAGATTGTCAGCAAATATATCTGTCATATAAATTGAGGATCCAAATGCTGCAGATAATAATAACAAATAACCCCATCTAGCATTTTTCTTGCCAAGAGTAACAATTAAGTGATTTTTACCTGTCGTAGCATCACTGACAGTATCTGGGTACTGATTAATGTATAATATATTTGTTGTCAAAAAACCAAAAGGAATTCCAAGATATATAGCATTATAAAATTCAGTTGAAAATAGTTCAACAGTATTGCTTGAGATTGCAAATAAAGCTCCAAGTGTAAGTACTGGTCCAAATGCTAAAAAAATAGCAACTTCACCAAGACCTCTTCTCGAGACTAACCTAATGGGTCTAGCTGTATAAAAATAACCTAACAGACCTCCAACAACTCCTATGATGAGAGCATTTTGTGCATTTGCTATTTCTCCAGTTATTAAAAAGCTATTATAAAGTAAGAGTGCAGTAACTAGTAATGCTCCAAGTAACATTTTTCTAGCCAATGACAATGTTCCCTTATGTGTAATTAAACCTAGCTCGACTGCTCTGCTTCCACCTGAAAGTTGAGCTCCCTCAAGAACGGTTGAATTTAAACCAGCATTAAAATATTCTGTATTGGCACCATCAGTACCATCCTTTACATCATAATAATCATTAAATAAGTTGGAAGAAACATGCAATAAAACTATACCTAGACAACATAATATCAAAGAAAGTACATTAAATAAACCATCACCAGATCCTGCAAAAAATGCAGCTAGCGTAAAAATTGGAAACAATGATGCGCTTGTAAAACCTCCTCTTGTAATAGCAAAGGCCCACTTAATAAATATTGTTGAAAATTTAATTGGAATTTTTACTTCCTCAGTAATTGGAATTGTAATTCCACAATATCCAGTTTGAGGCTTATTTTTTCCATTTTTAAAAGTTGGGGTTATTTTTATTGCAGCATTAAACTTGGATCCATCCTTTCTTATAAAATATGTCTTGGTATTATGTTCTCCATCTTTTATTGCAGATGAAAGCCATTTTCCAACATTCTGAATTACTACTTCACCAGAGGAAAATAAAGACACTCTCTTTTTACCGATAAGCTCTTCTTTTGGATAACCAAATAGTTTTTCACCATCTGAGTTTATAGTTTCTATTACACCTTCTAAGTCGCATGTTATAACACTTTTCATATAGAATAAATTAGATGGCAAATGTAATACATATGTGTATAAATTTTTAACACAAAGCAAAAAAAAACGTGTCCAAAGACACGTTTTTATAAATAGAAGTCTTAATTATTTTACTTCCTCAAAATCTACATCTTGAACATCATCATCAGAACCTTTATTTTTCTTACTAGAATTTTTAGGTTCTTGATCAGTTGATTTTGCAGATTCTGCCTGAGCTTTATACAATTCTTCAGATGCATTTTTCCACGTTTCATTAATTTTTTCAAGCTCAGTTTTTATCAATTCAATATCTTTTGATTCATGAGCTTTTTTTAATGTTTCAAGAGCATCTTCAATAGCCTTCTTTTTATCATCAGGTATTTTATCGCCATATTCTTTTAACTGACTTTCAGTTTGAAAAATCATAGCATCAGCACTGTTTAGAGTATCAACTTCTTCTTTCAATTTTTTATCAGATTCAGCATTTGCTTCAGCTTCTTTTTTCATTTTTTCAATCTCTTCTTCAGTGAGTCCAGAGGACGCTTCAATTCTAATATCCTGTGATTTATTAGTAGCTTTATCCAAAGCTGTAACCTGAATAATACCATTTGCATCAATGTCAAAAGTTACCTCTATTTGAGGTACACCTCTCGGTGAAGGAGGAATACCATCTAAGTGGAATCTTCCAATGGTTTTATTGTCTTTTGCCATTGATCTTTCACCCTGTAAAACATGGATTTCTACAGATGGTTGGTTATCAGCAGCAGTTGAGAAGACCTGTGATTTTTTTGATGGAATTGTAGTATTGGATTCAATTAACTTAGTCATTACCCCACCCATTGTTTCAATACCTAAAGATAAAGGTGTAACGTCTAACAATAAGACATCTTTAACATCTCCAGTTAGTACACCACCCTGGATGGCTGCACCTACAGCGACAACTTCATCTGGATTTACACCTTTTGATGGCTTTTTACCAAAGAATTTTTCTACTTCATTTTGAATAACAGGGATTCTAGTTGAACCTCCAACTAAAATAACCTCATCAATATCCGATTTATTTAATCCTGCATCCTTTAAAGCTTTCTTAACAGGTTCCATAGATCTTTTAACAAGATCTGAACATAATTGTTCAAACTTAGACCTAGTTAAAGTTTTAACTAAGTGTTTTGGGCCTGCATCAGTTGCAGAAATGTAAGGTAAATTAATTTCAGTTTGTGTAGATGAAGATAATTCAATCTTAGCTTTTTCAGCCGCCTCTTTCAGTCTTTGAAGAGCCATTGGGTCTTTTCTCAAATCAACACCTTCTTCTTCCTCATATTCAAATGCCATCCACTGGATTATTGCTTCATCAAAATCATCACCACCCAGTCTAGTATCACCATTGGTTGATAACACTTCAAACACTCCATCTCCTAATTCAAGGATAGATATGTCAAAAGTACCTCCACCTAAGTCGTATACAGCAATTTTTTGATCTTTATTTGATTTATCAAGGCCATATGCTAATGCTGCAGCAGTTGGTTCGTTAATAATTCTTTGAACCTTCAAACCTGATATCTCACCTGCTTCTTTAGTTGCTTGTCTTTGTGCATCATTAAAATATGCTGGAACTGTAACAACAGCCTCCGAAACAGTTGTGCCTAGATAATCCTCTGCAGTTTTTTTCATTTTTTGAAGAATCATAGCAGACAATTCCTGTGGAGTGTATAATCTTCCATCAATATCAACTCTTGATGTATCATTATCACCTTTTACAACTTTATAAGCAGATCTTTTAGCATCATCTTTTGACTCTGAAAATTTGCTTCCCATGAATCTCTTGATGGATGATATTGTTTTTGTTGGATTTGTAACAGCCTGTCTTTTGGCAGGATCACCAACTTTAATCTCACCGCCTTCAACAAATGCAATCACCGATGGAGTTGTTCTTTTACCCTCCGCGTTAGGAATAACAACCGGTTCATTACCTTCCATTACAGAAACACATGAATTTGTTGTTCCTAAATCTATACCAATTATTTTACTCATAATTCAAATTTAGCAGACCTAGTCCAAGATTTATGCCATTTTGTATAGCTGACACTATGGCAGTTTTTTTAGTTTAATTTTTAATTACATTTGGCAAATGAAAAAAACGTCCTACAGACGAATCACAACAAAAACTCTTTCAGAAATGAAGGATAACAATCAAAAAATAAGTATGCTTACTGCTTATGATTACACTTTTGCAAGAATTATTGATGAATCTAGTGTAGACGTTATATTAGTTGGAGACTCAGCTTCTAATGTTATTGCAGGAAATGAAACAACTGTTCCTATCACGTTAGATGAAATGATTTATCATGCTAAATCTGTAGTTAAAGCAGTTAACAGAGCACTTATAGTAGTAGACCTTCCTTTTGGAACTTATCAATCTGATCCTCAGGAGGCTCTAAGATCAGCAATCAGAATTATGAAAGAATCTGGAGCTCACGCTGTTAAATTGGAAGGCGGAAGTGAAATAAGTGAATCAATTTCAAAAATAATCAATGCAGGGATACCTGTTATGGGACACTTAGGTCTAACACCACAATCAATATATAAATTTGGAACATACCGTGTTAGAGGTGCAGACAAGTCTGAAGCCAATCAACTTTTAAGTGATATTAAAAAATTAGAAAAATTAGGATGCTTTGCATGTGTGTTAGAAAAAATCCCCTCAAAACTTTCAAAAAAAATCCATAAAGAAACTAATATTCCCCTTATTGGAATTGGTGCAGGGGATGCTGTAGATGGTCAGGTACTTGTTATTCATGATCTCCTAGGTTTAACAAATGAATTTAATCCAAGATTTTTAAGAAGATATTTAGATCTAAATTCAACCATTAAAAAAGCAGTAAAAAAGTATGTTTCAGATGTCAAGTCAAAAAAATTTCCCAATAAAAAAGAAATGTATTAATTCTCATGGATATTGTTTATGAGGACAACCACTTAATTATAGTTAATAAATCGGCAGGGGAACTATCTCAATCGGACTATACAAGAGACTTATCTCTGCTTGATAAAGTTAAAAACTACATTAAAACTAAATATAAAAAACCTGGAAACGTATACTTAGGTTTGGTTAATAGATTGGATAGACCGACTAGTGGTCTAGTAATTTTTTCTAAAACAAGTAAAAGTCTTGCAAGAATGAACAAGTTATTAAAAGAAAGAAAAATTAAAAAAATCTATAATGCTATCACCGAAAAATCTCCTAATCCAAAGAAAGGAACTCTAATAAATTTTTTAAAAAAAAATCAAATAAAAAATAAATCATTTATAGTAAATGAGAATGAACTAAAATCTAAGAAAGCAATTCTCCACTACACGTTAATTAAAAAATTAAAAAAATTTTTTTTAATAGAAATAATGTTAGAGACTGGAAGACATCACCAAATAAGGAGCCAATTAGCAAACATTGGTTGTGTAATAAAAGGAGATGTAAAATATGGTGCAAAAAGAGCTAACAAAGACAAAAGTATTTGTTTACATGCAAAAAATATAGAATTTATTCACCCAATAACTAAAGCTAAAATTTCTTTAGATGCTAATCCACCTAAAAGTAATATTTGGTCAAACTAATAGAAACTCCCCTGTTAATTATATATATTTTACTATTTTTACGAGCTTGTAATCGTTTTGATGAAAAATACTATCAAAATATTTGATACAACCTTAAGGGATGGAGAACAAGTTCCAGGTTGTAAATTAGAAACTTCGCAGAAGCTAACCATTGCTAAAAAATTAGATTCTTTGGGAGTTGATATTATTGAGGCAGGCTTCCCTGTTTCAAGTCCTGGAGATTTTAATTCAGTAGTAGAAATTTCAAAAGTTGTGAAAAATGCAAGTGTTTGTGGTTTAACTAGAGCTGTTCAAAATGATATTGATGTTGCTGTAAAAGCTTTAAAACATGCTAAAAACCCAAGAATTCATACTGGAATAGGAACATCGGATTCACATATAAAACACAAATTCAATTCGACAAGAGATAAAATATTAGAAAGAGCAGTAGAGGCTGTCAAGTATTCAAAAAAGTATGTAAATGATGTGGAATTCTATGCTGAAGATGCAGGACGAACAGATAATGACTTTTTAGCTTTAGTTTGTGAAAAAGTAATTGATGCAGGCGCAACTGTTTTAAATATTCCAGATACCACTGGATATTGCCTTCCTTCTGAATATGGAAAAAAAATTAGTTACTTGATGAATAACGTTAAAAATATTGACAAAGCTACAATTTCATGTCATTGCCATAACGATTTAGGCCTAGCAACTGCAAATTCAATCGAAGGAGTAATAAATGGAGCAAGGCAAATTGAATGTACAATTAATGGTATTGGAGAGAGAGCAGGAAACACATCTCTTGAGGAGGTTGTAATGATATTAAAACAACACGAGGAACTAAATTTGGATACAAATATTAACACAAAACTTTTGCTTGAAACAAGCAGAATGGTTTCTGATCTTATGGGTATGATAGTACAACCAAATAAAGCTATAGTAGGTGCAAATGCTTTTGCTCACAGTTCTGGAATTCATCAAGATGGTGTTATTAAGAAAAGAGAAACTTATGAAATTATTGATCCAAAAGATGTTGGTGTTAATGAATCTTCAATTGTATTAACCGCAAGAAGTGGAAGAGCTGCATTAGCATATCGTGCTAAAAATATTGGTTTCGACTTAACTAAAATTCAATTAGATAAGGTTTACAATCAATTCTTAAAATTTGCAGATAGAAATAAAGAAGTAACTGACTCTGATCTACCTGATATTATTCAATTAGCAAAAATATAAATGGCAAAAACATTGTTTGATAAAGTGTGGGATTCGCATGTGGTAAAAAAAATTGAAAAAGGACCAGATGTTTTATTTATTGATAGACACATGGTTCATGAAGTTACAAGTCCAGTTGCTTTTTTAGGATTAAGAAATAGAGATATCAAAGTTCTCTTCCCCGAAAAAACATTTGCAACAGCTGATCACAACACTCCAACACGAAATCAACATCTTCCGGTTAAAGATTATTTATCCTCAAAGCAACTAAAAGCATTGGAAGAAAATGCTAAATATCATGGAATTTCATATTGGGGTTTAGGTCATGAAAAAAATGGTATAGTACATGTTATTGGACCTGAACATGGTATCACCCTGCCAGGTGCAACTATTGTTTGTGGAGATTCGCATACATCAACACATGGTGCCTTTGGGGCGATAGCTTTTGGTATAGGAACATCTGAAGTTGAAATGGTTTTATCAACTCAATGCGTTATGCAGCCTAAACCAAAGAAAATGAGAATTAATATAAATGGTCAACTAAATGAAGCTGTAACTCCAAAGGATGTAGCATTATTTCTTATTTCAAAACTTTCAACATCTGGAGCTACTGGATATTTTGTTGAGTATTCTGGTGAGGTTTTTTCATCAATGACAATGGAAGGAAGAATGACAGTTTGCAACCTTAGCATTGAAATGGGTGCAAGAGGTGGCATGATTGCTCCTGATGATAAAACTTTTAATTATATAAGAGGAAGAGAATTTAGCCCAAAAAATGAAAATTGGGATATTGCTATGGAATATTGGAAAACTTTAAAATCAGATGATGATGCTGTTTTTGATAAAGAATTTACGTTTGATGGATCTACGATTGAACCCATGATTACTTATGGAACTAATCCTGGAATGGGTATTTCAATAAATTCAGGAATTCCTAGTTCAAATCAACATGAAGGAAATAAAGAAACTTTCTTAAAATCTCTTGAATACATGGATTATTCAGAAGGTGATAAAATTCTTGGGAAAAAAATAGATTTTGTTTTCTTGGGTAGTTGTACAAATGGTAGAATAGAAGATTTTAGAGCTTTTACAAATATTGTTAAAGGAAGAAAAAAAGCTCCAAATGTTACTGCTTGGTTAGTTCCAGGATCACACAAGGTCGAGAAAGCGATTAAGGATGAAGGACTTTTAACTATTTTAACTGAATCTGGATTTGAACTTAGAGAGCCAGGATGTTCAGCATGTTTGGCTATGAATGATGATAAAATTCCGCCAGGAAAATATGCTGTCAGTACGTCAAATAGAAATTTTGAGGGAAGACAAGGTCCTGGATCACGAACACTATTAGCCAGTCCAATTGTCGCTGCTGCTGCTGCAATTACTGGAAAGGTTACTGACCCTAGATATTTATAGATTATATGGCTTACGAAAAATTTAACATATTAGAAAGTACAGCTGTTCCTCTACCCATAGAAAATATTGATACAGACCAAATAATACCTGCAAGATTTCTGAAAGCAATAGAAAGAAAAGGTTTTGGTGAAAATTTATTTCGTGATTGGAGGTATGATTCAAATAATAATCCTAAAAAAGATTTTGTACTTAATAATAATAAGTATTCGGGTAAGATTTTAATAGGTGGAAAAAATTTTGGTTCTGGATCATCTAGGGAACATGCTGCATGGGCAATATATGATTATGGTTTTAGATGTGTTGTATCTAGTTTTTTTGCTGATATTTTTAAAAATAATTGTTTGAATATTGGAGTACTACCTGTTCAAATCTCTCCAAAATTCTTAGAATTAATCTTAGAAAGGATATATAAAGATCCCTTAACATTAATAATTGTTGACTTAAGAAAACAATTAATAAAAATCCAAGGATCTGAGTATTATGAAAATTTTGAAATTAACAATTACAAAAAAAATAACATGCTTAATGGTTATGATGACATCGATTACCTTTTGAATTTAAAAGAATCAATAAAAAATTTCTCTAAAAAAACTCCATTGTAAAGTGAAAAAGAAAAAAATTGAAATAATGGATACTACCCTGCGTGATGGTGAACAAACGTCAGGTATGTCATTTTCAGAAGATGAGAAGCTTACTATTTCAAAACTTTTATTAAAAGAGTTAAGAGTGGATAGAATTGAAGTTGCATCAGCGCGAGTATCTAGCGGTGAATTTAAAGCTGTTTCAAAAATTATTGATTGGGCTACGTCAGAAAATTTAGAGAATAAAGTAGAAATCTTAACTTTTATTGATAATGGAATTTCTATTAATTGGATGAAAAAAAGTGGAGCTAAAGTACAAAATCTACTTTCTAAAGGGTCACTTAATCATTTAAAACACCAACTAAAAAAAACCCCTGAAGAGCACTTTAAAGATGTTGATTTAGCTATTAGAAAAGCATATAAAAATAATATTAAAACCAACATATATCTCGAAGACTGGAGTAATGGAATGAAAGATTCAAAAAACTATGTGATCAAATTTTTAAACTTTTTAAAAAACCAGCCCGTAGACAGAATTTTATTACCTGATACCTTAGGGGTTTTAAATCCATATGAGACTTCTCAATACTTAAAAGAAATTATAGGTACTTTCCCTGGAATTCATTTCGATTTTCATGCGCATAATGATTATGATTTAAGTGTAGCTAATACATTGGAGGCTATAAATGCGGGTTGCAGTGGTATTCATACAACTATTAATGGAATGGGAGAAAGAGCTGGAAATACACCAATGGCAAGCATTGTTGCTGCCATCAAAGATTTTTATCCTGGTTACACCATTAATATTGATGAACATGCACTCTATAATGTAAGTAAATTAGTGTCAACATTTAGTGGTTTTAGAATTCCACCAAATAAACCAATTGTTGGTGAATATGTTTTTACTCAAACTGCAGGAATACATGCAGATGGCGACACCAAAAAAAATCTGTATTACAACAATTTACTGCCTGAAAGATTTGGAAGAAAAAGAAAATATGCACTTGGAAAAACATCTGGAAAGGCTAATATCAAAAAAAATATTGATGAACTTGGACTTAAATTATCTGATGAAAACCTTAAGAAAGTTACTCAAAAAATTATTGAACTTGGAGATAAGAAAGAAAAAGTAACAGCAGAAGATTTACCATATATAATTTCTGATGTATTAAATATGGGAAGTATTCATAATAAAATAAAAATTAAATCCTATTTCCTCCAACACATGAAAAACAAAAAACCATCAGCAGACATTAAAATCGAAATAGATGGTAAAATATTCTCAGAAAAAGGAACAGGTGATGGACAATTTGATGCATTTATGAATGCATTGAAAAAGCTTTATAAAACAAATGGATATAAACTCCCCACACTAACAGATTATTCAGTTACTATTCCGCCAGGAAGTAATTCTGATGCCTTGTGTGAAACATTTATAACATGGAAAAATTCAAATAAGGAATTTATTACCAGAGGTTTAGATTCAGATCAAACTGTTTCTGCGATTAAAGCCACTGAGAAAATGTTAAATATTATATAATTATATGGAACTTAAGATTGGATTATTACCTGGTGATGGCATTGGTCCCGAAGTAATTAAAGAAGCAGTTAAAGTTTTAGATTCAATTGCAAATAAATTTAATCATAAAATTTTTTGGAATGAAGGACTTGTTGGAGCTGCAGCAATTGATGTTACGGGTGATCCATACCCAGACGAAACACATAAAATTTGTTTAAATTCTGATGCTGTTTTGTTTGGTGCAGTAGGAGACCCAAAATATGACAACGATCCAACTGCAAAAATTAGACCTGAGGAAGGACTACTAAGAATGAGGAAAAAACTTGGATTGTATGCTAATATAAGGCCAACCTATACTTTTGACTCACTTTTAGAAAAATCTCCAATTAAAAAATCAATAATTCAAGGTACAGATTTGGTTTTTGTAAGAGAACTGACTGGCGGTATATATTTTGGAAAAAGAGGAAGAAATAAAACTGATGATTATGCATACGACACTTGTGAATACAATGTAAATGAAATAAAGAGATTAGCTAAAATTGGATTTGAACTTGCTATGAAAAGATCAAAAAAATTATGTTGTATTGATAAAGCAAATGTGCTAGAAACGTCGAGACTTTGGAGACAAACAGTACAGTCATTAGAGAAAAATTACCCAGAAGTTAATGTTTCATATGAATTTGTTGATGCAGTAGCTATGAGGTTAATCCATTCTCCAAGTTACTATGATGTTTTAATCACCAGTAATTTATTTGGAGATATACTAACTGATGAGGCATCTGTAATATCTGGATCCATGGGCTTGATGCCTTCTGCATCAGTTGGTGTTGAGACTTCAATATATGAACCTATACATGGATCTTTTCCACAAGCAAAAGGTAAAAACATTGCTAATCCACTAGCAACAATACTTTCAGCATCAATGATGTTTGAAAGAAGTTTTAATCTTTATGAAGAATCTAAATTAATCCGCGATCTGGTGAATGAATCAATTTCCAACAATATTGTTACGAAAGATCTTTCTGGGGATGGGAAATCATTTACGACCGAGGAAGTCGGCGATTGGATTGTAGAAAGAATTAGAAAAAAATAATTTTAATTATCCTTATTCTCATCCATTTTTTTCTTCAAATCTGCTAATGCTTCAATATCTCCAAGTGTTGATTTATCGCCATTTTCTATTTTAGATTTTGTTTTAGTCTTTTTCTTTTCTGGCTCTTTCTTGTAAGTTGCAGAGTGTGACATTACAATTCTTTTAAAATCGCTGTTAAACTCTATCACTTTAAAATCAGCCTCTTCGCCATCTTTAAGACTGGATCCATCTTCTTTTATTGTATGTTTTTTGGGAACAAATGCACTCAAATCATCATTTAAAAATATTGAACCACCTCTTTCTGAAATTGACTCCAACTTAAAACTATGAATTGAATCAACAGGGTATTTCTTTAAATAATCATCCCATGGATTTTTCTTAGTTTGTTTATGCCCTAGACTAAGTTTTCTCTCATCAACATCAAGTTCTAAAACAATTACATCAATTTTATCACCAATTGAAAATAGTTCAGAGGGATGTTTAATTTTTTTAGTCCACGATAAATCAGAAATATAAATTAAACCATCAATACCTTCCTCCAATTCTACAAATACTCCAAAGTTTGTAAAATTTCTAATCTTACCTTTATGTTTTGAATCAATTGGATATTTATTAGTTATATCAGTCCAAGGATCCGAGGATAGTTGTTTAATACCTAATGACATTTTTCTTTCTTCACGGTCCAATGTTAATATAATTGCCTCAACCTCGTCTCCAACTTTTACAAAATCTTGAGCTGATCTTAGATGAGTTGACCACGACATCTCAGAAACATGAACAAGACCTTCTACCCCATCAACAATTTCTACAAATGCACCATAATCCGCTAGAACAGATACCTTACCTTTAACTTTATCACCTTCTTTTAAATCACCATCAAGATTTTCCCATGGATGTTTACTCAGTTGTTTGACTCCTAACTGAATTCGAGATTTATCATCATCAAAATCTAATATAACAACATTCAGTTTTTGATCTAATTCTAAAATTTCAGTTGGATGATTTATTCTATTCCATGATAGATCGGTTATGTGTATTAAACCATCAACTCCTCCTAAATCAACAAATACTCCGTAAGTCGTAATATTTTTAACAATTCCTTCAAGTACCTGGCCTTTCTTTAACTGAGATATAATTTCTTTTTTCTGCTCCTCGATATCAGCCTCTATCAATGCTTTGTGTGAAACAACAACATTTTTAAACTCATGGTTAATTTTAACAATTCTAAACTCCATGTTTTTATTCACGTACTGATCATAATCTCTAATTGGTTTAACATCAATTTGAGAACCTGGCAAAAAGGCTTCAAGTCCGAAAACATCTACAATCATTCCACCTTTAGTTCTACATTTAACAAATCCTGTTACCACAGTTTCTTTGTCATGTGCCTCAATGACCCTTTCCCAAGCTTTGATTGTTCTTGCTTTTCTGTGGGACAGAATTAATTGACCAGTTTTATCTTCTTGAATATCAACAATTACTTCAACATTATCTCCAACCTTCAAGTCTGGATTATACCTAAATTCATTTAAAGAAATAACACCTTCTGATTTAGCATTAATATCAATTATTGCTTCTCTTTCAGTGATATTTACAACAGTACCTGAGATTACACTTTCAGAGTATGTATCAACAAAATTATCATCAATAAGCTTATCAAATTCATCAATTTGTTTTTTACTGATAGTCTGTATTCCTTCCTCAAACTCCGTCCAATTAAATCCATCATCAGATATTTCAACTTTTTTTACCGTTGATTTATCAGATTTAATTTCTGTTTTTTTAGTTGTCTTCTTAGCAGCAGTCTTCGTTGCTGTTTTCTTAGCAGCAGTCTT
>CACJYD010000007.1 GCA_902597545.1 uncultured Bacteroidota bacterium | reverse complement strand
CTCCATTTCATCATTAATGAATTTAACTGATCCATAACTTGAAAATTTTCTGGTTAAACCATCATAGTTTAATGAATCACAAAAAAGGTTTATTGAATCGCCTTGTTTAACATGAACATTTCCAGTAGCAATAAATGAGTTCCTTTTTTGAAAAAAAATGGATTTTTTAGAAAAAATGTCCATATTATCATGTGTTAAATGAACTTTTTTATTTGCACTTTCATTAAGTATATTACCATCAGGGTATAATGATTGGTTTCGATCAAATGATCCAGCACTCTTTATAACAATATTTTTCTCTTGAGATATTGAGCTCACTGAAAAAAAAATTAGAGTTAGTAAATAAAAATATTTATTTCTATACAAAGATTGTTTGTGTTCTGTCAGGTCCAACGGAAACTATTTTAATTTTTACATTTAAACTATCCTCTAGGAAATTAATATAATTTTTAAAATTTTGAGGTAAATCAGTGAATGATTTTATTTTAGTGATATCTTCCTCCCAACCACTAATTTCTTCATAAATTGGTTCAATATTTTCATCCTCGATGGAATAAGGCAAATAATCTATAGTTTCTCCTTTATACTTGTATTTTGTACATACTTTTATTCTATCAATTCCTGAAAGTACATCACCTTTCATCATTATTAATTCTGTAACTCCATTTACAGTTATTGAATGTTTTAGTATAACTAAGTCCAACCATCCGCATCTTCTTCGTCTTCCAGTTGTGGCTCCAAATTCATTACCAATTTTAGCCATTCTTTCTCCAATTTCATCCTTTAGCTCAGTAGGAAATGGACCACTACCAACTCTGGTAGTATATGCTTTGAAAATTCCAAAAACATTATTTATTTTATTTGGAGCTATTCCAAGGCCAGTGCAGGCTCCAGCGGCAGTTGTATTCGAAGATGTCACATAAGGATAGGTGCCAAAATCAATATCAAGTAAGGATCCTTGTGCTCCTTCACCCAATATTTTTTTTCCACTATTTATAGATTCATTTAAATAATGTTCACTATCAATAAATCTTAATAATTTTATAAAATTTATTGAATTAGTAAATTCTTCAATCAATTTATTAATATCAAAATCTATATCAACGTTAAAATTATTTATTAAGTTAAGATGCTTATTTGTTAAAGTGTTAAATTTCTCTTCCCATCCATCAAGCTCTAAATCTCCAATCCTAAGTCCATTTCTACCAGTTTTGTCCATATATGTTGGACCAATACCTTTGAGTGTGGAGCCAATTTTTTTCTTTCCTTTAGAAAGCTCCGAAGCTTTATCTATTAAACGATGAGTTGGCAGGATTAAATGAGCTTTTCTTGATATTAATAGTTTATTACTCAGATCAACATTCAATTCTTTTAATTTTTCAATTTCTTCTTTAAAAATTACTGGATCAATGACAACTCCATTACCAATGACATTAATTTTATTTTCATGAAAAATTCCAGATGGTATAGTATGTAAAACATGTTTAATTCCATCAAATTCTAGAGTATGGCCTGCATTTGGACCTCCTTGAAATCTTGCAATTATATTATAATCGTTAGTTAAAAAATCAACAATTTTCCCTTTTCCCTCGTCACCCCATTGGAGACCTAGTATTAAATCAATTTTCATTTTTTTTCTTTAGTCGCATAAAAATATAAAGAGTGCTTATCAACATTAATATTGAAAATATCTTCAATACTTTCTTTGATGTGCTGAATTCTAGGGTCACAGAATTCAATTACTTCACCAGTGTCAGTTAAAATAATATGATCATGTTGTCTATCAAAATACGACTTTTCATAATGAGCTTGGTTTGATCCAAATTGATGTTTTCTAACTAAGTGACATTCAAGTAGTAATTCAATTGTATTGTATAAAGTAGCCCTACTTACTCTGTATTTCTTCTGTTTCATCAATGAGTAAAGTGATTCGATATCAAAGTGATCATTCAAATCATAAATCTCTTTTAATATTGCATATCTCTCAGGTGTTTTTCTATGTGACTTGGAATCGAGATATTTTGAGAAAACATCTTTTACAACTTGTTGATTATTTTTGATTTTTTCGGTCATTATAAATTCTTATCTAAATTAAATATTAATCTCTAACTGCTTTATAAACTCCCTTAATTTTTTTTATTCTTTGAATCAGTTTATCAATTATTTTTTTGTTTTTAACTCTTAGAGTTATCGATCCTTTAAACACATCACCTTCGGTATCAAAGGACATTTTTCTCATATTGATACTTAGATTATCAGAAATTATGGTGGTTATTTTATTTACTAGACCAATATTATCGATTCCAACAATTTGAATTGTTGATGTATAATCATGTTGTGTGGAATCAATCCATTTTGATTTCAATATTCTGTAGGCAAATTTTGATTGTAAGCTTAGGGCATTTTTACAATCAGATTTGTGAACTTTTATTCCTTCATTTATCGTAACAAAACCAAAAACTTTATCTCCTGGCAGTGGTCTACAACAATTTGATAAAGTATAATCAAGTCTTTCATCTTCATTGCCAAAAACAAGTTGATCATATTTTGTATTAATTTCATCATCTTGTTTTTTAATCGCTTTCTCTGATACTTTTCGCCTAAAAAATTTGATTATTGCGTTTTGAGAATTTGCATATTTTTTCAGATCACTGTTATCAATTGTTCCAATTCCAATTCTATAAAATAGATCTAGTGATGTTTGAAGATTAAAGAATGTTTGAATTTTATTAATATTGTTATCATTGAATGAGATTTTCAATTGTTTTAACTTTCTCCTCAATATTTCTTTGCCTTCTTCAGCTATTTTCTTTTTATTTTCTTTAATTGAAGATCTTATCGCTGACTTTGCTTTTGATGTGATTACAAAATCGAGCCAACTGGCACTAGGTTTAGAGTTATTACTTTTAATAATTTGAACCTGCTCACCACTACTCAATTTATAGCTTAAAGGAACAATTTTTCCATTAACTTTAATTCCTCTAGTTTTCAATCCTAGTCCTGAATGAATATGAAAAGCAAAATCTAAGGCTGTTGATCCTTTTGGTAAAGATTTTAAATCACCCTCTGGTGTAAATACAAAAATTTCATCAGCATATAAATTTAACTTGAAATCTTCTACGAAATTAACGGCACTTGAGTCTGGGTTTTTTAAAACTTCCTGCAATCTATTTAACCAAATTTCAAGTCCACTTTCTTTATCATCTCCTAATTTGTATTTATAATGAGCAGCATACCCTCTCTCAGCAATTTCATGCATTCTAGTTGATCTAATTTGAACTTCGATCCATCTTTTATTTGGACCTACAACAGTAATGTGTAAGGCTTCATATCCATTTGATTTAGGAGTTGATATCCAATCCCTTAATCTAGTAGGGTTTGGTCTGTATACATCTGTTACAATTGAATAAATCTTCCAAGCAATTAGTTTTTCTAATACTGGTTTTGCATCATAAATAATTCTTACTGCAAATCGGTCATAAACTTCATCAATGTTTATGTTTTTTTTAAGCATTTTATTTCTGATGGAATAGATTGATTTACTTCTACCATTAATTTTAAAATCTAATTTTTCTGTTTTTAATTTTTCAGAAATTTTTCTAGCAAAATTTCTTATGTAGAGATTTTGATTGTCTTTAGTTTTTTCAAGATTATTTTTTATGTCATTAAATAATTCTGGTTCAGTGTATTTTAAACTAAGATCTTCCAATTCATTTTTAATTTCATACAGACCAATTCTGTGTGCAATAGGTGCATATATATAAAGTGTTTCAGATGCAATTTTCAACTGCTTTTCCTCAGATAGAAAATCTAGGGTTTTCATATTATGCAATCGATCAGCAATTTTTATCAAGATTACTCTAATATCATCGTTCAATGTTAAAAGCATTTTTCTAAAATTCTCAGCTTGTATTGATAATATCTTCTCCTTTTTTAATTTGGATATTTTAGTTAATCCATCAACAATTTTTGCTATTTCCTGACCGAAGATTTCCTCAATCTTATTAATTGAATATCTTGTATCTTCAACAACATCATGTAATAGTGCAGATGCTATGCTTGGAGCGTCAAGACCTATTTTAGACGCAACAATTTTTGCAACAGAAATAGGGTGAAAAATATATGCTTTTCCTGATTTTCTAATTTGATCGCTGTGAGCATCAATAGCAATATCTAATGCTTTCCTTATTAAAACTTTATCACTTTCATTTAAGGCTTGATAACTTAATTTTAATAAACTCTTGTATTCACGAGCAATTTGAAGGTTTACATTCTTGTTAGCTGTTGTAAAATCCATTAATTAAATTTAAGAGAATTTTCTCTGATTAATAGCTTCGTAAAGAATAATTCCAGTTGAAACTGATAAATTTAATGAATCAACATTACCAAACATGGGTATATTTATTAGATTATCACATTTAGATAATAACTGATCATTAATTTTTGATTTTTCTGGACCCATTATTAAAGCGCATCTTTTATTATAATCAACATCCTTATAAATTATACTAGATTCAATATGAGCTCCATAAATTTTAAAATTATTTTTTTTTAAAAAATTGATTGTTTCATTCGCTGTTAATTGAAAAATATTTAAAGAAAAAATTGATCCTAAACTCGCTCTAATAGTATTTGGGTTATATATTTCAGTTTGAGAGTCAGTAATTATAATATTTTTAAAACCACAGGCTTCAAAAGTTCTCATAATTGCTCCAATATTTCCTGGTTTCTCTGGGTTTTGTAGAACCAAAAAAAAATCATCTTTATCAATTTTTAAATCTGATATTTTTGAGGGTTTATAATTTACTATTGCAAAAATTCCTTCACTTTCCCTGTAGATAATTTGCTCAATTAATTCACGGGTTATAAGATTTACTTTTAAGTCTTTGATACTTAAACTTTTCAATTTATCTTCAAGGACAAAAATTTGATCAATAGTAAAATTTGAATTTTTACAATGCTGAATTTCTCTAAAGCCCTCTACAATAAATTTCTTTTCTCTTTTTCTAAAATTAGATTTAGATATTAGCTTTTTTGCATATTTAAATAACGAACTCTCTTTACTTGAAATTTTATTGATCATATTGGTTATATAAAACTAATCAAAATCATATATCTTTGAAAAGGAATTTTCCATGAATAAAATATATTTTGATAATGCTGCTACAACTGAAATTTCTGAAAAAGTAATTTCAGAAATGATGAAGGCTATGAAAGTTAATTATGGTAATCCCTCATCAACTCACTCACATGGAAGAAACTCAAAAGCAATTTTAGAGTTGTCCAGAAAAACTATAGCTGAGAAATTTAATGTCAACCCCAAAGAAATTATTTTTACTTCCGGTGGTACTGAGTCCAATAATATGATAATTAAAACTGTTGTAATAGCTCAAAATATTGAAAGAATAATTAGCACAAAAATTGAACATAAGGCAGTTTTAAACTCTATTGAATCAATCGCAAAAGAAAGAGGAATCACTATTTTATTTTTAGATGTTGATGAATACGGTCTTCCAAATAAACAGCAGCTAATAGAATATTTAGAAAACTCTGATGAAAAGACTTTAGTTAGCTTAATGCATATCAACAACGAGACTGGAACAATGATAGATTTAGAGGAATTTGGAAAAATTTGTAAATCAAATAATGCTTTATTTCATAGTGATACTGTTCAGACCATTGGACATTACAATATCGATTTGGATAAGATTAATATCGATTTTATGACTTGTTCTGCCCATAAATTCCATGGACCTAAAGGTGTAGGATTTGCTTACATAAAAAATGGACAAACAGTAAAACCATTTATTGAGGGTGGAGCCCAAGAAAGAGGTTACAGAGGGGGAACAGAAAGTATACACAACATTGTTGGTTTGAAAACTGCAATTGATATTTCATATGAAAACTTAGAAAATGATTCAAAAAAAGTAAAAGAATTAAAAGATCATTTTATCAAAACAGTGATGAAAAGAATTCCTGAAACTAAGATAAATGGAAAACACAATATAAATGAATCTTCATACGCAATTTTAAATTTATGTTTGCCGATAAATAGTGATAAAAAAACAATTTTAAATTTCAAATTAGATTTAGCAGGAATTTCTTGTTCATCTGGCAGTGCTTGTCAATCTGGCAGTTCTCAACCATCTCACGTCTTATCTGAGATGCTTTCTGATGATGATATGAAAAAAATCTCTTTAAGGTTTTCTTTTTCAAAGTTTAATACGATCAAGGAAGTTAATTATGTGGTGGAGTTTTTAAAAAATTTTGTGGAGGAAAATTAAAACAATAAAGAATCAATTACACTAGCTGAATTTCCAACTAAATCTTCTACATATATTTCTACCTTATTGACCTTATTTGGTTTTATCAGTGTGTCATTTCTGAAAAATATTTTTTTCAATTTTGGTTCATATTCAAATAATGCCCACTGGTCATTAATTTTTCCTCTGTAATTTTTAATGCCAGTTTCTTTGTCATTTATGTAATATTGAATTTGATTTTTATAATTAATTCTTTTATTTCTAATAACTGTTGGTGGTAAGGAATCAATATCAATAAAAAATTTTCCTGTGGTTTTGGTTTTAAACTGGTAATACCCATCTTTAATAGAATTGGTAACAAAGTTTTTTGAACCATCATAATTTATTCTGGCTAAATATTGTCTATCATTCAAACCATCGGTTGGATATTTTATTTCAAAATTTTTCCACGCTATCAAAAAAGGATTGTATGCAAATAAGGTATCATTTTGATATTTGTGTAAAATTTTTGACTTTCTATCAAAAGTATTTTTTTCAATAATCAGCTCGTGACCATTGTATGAAAAATTATACTTTTTATTAAAATCAATTAATTTATTGAAGGGCGTTTCTATTTGTTTATCATATTTAAAATTAGTACTATCTCCAAGTATTTTGATATTTATATAGGTATTGTTATTGTCATAATCACTGAGTTTTACAGTTATATTATGTTTATCACCTTTCTTAATTATTAGTCCTTCATTTTTTCCTTTCACAAAACTTAAATTATTGTTTTTGTCCCCAAATAATTTAACAATTCTAGATTTTTTAAGCACATAATATTCATTATCAATATATTTTTTTTGATATGGTTTTTCTGAAAAAGTAAATGAATCAAAAATTAATTCAAAGTTTAACGAGTCATTTTTGAATAGAGAGTATTTATAATTACCAAAAATATTATTGGTTTTATTTTGTCTGTCATATGATACGACCCCGAAACCAATAGTATCTGTAGTTTTTATTGTGTTTGCTGTAAATGTACTGTCATTAATTTTTAAAAGTTTAAGTTGTTTTTTCCTAAGTAAACCATTCTTAATTCCATATAAAAAAAAGTTCTTTAAGTAAGGTCGAATTGTGTCAATTACATCAAAGTTGTAGAATAATGGATTGATTGGTAATTCTTCATTTGTTTTTCTAATTTCAAAATGAAGATGAGGGCCAAAAGAACTCCCTGTATTCCCTGATAAACCAATAATTTCCTTTTCCCCAATTTTTAATTCATCAGGTCTAAAAAACTTACGAACCTCGTATTTTTTCATTTTATACTGAAGCTCATTTATGACTTTTTCTATCTTATCACTGAACTTACTTAGGTGAGCATATACTGTTGTTAAATTATTTCCATGATTAATGTAAACAACCTTACCAAAACCGCTAGTTGAAACCTGTACTCTTGATACATAACCAGAGTCAATAGCTCTTATGTAAATTCCCTCTTTACCTTTGGTTTTTATATCAATACCAGAGTGAAAGCCACTTGACCTTAGCTCTCCAAAATTTCCACTTAGAAGAATAGGAAAATCAATTGGTGATTCAAACTTCTTTGTGCTTTTTTCCTGCGAAAAAATTAGATTAGAAAATAATACGATAAAAACTAAAATTAAATTTTTCAAATAGATTTTAATTAAAGTATTGGTTATAATTATATATAAACTTAAATTTATGTAATAGTAGCTTATTATGAAAGAAACATTAAAAAATGTTGATGAGTTATATGATAAAATCAATCAGCTTTTAAAAAGTTATGATTTGTTAAAAAAAAATAATGATAAGATTTTGGAAGATTTAAATTCTGTCAAGATTAGCCTGCTTAACAAAGAAGATGAAATTAAAAAATTAAAAGAAAAATATGATTCTTTAAAGTTTTCTAATGTTATATACAATCAATCAGATAAGAAATTAGCAAAGAAAAAAATAAGAAAAATGATTGATGAAATTGATAATTGTATTTTAAATTTAATGGGATAATGCAAAAAATTAAATTAAATATTGGTAACAGGGTTTATCCTCTAAGTGTGGATATAAATCAAGAGGAGATATTAAGGAAAGCGGCTAAGCAAATTAATCAAATGATAAATGATTATGAGAGTAAGTATGCAGTAAGAGATAAGCAAGACAGTCTAGCGATGTGTGCTCTTCAAATATTAAGTCAGAGCAAAACATTTTCCAATGATGATGACAAAGAGATATTTGAGATAGGAGAGAAGCTAAATAAAATTAAAGAATTGATAGATTCAAGACTTTAGTTAAACGTTCATTAAAATATAATTTTACCTACAGCAGATTTAAATTGGTAAACTCAACACTATTTTTTTTAAAAAAGGTGAGTCTGTATGCTAGAGCGCGCCCTAAGGGGATTTTCGAATATATAGTTAGCCTTAAACTTGTATAACAGGAGTTTATACAATCAATCTGTTTGTAGGTTTTTTATTTTTACACCATCGCATATTGTAATTTCGATTGGAGTCAAGTCAATTCTAAATTTGTCTTTATAGCTTTTGCATGCTTTTTCTATAAACTCATTTTTAAAAGATTTTTCAACAAGATTTATTGTACATCCACCAAATCCTCCCCCCATCATTCTAGCACCTAAAATTTTTTCAAATGGCTTTGTCAAATCCACCAAAAAATCTAATTCGTCACAACTAACTTCATAAAGGTCTTTTAACCCTGAATGTGATTTATACATTAAGCTACCTAGGTCATAAAACTTAGACTCATTGAGTTTTTTTGCAGCATCACAAGTCCTTTGATTTTCATTAATTACAAATGATGCCCTATTATAGATTTTAGTCTCCAAAATATTTTTAAGTTCAGAAACTAAATGTGGACTTACGTCACATAATGTTGAGTAATTATTATTGAATTTATTGTTAATTATTTTTAGAGCATTATTGCACTCTTCAACTCTGTCATTATAAGCTGTATCAGCAAGATTATGTTCCACATTAGTATTTAGAAGAATTATTTGAAAATCATTAAAATCTGCATTTACGTAATTAAAATTTCTTGAATAACATTCCAATTGTATTAATTTATTTTTTTTTCCATTTAGAATGGTGAACTGATCCATTATTCCTCCTTTAAGACCGATATAATTGTGTTCGACATCACTCACAATATCAACAATTTCATTTTTGTCAATTTGAAGGTTGTTAATTTCAATTAACCCAGATGCTAAGCCTGAAATTAATGCAGATGATGAACTAATTCCAGCACCAATAGGTAAACTGCTTTTAATCACACATTTAAAAGATGATATTGTTTGTTTTTTCTTGTTAATTAAATTGTTTACTGTACCAATAATATAATTTTCCCAATGCTCATTTGATTTTTTGAGATTTGAAAATTCAAACTCAAATTTTTTATTGATTGTTCTTGATTCAATTATACATTTATTTCCCTCAATATTTTCAATTAAAAACTCAACTTTTTTATCTATTGCACCAGGAAGAACTGAGCCTCCATTATAATCAACATGCTCTCCTATTAAATTAATTCTGCCGGGTGATTCAACTTTAATTTTCCTATTCATTTTTATTAATATTCAATTCCCAATTCCATGCTGTTTTTAAGGCATTTTCTAAACTGTATTTTGTTGTCCAATTCAACTCATTTTTGATTTTTGATGTATCTGCATATGCTATAACTACATCACCATCTCTTCTTTTTCCAATTTTATAATTTAATTTTAGTTGATTTACATTTTCAAAAAGATTAATTAATTCCAAAACTGAAGTCCCTTTACCAGTCCCTACATTATATACGTTAAAGAAACTATTATCTTTTATATTCATTAGTTTTTCCAGACAAGTTATATGTACTTCTGCTAAGTCCATAATGTGAATATAATCTCTAACACACGTTCCATCATTTGTATCATAATCATTTCCAAATACAGTTAGGTGATCTCTTTTACCTACAGCAGTTTGGGTAATGTATGGAACAAGATTTTCAGGGATACCAATTGGAAGCTCTCCAATTAGAGATGTCGGATGTGCCCCAATAGGATTAAAGTATCTTAAAGTGATATTTTTAAAGTTATGTCCAGCTTTGTGAAAATTTTCAAGAATTTCTTCGCACTTTCTTTTAGATTGACCATAAGGCGACTCTGCTTTTTTAAGCTCAAAACCTTCATTTATAGGCATTGAATCAGCTTGACCATAAACAGTACAGCTGGAACTAAAAATAAAATTCATCGGCTTTTTTAATTTTTGTATTTCATAAATAATATTTTCAAGCGAACCCACATTGTTTTTAAAATATTTATCTGGATAATTAACACTCTCATTCACTGATTTATGAGCAGCAAAGTGAATAATTCCATCAAAATCATAATTATTAAAAAGTTTAGATACAGACTCTTTATCTTTTAGGTCAATTTTTTCAAAAACTGGAACTTTACTTGTAATCTGAGATATATTTTCAATTACTTTTTCATTAGAATTTGATAGATCGTCAACGATTACCAAATCATACCCTTTTTCTAGCAATAAAACGCTTGTATGAGAACCTATGTAACCTAAACCACCTGTTACTAGTACTTGCATTAAAAATTATTCAAGTTCAAGTTTTTCAGCTTCTTTTTTGTCTTTGCCCAGGATTTCCTCATACCTAATAATCATATCATTTAGTTTATCAGGATTGGTTTTTGACAAATCATTTTGTTGAGAAATATCATTATCCAAATTGAATAATAAATAATCTTTTGAGTTACCTAATTCAATATTAACACGTGGATTTAAAGCTGGGAGGTTATATGGTGGAATCATCACCCAATTATTTTGTCTAAAAGCTGTCCTAGAAGTTGCTTCGATTACTAGCTCATCCCTTCCTTTACCTGTATTTTCAAAAAATACACTTGATAAATCGACACCATCATTAGATTTGATATTAGATCCCAATAGTGATGAAAATGAATTTAAGAAATCAATTTGAGTAACAACTTCATCAGATACTTGAGGTTTAATTTTACCTTTCCAGTATGTGATAAAAGGGACTCTTGTCCCTGCTTCATACAAACTGTATTTACCACCTCTTAAATTTCCAGCTGGAGTATGATCTCCCAATTTTTCAACCGCATCATCATAGTACCCATCATTTAAAACAGGCCCATTATCACTTGAAATAATAATTATGGTATTTTCTAATATACCATTTTCTTCAAGGTAATTATACATTTCTCCAATACACCAATCAGCCTCTTTAATAACATCACCTCTAGGTCCCATTCCTGAAGTTCCAACAAATCTCGGGTGAGGCGTTCTTGGAACATGTGGTTGCTGAAGCGAGTAAAATAAAAAAAATGGTTTATCCTTGACAGTATCTAAATATTCTTTTGCTTTATTTATAAACTCATCTGCCATATCAATATCGCTCCATTTTGCTTTTTCACCACCTTTCATATATCCAATTCGTGGGACACCATTTACAATAGCTTTGTTGTGACCATGATGCCATTTCATCGTTAGTAGCTCTGGATTTTTTGTACCACTCGGTAATCCATAATCATCATTGCCAAAATTAATCTCAATGGGATCATTCTGATCAAGATTTACAACATTACCATTTTCAATGTAAACAGTAGGAACTCTGTCTTGAGTATCGGCCATAATATATGAGTGATCAAACCCAACCTCATTTGGTCCTGGACTAATTAAGCTGTTATAATTAACTGGACCATCTTTCCCAAGACCTAAATGCCATTTTCCAACAACTCCAGTCTCATAACCCATTGATTTAAACATCTTTGGCAATGTCATCTCATTTTCATCAATAATCAAATTTCCACCAGTAATGATCTTAGCTTTCTTATTTCTCCAAGGATATGTTCCTGTCATCAGGGCGTATCTGCTTGGACTACAAGTAGCAGAGCTTGCATATCCATTTGTAAACCTTATACCCCCATTTGCAATTTTGTCCATGTTTGGGGTCTCTAAAGTTCCTAATTCATAAGAACTTACATCACCATATCCTAAATCATCTAAATAAATTAGAACTACGTTTGGTTGAATATTTTTTTCTGAATTACACGAGAGTAAAAAAGTAAAAAGTAGAAGAAGGAATTTTGCTTTCATAATAATTTTTAAATTAGTTGAAGTTTAGTAATACTAACTTATGAAAAATATAATTTTTCTTACATGCTTATTTATTTTTTCTTGTAATTCTCAAGAAAATACTTTACCCAATGTAATCATCATTTTTGCTGATGACTTAGGCTATAATGATATTAGTTTTCATGGTACTAGTGATATATCAACACCTAATATTGATGATATAGGTAATAATGGTGTATTTTTTACAAGTGGTTACTTAACAACACCTTTTTGTTCACCAAGTAGAGCTGGCATATTGACTGGACGTTATCCAGACTTTTTTGGATATGGGAGAAATATATTATTTGCCCCAAAAGATCCAAATATGGGTTTACCCCTCAATGAATTTACAATGGCAGATTTATTTAAGACTAAAAACTATGTAACAGGAATAATTGGAAAATGGCATTTAGGAGCACATGAATCATTGAGACCTAACAATAGGGGATTTGATGAGTTTTTTGGGCATCTTACAGGCGGACATAGATATCTGCCAGAAGAGTTGACTCTAAAAGATGAAACAGAAGTTAAGGCTCACAATCAAGCCTATCGAACAAAAATTTTAAGGAACACTAACAGAGTTGAGATAGATGATTATTTAACTGATGAATTTAGTGACGAGGCTGTGAAATTTATTGAAAATAATTCAAAGAAACCTTTCTTTCTTTTTTTACCGTACAATGCTCCACATGGCCCAATACAAGCACCGGAAAAATACGTCAATAGATTCCCCGATATAGAGAATCCACTAAGAAAAATATATGCTGGAATGATAAGTTCCATGGATGATGGAATTGGTAAAATTCTTACAAAACTTAAAGAAGAAAAAATTTATGATAATACTATTGTTTTCTTTCTTTCTGATAATGGAGCCCCTAAAAAAAGATGGACAGACAAAGATGGGGCAAACTCGCCTTTCAGTGGCTACAAGGGAAGTGATTTGGGTGAGGGTGGTGTAAGAACACCATTTTTTATGCAATGGCCTAAAAAAATAAAGCCCAAAACCACATATGATAATCCAGTGAGCTCATTTGACATTTTTGCAACAATGAAGTCATTAATTAATCCTGACTTAGAACTTCCCAATAAAATTCATGGGAAAAATATTTTACCTTATGTACTAGGTGAAAAATCTGGAACTCCACATGAAAGTCTGTTCTGGAAAATAAATGGCGATTTTAAAATTGTAAATAATGATACCATTAGGGGAAATGATAGATTTGCTGTAAGGTCTAAAAATTATAAGATGATTATTGATGAGGATGGTAATAACTATTTGTATGACCTTGAAAAAGATATTTCAGAGCAAAATAATATTGCTTTGGATTTCCCAGAGATTACAAATGATTTGAGATCAAAAATAAAGGAATGGAATGAAAAGACAATTAATCCAATATTTCTTGGACTCTCAAATAATGAACTCTACAATAAACTAAATCCTGATAGATTCAAATATTAAACATGTGTTCAAATCACTAACCTACTCATTATTATTCACCTTACCCGATATGTAATTTTTATTGATTAAGAACATTAAACTATCAACATATTTTTGATCATAGTAAGCGTTTAATTTGCTAGGGATTGGAGCATTTCTAGTTTTTCTCCAATCATTTAATTTAGATAAAAGCTCATCCTTTTTTTCAACATTAATATCAGCAAGGTTTGTAGATTCTGAAATATCTTTTTCAAGATTGTATAACTCAAATTTATTGTCTTCATAATAATGATGTAATTTCCAATTATCTTTAATTACAACTGTGCCGGGCCTTGTTCTAAACAGAGGATCCGTACCATTATCTTTATGAACATTATATGCTTCTAAATAAACAGGGAAATGGAAGTAAAGTTCTCTCTCGCTAAATTTTTTACCATTCAAAATTGGTGAAATATCCTCTCCATCTAAATCGATTTGTTTGTTGTACCCAACCAATTTTTTTATAGTAGGGTAAAAGTCTAGGTTTGAAACTCTTTCATAAGATTTAGATTCAGCATCAATTTTTCCTTTCCAACTAAAAATCAATGGCACTTTAATTCCTCCCTCATAATACGACCCTTTTCCGGCTCTAAGTGGATATTGGTTGGAAATTGCTCTAATTCCCCCATTATCGGAAGTGAATATAATTAGTGTATTTTCAGACAAGTTCAATTCATCAATTTTATCTATTATTTTTCCAACATTTTCATCTAATGATTGAATCATTCCAGCATAATCTGCACGGTTGTGATATTCATTGGAATTTTTATTTCTGTATTTTTTTTGATAATCAGGTTTGGATTGTATTGGTGTGTGAACAGAGAAAAAAGGAACATATGCGAAAAAATTATTTTCTGTGTTGTTTTCAATAAAATTGACAACTTCATCTCCAATTCGATCAGTTAAATATTCTCCTTTTGGACCATCATCCATGTTGGTATACTTGTATGGTGAAAAATATCCGCCAGGTCCTCCATGCTTATTGCCTCCAATATTAACATCAAATCCGCTATTTTCTGGATGAAAACCGATATCCCCCAAATGCCATTTGCCAAAGTGTCCATTAACATATCCCAAATCTTTAAGCATTTCCGGAATAACAAAAAAATCCAAATCAAGATTACTTTTTGTAACAATTGGAATTATTTTTCTTGTTTTTCTTTTTCCCCTATCTGAATTTTTTACAGTATAAATACCATGTTCTGTATGATATTTACCAGAGAACATTGTTGCTCTGCTTGGTGCGCAATTAGCAGCGGAGGCGTAGCCATTGTAAAATGTCATCCCTGATTTAGAAAGTTTATCAATGTTAGGAGTTTCATAGTAGGTTGAACCCATGTAAGATAGATCCGACCAACCCAAGTCATCTGCAACTATTAAAACAATGTTAGGTTTTTCAATTGTTTCTTTACTACAAGAAACAGTGATTAGTAAAAAAAAACTAAATTTTATTAATAGTGTTTTATTCATTCTCTGTTAAATAATTCATTCTTCTATTAACTAAGGCGTTTTCCTCTCTCATTGGTGGTATCCAATTTTCTGGAAAAACATTCTTATTAAGATTCAGCTTGTACTTTGGATTAATGGTTTTGATGTTAGCTAGTGTATTTAACATAAGATTAGCTTCAGCTTCAAAATTTGATTTTTTTAAAAGAGAATTTATTTTTGAATCACTCAACTCAATATCATTTAAAAGCATAAATTCTGCTGCCCTCATTCTAACTAAATTCTCAGAGTCATTCTCAAAAATCGTATTTATTTCATCCTTGTTTTCCATTGCTTTACTCCCGAAGCTTGAACATACAATCAATCCCCAATATCTGACCCATGGATTATCATGATCTAATGCTTTTTTAATTTGAGATGAAACTACATCATAGTCTTTAAGTTGAAGGTTTGATGTTTCAATAAGTTTTTTTATTAATGTTTTATTTTGAGCTGAATATTCTACAACATCATCAATTCCATTTTTTAAAAAATATGGCTCGGGAAGAAAACTTAAATCATTGATTGACATCAAATGATTATTTAAATCTTCTCTCATAGCTATGAGTACATCATTGTAAGCAATATCATTTGCCAAGTTTTTTGTTTCGTGAGGATCCTCTTCAATGTTATACAAAGACTCAGGTGATTTAGGTTTAAAAAATTGACTTTGGATATCATTTAATTTTCCATCTTGAAAAAGGGTATACCATTCTTTATATGCCAACATTTTATATCTGTAAAAGTTATACAAACCATCTACATTAAAGGGCTGGTAGTTTCTCATGTATTTATATTTACCCTTTCGTATTGATCTAACTAGATCATATTTTTCATCAAATCTATCTGCATAACCAAATGCTGAGTTACGTTTTTCAAGTTCAGATTTCTTTAGTTTTTTACCTAAAAATGGTTTTCCATCTATTGATTTCGGAATATCAATTCCAGCCAATGTAAGAACTGTTGGTACTAAGTCAACAAATTCAACAAATGTAGACGTTCTTGTACCTGCTTTAAATGGGGAAAGTTTTTTAAATTTTTCAGGAATTCTAATAACCAAAGGAACATTTAATCCACTTTCATATATGTAGCCTTTACTTCGTGGCAATACACCTCCATGGTCTCCGTAGTAAAAAATAATTGTATCATCCAATAATCCTTCATTTTCAAAATCATTTATAAATTTTTCTATTTCTTTATCAACATCCTTATGGTGATTGTGAAGTAATGATTGAGTATATCTGAAAGTTGGTGTATCAGGATGATATGGAAAAGGAGTTATACTGTCTAAATTATTATTTTTTAGAGCTTCTTCAAGATGTTGTTTATTAAAATGTAATTGACCCTCGTGTGTGTTGTGAAAATTCTGAACATGGAAGAATGGTTGATTTTTTTTTCGATTTTTATATGTAGCTTTTCCTGAGGATTCGTTCCAAATTTCACCATCCTTTATAAAATTATAATCCTCTTTTGCATTATTTGTAGTGTAATAACCTGCCTCTTTTAAATACACTGGAAGAGGTTTTACATCATCAGGTAGTTTAACCCTATTCATTCTTCGATGGTATTGTGTTCCAACTCTGGGTGCGTAAACACCTGTGATAAGAGTGCTTCTAGCAACTGAACAGACTGGTGAATTTGAAAACGCATTGTCAAAGACAACACCTTGATCAGCTAATGAATTAATTTGAGACATTTCAGCTCCTCCATCTGTATAAAGATTCATGTAATGAATTGAATTGTCTTCAGTTACAATCCATAAAATATTTGGTTTTAAATTATCATTTTCACATGACCAAAAAATTAGTGATAATACTAATGTAATAAAGACTCTCATATTAATTATTTTATTTTAAATTTAGAAAAACAACTAACATGAAGGATGCTATTTTAAGAATCTTTTTGATTTTTTCAGTTTTATTTTCAAGCGCTCAATATAAAGAGTGGGAAGATTTATCAACTTTTAAAATTAATACAGAAGAACCACATTCATTTTTTATACCAAAAGACGTTAATGGTGATTCAATTACAAAATATTTAAATGGAACTTGGAATTTCAAATTGTTTAAGAATGATGAATTAGTTCCTAAAGATTTTTTTAAAATTGATTTTGGTAAAGATGATTGGCAAAAGATTCCTGTTCCTTCAAACTGGCAATTCCATACTGACGACTTTCCTTTATATACTAACATTGTTTATCCATATGAAATTAATCCGCCTTACATGCCAAAAGAGTACAATCCAGTAGGATTGTATCATAGAGAATTTACCGTTGATAATGATTGGAATGACAAGAAGATATTTATTCATTTTGGAGCTGTAAATTCAGCATTTTATCTGTGGATTAATGGAGATTTTGTTGGATACAGTGAGGGAAGTAAAACACCTGCAGAGTTTGATATTAGTAAATACCTAAATGGAAGTGTAAATCAACTTGTCATGAAGGTAATAAGATGGTCAGATGGTACATATATTGAAGATCAAGACTTTTGGAGATTAAGTGGAATTGAAAGAGATATATTTTTATATGCTCAACCTAAATTAGCAGTTAGAGACTACTTCCTAAAAAGTAGCCTAAGTAATAATTTAGATAAAGCTGATTTAAATTTTGAGATTGATTTAAAAAATTATAATAGCTCATCTAAAAAATACACTTTAAAAACAAAAATTTTCAATGATCAAGATGTTGTTTATCAAAATAAAAAAGATGGTACTATTGAGAGTAATCAATCAAAAAAAATAACACTAAACGGTGTTGTTAGCTCACCAGAACTTTGGTCAGCTGAAATTCCTAATTTATATAATGTGCTTATTGAGCTAGTAGATTCAGATGGTTTTTACCAAAAAATTGATTTTCAAACTGGATTTCGAAGAATTGAACTAAAGGATGGCCAATTTCTAATTAACAATCAACCAATATTGTTTAAAGGAGTAAATAGACATGAACATGATGAATTTACTGGACATGTAGTATCAAGAGAGTCAATGATTAAAGACATCGAAATCATGAAAAAAAATAATATTAATTCTGTCAGAACATCACATTATCCAAATGACCCTTATTGGTATGAGTTGTGTGATAAGTATGGCCTTTATGTCATAGACGAAGCAAATGTCGAGAGTCATGGATTTGGTTATAAAAAAGAAAATTCCCCAGCATATAAACCTGAGTTTGATGAAATGCACATGGACAGATGGGTTCGGATGTTTGAAAGAGATAAAAATTATCCATCAATTGTTGTATGGTCTCTAGGAAACGAAGCTGGTGATGGGCCAATTTTCGTAGATGGATATAAGTGGTTAAAGGAGCAAGATTCTTCTCGTTTGGTTTTTTATGAAAGAACTTCCGAAAGACCTCTTGACAAAGAACTTGTTGGAATAGATTTAGAACCTCACACTGACTTTTTTGGATGGATGTATTTTCAAATGAATGATTTAAGAAAGTTTTATTTAAATAAATTTCCAAGTAGACCATTTATTTGGGCAGAATATTCTCATGCTATGGGTAATAGTAATGGTAACTTGAAAGACTTGTGGGATATGGTATATGCAGAAAGACAAATGCAAGGTGGATTTATATGGGACTTTGTTGATCAAGGTCTTGCCGAATTCAAAGATGGTAAGAAATACTGGGCATATGGTGGAGATTACGCTCCAAGTAGTTATTATAATGACTCTAATTTTTGCATGAACGGTCTTGTAAATCCAGACAGAACTCCACATCCTGCTCTAAATGAAGTTAAACACGTTTATCAAGATGCAAAAGTTTCAATTCTAGGAAATGGAGATAAAATTAAAATTGAAAACAGATTTTTCTTTAAAAATTTAATTGATTTCGATTTTCGCTTTGATTTAATTGAAAATGGTCAAAGTGTAAAAAGTGAATCGATGAGCTTTAATATCAAACCTCAAGATTTCATTATTATTGACAATCCCTTTAAAGATTTTTCTTTTGATCCTTTTGCTGAATATTTTGTGAATGCCTATGGTATTTCAAAAGGAAAAGAGCCGCTTGTTAGTAGTGGAGAAATATTAATTTCAGATCAAATGTTTTATAAGAGATCGGAATACTCTTTGCGATCAAGTAACATGGGCAAAAGATTAAAAATTAGTAGCAATAAAGTCAACTTAAAAGTTTCCAACAGCTTGGTCAGTCTTGTATTTGATAAAGAAAATGGTTCTCTGCTTAGCTATAATTTTAGTGATAATGAATTTATCAAGTCTAGTCCTTATACAAATTTTTGGAGAGCATCAATAGATAATGATTATGGAAATAATTTACCGTTAAGATCCATTGAATGGAAAACAGCATCAAATAGTAGGCGGCTTGAAAGTATCGTTACTAATAAAATTGACGCAAACTTAGTAGAGGTCGTCGTTAATTATAAATTAAATAATGTAGGTTCAAACAATAAAATAACCTACACAATTAATTCAAAGGGAGTTTTAAAAGTTAAAAATGATTTAGTTTACGGAGGTAATTTAAAGGATGCTCAAATTCCAAGATTTGGTATGAATTTTACAATTCCTGAAGAATATTCTGATGTAGTATGGTATGGAAGAGGTCCTCACGAAAATTACATAGACAGAAAATCCTCAGCATTTGTGGGGCTTTATGAGAGCTCGGTAGAAGATTTAGGTTTTGATTATTCTAGACCACAGGAAAATGGTTACAGAACTGATGTAAGATGGTTTAAAGTCTCAAATAAAGACAAAATAGGATTTGAGATAAGAGGTGAACCTTTAATTTCATTTAGTGCCCATTACAATACAATTGAGGATTTTGATGATGGTTTAATTCCTCAAAAAGCTGGTGAAAAATTAGCAGTTAGACAAAGACTTGTAAAAATGCAAAGAAAACCTGTCGATGTACCTAAAAGAGACTTTATTAGTTTAAATATTGATTTAAAACAAATGGGTGTAGGGGGTGACAATAGTTGGGGTGCTCGAACACTGCCTAAGTATACAATTAATCCAGGAAATTACAGTTACAGTTTTACGGTAAGACCGTTTAATTAATAAAAATCCACTATCAACAAAAATCATAGGTTTTTGTTAATATCTCAAAAAAATACCTTCTCTATTGAATTTTTAAAAATTTGAAGTATGTTTTATTGAGATATTGTTGGAATGAAGATTTTTTTTATTTATCTTCACCAACTACAAAACAACAAAAAAACTAATACAATAAAAATAGTTATTATGAATACACAGAATATTTATAGAAATCTGTTCTTATTGTTCGCTTTTTTACTATCAACTAACTTAATTTTTTCTCAAAATATAATCAGTGGTACTGTTGCTGATGAGGAGGGTAATGCACTTCCTGGAGTTAGTATAGTTGAAAAGGGAACTAGTAATGGAACAGTATCAGACTTTGATGGTAATTTCCAGCTAAATGTTGGAGATGCTGCTACAATCGTTTTTTCATACATCGGTTATGTTACTCAGGAAGTTGGAGCCTCTGCTACAATGAATGTTGTTATGGCTGAGGATGTATCTAAATTAGAGGAAGTGGTGGTAGTAGGTTATGGAACACAGCAGAAAAAAACCTTAACTGGTTCTGTTGCATCAATTTCTGGGGAAGAAATTAACTTACGACCTGCTCCTAACACAAGTCAATTATTAATGGGGCAAGCTGCTGGTCTTTCTGTAAGATCAGGCTCAGGACTTCCTGGTTCTGATTTTGCTACATTGAGGATCAGAAATTTCGAAGCACCGCTTATAATTGTAGACGGAATCGTTGCAACATTCGGACAAGTTGATCCAAATGATATTGAAAATATATCTATTCTGAAGGATGCCGCAGCTTCGATATACGGAGCAAGAGCTGGTAATGGTGTAATTTTAATAACTACAAAAAGAGGAACTGACAGAGGTCAGGGTGCTAAATTTACTTATAACGGTACATTATCAATGTCGGCTTTAACATATGAGCCAAGAACGATTGGAACAAATGACTATGTTGATCTAGGTTATAATGAGCAAGGACAACCACTTAGTGACTTAATGCCTCCATACCTTGGTTGGGATGATGAAAGAAAGCAAGTATTTGATACAACAACTGGCTTAGACTTTGCTGGAAACGACTGGAGAGATATTGTTTATGAGGACTGGCAATTGCAAACACAACATAACCTAAGTGCCCGCGGAAGAAGTGAGGATATTGGATATTTTATTTCTGTTGGTTTTACTGATACAGAAAGTCAGTTAAGAAAAGCTGATTACACGCACCAGCGTTATAATATTAGAACAAACTTGGATATGAAGTTTAATGATAATTTGACTGCTCAAGTTGATATGTCTTATTTTCAAACAACTCTGGACAAGGCACATTTTGATACTCAAAATTTTTACACAAGGTTAAATTCAGGTAAACCAACATATTTAGCTGAATTTCCTGATGAGTCCTACGCATCACATACTGGTGCTGCTTCACCATATTCTCCAATGTATCAAATCAGAAAAGATTACTCAGGAAATATTGTTCAAAGGGACAACAACTTAAGAGGAGCAATAAGTCTTACGTATGATGTTCCTTTTATTTCTGGAATGAAAATTACAGGTAGTTTAAATATGGAAACTCAAACTGAGTGGAATAAAAGTATACAGTCACAGTTTCCAATGTATACATATGATCCATCACTCTCAACATCATCTGATGTTTATACATTGTATGGTTTATTTATGAGAGATGCTATTAATGTTAATTCTGATAGAGATATGGAGTTACTACCTAAATTAACTGTGCAATATGATACTGAGTGGGGTGATAATGTACTTAATGCATTATTTGTGGCTGAGTCAACATCATTCAAAAGAGATTATTTAATGGGATCTAGAACTGACCCATTATCTTTCGAAGCTCCATATTTGAATTATTCATCAAGAGCTGAATTGGATAATGCTGAGATTTTCTCAGAAAGCGCTAGAAAAAGTTTTGTAGGTAGGGTAAATTACAGCCATAAGGACAAATATTTATTCTCTGCTACAATGAGAGCGGATGCAACTGCTAGATATTCAATTGAAGGTAGATGGGGATATTTTCCAAGCCTTAGTTTTGGATGGAGAATATCTGAAGAAGATTTTATGAAAGATAATTCTGCATGGAATAATTTAAAATTCAGAGCTTCTTATGGAATCATGGGTAATGATGCAGTATCAAACTTTGACTTTTTAACTGGTTATAATATTGCAAATGGATTCTACTTATTTAACGGAGATCCATATCCAATTATTTCCTCCGCAGGTTTGGCAAATGCTCTTGTTACATGGGAAACAATGAAAATTGCCAACCTTGGTATCGAAGGAACACTTTGGGATGGTGGTTTAGGATTTGAGTTTGATGTCTTCTACAGACTTAGAGAAGATATTTTGGCTATTCCAACTGAGGGTGTACCTTTTAACTTTGGAGCTAGCTTACCTAGAACAAACTTAAATACAAGAGACAACAGAGGATTTGATTTGATGTTGAAGCACCAAGGAAAAGTAGGAGCTGTTAGTTATGAAATCAACCCTATGATTTCATGGGCTAGAGGAAAATATGTTTCATGGGATGAAAATATTCTTCCAACTGAAGGAGTTGATGCTGCAACTGCTGCTGCAAATGCTCTATATAATGCAAGATATGCTAGAACTGGCCAATGGGATGATGTTCAGTGGGGCTTTAACGCAAATGGATTCTTTACTTCCCAAAGCCAGATAGACAACCACCCAATTGATGCTGATAATGCGGGTAATCAAACTGTTATTGTCGGTGACCTAATATTTGTAGATCAAAATGGTGATGGCTTACTAGATTGGAAAGATCAAGTCATTATCGGAAAAGGTGGAATGCCAAAATGGAATTATAGTACGTGGACTAATGCAAGATGGGGTAATTGGAGTGTACAGGCATTATGGCAAGGTGCTACTGGATACACTGTTACATTTGGAGGAACAGCAAGTTGGCAAGGATTAAATAGTCACCAATCAATACCAACTCAGGTTGCTTATGACAATAGGTCTGTTAAAGGAGCTAATGGTGATGTTGAAATACTAAGGAGGTTTCCACCAGCTAACAACACAGGTGGTGTACCATCAATAAGTGCACGAGCGAGTGATTTTACAAAAATTGATGCATGGTACTTAAGACTAAAAACATTGAATGTTGCATATAACATACCAAAAAATGTAACTGATAAGTTAGGATTGGATGCTATTCAACTTTACCTTGCTGGAAACAATGTATTCACTATAGACAACTTAGAGATATGGTCAGGACTTTATGATCCTGAAGTGACTGGTAATCAACAAGGTTCTTATCCAACGACTAAGTCTTGGACTACTGGACTTAAAATTAATTTTTAAAAAAAAAATAAAATATTTAAATTTGATTAATTATGAATAAAATAAATAAATTTCTTTACTTTTTTCTCCCGATGATGATACTTGTTGGTTGTGCGGATTTAGATTTGCAGCCTACAAACATGATTGGAGAAGATGCAGTTAAAAATGATCCAAAATTAGTTGAGGCATTTTTAACTAAAATTTACCACAACACAAGGTGGGAACCTAATGACCATGTAGGTCAAAGAGACGGTGGTAAAACTAACTGGAAACACTGGAGATTCGTTGATTTCATAACTGGTGGTGAAGGTACTGCAATGGCACCATGGCAAGAATCAATTAAAGCATCAACTGATATTCCAACTGCTTCTGGAGCTCGTACCTCCCTTAATTATTGGGCATATGGAAACATCAGATCTGCCAACGAAATCATAGAAATACTTGCTGAAGCAACATTTGATCCTGAAGTTGTTAAGGTTCAAACTGCAGAGGCTAAATTTTTGAGAGCATTTATGTATTTTGAAATGGCTAAAAGATATGGTGGAGTTCCAATTGAATTGGTTCCTAAACAACTTGATGCTACCTATGAAGAGCTGATGACTCCTAGATCTACTCTGCAAGAGACTTACGATCAAGTTATTGCTGATTGTGATGCTGCAATTGCAGA
Organism: uncultured Bacteroidota bacterium; assembly: GCA_902597545.1. Classification (GTDB taxonomy): domain Bacteria; phylum Bacteroidota; class Bacteroidia; order Flavobacteriales; family Flavobacteriaceae; genus Eutrophosalina. The sequence goes on along the minus strand of CACJYD010000007.1, from coordinate 50,506 downwards.
TCTTCCAGGTACAGCAATGAGTGGTAAAGCTACAAAGTGGGCTGCTCATGCTCTGAAGAGTAGAGCTTCTCTCTATGCTGCAAGAATCGCAAAATATCATCCACAGTCTGCTGATGGATTGACATCAATCCCTGCAAGTTTAGCTGCTGGATATTACACAATGTCCCACGCTTCAGCTAGTGCAATTATTGATAGTGGAAAACATCCTCTACATACTGGTGGTGGAACTTATCAAAAAACATACTCTGAAGTACTTACAAAAAAAGGCAATTCTGAGATGATATTTGTAACTGAATACGATCTTGGTCTTGGTAAAACTCACATGCATGGTTATTTTAACATGCCTGACGGGTTTAAATCTGGATGGGGATCAAATACTCATATCTATGAGGCTTCAGTTGAAAGATTCGAGTATAAAGATGGTACCCCTGGTAACAAAAACAGAAAACTGTTTAATAATAAGACATTCTTCGATATTGAGGAAGTTGTTTACAAGAAGGATCCAAGATATTTAGCTAAGGCATGGACACCAGAAGAAGTTTATGCAGGAAGAAGTGTTTGGTTCCATGATAACACTATTGGAGCCTCAAATAATAATGTGAAAGGTAGAGGAGGAGATGTTGCTCCAAGAAGAGCTCCAACAAGAAACAGAAACAGAGGTGGTAGACTTGCACAGCATAGAATACCATTAGATGGTAGTTATGAATTTATACCTTACAATAATGATGATTCAGACTATGTAGTGTTTAGAACTGGTGAAATGTATTTAAATGCTGCTGAGGCTGCATTTGAAATCGGCAAGCCTGTTAGAGCGAAACAAATGCTTAATGCTGTTAGAAACAGAGTTGGCATGCCTCCAAAACAAGTTGCAACATTAGCTAACATTAAAAACGAAAGATTTTGTGAGCTATTTGGAGAAAATCACCACATTTGGGACTTAAAAACATGGAGAGATGCAGAAGCTGCTATCCACATGAAACCTAAATGGGGTGTAAAATGGTTTAGGAGAGGATCTGATGGAATGTACAAAGCAAGAAGATGGAGATGGAATTTCTCTCAGAACACAGCTTTTCTTCCAAAAATGTACTGGTTGCCAATTGGAACAGCAAAGCTTGCGGATAATCCAAGTTTGGTTGAAAACCCTGGATATTAATCCTAAAATATTTATTCATAATAAAAAAGGATTCAAGAAATTGAATCCTTTTTTTTATATTTAGATGTGAGATTTTTAGTAATAATCTTTTTAGTTTTCTCATGTTCTTCCATCAAGATTGGAGGAGAAAATAATGCAAACCAATCCTATGAAACGGGTTATGGAGAACAACTAAAAAGTTCATCTACAACATCAGTTCAAAGTATTGATGGTGACAAAATTAATCTCGGATCAACTTCAAATGTAAACGATGCACTTAGAGGACAAGCATCTGGTTTAATTGTTAGAAGATCAAACACTGGAATGCCTGATGATTTCTCAACTTTTGTCATAAGAAACTTTTCTCAGCCTCCCTTAATAATTGTAGATGGTATTGAGGCAACAATCGAAGAAGTGGATCCCAATGATATCGAATCAATTTCCATATTGAAAGATGCTGCAGCTGCTGTATATGGTTCTAGAGCTGGAAATGGCGTTGTTGTTGTCAAAACCAAGAGAGGTAAGTAATCCTATTTAGAATGAAAAAGTTTTGCCTACTTATTGCTCTCATAATTTTATCATGCTCAAAGCCAAACGATAAACCTAATCTTCTTTTTATTCTTGTAGATGATCTTGGATGGACTGATGTTTCATATAATGGTTCAGACTTTTATGAAACATATAATATTGATCGATTAAGTTTAACAAGTATGCTATTTTTTAACGCTTATGCTGCAAGTTCAGTATGTTCTCCTACCAGAGCTTCAATAATGACCGGTAAGCATCCTGCTCGAGTTAATATAACTGATTGGATACCAGGTTTAGAGGAACAAAACAATTATAATACTTCCAAAAACCTATTGGTTGGGCCTAAGGATAGGGATGAACTTCCTTTAGATGAAATCACCATTGCTGAGGTTTTAAAAATGAATGGCTACAAGACTTTTTACTCAGGAAAATGGCATCTAGGAAGTGAAGGATATTACCCTGAAGATCAGGGATTTGATATTAATGTTGGAGGCTTTGAAAAGGGTAGTCCAATGGGAGGATATTACTCTCCATATAAAAACCCAAAGTTGACTGATGGACCAGAGGGTGAATACTTAACTGATAGACTTACTAATGAGACAATTGATTTTATAGAATCCAGAGATAAATCGAAACCTTTTGCTGCTTTTTTATCTTTTTATAATGTACATACTCCAATTCAAGAAAATAAAGAGTTTTATGACTATTACCTAGAAAAACTAAATGGTTTTGAGGATAAAGAAATAATAACCAAAAAAGAAGGTGATGCAAAAACAGTTCTTAACCAAAGAAATCCGAAGTACGCATCCATGGTTCATGCTACTGATAATAATGTCGGTAGAATCATTAACTATTTGAAGAAAAATGAACTATTCGATAATACATTAATTGTTTTTACCTCAGACAATGGTGGACTATCTACTGTAAGAGGAGAAGCGCCAACTTCAGTATATCCGCTTAGGGCTGGAAAAGGATGGCTGTATGAGGGAGGAATTAAAATTCCTCAGCTTATGAAACTTCCAATGCAAGCATACAGAGAAATAATATACGAGCCTGTTGTTTCTTATGATTTATTTCCAACCATATTGAACGCACTTGGTGCAAAATACAATATCAAAAATATTGACGGAAAAGACCTAAATAATTTATTTTTTAAAAAAGAGTTTGATAGAGAATACATTTTTTGGCATTTTCCTCATTATCACGGTAGTCTCTGGAAACCAGGTTCAGCGATTAGAAATAAAGAGTGGAAACTAGTTCAATTTTATGAGGAAAATACTAAAGAATTATATAACTTATATGATGATTTTAGTGAGTCAAACAATTTAGCGGATACTTATCCTGAAATTGTAGATAATTTATCTAAAAAAATGGATGAGATTAAACTTGATTTAAATGCAAACAAAACAACAATAAACCAGAATTATAAAAAATGAGAAATATTTACCTATTAATAATCTTAATGTTCGTCGCTGGATGTGCCGATAAAGATGAAAGACCTAATATACTATTTATCATGTCAGATGATCATGCTTATCAAGCAATAAGCGCATATAGTGATAAACTCATCCAAACCCCAAATATAGATAGGATTGCCGATGAAGGAATTTTATTTACAAATGCTTGTGTAACAAATTCAATTTGCGCTCCATCCAGAGCTGTTATTCTCACTGGAAAGCACAGCCATTTAAATGGAAAAATAGATAACCATGCTAAATTTGATACCACGCAGGTCACATTTCCTCAACTGTTTCAAAAAGCTGGTTATCAAACTGCCATGTATGGAAAATTACATTTTGGAAATAATCCAAAAGGGGTAGATGATTTTTGGATTCTTCCTGGACAAGGAGATTACATTAATCCCAAGTTTTTAGGTCAAAAGAAAGATACCACCATCACTGGTTATGTCACAGATGTTATAACTGATCTAACATTAAACTGGTTCAAAACTAAAAGAGACAAAAACAAGCCTTTTATGATGATGTACCTGCATAAAGCACCTCACCGAGCGTGGTGGCCAAGTCCTGAGAAGTTTGCTGAGTTTTATGAAAAGAAATTTCCTGAACCAGAAACGCTTTTTGATGACTACTCTAACAGAGGAACTGCTGCAAAAACTGCAGAAATGAACCTACTTACTCATATGCAATACATGCATGATAGTAAAGTGAGACCTTCAGTTATGGAAGAAATGGGTAAAGTTGAGCCAGAAATTGTTTATGTCAGAGGAGATGGTACTTTAATGCGTCCTAATGCTTCAGGATTTAATAGACCATTTGGTAGAGCTAATGAAGAACAAAAAAAGAAATATGACGTCACCTTAGACAAAATTAGTGCTGATTTTAAAGAAAATTGGCCAAAAATGAATGATGAGCAGAAGATGAAATGGAAGTTTCAAAGGTACATGCAAGATTATCTTGCTACTATCTCCTCAGTAGATGATAACGTAGGGAGAGTTCTTAATTACCTGGAAGAAACGGGACTTGATGAAAATACTATTGTTATATACACATCAGACCAAGGTTTTTATTTAGGAGAACATGGTTGGTTTGATAAAAGATTTATTTATGATGAATCCTTTAAAACACCATTAATGATAAAATGGCCAAATAAAATAAAACCTGGAATAACAAATGATGAAATGGTTCAAAACCTTGATTTTGCACAAACATTTTTAGAGGCTGCAATGATTGATGTTCCGGATGATATGCAAGGAGAGAGCTTGATGCCTTTACTTTTGGGAGAAAATGATAAATGGACAAGAGAGGAAGTTTATTATCATTATTATGAGTATCCATCAGTTCACATGGCTAAAAGACATTATGGGATTGTTACTAAAGAATTTAAGCTTGCAAGATTCTATTATGATGTTGATGAATGGGAGTTATATGATAGATATAAAGATCCCAATGAAATGAATAATGTGTATAATGATCCAGAATATGCTGATATAGTTGAAGAACTCAAAGTAAAATTAGCTAATCTAAGAGTGAAGTATAAAGACTCTGAGGAATTAGACAAGAAGTTTTTATACTAAATGAGGTTTATACTACTATTTATTTTTTTTTCTTCCATTAATTTAAATAGTCAGATTGAATTAAGTAATTTATTCTCAGATAACATGATTCTCCAACAAGAATCTAATGTTAATTTCTGGGGTAAAGCTCAAAAAAATCAAGAACTGCTAATTTATACTTCTTGGTCGGGGAAGATTCATAAAACTTCTGTCAATAATGATGGTAATTGGAAAATAAAAATCAAAACTCCATCTGCCGGAGGTCCTTTTAATATTCAAATTACATGTAATAGTGAAACTAAAACAATTAATAACGTTTTAATTGGTGAGGTTTGGCTTTCAAGCGGACAATCTAATATGGAAATGACTTTATCTGGAAACAATCGTGAGCCGGTTATTGGTTCATTGGATGCGATTGCTAATTCCAGTAATTCCAAAATTCGATTTTTTAACGTAAAGACGAGAGTCAGTAAAGAACGAGTTGATAAGATTGAGGGTAAATGGGTAGAAGCCAATTTTAAAAATACTCCAAGTTTCAGTGCTGTTGCATATTCATTTGCAAAATATCTAAATCAAGTTTTAGATATTCCTTTTGGGATAATTAATTCACCAAAAGATGGTTCTGTTGCTGAAGCATGGATAAGTTCAGATGTATTAAAAAAAATAGCTAGTGACAAAGAGCTTAGTTATTATGCAAAACAGCCTCACAATAATCCATCTGTCCTTTTCAATGGTATGATTAACGCAATAATTCCTTTTACAATCAAAGGTGTTATTTGGTATCAAGGTGAGGGAAACGCAGGACGTTATCAAAACTATACTAAATTAATGAATGGATTAATAAAAAATTGGAGAGATGAATGGGGATTAGGTGATTTTCCTTTTTATTTTGTTCAGCTTGCTCCTAATGGATCATTGGGACAAGGCAATGGTACATCACAAGCATTTTTGAGAGAGGCTCAATTAAAAACTATGCTTTCAGTAAAAAATACAGGGATGGCAGTAACTTTAGATATTGGAAGTACAATAACAAATCATCCACCAGAAAAACTTTTAATTGGAAAAAGACTTGCATATTGGGCATTAGCCAAAAATTATGGTTTTAATACTTTACCCTACTCAGGACCGGTGTATGAGTCTATGAAAGTAAAAAACAATAAGGTATACGTTAATTTTAAATATGCTCAAAGTGGTGTAACAAGTTATGGTAAGCCATTAAATGGTTTTGAGGTTGCGGGTAAGGATAAAAAATTTTATAAAGCAGATGCTTTGATAGATCCACACTGGTCTGCAGGATGGGAAAATAGAAGTATTCTGATTCTAAGCAGTAAACATGTTCCGAATCCACTATATATCAGATATGGATGGAAAAATTATATTGAAGGTACACTTTATAATGTTGAGGGACTACCTGCATCATCATTTAGATCTTATAATTTTGATTAATTAAATTAAATGAGATTTTTTTATTTAGTCTTTTTACTTTTTTCAATTTCTATATTCTCTCAAATAAAAATGAATAATTTATTCTCAGATAATATGATGTTGCAGAGGAATTCAAAAGTTAACATTTGGGGAAAATCAAATCCAAATCAGATCGTGACTGTATATTCAAGTTGGAATAATAAATCTGAAAAGACTAAATCAAACAGCAATGGTGATTGGATATTAAAAATACAAACAGACAGTAGTGTTGGTCCTTATGAATTGTCTATATCAACGAGTGATGATACTAAAATCATAAAAAATATTTTATTTGGTGAAGTTTGGTTTGCATCTGGACAATCAAATATGGAAATGCCTTTAGATGGTTTTTTTGGTGAGCCTGTTTTTGGAGCACAAGATATTATTGGAAAATCAATTAATCCTCAAATTAGACTTATAACTGTTGAACGAAATTACAGTTCAACTCCTTTACTTAACTTTGACGGTAAATGGGAAGAGTCTAATCCCGAAAGCTCAAGATATTTTAGTGCTGTTGCATATTCATTTGCAAAGTATATTCATGAGTCTTTGGAAGTTCCTGTTGGTATAATTTCAAGTGCTTGGGGTGGAACACCTGCAGAAGCTTGGGCTGAGAAAAGTTTTTTAGATGATGAATTTGAGCCTGGGATAATCATTAATAATTCTGAAGAAAAATTTGAAGAATACAATCCTGGTTATTTATTCAACGCTATGCTGAATCCTTTAATTCCTTTTACCCTTAGAGGAGGAATTTGGTATCAGGGTGAAAATAACAGAGAAAGAGCAAAACATTACTCAAAACTAATGCAAGTCATGGTTGCTAGCTGGAGAGATAGGTGGGGGTTAGGTGATTTCCCATTCTATTTTGTTCAAATTGCTCCATTTAGTTATAGTGACCCAAATGAGAGTAGTTCAGCAGAACTTAGAGATGCACAGCTTGATGCAATGAAAAATATAAAAAATTCTGGCATGGTATCAACTGCTGATATTGGAGATTTAAATTCAATACATCCGCCGGAGAAGATTAAAGTTGGTAATAGACTTGCGTATTGGGCACTTAATCAAACTTATGGGTATAAATCATTAACACCCTCAGGACCAATTCCTAACTCAGCAAAAGTGCAAGAATCTAAGGTAATTATTAGCTTTGATTATGCAGATAATGGAATTTATAATTTCAACGGGCCATTAAAAGATTTTGAAATTGCTGGAGAGGATGAAATATTTTATAAGGCTAAAGCAAAAATTTATGGGGAGTCAATTATTGTTGAATCACCAAATGTTTCAAGTCCAAGAAAAGTCCGTTATGGTTGGAAAAATTATTTTGAAGCTAGTCTCTTTAACATTGAGGGTTTACCAGCCACATCCTTTTATATTGAAGAATTATCAAAATAAATTATAAAATTTTATTTTTTTCACAAATAGATATAAATTAATCTTTAGCAGTTATTTTTAATTTCCATTTATTTCTATCTTATAATAAAAAATATTATGAAAAATTTAATTACAATTTTATTAATTATTACTTCATTTAATATGTCTTCACAAAAATGGATCAATGATTCAAATTGTGATGCTCAATCATATGAAATTTTAAATGAAGCCATAACTCATTTAGCAAATATTGAACAATTAACAGCTGTTGGTATGGCAAAAGCTGCTAAAATGAGTGATTCAGGTTGTGAATGCGCTAATCTTGTTATTGCTGCAGCAGCTAGTGGAAATGCAAATTGGGGATCAAGAAAAGAAAAACTCGCGGAAATTAATACTCAATTACTAAGCTCTGAAGAGAAAGCTTGGTATGATTTATTGGTTGAAACCACTAAAGGAGAGGAAAACTCATGGGATGACGTTTATTCAGAAAAAATCGAAAAATTTTCTGAAAGTCCATTAATAAATTGGGTTGGAATTAGAGGATTTAATTGGGATGGCTATATGGCTTTTTCTAAAAAGTTTCCTGAAAACTCATCTTCTGCCTACAATATGATTGCATATGGTTACGCTTATGGTGAATATGGTGAAGAACCTGATTATGAGGCGGCATATGAAGCAATTGATAAATCAATTGCACTTCATGGTGGACCTAATGCCTTAGACTCTAAATCTGAAATTGCTGCAATGGAAGGTGACTATCAAAAAGCTTTTACAAATCAATTAAAAGCTGTTGATTATGCTTTTTTTGCATCTCCTTACCAAACAAAATTGGTTACTTATTGGAGATCAGCTAATGAGGGTGATTTAGCTGATAATTTAAAAGAGGCTCAAAGAAATGTTCAAAAAGCAATAATGGATAGAAACTATGATGAATTTCAGAAATATGTTTCTGAAGATATGAAATTGATTTCTGGAGACTCAAACCTTCAAGATTTTTATGAGTTTAGTGAGGAAAGTTTTTCAAGAAATTCATCTGTTAGTTGGGAGAGTTTTAATTTAAGAGATATTGATGTTAATTTTTCACCTGATATGTCAATGGCTATTTTAACTTTTTATGCTGAGGGTTCATACACTAATGGAGATTCTGAAAATATGATTGAATATAGTACCAGAGCATCTTCTGTTTGGATCGCGACTGATAGTGGATGGAAAACAGTTCATACAAATTGGGCACCTTATGGTGGAGGATCTGGTATCCCAAAAATTTAGAAATTAAAAAATTATGCTAATCAAAAACCCAGGACTTTTCTTGGGTTTTTTTATTTTAAGTAGTCTGGTTTTGAAATTATAAACTTTAATCCAGGTAATGATGATATTGCTGCAGAAATAGTGAAAAGAAGTCCAATACTTGCAGAAAGTTCAGGACTAAAGTTTAAAATAGAAGCAGACGATAAAAATATATATTCTCTAATACCAATACCTCCAAAAGAAAAAACAGAAAAAATTGATGAAAGAATAAAAACTATTATTATCTCAAAATAACTATCTTTTATTCCTAGTGAATATAAAATTATAAACAGTGAAATAAATTGTATTGTATGGCTTGCTAGTGAGTACAAAAATGATTTCCAAAAAATATTTTGATTTTTAAAAATCAATTTAACCATGTAATATCCAATTATTGATAAGAAACATAATGTTAATATTAAATAGATGAAATTAAAGTTTAAGAAAATAATTTCATATAACCCAATTAAAATACAACAAAGCACACCTAAACCAATTAATCTATCTAAGAGTAATAATTTTACAACTTTAGATAATTTCCAATTAAACTTTTTGTTCATTAGATAGCTTTTATATGCATCGCCACCAATTCCGCCAGGAATAAAAAAATTATAAAATAAACCTATTAGATAGAGTGTAAAATTTTGTTTAAATGAAATAATAAATTTATTATCATTTAAAATATATCTAAGTCTTTCAGAGCTTATAATTTGAGATGAAAAATAAATAGATGCAGCTATTATCAAGTATAAAATATTAATATTATTTAGTACTTCAAATAGCTTGGATAAATCAAGATTTGATAATGTGAAGTAAACAAAAAAAACAGTAATAACTATTTGTAAAATAGAGAATATTTTATTTTTCAAATCAATTAAATTAATTAGAATTTAAATATTTCTTAGGAGTTGTTCCAAACTTGTTTTTAAAAGCATTTATGAAATGACTAGAAGTGCTGTAGCCTAAGTGCAAAGCTACTTCATTTACATTGTAATTTTTTGAAGATAACATGTTACTAGCAACATTCATTTTATAATCATATAAAAATCCAAAAACAGTATTTCCATAAACTTGTTTAAAACCCTCCTTAAGGTTTTTAAGCGAAATTTCAACTTGATCAGCTAATTCTTTTAAACTAGGTGGCTCTGACATCCTACTAATTATAATTTCTTTGGCTTTTTTTATTTTTTTGACATTCTTATCATCAGCAAGAAATGGACATTGCTCAATATTCATTTCTTTACCTACATTGAATAGTAAGCTTAAAAGTTCAAAAACTTTCCCTTTAAAATATAATTTTTTGACATTATCACTAATATTTTGATTCATCATTTGAACTAAAATAGTTGTCATTATGGGTGTCAGCTTGTATTCTTTGTAGAATTTTTTATTGATATTTTCATCACTTAAAAAAGGGATAGATTCAGCAGTTTCTGAGAACAAACTATGAAATTTTTCAATCCTAATCAATAGAGATACAAGTTTTGTGTTATGATTAAGTAAAGCATTAACTGGAAGATTCATAATTGGGTTGTATAAAAGAATGAGATTGCCTTGTTGAAGAGGGAATGCATATGCACCATTATTATATTCAAAACTAATATCACCTTTTAAACAAAAATGAAACTGAATGAAGCTCTTTTCTGTTTCATAATTCATATATACTTTTTTTGACTCTAAATTTTTATAGTCATAGTAAATGATATCGTTATCAATTTTTGTTTTGTTGGTACTTAAATTGATATTTTTCATGAATTACTGAAAGTAAATTATTATATCTTTAATTTAAATAATTATATATTTTACTCATATAATTATTATTCTCATTTTCGTTTTGCAAAAATAACATAATTGATTAATAATTGAACTTATAACGTTATTTTTTTTATATTGAAGTATGTTAAAAACATTCTCAATCAGTGTTGTTTTTTTAATTATTACATCAGCTAATTCTTATTCACAGACCTTAAAAGAGAAAGACTCGTTAAAGATTCTAAATGTATTGGAGCAGCAACGAATTGCATGGAATGATAACAATATTAACGAGTTTATGAAGGGCTACCTTAAATCTGACAAGTTAGTTTTTTCTGGATCTAATGGTCCTGTATTTGGTTGGAATTTTGTAAAAGATAGATACCTTAAAACATATTCAACAAAAGAATTAATGGGTGATTTAAGTTTTGAAATTAATAATCTATTCTCACTTTCAAGAAAAGTGGCAATACTTCTAGGTAAATTTAATCTTCAAAGAAAGAATGAAAAATTATCCGGTTATTTTACTTTAATTTTTAAAAAAATTAATGGAAATTGGTATATAGTTAGCGATCATACATCTTAGACTATGAAATTTTTGACGTCAATACTTATTTTATTAAATTCTTTTCTAATAATTTCTCAGGAAAATTGGACAAACTTAATTGGAGATGATTTAAGTAATTGGGAAATAAAGCAAGGAACAGCTGAATTTGAAATTAAGGATGGAGTAATAACGGGTACATCTTTACTTAAGTCTCCAAGTACTTATCTTGGGACTAAAGAGTTTTATTCTGATTTTATTTTAGAGTTTGAAGTTTTTGTAGAAGCAGGGCTAAATTCCGGAGTTCAATTCAGATCTTTAAATTATCCAGATCAAAAAAAATCTGTCTACGGGTATCAGATAGAGTTAGAGGCTAACAATCCTGAAAGAAATAGAATGTGGACAGGAGGAATATACGATCAATCTAGACGTAGTATTTTTTTATATCCTTTGTCAGTCAATCCCATAGCTAGGTCAGCTTTTAAAGTTGATGAATGGAATTTTATTAGACTAGAGGCAATTGGAAACTCTGTGAGAACTTGGGTAAATGGAATTCAATGCTCGAATCTAATTGATGATACTTCTAAAAATGGCTTCATTGCTCTTCAGATTCACAGCATAGGTAAAGAATCTTTACAGGGTAAAAAAGTTAAATGGAAAAATATTCGAATACTGACAAAAAATTTAAATCAAAATAGATATCCTGTTGAAGATTATGCACCTGAAATAAACAATATTGATAATTATCTAACCGACAAGCAAATTGAGGAAGGTTGGAAATTTATTTTTGATGGTGTATCATCAAATGGATGGATTGGTGCTAATTCTGATGAGTTTCCCAAGAAGGGGTGGAAAATAAATAATGGAGTTTTAACTGTACTATCAGCAGATGGTCAAGAATCTGCAAATGGAGGAGATCTAATAACTAAAGAAAAATATAAAAATTTTGAATTGGAACTTGATTTTAAGATTACAAAAGGAGCTAATAGTGGAATTAAATACTTTGTTGATCTTGAACTTAACAAAAGTAAAGGCTCAGCAATTGGATTAGAATATCAAATTTTAGACAATAAATTTCATAAAGATGGATCTCAAAAATATAGAATTCTTGAAATGAGTGATGGTGACTGGGTTATAAAGAAAGAATCTATGAAAAAAAATAGAGGAGTTGCTAGTTTATATGATTTAATTGAAGCAGAAAAGTATAATTGGAAAGATGTAGCTGCTGATGAATGGCATCGAGCAAAAATCGTCTCAAATAATGGACATGTAGAACATTGGCTTGATAATGAAAAAGTTTTAGAGTATAACAGATTCTCTCAGGTATTTAAGGCATTGGTTGAGTACAGTAAATATTCAGTTTGGGATAATTTTGGACAAATAGAATCTGGACATATCCTACTGCAAGACCATGGTGATGAGGTATCTTTCAAAAACATCAAAATCAAAGATTTAGAAAATGAAAAATAGAAGAAGCTTCATAAAAAAATCTACATTATCTCTCGCAGGTATAACTTTTCTAAATTCAATTTCTGCAAAATCATATAGAAAAATTATTGGATCAAACGAAAGAATTAATATTGCTTTTCAGGGGCTAGGTAGAAGAATACCAGGTTTAATGAGTGGTGCATTAGCATACAAAAATATTGAGGTTAGTTATTTGTGTGATGTAATGGATAATCAAATTAAAAAAGCCTCCGAAAGATATTTTAATTTAACTGGAAAAACCACTAAATCTGAGAAGAACATCCATAGAATTTTTGAAGATAAAGATGTTGATGCAATCATCATGGCAACCCCTGATCATTGGCATGCATATGGTGCTTGTAAAGCAATGGAAAGCGGAAAGCATGTGTATTTGGAAAAACCTTGTAGTCATAATATGAATGAAAGTGATTTATTGGTTGATTATCAGAAATATTTTAAAAAGGTTGTTCAAATGGGTAATCAGCAAAGGTCGTCACCGCACACTATTGAGCTAATGCAAAAAATTAAAGATGGTGAAATTGGTAAAACATATAAAGCAACTGCATTTTATCACAGCAACAGACCTAGGGTACCAAATCAGGTGATAGCTTCGGTTCCACAAGGTCTAAATTGGAATCTTTTTCAAGGACCAGCCGTCAGAAGAGAATATACTTATAATACTTGGGATTATAACTGGAGATGGTACGATTGGGATTATGGTACTGGCGAGGCTGGTAATAATGCTACTCACGAGTTGGATATTGCTAGATGGGCTTTGGGCGTAAATTATCCTAATAAAGTTGATGTATATGCAGGAAAATATCACTATTTAGATGATGGATGGACTATGTATGATACAATGGAAGCAAAGTTTAAATTTAGTAATGGAAAAATGATCACATGGGATGGACAAAGCAGAAATTCTTTTGAAAAGTCTAAAGAGGGTGGAAGAGGAACAAAAATATGGGGGTCAAAAGGTTCAGCATTTGTTAACAGATCAGGTTATCAAATTTACAACTTGAAAGATGAACTTATTTTTGACAGCCTATCAAATCAAAATATTAACAGATATTCATCAGGGGGAAATCAAGGTAATATGACAGAACGTCACATGAAAAACTTTTTTGATTCTATAAAAACTGGAGAAAGTTTGAGATCTCCAATTAATGATGCTGTTATTAGTCAAAGTTTGGTTCACTACGCAAATATTTCATACAGAGCTAATCAATCACTAATAATTGACGACATTTCTACTCGAGTTAAAAGTAAAAAAGCAATGAAATTTTGGTCAAGGGATTATGAAAAAGGATGGGATATAAAAAAAATTAGCTAAGAGCTTTTAATCTTTCTAGCAATGGTGGATGGGAGTAATGAATAAAAACATAAAATGGATGTGGATGTAAGTTTGTAAGGCTATCAACTGAAAGTTTTTTGAGAGCCAATGATAAACTTTCACCATCGTATGTTTTTTTAGCATATTCATCAGCTTCAAATTCATTTTTTCTACTTAAAATATTCATAAAAATACCTGTTATTAATCCAATTGGACTAAAAATAAAACTAAATCCAATGAGGCCTAAATGGAAAGCATTTATTTCAGCTCCAAGTGCAGCTGATATTTCAGGAAGTTGTAAACATAATTCAAATAAAAAACACATTACAGCTATTTGAATAATTGATAAAATCATTCCTTGTTTTATGTGATTTTTTTTGTAATGACCAACTTCATGTGCAAGTACAGCCACAAGCTCTTCCTCTGTATGTTTTTCAATTAAGGTGTCGAACAGGGCTATAGTTTTTTTTGGTCCAAATCCTGAAAAATATGCATTAGCTTTCGAGGATCTCTTAGATCCATCAATTACAAAAATATTTTTTAATGAATACCCAATTTTATCTGAATATTGCTGAATTTTTGTTTTGAGTGATCCATCTTCCAGTGGACTTAATTTATTAAATATTGGTACAATTAAGCTTGTGTAAAACATACTAATGAATACAGTGAATATTGATAAACTTAACCATAGCCAAAACCAAAAACCTTCACTGAAGTAATTAAGAATTAAAATAGCTACAGCTAACAATAATCCTCCAATTAAAATTGACATCAAAGTACCTTTTAAAATATCAGCTAAGAATGTTTTTTTAGTCGTTTTATTAAAACCAAATTTTTCCTCAATTATGAATGTTGAATAATAGTTAATAGGTATACTAACAAGCATGTTTAAGAAATAGAAAAACAAGAAAAATATAGCTGAGTGTAAGAAGGGTGAACTAAATGTAGTATAAATGTAATCACTTACATATCCGTAGAAACCAGTAATTAAAATGATTAATGTAATGGTAATACTTAATGATGAAGATATTAGTGAAACTCTCCCACGAGCTTTTTTGTATTCTTTTGCTGTAGAATATTTTTTTCTATCATAGTAATCTTTGAGTGAATCAGGTATTTCATCGTTCCAGTTTTTATCATTAATATACTCAAGAACACTTGAAAAAATAAAATTTAAAAGAATTAAACCAATAAAAATATATAACCAAAACTCAGATGAAATCATTAAACAAAATTAATTATTAATCTCTTTAAAACTAAATTAATGTTTAGACTTTTTTTAGATTTGTGATTCAAACAAAATGCATCATTTCTTTAAAATAATATTTGTTTTACTTGCTTTTTCAATTTCATCGAAAAATAATTTTAATATTGAAAAGCCTAATTTCATAATTTACTTGTCAGATGATCAAGACTTTTTAGATTATAATATTTATGGAAATCAAAATGTACAATCTGATGGTGTTAATAGATTAGCAAGAGAAGGATTAGTTTTTACAAACTTTCATACTGGACAAGCTATATGTGCGCCAAGTAGATCACAATTATATACTGGCTTGTATCCACTAAAAAATGGAAGTTATGCTAACCATACTAATGTTAAGTCAAATACACTCACAATTGTACAACATTTAAAAAAAATCGGCTATGAAGTAGGACTTGCTGGCAAAGACCATGTAGGCCCAATGCAAACATTTAACTTTGATTTCCATATCAAAAAAATTGAAAACAAAAATTTAGATCTTGTTAGGATTAAAAAATATTTAAAAAATATTGATAATCCTTTTTGTTTAATATTAGCATCCGACTACCCGCATGGTCCCCATCCATCAATCTCCTCTTATAAAGTGTCTGACATTATCAAACATCCTTATGATTTCAGAGTTAATCCAAAAAAAACAGGTTACTATGAGTTTATTAAAAATGATGATATTCAATTAAAATCAATTTTAAAAATTATTGATGATAGTAAATTAGCTAAAAACTCTGTTTTTATATACATGGCTGATCATGGCTACAGTGGTAAGTTTACTTTGTATCAAAAAGGGATTAAAGTTCCTTTTATAATGAGGTGGCCAAATAAAATAGATGCAGGTTCAAAAAACAATTCTTTGTTGACTATGGTAGATGTTCTTCCAACAATTTTAGATATTGCTGGTGGTGATTATAATAATTTTGATGGAAAAAGTTTTCTTCCGATCATTGAGAATGTTGAAGATGAGGTTAATAAATATATATATGGGGTTGCCACCAGGCAAAATATACAATCTACTTTTGTTTTTCCCTCAAGAATGGTGAGTGACGGAAAATTTAAATTAATCAGGAATTACAATTCAATTGAAGTGTATGATAAAAATTTGACTGAAAATGAAAATATTAATCACTTTATTGAAATCGGTGCTAAAAAATTTTCCAATATTCCATATGAAGAATTATTTGATTTACAGTTAGATCCGTACGAAAAGAATAATTTAGCTAGAAATAAAAAATATAATGATATAAAAAATATACTATCCAAGGAACTTGATAATTGGATGATTGATCAAAAAGACTTTATAAAAATTGGAAAAATGCCTTTATTAAAACCAACACACAATAAATATGCTTTAGATCAAAATTCTGATTGGAAGATTGTTGATAATGATTTTATTGGCAAGTTATCTCAGAAAGATTACATGGATACACATTATTAAACTATAATGAAAATTAAATTACTTTTTTTAGTTATGTCGCTATTTGTTTTTTCACAAAATCATAGTGACCATAAACAATGGAAATTGGAGGGAGCTGATCAAAGGATTAGCGAAATTAGAAAAGGCGATTTAAATCTTAAATTCATCACAGATTTGAAAATTGATGAAAATTCAAATTCATCAATCAACCTAAAGCTAGTTAATCACGATTTCAAGTTTGGAGTTTCTTTTACTCAGTTGCGAAGATTTTGGGGTCAAGAATATGGCGATTTATATTTAAAAAGATTTAAAGAGGTTTTTAATTATGCAACAATAGGAATGTATTGGCAATTGACTGATGAAAGGAGTAATTCAAAGTTTATGGATAATTATTACAAGGGAATATTAGATTGGAGTGAAAAGAACGATATCAGATTAAAAGGTCATCCACTTATGTGGCATGAGGCAATGCCTAATTGGGTTAGAAATTTTAAAAATATTAAGGAACTAGATGGAATCATTAAAGAACACATAAAACGTTTAATTCTTTCATATCCTCAAATTAATGACTGGGATGTTTATAATGAACCTATTGGACCATTTAAACCTCATATCCCACCAAGTTCAATTACTGAGTGGATTAATTATAAAGGTGGAATATATCCTGCTATGGTTGATATATATGAGTTTGTTGATAGTGTTGACCCCAATAAAAATTATTCAAATAATCATTATCATGCAAAAGATCCAGAGTTTTTCAAAATAAATGAATTTTTTATTGAAAAAAACTTGAATTACAGCTCCATCGGAATGCAAGCTCATATGCAATCAAATGATAATGTAATGTCTGAAGAGCAATTGTGGAATCAGATAGAGGATTATGCAATTCTAGGTAAAAATATTCAGTTTACTGAGATTACCGTAACAAGCTCAGAGAGATTTAATAATTGGAAGGACCACCAAGTTTTTCTCGCAAAGAGAGATGAAGCAATTGCCAACGGTGGGGAATTAAATTTAGAGAGTAAACCTGAATATGAAGAATACCAAGCAAATTATTTGAGAGATTTCTATACTCTAGCGTTCAGTCATCCAAGTGTTACATCAATTACTTTTTGGAATATGACAGATAAAAATGCTTGGAGAGGACATGCTGGAGGACTACTATTTAAAGATTTAAAACCTAAAAAAGCTTTCAATACATTGAAATATTTGATTAAGGAAAAGTGGGATACTAAGATCAACAGTACAATTAAATCAAATGAATTTAACTTTAATGGATTCTATGGCAAATATCAGGGTTCAATAACTATAAATAATAAAAGGTATAGTTTTGAGTTTTATCATTCAAAAAACTCAAATGGTCCAATTAAAATCTATTTGTAGAAATAGTAAACTAAAAAAATAATTAAATAAACAAAAAGGTATAGTCGGTAATTATTTCTTGTTTTAATATATTCTTTATTTTCTGGATATAGATTGAATAAAAGACCTACAATCTCCTTCTTAAAAAGAGGTTTAATATTTATTTTCCAATCATTTGTTTGATATACAATTTTTCGAAATTTACTTCTGAGGAATGTACTGGGAATTCCCCATATAATTAAAATTATAAAAAGGATAGTCTTCATTAAAATATTAGTTTCGGAGTATTTTTAGTATAATCTTGATAAGCTTTTAAATGACCCCATTTTTTTTCTCCACTTTCCTCTAGCTGTGGTATGCCGCTGACAAAGACTAATAACCAGTAGGTAAAAATTGGTGAGATTAAACTAATATATTCCCAGCCCTCGAGAGATGAATATGAAATTAATGCAATTCCTGCCCAAAGTGTAATTTCTCCAACGTAGTTTGGATGCTGAGACCGAGCCCAAAGACCTGTGTTAATAAACTTATCTTTATTTTTTGGGTCTTTTCTAAAAGCTGTTTTTTGATGGTCAGCAACTATTTCAAGAACAAAACCAACTAAAAAAGTTACAGCACCAATATAAAATAGTGGGTTTAATTGAACCCCACTACCACTAGATATTGCTGTGATCGCACACATAGAACAAAAAGAAACCCACATAGCAGATATATTCCATACTAAAAAGAATCTTGTAAAAGATATTTTAAGCTCCCTGAATCTTTTATCCTCACCAGCTTTTTTAATTCTAAAAAATAAAAAACTTCCTAGCCTTACAGCCCAAATAATTATAAATGAAGCAAGGATTAAGTTTCCAATAATATTTTCAGAATTATTATTAAAAAAAAGAACGTAGCTTACAATTGATACATAAGTAAAGCTACCTGAGAGATCAAAAAACTTCTCTGTTTTAAGAAGATAGGCAGGTATAAAAAGTAACCAATGAATTAAAAAGGCAAGCAATACCGCATTTTGTACTAGCTCTAATCCTGTAAGAGTTGCCAAAAAGTATGAAAAACTTAAACAAGCAATGGAGAAGATTAAACGTAAGGCCTTTTGTTTCATGTTACAATTTTATGTAATTTGAATTAAACAAAAAAATCTAAAACATTATAATTAAAATGAAAAAGTTTTTTATTCTATTATTCATTATTATTTCATGTTCATCTGACAGTTCAGATGCTGAAATTATCATTAATGATCCAGATCCAGATCCAGATCCTGACCAAACTGAAGAAAGTTTTAAAAAAATAGTTTCTGATAATTATAATTCAGATTTTAAGTTTGGTGCTACTCTGAATTATTTTCAGCTAAACTCAAATGTTGAGGAACTGTTTCTAAAAGAATTCAATTATACGACACCTGAGAATTCTTTTAAACAGACAATTGTTCATCCAGAACCAGGTGTTTGGAATTGGACAAGAGTTGAAGCCTTTCTAGATTTTGCTAACTCAAAAAATATTGAAATTAGAGTACATGGACCTATTGGTCCTCAATCATCCACATGGGCAAAAGAAGATAATAGAACACCTGAAGAGTTAAGTCAGCTATATGAGGAGTTTTTAATTGAGCTTTGTAAAAAAATCAATGGTGAAAGTAAAGTTAAGTGGATGGATGTAGTTAATGAAACTATTGCATCCAGTGGAGAATGGACAGATAAAAAAGAAGGTACTAATAAGTGGGAAAATCCCTGGACTCAAATTGGATCAAATAGCGATGGAATACCTCTTTATATAATTAAAGCATTTGAGATTGCAAATGAATATGCACCTAATATCAGCCTTATTTTCAATCAACATGCTGGAATGCAGCCTGAAATGTGGGATAAAGTAAAAGAAACAATTTTATACCTTAAAAATAAAGGTCTTAGGATAGATGGTCTTGGATGGCAAGGTCACTTAAGAGATAATGTTGTTTTAGCTTTGAATCAGGAAAAATTAAATTACTTGTCATCATTGATTGATTGGGCCCATCAAAATGATTTAGATTTTCATGTGACCGAAATTGATTATAGATTAGTAGGTACATCACCAACGAGTAATCAATTAAACAGACAAGCTCATGGTTATGCTAATATTGTAAAAACATTGATTTCAAAAAGAAATAATGGAGTTGTAACTTTTAATACGTGGGGAGTTTATGATAAAAATGAAATCTCAGACCATGAATTTAAATATATTTATGACTCTAATTTAAACCCAAAAAAGGCCGTTGATGAGCTTAAGAAAGCCCTAAAAAATAAAAGCACATCTTTAAATTATTTGGATTAAAAAACCACAAGGTGGAAAACTTAAATCAAAATATAGAAAATCACTATCTCAAGGAAGAACTTTATGAAGATATTCTTAATCGTCTCAAAGAACAAGGTATTGATCTTAATGAGGTAAAAAGATCTGACATTGCAGGTGTTGATGAGTTTCATGTAAGAGGAGCGGCCGTATCAAAAGAACTTGCTGATAGTTTAAACCTAGATGGAGCAACAGTTTTGGATGTTGGATGTGGTCTTGGAGGCCCATGTCGAATGCTTGCTGATGAGTATAATTGTCAAGTTACAGGTCTAGACCTTAGTAAAGAATACATAAGGACAGCTAAGGAACTTTCTAAACTTGTAAAGTTAGATAGTAAGACATCATTTATAAAAGGAGATGCTACAAGCCTTCCATTTGAGGATAATACGTTTGATGTAATCTGGACTCAGCATGTTCAAATGAATATTCCAAATAAGGAAAAGTTCTATTCCGAAATAAGTCGAGTTCTTAAATCTGGAGGACATTTTCTTTATTATGAAATATTAAAGAAAGGAGATGGAGAAGTTAATTACCCTATGCCATGGGCGAGTACATCTGAAATAAGTTTCCTTTTTAAAGAAGCAGAAATGGATAATTTTTTAACGAAATTTGGTTTGACAAAAGAGCAATCTAATGATCAGACCATATATGGTATTGATTTTTTAGATGCACTCTTTGTAAAATTGAAAGAATTTGGACCTCCGAAAATAGGGTTAAATGCTCTTATGGGTGAAACTACTAAGCAAAAACTTGTCAATGTTCTTGGACACCTGAAAAGTGGTGAATTAGAACTAAAAAGTGGAGTTTATAAAAAATAAACTGTTACCAAAAATGTGTAAAATCAATAAATAAAGGTAAAGCGGCTTATTCTTCAATGACAATTTCTTTTAAAATAAAAAACCCCACTTAACAGGTGAGGTTTTGATTGGTGGAGTCGGAGGGATTCGAACCCTCGTCCAAACGACTGAAACATTAGCTTTCTACAAATTTAGTTTTCACTTAGTTTTCGATAATGTTCTAGCTGAAAACTACACAAACACTACTTAGCTTCAAAATTTCAAATAACTATCGAAGCATTAGTTATTCTATGTTAACATTATGGTGTCTCATATAAAGTCATTGTCAACAAAAATAACTTTGAGACATCTCGCTTTCCTACCTGGTAGGACGTGGCTAAAACCTACTGTAATTCAGTCTTATGCAGCAAGAGCGTATTTATTTTCGCCATTTAAAGTTTTTAGTTGATATTAACGAGCTATAACTAATCGCTCGATTTGCTTACCAATACTACTAAATCGCTGTCAAATCCAGTCGACCCCAAAATTTCAATGAACAAATGGAAAGCAAAAATAATAAATACTATTAAATAGCAGATTTAATTTTAAGTAGTTTAACTAAAAGATTTTCTAATTTTTCAAGTGGAAGCATATTTTTTCCATCACTTTTAGCATTTTCTGGAGATGGATGAGTTTCAATAAAAAGCCCATCTACACCCGATGCTATACCAGCTTTAGCAATTGTTTCTATAAGTTCAGGATTACCGCCAGTAACCCCTGATGGTTGATTTGGTTGCTGAAGTGAATGAGTTACATCTAAAATGACAGGTGCGAATTGTTTCATTTTAGGGATTCCTCTAAAATCAACAATTAAATCTTGGTAACCAAACATACTTCCTCTTTCGGTAATTAATACTTTATCGTTACCAGAATCTTTAGCCTTATCAACTGCAAATTTCATGGATGTAGGATTCATAAATTGCCCTTTTTTAATATTAACAATTTTAGATGTTTGGGCTGCTGCTACAATTAAATCTGTTTGCCTTGCTAAAAAAGCAGGTATTTGAAGAATATCTACATGATTTGCAGCTAGGTTAGCATCTTTAACTTCATGAATATCAGTTGTTGTAGGTATTGAAAAACTGTTACCAATATTTTTAATAATTTCTAAGGCCTTTTCATCACCAATACCAGTAAAACTATCTATTTTACTCCTGTTAGCTTTTTTGAAACTTCCCTTGAAAACAAAGTTGATATCAAGTTTCTTAGAAACTTTATGAATTTTCTCAGCAATTTCAAATGCTATCTGTTCACTTTCTACAGCACATGGACCAGCAATCAGTAAAAAAGAATTCTTTTTATTAAATAAATGATTAAACTTAATCATGCCGCAAATGTATAGAAATATTATGTTTTTTTTGTTAATTCATACAACTTGCCATCTTCAAGTCTTAATGTTCTTTTTGGGAAATTAGAAATCATATCGTAATCATGAGTAGCCATTAAAATTGTACTTCCTTGATTATTTATTTTGATAAGTAAATTCATAATTTCTTTACTAGTTCCAGGATCCAAATTCCCTGTTGGCTCATCTGCTAAAATCAAATTTGGTTTATTTAGTATTGCCCTAGCAATTGATATTCTTTGTTGTTCACCACCCGAAAGTTGATATGGCATTCTGTCTTTTAAATTTATCATTCCAACTTCATTTAAAACCTCATCAATTCTCTCATTAATTTTTTGTTTATCTTTCCAGTCAGTTGCTTTTAAAACAAATTCTAAATTCCTGTAAACTGATCGATCTGAAAGAAGTTTAAAATCTTGAAAAATAATACCTATTTTTCTTCTTAAAAATGGAATTTGATTTTTTTTAATTTTACTAATATCTTTCCCATCAATTATTGATTTCCCTGACTCTATAGGTATGTCACAATAAATAGATCTAATTATACTGCTTTTTCCACTGCCAGTCTTCCCAATTAAATATGTAAAATCAGCTTGTGAAATTGAAAAATTTAAGTTATGAAGGATATTAGTTTTACTAATCTTCAAGGAAACTTTATCAAAAACAATTATTTCAGAATTCATTGCAATATCATTTTAAAGTTATTAATTCATTTTAATTTTTTTTAGTTTTTTAACAATTGTTGAAAATAATGTGATATGTAAAAATAAAGTAAGTCAAAATCAAATTAATTATCCATATTTGCCAAAAAAAAAATGTGCGGTATTGTTTGTGCGTTAAATATCAAAGAAAATTCTGAAAAGCTTAGACCTAATGTATTGGAGATGTCAAAAAAACTTAGGCATCGTGGACCAGATTGGAATGGAATCTATTCTGATGAAGATGTTATCTTAGCTCATGAACGTCTCGCAATTGTTGATCCAAAATCTGGAAAGCAACCACTTTTTAGTCAAGATGGAAGATATATCCTTGCTGCTAATGGAGAAATATATAACCACAATGAATTAAGAGAAGATTTAGAAAAAAAATATAATTTTTTAACTAAATCTGACTGTGAAGTTATTATTGCTCTTTTTGATGAGAAAAGAGAAAGATTTATTGATGAATTAAATGGGATATTTGGATTTGTGATATATGATAAGGTTAAAAAAGAATTTTTAGTTGCTAGAGATCATATTGGAATTATACCTCTTTATATGGGTTGGGATGATGTAGGGACATTATTTATTTCATCTGAACTAAAAGCTTTGGAAGGAAGATGTAAGAAAATTGAAATTTTTCCACCGGGTAATTATATGTCTAGTAAAGATTGCAAATTGAAAAAGTGGTATAAAAGAGATTGGATGAAATATGAAAATGTAAAGAATAATAATACAAGTATTGATTCTTTAAAAAAATCCCTTGAGGATGCTGTTTACAGGCAATTAATGAGTGATGTTCCATATGGTGTTCTTTTGTCTGGAGGATTAGATTCATCAATAACTTCTGCGTTAGCTAAAAAATTTTCCAAAAAGAGAATTGAAACAAAAAACACTGAAGATGCTTGGTATCCCCAATTACATTCTTTCTCTGTTGGCTTAGAGGGTTCACCAGACTTGAAAGCTGCAAAATTGGTTGCAGATAAAATTGGCTCAATTCACCATGAAATTAATTTTACTATTCAAGAAGGTTTAGATGCAATTAAGGATGTTATATATCACATAGAAACTTATGATGTAACAACTGTTAGAGCATCGACTCCCATGTATTTAATGGCAAGAGTTATTAAATCTATGGGTATCAAAATGGTACTTTCGGGTGAGGGTGCTGATGAAATTTTTGGAGGTTACTTATATTTTCATAAAGCCCCAAACTCTGAAGAATTTCATAAGGAAACTGTAAGAAAAATTGATAAGTTATACCAATACGATTGTCTGAGGGCAAACAAATCACTAGCTGCTTGGGGAATTGAAGGTAGAGTACCTTTTTTAGATAAAGAATTTATTGATGTTGCAATGAGACTAAATCCAGATGATAAAATGATTAAAAGTGATAGAATGGAAAAATGGGTTTTAAGAAAAGCTTTTGAATCATACTTACCTAGCGAGGTTGCATGGAGACAAAAAGAACAGTTCAGTGATGGGGTGGGATATAGTTGGATTGACAGTTTAAAAGAACTTGTAAATAATGAAGTTTCTGATAAAGAATTTAAGGATGCTTCAACAAGATTTCCTTTTCAAACTCCACAAAATAAAGAGGAGTATTATTACAGATGTATTTTTGAAGAACATTTTCCCTCCAAAACAGCCGCGGAAACGGTACCATCAGTACCATCAGTTGCATGTAGTACACCAATAGCTATAGAGTGGGATAAATCATTCAAAAATCTCAATGATCCTTCTGGGAGATCAGTACAAAATATACACAACGATTCCTATTAACTTTTTAAGCTATAATTGTTAATAACTTCCTCATATACATCTCTGTAAAAAAGTCATTTTAAGGGGTTTTTCGAGTATATTTGTAAAAGAACTAAAAACTATCCCAAAAAACACAATGACAACAGAAAAAAATCAAAATTATTCTGCTGATAGTATACAGGCCTTAGAGGGCATGGAACATGTCAGAAAAAGACCCTCAATGTATATCGGAGATGTTGGTGTGAGAGGTCTTCATCATTTAGTTTATGAAGTTGTAGATAACTCAATTGATGAAGCAATGGCAGGTCATTGCAATAAAATTTCCGTAATTATAAATGAAGATGACTCTATTTCCGTTGAAGATGATGGAAGGGGTATCCCTGTTGGAATTCATCAAAAAGAAGGTGTTTCTGCTCTGGAAGTTGTTATGACAAAAATTGGAGCAGGTGGTAAATTTGACAAAGATTCCTATAAAGTATCAGGTGGCTTACACGGAGTAGGAGTGTCAGTTGTAAATGCTTTGTCTGATCATTTAACAGCTGTTGTATATAGAGATGGAAAAATATGGCAACAAGAATATGAAAGAGGAAAATCACTTTATCCTGTTAAAGAAACAGGTAAGTCAGACAAAACTGGAACTCTTGTTACTTTTAAACCTGATTTATCAATTTTTAAAGATGTAGAAAAGTATAATTATGAAACTTTAGCTAATAGGATGAGAGAGCTATCTTTTCTGAATAAGGGAATTCATGTTACTTTAACAGATAAGAGAAAAAAAGTTGAAGGAGAATTTGTCAGTGAAAGCTTTCATTCAAAAGATGGTTTAAAGGAGTTTATTTCATTTCTTGATGAAAATAGGGAACCTTTAATTCCTGAGGTTATCTCCATTGAGGGAGAAAAAAATAATGTACCTGTAGAAATTGCAATGGTCTATAATTCCTCCTTCAATGAAAATATTCATTCCTACGTGAACAACATAAATACACATGAGGGTGGAACTCATCTCTCTGGATTTAGAAGAGGGCTAACGTCAACATTAAAAAAATATGCGGATTCATCGGGGTTATTAGATAAAGTTAAGTTTGAGATTTCAGGTGATGATTTTAGAGAAGGCTTGACTGCAATAATTTCCGTTAAGGTAGCTGAACCCCAATTTGAAGGACAAACCAAAACTAAGCTAGGAAATAAAGAGGTTTCTTCTGCTGTTTCTCAAGCAGTTTCAGAAATGCTTCAAAATTATTTGGAGGAGCACCCTAATGAGGCCAAGATTATTGTTGATAAGGTAGTGCTTGCTGCTCAAGCTAGACATGCTGCTAGAAAAGCCAGGGAAATGGTTCAAAGAAAGACTGTTATGGGAGGCGGAGGATTACCTGGTAAATTATCTGATTGTTCAGAGCAAGATCCAGCTTTATGTGAAATTTTCTTGGTTGAGGGTGACTCTGCTGGTGGTACTGCAAAGCAAGGTAGAGATAGAAATTTTCAGGCAATTCTTCCACTAAGAGGAAAAATTTTAAATGTAGAAAAAGCAATGCAACATAAAGTTTTTGAAAATCAAGAAATTATAAATATTTATACTGCTCTTGGAGTAACAGTTGGTACTGAGGAGGATAGCAAAGCTTTGAATCTTGAAAAGTTAAGATATCATAAGATTGTAATAATGTGTGATGCTGATGTTGATGGGAGTCATATTTCCACTTTAATCTTAACATTTTTCTTTAGATATATGAGAGAATTAATTGAAAGTGGACATGTTTATATAGCTACCCCTCCATTATATCTGGTTAAAAAAGCCTCTAAAAAGGAATATGCTTGGTCTGATGATGATAGAGATAAGCTTATGGAAGATTTTGGAACTGGAAGCTCTGTTCAAAGGTATAAGGGATTGGGTGAAATGAATGCGATTCAGCTTTGGGAAACAACAATGAATCCAGATTCTAGAACTTTTAGAAAGGTAACAATTGATAATGCTGGGGAAGCAGACAGAGTATTTTCAATGTTGATGGGGGATGAGGTTCCACCAAGAAGAGATTTCATTGAAAGAAATGCTACTTACGCCAATATCGACGCTTAATTTTATTATATGAAAGTAACTATAGTTGGAGCAGGTAATGTTGGAGCCACAGCAGCAGATGTTATCGCATCTAAAGGAATTGCAGATCATGTTGTATTGTTAGATATTAAAGATGGTTTTGCTGAGGGAAAAGCATTAGACTTAATGCAAACAGCTACGACCAAAGGTTTTGACTCCATTATTACAGGAACTACAGGTGATTACTCTCTCACTAAGGACAGTGATGTTGTTGTGATAACATCAGGAATTCCTCGAAAACCGGGTATGACTCGAGAAGAACTAATTGGAATTAATGCAAATATTGTTAAAGATGTTTCCTCCAGTATTCTCAAATATAATAAGGAACCAATCATCGTAATGGTTTCAAATCCAATGGATACCATGACATATCTTTCATTAAAATCTACTGGTCTAAATCCAAAAAAAGTCATTGGTATGGGTGGAGCATTAGATAGCTCTAGATTTAAAACATACCTTTCTTTGGCTTTAAATAAGCCACAAAAAGGGTTGGATGCTATGGTTATTGGAGGTCATGGAGATACAACAATGATACCAATGCATAGATTTGCAAAATACAATGATGAGCCAATATCAAAATTACTTTCCAATGATAAAATTAGTGAGGTTGTTAAATCAACAATGGTAGGAGGTGCTACCTTGACCAAACTTTTAGGTACATCTGCTTGGTATGCTCCAGGGTCATCGATAGCTTATTTAGTTGATTCAATTCTAAATGATAAGAAAAAAATAATTCCGTGTTCTGTCTTGCTCGACGGTGAGTACAATCATAGTGATATATGTATAGGTGTTCCTTGTATAATTGGAAAAAATGGTGTTGATGAAATAATTGAACTCGATTTAAATGAATCAGAGCTTGTAGAGTTTAATAAATCAGTAGATGCTGTGAGGTTAATGAATTCAACACTCTCTAGTCACACCTAGAAAACAATAAATCACATAATTTTGTTTAGTGATGTTCTAAATCATATATTTGCTTGCCTAAAAAATTAAGAAATGCATAAAAATAGTTTAGTTAAGTTTACTGCCATTCTTTTTACGTTCATTAGTATTCTTCAGATTTCTTATACATATGTTGTAAGCAAAATTGAAAAAGATGCCCTTAACTACTCTATTACTCAAATTAGCGATCAAGAAAAAGATTTTTCAATAAAGAGAGAGCTAGTTCAAAGAACATATTTAGACTCAGTTGCAAATATTAGAGTTTTTGGAATAACATCTTATAAAGATGCCAAGGAAAAAGAACTTAATAAAGGTTTAGATTTAAAGGGTGGTATAAATGTTATTTTACAGATTTCTGTGAAAGATATCCTTAAGGGTTTGGCTGAGAATACAAATGATCCTTATTTTAACCAATCCTTGGACAAGGCTGATGAACTTCAAAAAAGCTCAAATGATACATACCTAGAGTCTTTCTTCATTGCTTTTGAGGAAAATGATGATGCAAACCTTGCATCACCAGATGTATTTGCAAATAGAACCCTAAGTGATGAAATAAATTTCCAAATGTCAAATGACGAGGTAAAACCAATTTTAAGAACCAAAATTGATGAATCTATTACATCTGCTTTTGAAGTTTTAAGAAAAAGAATAGATAAGTTTGGAGTTACTCAACCTAACATTCAGAGATTAGGTAACTCTGGTAGAATTTTAGTGGAGCTCCCTGGCGCAAAGGATGTTGAAAGAGTAAAAAAATTATTGCAAAGCACAGCTCAACTTGAGTTTTGGACAACTGAAAAGAATGTTGAATTTTTTAGTTTCCTTCAGCAGGCTAATCAAGTGGTAAAAGACATAGTAGATCAATCAGTTGAAGAGACTAAAGACCAAGAGTCAAATGAAATTGAGGATCTTCTTGCTGATGTAGAGGTTAAAGCAGATTCATTAAGTATGGAAAAAAATCCACTTTTGGATCTCGTTATTACAACAGGATTTCAAGGAGGACCAGTTTTAGCTCAAGTTTACGAAAAAGATATACCAACTTTTGATTCATATCTAAACAATCCAAAGGTTCGTCAATTATTGCCATCAAGTAAAAGATTCACTAAGTTTTTGTGGGGAATACCTGACCCGGAAACTAAAATTGTTGATTTATATGTCATAAAAGCTAATCGAAACAATATCCCACCTTTAGGTGGTGGTGTTGTTGTAGATGCATCACAAGGCTATGACCAAGTCGGTAATCCAGCAGTTAATATGCAAATGAATGGTAGAGGAGCAAAAATTTGGGAGGATTTAACTGGTGATGCGTATAAAAATTCTTACAACATTGCAATAGTATTAGATGAAACTGTTTATTCAGCACCAGGTGTTACAAGTGGTCCAATCTCTGGTGGGAGATCTGAAATAACAGGAGATTTTTCTTTAAATGATGCAATAGATTTAGCTAATGTGCTTAGAGCTGGAAAATTACCTGCATCTGCAGATATTATTCAATCTGAGATTGTTGGTCCATCTTTAGGTAAAGAATCTATAGAGAAGGGTATTAATTCATTTTTGATTGCTCTTTTATTAGTCCTTATCTGGATGTACTTTTATTATGGAAGAGCTGGCTTATTTGCTGATGTTGCCTTAGTTTTAAATATAGTTTTAATCTTCGGATTTCTTTCAGGACTTGGAGCTGTACTTACTTTACCTGGCATAGCTGGTATTGTTTTAACTATAGGTATGTCTGTTGATGCCAATGTACTAATCTTTGAAAGAGTTAGAGAGGAGCTAAGACGTGAAAAGGGTCTTAAGCAGGCTGTTTCAGATGGTTTTAGTAATGCTTTATCATCAATTTTAGATGCAAATATTACAACTGGTGTCACTGCATTAGTACTATTTATTTTTGGTACTGGTCCAATTAAAGGATTTGCAACAACCCTTTTAATTGGTATAATGACTTCTTTGTTTACGGCTATTTTTATTACGAGAATGCTTGTTGAAAATCATATTTCTAAATCTAAGAAATTAGATTTTTCAACCTCTTTAACAAAAAACTTACTCAGTAATTTAAAAGTATCATTCTTAATAAAAAGAAGAGTATCATATGTTATCTCAGGAACATTTATCATAATTGGTCTTTCTTCACTATTTTTAAATGGACTAAATCAAGGTGTAGATTTTGTTGGTGGTAGGTCATATGTAGTGAGATTTGAACAACCAGTTTCGCAGGAAAAAATTCAATCAAATTTAATTCAAGTTTTAGGGAACGCGGAAGTGAAAACTTTTGGCTCAGATAATCAACTAAAAATTACTACTAATTACAAAGTTGATAGTGATTCATCTGACATTGACGACGAAATAAACAGTATTTTATATCAAGATCTGATTCAATTTATGCCTGAGAATATTTCTCTTGATGAATTTGTAAATGGTGACGAAGATAAGCAAGTTGGAATTATGTCATCGATCAAAGTTGGACCTACCATTGCTGACGATATAAAGAAAAATTCATTTTTTGCTGTTTTTGGATCATTAATAATAGTTTTCCTATATATATTATTGCGTTTTAAGAATTGGCAATTTTCACTTGGTGCAGTCTCTGCAGTTTTTCATGATGTTCTGGTTGTATTAGGTATTTTCTCTTTGACTTACTCATTTATGCCCTTTAATATGGAAATTAACCAAGCATTTATTGCAGCTGTCCTTACAGTTATTGGTTATTCTTTAAATGATACTGTTGTTGTTTTTGATAGAATTCGAGAATATCGAAATATAAATACATCCTGGGAATTACCAAGAATTGTCGATGGTGCATTAAACAGTACTCTAAGCAGAACGTTAAATACATCATTCACCACATTAGTTGTATTGGTATCAATTTTTATTTTCGGAGGTGAATCAATAAGAGGTTTTATGTTCGCATTAATTGTTGGAGTTCTAATTGGAACTTATTCCTCTGTTTTTGTTGCAACACCTGTTATGTACGATACTCTAAAAAAGAAATAAATCTATTTCTTAGAAAACCATTTATGTTCTCCAAAGTAATTTCGGGGCACAACTTTATCGTTTAATAAATGGTAATTTATTCCCCCTATAACACTTTGTAAATATTTTTTAAGGTTAGGTTTAATCATAAATTCATATGGGAAGAAGGAAATGAATTTTGGATAATTTTTCATATAATGCGTATAAACTGTTATTGAAAGATAATTTTTTTTATTTCTAGTTGTAATCTTCCATTCGACATATGATTTTTTTCCTTTTTTTGTTCCAATCAATAAGCTGTAACCTTCACCTGGATTCCATGTTTTAAATTCTCGAATAAATGTTAATCCATTTAAATATTCAAGAACATCAACAGAATTTTCAGATGCCCATGCTAGGGCATAATTATTTTTACAAAAAGGATGAACAAGATTTAAATTGCCTTCTTTAGAAATAATATTCCAAATTTTTTCAGTACTAGCATCTATTTCTTTTTCAACACTTATTGGCCATGTTTTTTTATACTGATTCAATTTATTTTTGATTTTGAGATTCTAACGATTTTCTAACGCTTTTATTTTTTCTAAGTAAACTCTGTGCTTTTTTTAAATCAATCTCTAACTCTTTCATTAAAATTTTTTCGGCTCTATCAATTAATTTATTATTAGCTAATTGCATATCAATCATTTTATTACCCTTAACTCTACCAAGTTTAATCATTAATGTAGTTGAAATAGTATTTAAAATAAGCTTTTGAGCCGTACCTGCTTTCATTCTTGAACTGCCAGTTACTACTTCAGGACCCACAACTACCTCAATAGGATATTCTGATGATAAACCTAATGGACTATTTAAATTACAGGTTATACAGCCAGTTAATATTCCTTTTTTTCTACAGGTCTTAATAGCACCTATGACGTAAGGGGTAGTTCCTGAAGCTGCAATTCCAATCACTGAATCATTATTATTTATTTTGTGTTTTAACAAATCAAGCCATCCTTGTTTTAAATTATCCTCTGCAAATTCTTGGGATTTTCTTATTGCTTTATCTCCACCTGCTATCAATCCAATAACCAATTTATCAGAAACTCCAAAAGTCGGAGGACATTCAGAGGCATCTAGAATTCCCAATCTACCACTTGTTCCAGCTCCGATGTAAAACAACCTTCCTCCATTTAACATTTTGTTATAAATTTTATCTATTAATTCTGTTAATTTCGGAAGTATTTTTTTTACTGATTTAGCAACAGTCATATCCTCACTATTGATAATATTGACCAAATCCTTAGTTGTTTTTAATTCAAGATTATTATGGTTTGAGTCTGACTCTGTTATTTTGTTAAATTCCATTATTTAAAATTAATCAATTATGATGTCTTCAAGTATAAATTCATCAAACTCACAAACTTTAAAATAACCGAACACCACACTATTAGAGTCTTTTATATTTAAAATATTTCCTTTTATTGGTGCTGGTGGGGTAGAAAATGGACCATTTTGTGTGTTTGTTTGTATTACAACTTGAATCATATATTTAAAATAATTATAATCAATACCTTCCATTTTAACTTTTAATTTTTTTGAATTAGGTATTTCAGTTTTCTCTATAAAATATGAAAAAGAGAAACTGTTCCCATTTATGTATAAATCTCTTGCAGGTTGCAAATTTCCCTTATCACCAAACTCAAATAAAAAATAATTATCCATTTGATCTAAATCTGTAAAAGTTGTAATTATTTCTATTTCATCTCCACTCAGAGAATTTCTATCCCCCTGAACTACGTTATCTATTAAACTTGATTTTGTTAGTTTTTCTAACGATGAAAATTGATAATTATCATGAATGACAATTAACTCATATTCACTAGATTCTAAAATGTTAGGGATATTGATTTGATACTTTCCATCTTTAACAAATTCTAATACATACTCTTTACTTGTCTCTTTTTCAATTATTTTAACAACTGCATCATTTATATAATTTATATTATCACTAAAATATTCTCTGGATTTACTAATATTAACCTCTGAAAACCCTGATAATGAATTAACATGTTTATTGATTTTTGCATCAATTACATAGTTTTGATTTGAAAAGTCTAAATCTAAATTAATTACCTTTTCACATCCAAAAATTAAGACCAAAAATAAAAGACTAAATATTTTCTTCATTAGAATTTAAAATTATAAGTTACCGATGGTACAATGCCAAAAATTGAAATTTGTACAGCTTCATTTTTAAGTGTTTCGTTATTTCTTCTAAATATGATTGATGATGCATTATCTCTGTCATACAAATTATAGATTCCGAAAACCCATGAACTTTCAATTTTTTTATTTTTCTTATCAGGAGTAAGAGTAAGATTTATATCCATTCTATGATAATTTGGAAGTCTCTGTGAATTTCTCTTACCATAATTAGGAACATTTAAGTTCATGTAAGTATATTGAGAATTAGGGTAATTTGTAGGTTGTCCAGTTTGATAAATAAAATTACCAACGATTTTTAATTTTTTACTTAAAATATATTCTGAATTAATACTAAAATCATGTGGTTTGTCATAAGGTGTATTATACCAATTTGAAAAATTAATTCCATCCTCAAGAGAATTTCTTCCTGGTGTTTTTTGTTCTGATTTTGATAGGGTGTATGCAACCATAAATTTATGTCTGCCCTCAGATTTTTTCAATAATATTTCAAACCCATAAGCACGTGATTTTCCGGGTAAAATAACGGTTTCTATATTATCATTCGCTACTAAATCTGCACCATCTATATAATCGAGTCTATTTTTAATTTTTTTGAAAAAAATTTCTGTTTCAATTTTTATATTTTTTATTCTTTTATAATAACCCAAAGCATATTGATCTAGTTTTTGTGGTTTAATGTAAGGTCCACTCGGAACCCAAATATCTAATGGGGTAGGTGAGCTTGTATTTGAAATTAAGTGTAAATATTGATTCAGTCTATTATAACTAGCTTTTATACTTTGATTATTAAATGAATAAGAGATATTAATTCTAGGTTCGATGTTATTATAAGTTTTAAAAACTGATGAATTATTATCAAAATTTCCTGCTGTTGGGGTTGCAGGATCATATATTTTTAGATCATTATCATAATATAATGGATCATCATTAGCATATTGCTGAAGTCCATTTTGTCGAAGTCTTAAAAACTGATTTAACCTTATTCCATATCTCATGGATAATTGACTATTTATCTTATGAATTACATCGAAATAGGTAGAGTTTTCAAAAGCATATTTTTTATTTAATCTAGAAAAGTTAAATCCAGAATCAGGCGTCAAAGGTCCAATCGTACCAGGGTTAAAATCATAATAAATTACATTTAAACCATAATTAAATTGAAAAATATTTGAATAATAGTTTTTTAAATCAAATTTGAAATTCAAGTTTTTTATTCCAGAATTCCAATCAAAACCAACAAAGTCTAATTGTAATCCATAATAATAATCACTAAAAATTAATGAAGTGTTTGAAAATGTTTTTTCGTTTATTAAATGATTCCATCTTAGATTTAATGTACTATTCCCATACGTATTCATAAAAGTTCCATCGAGTTTAAAAAGATCTCTTCCGAAGTATCCTGAAAGAAAAATTTTATTTTTATTATCAATTACAAAGTTTGACTTTGTATTTAAATCATAAAAATATGCGATGTTTTCTATATCTGTCAGCTTCAAAAACAGATGAGCATATGTTCCCCTTGATGCAACTAAAAAAGAACTTTGATTTTTTTGAATAGGTCCTTCAACTAAAAGTCTACTAGAAATTGCACCAATTCCTCCATTCATTGAAAAATTTTGATTATTTCCATCTTTTTGGTAAACATCAAGAACAGATGATAATCTTCCTCCATAGGACGAGGGTATTCCCCCTTTATATAATTTTACTTCTTTAATTGCATCTGAGTTAAAAACAGAAAATAATCCAAAAAGGTGCGATGAATTATAAATAATTGCCTCATCAAATAAAATTAGATTTTGATCTGCTGCACCACCTCTTACATTAAAACCCGATGCACCTTCTCCAGCACTAGACACACCAGGTAAAAGTTGTATCGTTTTCAATATATCAGATTCACCAAAAACGACTGGCGTTTGCTTAATGGTTTTTCCAGAGATAATATTTAAACTTAGTACTGGTAGTTCAATATCTATATCTTCCGTATTTTCCATTACTATAACTTCGTCAAGGGATTCAACTTCTTCAGCGAGATAAATATTAAGAATAATATTTTTATTTAAACTTATGATTTGAAGATCATCTTTGTAGCCTAAGTTTTGGGTTTTTACACTGTAGTCACCTTCTTTAACGGTAATTGAAAAAAACCCATAACTATTTGTTATTGTACCAATATTTAATTCATCAATAATAACACTAGCTCCAATAACTAGTTCATTAGTTTGACTATCTAAAACATAGCCACTGAAAGTAAAGTTATTTTGTGAATTTATATTTAGCGAAAAAAGGAATATGACTAAGAGAAAGATCTTTTTCACATATACAAATTAATAAAATTGTGTTTAATTGTTTAGAATTTAAGAAACCTTTGCATCAAGATTTGCTTTTATAGTATCTAAAAATTCTTGTGTATTTAAGTAATGCTGTCTTTTTAAATTACTTCCATGGATTAGTAATGCAAGATCTTTTGTCATTTTTCCGGATTCAACGGTTTCAACGCAAACTTTTTCTAAAAGATTACAGAATATTAGTAACTCATTGTTAGAATCTAACTCTGCTCTGTGTATTAGGCCTCTAGTCCAAGCAAAAATTGATGCAATTGGGTTGGTTGAAGTTTCTTTTCCTTTTTGATGTAATCGATAATGTCTTGTAACTGTTCCATGAGCAGCTTCAGCTTCCATAGTTTTACCATCTGGTGTTAGTAATGTTGAAGTCATCAATCCCAATGATCCAAATCCTTGAGCAACAGTATCAGATTGTACATCACCATCATAATTTTTACACGCCCAGACGAAACCACCCTCCCATTTCATCGCAGCTGCAACCATATCATCAATTAATCTGTGTTCATATGTAATACCTATTTCTTCAAACTTTTCTTTGAATTCGTTCTCATAAACCTCATGAAAAATGTCCTTAAATCTTCCATCGTAAGCTTTCAAAATAGTATTTTTTGTTGATAAATATAGAGGCCATCCTTTTGATACAGCTCTATTCATACATGATCTTGCAAAACCATAAATTGAAGATTCTATGTTGTACATTCCCATCGCAATACCATCCTCTTGAAAATTATATATTTCCCATGTCTTTTCTTCATCACCATTTTCAGGTGTAAATGTCATGGTTAATCTCCCTTTTCCATGGGTAAGAAAATCAGTTGCCTTATATTGGTCACCAAAAGCATGTCTACCAATACAAATTGGTTTAACCCAACCTTGCACATACCTTGGAATATTTTTCATAATGATTGGTTCACGAAAAACTGTACCACCAATAATGTTTCTAATTGTCCCATTAGGTGATCTCCACATTTTTTTTAGAGTGTATTCTTTTACTCTCTGCTCATCTGGTGTAATTGTAGCACATTTAATACCAACATTATACTTCTTAATTGCATTAGCGGCATCAATTGTGACCTGATCGTCAGTAAAATCTCTGTTTTTAATTCCCAGATCAAAATATTTTATATCTAGGTCTATGTATGGAAGAATTAATTTTTTTTTAATATAATCCCAAATAATCCTTGTCATTTCATCACCATCTAACTCAACTACAGGATTATTGACTTTAATTTTTGACATTAAAACTATTTTTTGACTTCTTTGATTCTTGCCTTTTTACCTCTAAGCTCTTTGAAATAATATATTCTTGATCTTCTTACTTTACCTTTTTTATTTACTTCGATCTTTTTGATTGTAGGCAGGTTAAATGGAAATATTCTTTCAATTCCCACTGTTCCAGACATTTTTCTAATTGTAAATGTTTTTGTTTTTCCTGTTCCTTTGATTTGAATTACAACTCCTTTGAAAAACTGTGTTCTTGATTTTTCACCTTCTTTAATTTCGTAATAAACAGTTATGGTATCACCTGATTTAAAATCAGGATATTCTTTCTGAGTTATAAATTCGTCTTGAACGTATTTTAGTAAAGACTTCATTTTAAAAATTTTTAATTTGATCAACTTTCGCGTATCCAGAGGTTAATCAAGAGGTGGCAAACTTACATATTTTATGATAAAAAAAAAATTATTTGATGTCTAATTAATTATTTAATAGTTTAGTTTTTTCATCAGATTTTCCCTCTCTCCATTGATCAATTTTTTTTGAATCACCTGAGATAAGAACCTCAGGAACATCCATGTTTTTATATGAGGCGGGTCTTGTGTAGACTGGTGGAGCAATACTATTGTCCTGAAATGAATCTTCGAGTGCAGATGTTTCGTTATTTAAAACTCCTGGAATTAGTCTTATTATTGAATCACAAAGTACAGCTGCTGGTAGTTCTCCACCAGAAAGCACATAGTCACCAATTGATAATTCCATTGTTATTAAATTATCTCTAACTCTTTGATCAACACCTTTATAGTGTCCGCATAAAATAATCAGATTACCTGCAATTGATAGCTTATTTGATAATTTTTGAGTTAATTTTTCAGCATCTGGTGTCATAAAAATTATTTCAGAATAATCTTTATCTTTTTTTAAATGGCTAATACAATTATCAATTGGTTCAATCATCAATACCATTCCAGACCCTCCACCATATTGATAGTCATCAATTTGTTTTCTTTTTTTATTAGAGTAATCTTTTAAATCATGAAAGTTAACTTGTACAATTTCTTTTTCTATTGCTCTTTTCATAATAGAGCCTGAAAAAGGACTAATTAATAACTCTGGAGTTGCACTAATTATGTCAATTGTTTTCATTTTTTAATCAAAAACAAGTTTTTCTTTCTCACCATTTAAGTCAACGAATGTAAACTGAAATATATCTTCTCTTTCAAATGCTTTGAGGTCTTTGGTATTCTCAATTTTTACATTATTAATTTCAGTTAAGATGTAACCAGATCTAATACCCATCCTAAAAAGAGTTCCGTTTCTATTTATTACAACTACGACACCATTATCACTATTTAAGTCATTTAACTCTTGTTCACTAGCATCTTTTAGTTGCATTCCATAAAATTGTACGTATGTACTTCTTTTTAGTCTTACTCCGACATCCATTGATTTGTTGTTTCTATAAATTCTAACATTTAATTTATCACCAGGTCTTTTTGAATTTAAATAACCTGAGAGATCAGAGAATTTATTAATCTTGACATTATCAATTTGTTGAATAATGTCACCTTTTCTTATTCCGGCAATGTGGGCACCCATATTGGGATCGGTATCATTAATATAAAACCCTTCTGTCTGATTAATGCCTAGTTCACCGGCATTTTGTGAGTTTAGACTTTGCCCAGTAACACCCAATAAACCTCTTTGAACATCTCCAAATTCTAAAATATCCTCATAAATTTTTCTTGCAATGTTACTTGGTACCGCAAATGAGTAACCTATAAAACCTGCATTAGTGCTTTGAATAGCAGTATTAATTCCAATTAAGTCCCCATTAATATTCACTAATGCTCCACCACTGTTACCACTATTTACAGCAGCATCAGTTTGTATAAATGATTGGTTCTTTGAATCATAATCATTTAAATCTCTTGATTTTGCACTAATGATTCCAGCTGTAACAGTGGATGTCAAATTAAAAGGATTACCAACAGCAAGAACCCACTCTCCAATCTTTGTTTCATCTGAATCTGCAAATCGTATGTAAGGAAATTTTGAAGGTCCATCAATTTTCAAAACAGCTATGTCAGAGTTTTTGTCTGTTCCTATCAGTTCAGCATTAAAGGATTTATTGTCATTGGTTGTAATTTCAATTTCAGTTGCATTTTCTATGACATGGTTATTTGTAATTATATAACCATCACTTGAAACAATTACACCAGATCCAGTACCAACAGTTGTTCGATCATCAGAATTGCCATAAAAAAGATCCCATAGACTATTAGAACCTTTAGATTTAGCAGTGTTTTTAACATGCACCACAGTATTGATAGTTTTTTCAGCTGCAACAGTAAAATCAGGATTCCTTACAACAAAATTTCTGTTTTGTTGAATTTGATTATTTATATTTTCAGAGCTTAATATGGTATTTAAAACAGTACTATCATTATTATTGGTCTTTTCATTTTTATCATATATAACAAGGATTAAAATGATTAAAAAAATGGGAACAATTATTTTATTTAATAAACTAAGCTTTCTCATAATTCTTTTTTTATAAAATTAATTTTTTAAATTTTTCTTTTTTAATATTTAACTTCTTTTTAACATGATAGATTATATTTACATATTGGAAAATGAAAATAAGTTTTGAAAAATATCATGGTTGTGGAAATGATTTTATCATCATCAATAATTTATCAAAAACCCTTCCAAATCTCACCAAAGACATAATCAAACAACTTTGTAATAGAAAATTTGGAATAGGTGCTGATGGATTAATTATTGTTAACGAATCTAGTGAATATCCTTTTAAAATGACTTATTATAATTCAGACGGGAATATTAGTACTATGTGCGGTAATGGGGGAAGATGTGTTGTCCATCATTGTTACAGCCAAAAAATTGTAGGAGAGAATTCAGATTTCATTGCGTGTGATGGTGTTCATTCCTCAGTTGTAAACGGCAATTTTGTAAAAATATCTATGAATAATGTTTCTGAATATAAAGTTGTTGATGAAAATATTTTTATAGACACTGGTTCTCCTCATATTGTTATAAGAAAAAATAAATTGAATGATATTGATATAATACCTGAATCAAGAGAAATTCAAAAAACAAAATTATTTAAAAATGAGGGTGTGAATGTAAATTTTCTGTCGATCATTAACGAAAATATTGTGAATCTAAGAACATATGAAAGAGGTGTTGAGAACGAAACTCTTTCATGTGGGACAGGTGCGGTTGCAGCAGCATTATCAACTTCTATTTTTTTAAAATCAAAAAGTCAGAAAGTTATCGTTAAAACAAAGGGCGGGGATTTAATTGTAGATTTTAAACATGATAATAATAATTTTTATGATATTTACTTATCTGGGGAAGTAGAAAAAGTTTTTTCTGGTATATACAATTATGAAGAAAATTAAGTCAATTTTTATTTTTATACTGATTTGCGTTGCGGGGTACTTTACTTACAATTTCTACACAATTTTTTTTGAAAAAAATACAAATTTTGAAAGTGAATCTATTTTTCTGAAAATTCCATCCAATAGCTCTTTCTCTCAGATATTAGACTCATTATCTAACTATTTAGTTAATATTGAAACATTTGAAAAAGCAGCTGAAAGAAAGAAATATTCGAAAAATATAAAAGCAGGAAGATTTTTGATTAATAGTGGTGATAACAACAATGATATAGTGAATTCCTTAAGGTCCAGTAATATTCCATTAAATCTTACTTTCAATAATATTGAAACTTTGAGTGAATTAGCAGGTAAAGTATCTAAGAAAATTGAAGCAGATAGTATAAGTATTATGAAAGCTTTTACAAACAAAAAATTTTTAAATGAATTGAGTTTAACTGATGAATCTGTTTTTTCTTTATTCATTCCTAATACTTACCAGTTTTTTTGGAATACGAATGCAACAGAGTTTAGAGAAAGAATAGTTAAAGAGTTTGATAGTTTCTGGAATCAAACAAGAATTAATAAAATTAAAGAAATCAATCTCAATCCAATAGAGGTTATGGTTTTGGCCTCTATTGTTCAAAAAGAAACTCCAAAAGTAGATGAAAGACCTACAATTGCTGGTGTATATTTAAATCGTTTAGAAAAAAACATGAAGTTGCAAGCAGATCCAACTGTTGTATACAGTATTAAGCAGAGAGATGGTTTTGACAAGGTAATTAGAAGAGTTTTATATAAAGATTTAAGAATAAAATCTAGTTTTAATACATATTACATTAAAGGATTGCCACCAGCACCAATTGTTACACCCGACATATCTTCAATCGAGGCCGTAATTAATTACTCAAAAAACCCTTTTATTTTCTTTGTTGCAGATGTATCTAATCCCGGATATCATCTTTTTTCAAGAACTTTGAGCGAACATAATAAAAAGAAAAGACAATATACTCGCTGGTTAAAAGAAAGAAACATAAAAAGATAATAATCTGAAAATCAGATAATTATAAAAATCATTATGTTTGTTGCCGAAAAACTAAATTAAATTAGTTGCTTGTTTACAGTAATGTATTTTAATTTTAAAATTTTTTTAATTTACTTTTTAGCTGTTTTTTTTCTTAGCAGTACAGACCTACCAACCTCTAATTTAAACTTCGAATATTCAGTTGAATCAGAAGATAATTCTAATTTGAATTATTTACCAATTCCATATACTGAGAGAGATTTTGTAGGGTTTAAGAATTTTCTTGGTTTTTTTGAGTCAGGTTCTGATTATGATAAAATAAATAGATTTGGTTATATAGGAAAATATCAATTTGGTAAAGGTACGCTGAAAATGTACGGTGTTACTAATCTTGTGAATTATAAAAATAACCCAGAGTTGCAGGAGAAAATCTTTTTAATGAATGTAATGAGGAATAAATGGATATTGAGAAGAGAAATTTCATGGTATTCAAACAGATATTTAGGAGGCGTATATGTAAGTGAGTCGGGTATAATTGCTGCAGCTCATTTATCAGGACCAGGAAATGTGAAAAAATATTTAAGAAGTCACTGTGATGCTAATTTAAATAAGAAGGATGCAAATGGAACTTCAATTTCAGATTACATGAGAATATTTAAAGATTACGATATCGAAGATATCCCCTTTGAGAGAAAACCTAAACTATAAACTAGTCTGAAAATTTTTTATTTAAATCCTCAACGTATTTTCTAAATTGCTTATCAGTGAATGCTAAATTATCCACAGTTTTGCATGCATGAAGAACCGTAGCATGATCACGATGACCAATTTTTGTTCCTATACTAGCAAGTGAAGCTTTTGTAAACTTTTTTGAGAAAAACATTGCAAGTTGCCTTGCTTGAACAATGTGTCTTTTTCTGGTCTTGGATTGTAACGTTGAAACATCCATTTGAAAATAATCTGAAACAACTTTTTG
The DNA here is from genome assembly GCA_902597545.1 of uncultured Bacteroidota bacterium. GTDB lineage: Bacteria > Bacteroidota > Bacteroidia > Flavobacteriales > Flavobacteriaceae > Eutrophosalina. The sequence continues at coordinate 8,440 of CACJYD010000007.1, read as the reverse complement.
AATATGATCAATAGATATTTCTTTTTTTGTGTTTTTAACAAATTTTTCAACAATGACTTTTGCTAAATCGATAGTTATATTTTTTCTATTAAAGGAGGATTGAGCCATCAAAGAAATTATAGCTCCTTCTAATTCTCTAACGTTTGTTTTTATATGTTTGGCAACATAAAAAATTATTTCCTCATCCATCTCCACACCATCTCTGTTCAATTTATTTTTGACAATTGAAATCCTAGTTTCATAGTCTGGTGTTTGTAATTCAGCGGAAAGCCCCCATTTAAATCTAGATAATAATCTTTGTTCAATTTCTTGCATATCAACAGGAGCTTTATCAGAGGTTAAAACCAGTTGTTTTCCATTTTGATGTAAATGATTAAAAATATGGAAAAAGACATCTTGAGTTCCTGATTTTCCAGAAAAAAACTGAACATCATCAATGATTAGAACATCAATAAGCTGGTAAAAATGAATAAAATCATTTCTATTATTTTTTTTCACTGACTCAATATACTGTTGGGTAAATTTTTCAGCAGATATATATAAAACTGTTTTATCAGGAAACTTTTGTTTGATGTTTATTCCAATAGCATTAGCCAAATGTGTTTTTCCTAAACCAACACCTCCAAAAATTAAAAGTGGGTTAAATGATGTACCGCCTGGTCTGTTTGATACAGCATAGCCTGCTGACCTTGCAAGTCTGTTTGAATCACCTTCCAAAAAGTTATTAAAATTATAATTCGGATTCAATTGAGAGTCAATTTTTAAGTTTTTAATACCAGGAATTACAAACGGGTTTGTTAATTCAGTTTTAAAGTAAGACGAAGAACCCTCTACTTTTTGGGACTCAACTTTGGGTTTATAATCACTTGGAATCTTTTCGGTGAACGATTTTGTTGATCCAAAAGAGTTTTCCATTTTAATAACATAGACAAGCTTTGCATCTTTTCCAAGTTCTTTATTTAAAGCAATCTTAAGGAGCTTAACGTAATGTTCTTCAAGCCATTCATAAAAAAATTTACTAGGTACCTGAATACTTAAAACATTATCATCAAGTTTGACTGGTTGAATTGGTTCGAACCAAGTTTTATATGCTTGATCCTGTATGTTATCTTTTATAAAGTTAAGACAGTTATTCCATACAGATTCTAAGCTCATACTTATAATACTTTTTAAAATTGTTGTTATTAAACATTTGAACCGTAGTGAGGATCCAATTGTTAATAGGTCAAACAAATATGTACATTTTTTTTTTAAAAAAAAATGATTTTACTATTGAATTTTAAAAAAGTTTTTTTGATATTATAGACTCACTAAAATTAGCTTATTCTGCAATCAAAAAAATCATATGAAACAACCATTGTCGCTAGATATTCTGAGACTGATTCAATGTCATATGTTCACCATAGCAATTATTTGAAATATTATGAAATTGGCAGATTGGGATGGTTAAAAGAAGTTGGTTTTTCTTATAAAAAAATGGAGGAAGAAAATATAATTTTACCTGTTATAAGAACTAACATGGTTTTTAGAAAACCAGCTTTCTTTGAGGATGAATTATTAATTAAAACTTATTTGATTAAAAAGCCATCATACTCAATTGAATTTGAATATAATATTTATAGAAAAAAAGAATTAATTAATGAAGGATACACAAAGCTTGTTTTTTTAAATAAAAAAACAGGAAAGCCAATTAGATGTCCAAAAAAAATATTGGAAGCTATTGTTAATTAGAAACAATAAATTTAATTCGATCATTTGATAGTTCTAACTCTCTCTTGATTTTTCCTTTAATTTTTGGAGATTTTATTCCCTCCACAATAGTTTTAGAACTTTGAATAATTCTAGCTTCATCCCAAATACCATCATTTATAAAAGTAGTTAGTGTTTTTGTTCCACCCTCTACAATTACTGACTGTACATCGCTTTTGTAAAGTTCTTCACAAATTTGTTTTGCTGACAATTTATTTTTATAATTTATTTTTAAAAATTTAGAATCCTTAATATTAGTATTATTTGTTAATACAAATTTTTTTGGATTATTATTATCCCATAATCTTGAATTTAAAATTGGAGAATCATCGATGTAAGTTTTACCACCAATTAAAATTCCATGTTCCTGACTTCTCCATTTATGCACAAGTTGTCTGCTAAATTCATTTGATATCCAGAAAGGCCTTTTATTTTTTTTATTAATTGGACTAATAAAACCATCAAATGATTCAGCCCATTTCAAAATTACATAAGGTCTTTTTTTATTTTGAAAAGTGAGAAATCTTTTGTGTAGTTTCTTACATTCATCCTCTAAAATATTTGTTTTTACAGCAATATTATTATTTCTTAAAAAACTAATTCCTCTTCCGTTTACTAACTTATTTGGGTCATTAATACCAATTACTACTTTTCTTATTTGCTTGTTGTATATCGCTTCACAACAAGGTGGAGTTTTTCCATAGTGCGAACATGGTTCAAGTGTGACATATAAAGTAGATTTTTTTAGAATTTCTCTATCATTGACCTTTTTTATTGCATTAATTTCTGCATGGTTTTTTCCATGCTCTTGTGTAAAACCTTCTGAAATTATTTTTCCATCATAAAAAAGTAGTGCACCAACATTGGGATTTGGATATGTTTTTCCAAGTGCTTTTTTACCCAAATCAATACACCTTTTCATCAATAAATCATGGTTCATCGCTATCTTTTATTAGTATCTTTATAATATATTCTAATTTAATAAAATGAAAATTGAAATTAGAGAAATTCTGATGAAAGATAACGATAGAGTTAAAGAAGTTTTAGTTAATGTAATGAAGGAATTTGGTGTACCAGACCATGGAACTGCTTTGCAAGATGATGAATTAAATTCTATGTATGAATCATATCAATTAAATAGCTCAAAATATTATGTTGTTATTTCAGACGGTGATATTAAAGGTGGTGCTGGTATCTCTAAACTTAAAGGGTCTAATGAAAATATTTGTGAGCTTCAGAAAATGTATTTTCTAGAAGATATTAGAGGAAAAGGTATTGGTTCTAAATTAATTAAAATGTGTTTGGATTTTGCTAAAAAAAGTGGATATCAGTTTTGCTATATTGAGACCATGCATAACATGATAGCTGCTCAAAATTTGTACAAAAAGAATGGTTTTTTTCTATTAGATTCCCCTTTGGGAAATACCGGTCATAATTCATGTCCTGTTTGGATGAAATTAAAACTATGACGCTTAAATTATTAAAAAAAATATTTTCAAATTCCTTAGATGAATATTATTCTCAACAAGAAATTAATACATTATTTCACATGTTGATTGAATTCTATTTAGGAATAAATAAAATCAATTATATACAAGATCCACTATATATTATTTCTAAAAAAAATATTTCATTAATTGAGTCAAAAATTAAAATGATTCAAAAAAAAATACCGATTCAATATATCATAGGTGAAGTAGAACATAAAAACATAAAATTTAAAGTAAATAAATATGTTTTGATTCCAAGACCTGAAACAATAGAGCTCTGCGATTGGATAATTTTTAATCAGAAAAATAAATGTAAAATTTTAGATATTGGAACTGGGTCTGGATTAATCGCATTAATTTTAAAAAAATATATTACTGGTTCAATTGTTCATGCTTGGGATAAATCTCCTTTAATATTAAAAATTGCTAAAGAAAATGCTCTCAAAAATAATTTAGAAATTAATTTTAAAATTGTTGATATTCTAAAGAACGTAAAGGTCAATGATAAATTTGATCTAATAGTTTCAAATCCGCCTTATGTTGATAAATCCGAGATGCAATTTATAGATGAGAGTATAGTTAAAAATGAACCTCATTCTGCTATTTTTGTTGAGGGAAATGACAATTTAATTTTCTATAAAAAAATTATTCAATATTCAAAAGATGCTTTAAATAGTAATGGTACATTGTATCTTGAGTGTCATACAGATAGAATTAATTTTGTAAAAAATATATTAAAGATTAATAACTTTAAAAATATTAAAATCAAAGAAGATCTTTTTGGACGAAAAAGAATGATTAAAGCCTGTATATGAGCGCTGAGAAGAAAATAACTTTATTAAGGAAAGAATTGCACAAGCATAATTATTTATATTACATGCTTGACAAGCCTGAAATATCTGATCACGAATTTGATAAAATGTTGAAGGAACTTCACGAACTTGAGTTGCAATTCCCAGAATTCGATGATTCTAATTCACCAACCCAAAGAGTGGGGAGCTCTTTGAACAATAACTTTAATTCTATAATTCACTCATTTCCAATGTACTCTCTGGAAAACTCATATTCCAGTGACGAGTTAATAAAATGGAAAGAGCGTTTAGTAAAAGTTTTGAATACAGAAAATATTTCATATTCATGTGAACTCAAATTGGATGGAGTATCAATTTCTCTATCTTATAAAAATGGAAAACTAACTCAGGGTCTTACAAGAGGTGATGGTAATAGTGGTGATGATGTTACTGAAAATGTCAAAACAATCAATACTATCCCTTTGGAAACACTACAAAAAGTTGATTATGATTTTGAGATTAGAGGTGAGGTTATTATTGAAAAAAATGATTTTATAAAATTAAATGATAAAAAAATTAAAAATGGTGAGGAGCCTTTTAAAAACCCAAGAAATACTGCATCAGGAAGTATTAAACTCGTAAGTAGTAAAGAAGTAAGAAAAAGACCACTAAAATGTTATTTTTTTCAAATAATCTCTGACTCAAATCCATTTAAAACTCAATCTGAATCATTAAATGCCTTAAAAAAATTAGGATTTAATGTATCAAATACGCATAAATATTGTAAAAATATAGATGAAGTTTTTGATTTTATAAATTATTGGGATAAGAATAAGGACAAACTAAATTTTGAAATAGATGGTATAGTAATTAAAGTAAATAGTTTTAGTATGCAAAAACAACTTGGATATACATCAAAATTTCCTAGATGGGCCATAGCATATAAATTTCAAACAGAACAAGCAACAACAAAATTAGTTAATGTAGTTTATCAAGTTGGCAGGACTGGTGCAATTACACCCGTTGCTAATTTAAAGCCAGTTCTCATAAATGGAACAATAGTTAAAAGAGCATCTCTACACAACGAGGAACAAATTCAAAAATTGGATTTATATGAAAATGATGTACTTAAAGTTGAAAAAGGCGGAGAAATCATTCCTAAAATAGTTTCCGTGGATTATAGATTAAGAAAATTAAATTCTAAAAAAATTGCATTTATAAAGAATTGTCCTGCATGTGGAAGTCTATTAATTAAGAATGATGATGAAGCCCAACATTATTGTATGAATTCAAATAATTGTTTTCCACAAATTGTTGGAAAATTCAAACATTTTATTTCTCGAAAAGCAATGAATATTGATGGTTTTGGAACAGAAACTATTGAGAGGCTTTTAAAAGAAAATATTATTAAAGACTTCAGTGATATATATAATCTAAAAGTTGAACAATTAGTAAAGTTAGAACGTATGGCAGAAAAGTCAGCGCAAAATTTAGTTTCAGCTATATATAAGTCTAAAAGTCAACCTTTTCATAAAGTCTTATTCAGTCTTGGTATTAGACATGTTGGTGAAACAGTTTCAAAAAAATTATCAGATCATTTTGGTTCTCTAGAAAATTTAATATCTGCATCATATGAGGAGATTTTGAATGTTGATGAAATTGGTGATAAAATTGCATTAAGTTTAAAAAAATATTTTCAGGATGAATCCAACTTAAAACTATTGGATGAATTAAAACATATTGGACTAAATTTTTTACAAAAAAAGTCAGAAAATGTTGGAAAAAAATTATTAGGTAAAACTTTTATTGTAACCGGGGTTTTTGAAAAAATAGATAGAACAAATTTAAAAGAAATTATTGTACAAAATGGGGGTAAAGTTTCAAGCAGTATTTCAGCAAAATCTATTGTTATTGCTGGAAATAAGCCAGGACCGTCCAAGATGTTAAGGTTAAAGGATTTAGGTTTAACTCCAATTTCTTTTGAAGAGTTTGTTAATTTATATGAAATTAAAATTGAAAATTGAAAAAAATTATTAATAAGTTCAGACAAAGATTTCTAGATAAAAAAATTCAGGAATCTATTTTTGCTCTAAAGTCATCAAGCAGAAAACTTCAAAAACCCATAAAAACAATTGGTTGTATAGTTGATACTAGTTTGGATTTAGATTATTCTGATATTCTTGATTTAGCTTTTGAAATTGGTCTTAAAGAGAAAGATTTTAAAATAATTAGTTTTTCAAATAGTATTTATAATGATCCCTTTTGCGAGATGCGAATATCAGAAAAATCTGTAAATTTTTATGGAAAAATAATCTCTGCAGATGCAGATGAATTTATATCGCAAAATTATGATATGTTAATCAATTACTTTGGAGATAATAAAATTTTAACATTGCTTTCATCCAAAACAAATGCAAAAATTAGGATTGGTTTTGATACTTCAAATCAAAACATAAATGATATTATATTTAATGACATTTTTAATAATTTTAAAAAGTTTAGAGAGCAATTATTAAAATATTTAAATTTCTTAAAGTGAGTAATTCTAACATAATTAAAAAATTTAAGGTAAATCCCTATATAAACGAAAAAAATCAGTCGATTTTTGCTGGTATTGGTGTTGCTGTTGTTACTCCCTTTACTGAAAATAATGAAATAGATAAAGAGGCAATTTATAAGCTTAGCGATCATCTTTTTTTCAATGGTATATCATACGTAGTTGTACAAGGAACAACAGGTGAATCATCTGTTTTGAATGATCAAGAAAAAAATCTTGTAAATTCTTTATTTACTGATGCATTCAAGGGTCGCCTTCCTTTGATTTTAGGAATGAGTTCGAACAATACAAGATACATATGTGACTTAATTTCAAACTATGATTTTAGTGGTTTTGAAGCAATTATGTCTGTTTGTCCTTATTACAACAAACCATCACAAGATGGGATTTTTCAGCATTTTTCAAAAATTTCTGACCTTTCACCTTTGCCATTAATTTTATATAATGTTCCTGGAAGAACATCATGTGATATTTCTAATAATACAATTATTAAATTAAGTGAATACAGTAAAAGCATAATTGGGATTAAAGAGGCATCTGGTGACCCAAATAGAGTTATAGAATTAAGAGAAAAAATTAAAAGAGATTTTCTTATAATTTCAGGCGATGACTTTACTATGATTGATGCTATAAGAAATGGTGCTGATGGAATCATCTCTGTAGCAGCCAATGCTTTTCCATCGATAATGAGTGACACTTATTTAAGTTTACTTTGGGAAAATGAAAACAATAAACCAAATGTTATTGAGTCATTATCCAAAGTTGATAAATCTAATTTTATATTAAATGACTTTTTCAATTTAATATTTGAAGAGGGTAACCCTGCAGGCATAAAATTTGCACTTAAGTGCTTAAATTTGTGTAGTGATAAAGTTAGACTACCTTTGACTGAGATTTCTAATGATTTAAAATTGAAAATTTCTGATTTTATGTCAAAAACAAAAGTTTAAATGAAAAATTTTATACACAAATTAATATACTCAATAATTTTTCTATTATTTATTTCATGTAATGAATTTCAAAAATTATTACGTAATGAAGATATAAAAGTCAAATATGAGATGGCTGAAAAGTATTATGAAAATGAGGAGTGGAGAAGAGCTAGTACTTTATTCGAACAAATTCAACCCCAGTATAGAGGAAAACCACAAGGAGAAAGAATTACCTTTTTTTATGCAAACAGTTTACTTAATAGGAAAAACTATGTATTAGCTGCCTTTCAATTTGAAAGTTTTGTTAAATCTTATCCTATTAGTCAAAAAGTTGAAGAAGCTGCATTCTTGGGTGCCTATTGTTATTACAAGCAATCCCCGAGACATAGTTTAGACCAAGATGAAACTCGTACTGCCATCGAAAAATTACAAAACTTCATAAACTTTTATCCATTCTCTGAAAAGTTAGCAGAGGCAAATGATTTAATTCAAGAACTTAATACTAAATTAGAATACAAAGCATTTGAAATCGCTAAACAATACAATACAATTAGAGATTATACATCTGCAATTAAGGTTTTAAATAGTTTTATTTCAGACTACCCTGGAACATCATACAGAGAAGACGCCCTTTACTATTTGTTCGATTCATCTTATCAGTTAGCTATCAATAGTATTCCTACAAAGCGTTTGGAAAGACTTAATAATGCAGTCAAAGTTTATGATGAATTAATCAATGATTATCCAGAAACCAAGTTTTTTGATGAATCCAAAAAGAAGATGACTGATATAGAGAAAGAAATTGCTATATTTGCAGCCGATAAATCATAAACTATGGATTTTAAAAAAATTAATGCTCCAACATCTACCGTGACTTATGATAGAGATAAAATTGATTCACAATCAGAAAATATTTATAAA
>CACJYD010000006.1 GCA_902597545.1 uncultured Bacteroidota bacterium | reverse complement strand
ATTCTTCACCAGATAAATAATTATCTAAGGATTACTTACTTCAATTTTTCTTGTAGACTGTTTTTAAATCCAAAATATTTAATGCGTTATTATCTAATCCTATAATATTTTTTTGTTTTAACCTAACGCTCATATCATAATATAGTGGCACTATCGGAGAATACTCAGAAATAATTTCCTCCATTCTCATGTAAATTTTGTTGAGTTGCTCCTTATCTTTTATTATTAGTGTTTGCTCATAAAGACTATCATATTCTTTGTTTGTAAAGAATGTATAATTTGGACCAAATGGTGTGTGATTTTTTGAGTAAAAAAGTGAAAAATAGTTCTCTGGATTTGCATAATCAGCAATCCAGCTGGCTCTAAAAACATCGAATTTTCCTGTTGCTTTTCCTTGTCTTAAAATTGATGGGGGAGTAATATTAATTTTTAAATTAATATTTAATGACTTTAATTCAGATTGAATAAACTCTAGTACATCTAAATATTGAGCATCAGTGGTTAAATTTATAGTTATATTTTCAACATTATTAATTTGTTTATATTCATTTAAATATTTGCTAGCCAAATCAATATTTTTAAAATATCTATTTGCATAAAAATTATCATTTAATCCATTTGGAACTAGACCGCTTTTAGCAGGATAGCCTATATTTTTTCTTAAGAATTTCATCATTTTTTCTCTGTCAATGGCGTAGTTAATTGCCTTTCTAAGAAGTAAGTCCTCTTTCAGGTTTGTCGATGTATTAAAACCAATGTATTCAGTATTTAAATATGGGCTTTTTGAAAGATTATACTTGTCACTTAAATTTTCATTAAGATTTCCATCTATATTAAATATTTGATCAATAATGGTGTTTTCAGGTGAGCTTATGAAATCTAAATTTCCGGACAGAAATTCCATAAATTCACTTTTTTTATCTGGTATAAACCTAATAGAAATTCCGTCTAAATAAGGAAGTTTATTTCCAGATTCATCAAATTCATGATAATTTTCATTTTTAACTAAAACTAACTTAATATTTTCATCCCATCTTTTGAATTTAAATGGCCCTGTTCCTATAGGTTTTTTTGAAAATGAGCTACCCAAGGAATCAACAATCTCCTTAGGTACAACAGAACAATACTTCATTGTTAGAATTTCAAGAAAAGAATTAAATTCTGTGAAAAGTTCAATTTGAAAAATTGAATCATTTATCGCTTTAAAACTTTTAACATTATTTAAAACCCAAGCACCTGGAGATGCAATATTCTTATTTATTAATCTATTAAAACTATATTCAAAATCATGTGCATTAACTACCCTGGATTCACCATTTTTAAAGTAGGTTGATTCATGGAAGTAAATATTATCTTTAATTTTAAAACTGTAAACTTTTTTATCATTGCTGATTGTCCAATCTTCAGCAATATCTGGTAAAATATTGAGGTTTTTATCCATTCTAACTAAGCCATTGAAAATTTGATGCGTTGGCCAAATATTTCTTAATGTAGAGGAAAATGCTGGATCAAGTGAACTAATATTTGAATATTCATTATATCTGAATATATCTTTTGAGCTATCTAAGTTATTTTCACATCCTAATAGTAAAAATATAATAATTGCTAGAGTTCTTTTAATCATATCATTTAGAATATAAAATTATATTTGCAAAAAAAATAATTGAAGGTAGCATTCAAAACATTAGGTTGTAAACTAAATTACTCAGAAACATCATCAATTTCAAGAGAATTTATCAAAAAAGGATTTCAAAAAGTAAGCTTTAATGATACATCAGATATTTACATAATAAATACATGCTCAGTTACTCAAAATGCAGATAAAGAATTTAAATATCTAGTAAATAAAGTTAAAAAGAGTAATCCCGATTCTTCTGTTGTTGCAATTGGGTGTTATGCTCAATTAAAACCAAAAAAAATCTCAAATATTCCAGGTGTTGATCTTGTGATTGGAGCAGACAAAAAGTTTGAAGTATTAAATTATTTAAATATAGATAATAAAGAAAATAAAAGGATTCATTCTTGTGAAATTAATTCTGTTGATTTTTTTAAATCATCTTTTTCTTTAGGTGAACGAACAAGGTCATTCTTAAAGGTCCAAGATGGATGTGATTACAAATGTACATACTGTACAATCCCATTAGCCAGGGGTAAATCGAGGAGTGGTGAAATATTAAAATTGGTAGAGAATGCTAAATATTTAGTATCAAACGGCATAAAGGAAATAGTTTTAACTGGTGTTAATATTGGAGACTATGGGATATTCGATGCCAAGTCTAATAAAAGAGAGAGTAATTTTTTAGAATTGATGACTCATTTCAATAAAATAAATGATCTTGAAAGGATAAGAATTTCATCAATTGAGCCAAATCTTTTAAATGATGATATAATTGAATTTGTTACTAACAGTAAAAAATTTGTTAATCACTTTCACATTCCTCTTCAGAGTGGATCAGATAAAATCTTAAAACTAATGAAAAGAAGATATTTATCTGATCTATATAAGTCCAGAGTAAATAAAATTAAGGATCTAATGCCATACTGTTGCATAGGTGTTGATGTAATTGTTGGTTTCCCTGGTGAAACTGAAAATGATTTTAAGGATACTTTTAATTTTCTGGAAAATTTAGATATATCATATTTACATGTCTTTTCATATTCTGATAGAGACAATACTGAATCAAATACATTTATTGAAAAGCTTCCAGGAAAAATAAAATCAGAAAGAAGTAAGATTTTAAGAGATTTATCCTTAAAAAAGAAAAAGATTTTTTATAAAAAAAATATGAATACTGTAAGGCCAGTTTTATTCGAATCCAAAAACCATGATGGATATATTTTCGGATATACAGATAATTATATTAGAGTCAAATCGGTATGGTCTAATGAATTAGTTGATAAAATTATTGATTGTAAACTTATTGAGATAGACGATGACTTGGTTGTTAGAGTAAAAACCAAAACTAGTGTTACTAAAGCCTTACACCGATAGGCAATAAATCTAAATATTCCTTATTACTTTTTAAAAACTTTTTAATCTCTGACGATGTAGGCATCATTCTTAGTTTTCTTCCTTTAATAATTTCAAAAATTTCAACTAAAAATTCCTCTTTAAATTCATCTGTAGTATTATCAGGAAGAATGATTTTTGTCAGGAAAATCTTTCTTTCTTGAAGAGCATATTCAACTTTAGCTAATTGACCGTTAATATTGACTTCAAACTGTCGCAAAAAATTATTATCATTTATATTTAAAGTTGACATAAAGTTTGTTAGTTTTTATTTTTGCAAAAGCAAATATACAAAATTTGGATAGAATTTTAGTATTGACCTATGAATCAAGAAACTATATACAATGTTTACATGATGCCAGGAATGGCAGCTAATCCTAAAATTTTTGATTTTATAAGTCTACCTAAAAATTTTATTATTCATTATTTAGAATGGGAAATACCTGATATTAATGAATCACTTAAAGATTATTCATCAAGATTTTTAAATAAAATTAAGGGAGAAAACATAGTTTTAATTGGAGTTTCTTTTGGTGGTATAATCATTCAGGAGATTTCTAAATTAATTAATCCAATTAAAATAATAATTATCTCCAGTGTCAAATCTAAAAATGAATTACCATTAATAATGCAACTCAGTAGAAAAACTAAAGCCTATAAATTTTTTAATGTCAAGTGGATTAATGATTTTGAATCCCTAGCTCTTTTTGTTTTTGGTCCAATAGTAAAAAATAGAATAGAGTTATATAGAAAATATTTATCTGTAAGAGATGAAAATTATTTAATTTGGTCCATTGATAAGATAGTTAATTGGAATCAGGATAATCCTTTAAAAAAAATAATTCATATCCATGGCTCTAATGACTTGGTTTTTCCATCTATCTATATTAAAAAAGCAATTTTCTTGAGTGGTGGAACTCATGCAATAATACTTAGAAAAGCAAGCTGGTTTAATAAAAATCTCCCAAAAATAATTGCAGAGGACTAGATTCTTTTCATTTGTGTCTGCATTAACTTTATTTGTTGTGCTAGGATACCATGTTTATCAAGTTTCTTAGCTTCATTTAAAAGAAGTGTTGCTTCTCTTTTTCTCCTTTTTTGCATTAGGATTCCTGCTAGGCTTAATTTTGCCATTGCAAGATCTTGATTCATATTTAGTCCATATGAAATTGCTTTTTTAAAATATTTCTCGGCAGTTGTTAAATTTCTCTGTGAATAAACAATACCAAACAAATAATTATAATAACCAACTTGTTTTTTTATTAGTGCAGACTCTGGATTTTTTATCCTCATTAACCATTTCTCAGTCCCATCAAAATCTTGCTTTCTCATTCTTAAAAAAGCAATAATTAAGATTTCATTTTTGAAATATAAAAGAAGAAATGTTAATGATAAAAATATTAAAGCAATTCCATTTCCAATATTGTCTGCAATGAATTGTTGAATTGAATATCCAAAAATTGCAGTTGATAAAATAAGCTTGAATACTTTATTGAACATGTCGTTGTTTATGGTAAAAGTAAAAAAAGAATTTTATATAATCTTTAAAATTTATTTATTGTATATTTGGCCGAAATTTAAAATATTTTCTTCATGAAAAGAACTTTTCAACCATCCAATCGAAAAAGAAAAAATAAACACGGTTTTAGAGAAAGAATGTCAACTGCTGAGGGTAGAAAAGTTTTGTCAGCAAGAAGAAAAAAAGGTAGAAAAAAATTAAGTGTTTCAAGTGAGCCAAATCATAAGAAATGAGTTAATAAAATTTTATAAAAAAAAGGTGTTGCTATTTTAGTAACACCTTTTTTTTGATATATTGGTAAGCCAAAAATATGCCCCTAAGAAAAGATCTAAAGAGTATACTTATAATTGGATCTGGACCAATTATTATTGGCCAAGCTTGTGAATTCGATTATTCAGGTTCTCAAGCACTAAGATCATTAAAGGAAGATGGAATTGAAACAATTTTAATTAATTCAAATCCAGCAACCATAATGACCGATCCAGTGATGGCTGATCATATATATCTTCTTCCATTGAATACAAATTCAATCAAAAAGATTTTAAAGAAACACAAAGTTGATGCTGTTTTACCAACAATGGGTGGACAAACTGCTTTAAATTTATGTATAGAAGCTGGAGAAAAGGGTATCTGGGAAGAATTTAATGTAGAAATTATTGGGGTTGACATTGATGCAATTCAGATTACTGAAGACAGAGAAAAATTTAGATTACTACTTGAAAAAATAAATATTCCTTATGCTCCATCTGAAACTGCAACCTCTTTTCTCAAAGGTAAAGAAATAGCTCAAGAGTTCGGCTTCCCTCTTTGTGTAAGACCATCATTTACATTAGGTGGAACAGGTGCTTCTATTGTTTATGAAAAAGAAAAATTTGACACATTGCTAAACAGAGGACTTGAAGCATCTCCAATTCATGAAGTAATGATTGACAAAGCATTAATTGGATGGAAAGAGTACGAATTAGAATTATTGAGGGATAAAAATGATAACGTAGTAATTATTTGTACTATTGAAAATATGGACCCTATGGGTATTCATACTGGCGACTCTATCACAGTTGCACCAGCTATGACCCTTTCCGATACAACTTATCAAAGAATGAGAGATATGGCGATTAAAATGATGAGAAGTATTGGAGATTTTGCAGGTGGTTGTAATGTACAATTTGCAGTTAGTCCAGATGAAAAAGAAGATATAATTGCTATTGAAATAAATCCTCGTGTTTCTAGATCTTCAGCCCTTGCGTCCAAGGCTACAGGGTATCCCATTGCAAAAGTTGCTAGCAAATTAGCAATTGGTTATTCTTTGGATGAGTTAGATAATCAAATAACAAAATCAACATCAGCATTATTTGAGCCAACACTTGATTATGTTATTGTAAAGATTCCAAGGTGGAATTTTGACAAATTTGAGGGATCTGAAAGAATTTTAGGATTACAAATGAAAGCAGTAGGAGAGGTTATGGCAATTGGAAGATCATTTCAAGAGGCTTTACACAAGGCAACACAATCCCTTGAAATTAAGAGAAATGGATTAGGAGCGGACGGTAAAGGTTATAAGGACTACAATACAATAATCAATAAGTTAAAATTTGCTAGTTGGGATAGAGTTTTTGTAATTTATGATGCAATAAAAATTGGAATATCACTTGAGAGAATATATGAAATAACAAAAATTGATATGTGGTTTTTGAAACAGTACGAGGAATTGTCAAATATTGAGGATGAAATTCAAAATTATAATATTAATAATATTTCAAAAGAGCTATTGTTAGAAGCTAAACAGAAAGGTTTTGCTGACAGACAAATTGCCCACATGCTTGATTGTCTTGAAAGTGAAGTATACAAAAAAAGGAAAGAAAATAATATTAATAGGGTTTACAAACTAGTTGATACTTGTGCTGCAGAATTTAAAGCACTTACGCCATACTATTATTCAACTTTTGAGCAAGAAATAACTGATAAAAAAGGTAAAACTTATACCCAAAATGAAAGTTCATCTTCAAACAAAAAGAAAATTATTGTTCTAGGTTCGGGACCTAACAGAATTGGTCAAGGAATTGAATTTGATTATTGTTGTGTTCATGGTGTTTTAGCAGCTTCAGAGTGTGGTTATGAAACTATTATGATAAATTGTAATCCAGAAACTGTTTCCACAGACTTTGACGTTGCTGATAAGTTATATTTTGAGCCGGTCTTTTGGGAGCATATTTATGATATAATAGAGCATGAAAAACCTGAGGGTGTTATCGTTCAGCTAGGTGGTCAAACTGCCTTAAAGCTTGCTGAAAAACTTGACAGGTATGGTGTCAAGATAATTGGAACGACTTTTAAATCATTAGATCTTGCTGAGGATAGAGGCTCATTTTCAGAGTTACTTAAGGAAAATAATATACCTTATCCAGAATTTGGTGTTGCAGAAACAGCAGATCAGGCTTTAAAATTATCCGATACCCTTAATTTTCCTATCCTAGTTCGACCATCATATGTATTAGGAGGTCAAGGAATGAAAATTGTTATTAACAAAGAGGACTTAGAGGAACATGTAGTTGATTTATTACAAAAAATTCCAAATAATAAACTTTTATTAGATCACTACCTTGATGGAGCAATTGAAGCTGAGGCTGATGCAATATGCGATGGTGAAAAGGTTCAAATTATCGGAATAATGGAACATATTGAGCCGTGTGGTATTCATTCCGGTGATTCAAATGCTACACTTCCTCCATTTAATTTGGGAGATTTCGTCATGCAACAAATTAAAGATCACACAAAAAAAATTGCTTTAGCTTTAAATACAGTTGGTTTAATTAATATACAATTTGCGATTAAAAATGATACTGTTTATATAATTGAAGCAAATCCAAGAGCCTCAAGAACAGTTCCGTTTATCTCAAAAGCATACAAACAACCTTATGTAAATTATGCAACAAAGATTATGCTTGGAAAAAATAAGATTGAGGATTTTAAATTTAAACCTGATCTTGAGGGCTTCGCAATCAAACAACCAGTGTTTTCATTCAGTAAGTTTCCAAATGTAAATAAGAATTTAGGTCCTGAAATGAAAAGTACTGGCGAGAGTATTTTGTTCATAGATGATTTAAAAGACGATGATTTTTATGAATTATATTCCAGAAGGAAAATGTACTTAACAAAGTAAATTTTGGAATTAATAATAATCATAGCTCTTATCATTGTTGTTCTCACATTAATTTTTATTATTTATCGTGGAAATAGTGAGGGGAATTCAGATGTAATTATACAGCTTTCTAACAATTTATCTAATCAAATACAAAATATTCGAAAGGAGATAAGTGACAATTCAGAAAAAAGTAGATTAGAAATTGAGTCTAAGCTAAAGATAATTAATAAGGAAATTTCTGATTTTCAGATATCCTCCAAATCTACTATGCAGAAACAATTTGCGGATTCTAATAAGATTATTAAGGATGTTACTAATGAGCTGGCCAAAATTAAGGGAACTAATGAGCAAGTTTTAAGTTTTGCTAATCAAATGAAATCGCTAGAAAAAATCTTAGGGAACCAAAAGCAAAGAGGAATTTTTGGTGAAATTCAGCTTGAAAATCTGCTCTCAAATGTGCTTCCACCTGAAATATTTCAAATGCAATACTCCTTTAACAATGGAGATATGGTAGATGCAATAATTAAGGTTAATGATAATATTATACCCATAGATGCTAAATTTTCACTTGATAACTATAACAGGATGATTGAAAGTAGCGATGAAAATGAAATTAAATTATTAGAAAAGAAATTTAAAGAGGATATTAAGTCTAGAATTGATGAAACTGCAAAATATATTAAACCACAAGAAAAAACATT
Organism: uncultured Bacteroidota bacterium; assembly: GCA_902597545.1. Classification (GTDB taxonomy): domain Bacteria; phylum Bacteroidota; class Bacteroidia; order Flavobacteriales; family Flavobacteriaceae; genus Eutrophosalina. The sequence continues at coordinate 71,851 of CACJYD010000006.1, read as the reverse complement.
GGATTATGCATTTATGTTTATACCTGCTGATGGTTTATATCAGGACTTATTAAACAGTAGAGTAGGGAGTTTAAAAATCAATTCGAATGAGCTTGTCTCATATGCATACTTAAAAAAAGTAATGATTGTATCTCCAATGAGTCTATTCCCCATGTTGCAAATTACCATGAAAGCCCTCAATAACTTAAAATTTGAAAAAGAAATTGACACTGTAATTAAAAATGTTAGAAACCTTTCAAACCATTTGGCAAGCTATCAACTTTATCATGATAAACTCGGGAATACTTTAAAAACTGTTGTCAATCACTATAACAAGTCATCCGATGAATTTGGAAAAATTGACAAAGATATTTCAAGAATTTCCAATGGAAAAATCAAGTTAAATCTTGAAAATGAAATTGTTGAAAAACCTAATTTGAATGAATAGAAAATAGCTTTCTCTCAAAAAAATTCAATGATAGCTTTGCAGAAAAAGAATAAAACAAATCACCTGCTATTGTCCAACCAAAAAACGGTATAGCAGCAATATAACAAGTAATAAATCCCTCAAATGTTTTTGGATAACCAATAATCCAAACACCAAAGTTTGATACGACAAAGAAAATTAAGCTTGAAATTAGTATAGATTTAAAATTTATTTTTCCAAAAATTAAACCAATTCCACTAATCATAATAAATGATAAGTAAACAAATAAATTAATCAATGAAATACCCAGTATCAAATCTGATATGATTAGGCATATTAAAGGAATAGCCAAACCAATATACTTATTCTTAAAATTAATAATTGAAAACAAAGCTACTGCAGTTATTGGGGTGAAATTTGGAGGGTGGGGGATTAGCCTAGATAAAATAGCAATAACAATTATTCCTATCACAAAATATAGCTTATTTTTTTTCATATTCCTGTGTAATTAAATGGAGATATTTTCATTAATTCTTTTTTTACTTTATCACTAATTTCTAAGCTATTTATAAATTTAGAAAAAGTTATTTTATCAATTTTCTCATTCTTTCTTGTTAATTTTTTTAGTGCTTCATATGGCTTAGGATAGCCCTCCCTTCTTAAAACTGTTTGAATTGCCTCTGAGATTACTATCCAATTATTTTCAAGATCTTCATCTATCTTTTTTTTATTTAACAAAATTTTATTTATTCCCTTTATTGTTGAGTTTATTCCTATAATGGTATGTGCAATAGGGACACCTAAATTTCTTAAAACTGTGCTATCAGTTAAATCTCTTTGTAATCTAGATATTGGTAATTTTGATGATAGATGATTAAATATTGAATTTGCAATACCCAAATTACCCTCAGAATTTTCAAAATCTATAGGATTCACTTTGTGAGGCATAGCAGATGAACCAATTTCACCTTTTTTTATTTTTTGTTTGAAATAATCCATCGAGATATACAACCACATATCTTGATTAAAATCAATAATAATAGAGTTTATTCTTTTAATGTTGTCAAATATTGCAGCTAAATTATCATAATGCTCAATTTGTGTGGTTGGAAAAGACAAACTTAAACCCATGTTTTTAACAAATGATTCTGCAAATTTTTTCCAATCAATTTTGGGATATGCTATATGGTGAGCATTAAAATTTCCTGTAGCTCCTCCAAACTTTGCTGAAAATGGAATTTTTTTCAAATATTTTAATTGTTCCTCAACTCTCACAATAAAAACATTAAATTCTTTACCCAGCTTGGTTGGTGATGCAGGTTGACCATGAGTTCTAGCTAGTATTGTAACGTCTTTATATTCTACAGACTTATCTTTGAGATGTTTCAAAAGATTTTCTAGTAAATCGTAATAACTATTAAAATATTCTTTAAGCGACAATGGTATCGCTGTATTGTTTATATCTTGGGAAGTTAAGCCAAAGTGAATAAATTCAGAATATTTTTCAAAACCTAAAGATTTAAATTTATTTTTTAAAAAATATTCAACTGCTTTAACATCATGATTAGTGGTTTTTTCAATTTTCTTTATCTCATTGGCGTGAGAATCATTAAAATTATCGTAAATATTTCTTAAAGTTGGGTTATTCTTTTTATTCCAATCACTAAGTTGATTTATTCCTATTTCTGTCAGTTTTATAAAATATTCAACTTCAACTTTGAGTCTAAACTTTATAAGTGCTTTTTCAGAGAAAAATTCAGACAGATAATCAGTTTGAGTGGAGTATCTTCCATCAATAGGTGATATGGCATTAATTGAATTTTTGTTCATAAAATGAAAAATGCAAAGATAATGTTAAAATATTATAAGAGATTACTTTCTGTTTAATAACTTAAATTCTTCATAGCATTGACTAATTGCCTCAAGAATTTGTAAATCATTGGCACCTACTATAAAACTTTCGGAATAACTACAATTTCTTAAAATTTCATCTAAATCAAATTTTTGAATTTGTAGTAGCTCAACTAGGGTTTCTCTATCAAATTTGGTGTTTAATAGTTCCCTTATTCTAAAATCATCTTTCATTAGTTGAAGTTTTTTAAGTTGTTTTGGTTTTTTACCAAAAAGATTGTAAAGAAAATCTACTGGATTGAATATTGCCCCAAAAACTTTACTTATTGCTCCAGGGTTTCTTGAGCCTGCTTCATAACCTTTTGTAGGTAGGCCAGGTATACTATATCTGTAAGAATTACTAATTGGTACATTTTTCGCATCTATTTCAAGATATCCAGTTAATTTGTATGGTGTAACTATAATTTCTTCAAGAGCATAAGCTAATTCTGTTAGCTTAATTTTAGAATTCTTAAACTTTATAAGATCATTAGTTACTCTTACTTTAATTGATTTAAAACCCAGATAAGAAAAGAAAAGAGTATCATTAACATTAGCATCTATTTCAAATACTCCATCTTTGTTACTAATAGTACCAACAACGGAGTTCAAATTAATAACATGGACATTTGAGATTGGTTTTGAATCTGCATCATTTTCTATTATTCCAATAACTTTTTCTTGAGCAAAGGATGACTTTGAAATAATTATAAAAAATAAAAAATACCAAATATTAAATTTCATGAATTTGTAAACTTACATTAAAATCTTTTTTTGTTTATGAAATCAATTAATTTATTTGTTGCAATTGCTCTATGACTTATTTTGTTTTTTTCTTCCAATGAGATTTCAGCAAAAGTTTTATTCATATCATTTGCAACAAATATTGGATCGTATCCAAAACCCGAATCCCCTTTAGGTTTATCAATTATTGTTCCATTAACTACTCCCTCAAAACAATAATTTTTATTATCTATAATTAATGAAATTACTGTTTTAAACCTTGCTTTTCTATTTGAAAAACCTTTTAGTTTTTTTAACACTAATTCAATATTTTTAAATGAATCTTTATTCTCACCAGAGTACCTAGCAGATCTAACACCTGGTTCATTATTAAGTGCCTGAATCTCCAGACCCGTATCATCTGAAAAAACATTACAATTATATTTTTTATGTATGTAATTTGATTTGAAAATAGCATTCTTTTTTATTGTATCCTCATTTTCAGGGATATCTTCTATAAAACCGATATCTGACAAACTTTTTATTAAAAAATTTTTTCCAATTTTTTTTTTGAATTCTAAAACCTTATTTTCATTATGACTAGCAATAATTAATTCCATAAATTATATTAAATAAGTAAATTGCTAAATTAATTAAACTTGCTCTAAATCTTGATTGTTAAAAATTCCATTGAAGTAGTTTTACCTTTACCCATTGATAAAACCTTTAATTATGCTGTTACTAAAGAGGAGTTTAACAATATATTAAATGGTTCAAGGGTAGTTGTAAACTTCGGAAAGAAAAAGTTTTATACTGCTGTTGTTTTCAGAAAATTTTTGGATAAAAATTATGACTATGAGTTAAAAGAAATCGAATATATAATTGACGATAAACCTTGTATTAGTGATTATCAGATTAAATTTTTTAGCTGGATAGCTGATTACTATATGTGTCCAATAGGTAAGGTGCTAGAAACCGCACTTCCAAAACTTTTTCTTATTAAGAGTGAAACTGTAATTGAAATTTTGACCAATGAAATCGATCCTAATTTAAGTCAAAAATCAAAAAATCTTTTCAACAATATGGCCGGTTTTGATGAAATATCATTAAGTGATGTTGTTAAATTATTTGGAAAAGATTCAATTAAGCTAATTAATGAACTTGCAATAAATAATACTGTAAAAATTAAGGAGGAAATCTATGATAAGTACAAACCTAAAACTGAAATTTTTTTTCAATTAAATAAAGAAATAACCAATGATAATCTTTCTAAACTTAAACTAAGAAGTCAAAACCATATAAAAATTATAAATTATTTTTTAGAAAAAGATTCAAACTATAAAGAGTCTCAAAAAAAATTGACTGAAAATTTAGATGTTTCATCAGCAATTATAAACACATTATTTAAAAGGAATATTCTATTAAAAAAAAAGATAATAATAGATAGATTTGATTTAACAAGTAACAATTTAAATAAGTCAATTGATTTAACATTTGATCAACAAAAAGCATTAAATAATATCAAGAAGGAGTTAGATGAGAAAAGAGTTGTTTTATTCAAAGGGGTAACTTCATCTGGAAAAACTGAAATTTATATTGAATTAATTAAAGAAATAATTAATAAAAATTTAAACGTATTATTTCTAGTTCCTGAAATTGCCTTAACCACACAGTTAGTGTTAAGGCTTGAAAAATATTTTCCTAAAAACTTACATGTATATCACTCTGGTGTTAATCCAAATATTAGATATGAAATTTGGAATGATTTGGTTGATTCTAAGAGTCCAAAACTTATATTGGGAGCAAGATCATCTATCTTTTTACCATTTAAAAATCTTGGATTGGTTATAGTTGATGAAGAAAATGAAACATCATATAAACAGTTTGAAAGTAGCCCACTATATAATGCTCGAGATCTAGCAGTTTATTTATCAAAACTACATAATGCTGGATGTTTATTGGCCTCAGCAACACCTAGTATTGAAAGTTTACACAATTCGTTAAATAATAAGTATTCATATGTAGAATTAAATAAAAGATTTGGAAACTTTGAATTACCTGAATTAATTTTTTTAGGTGATGATGATCATGATTTTTCTGTTATTCCTAAAATTATGCAGGAAGAGATTGAAAGCACTTTATTAAAAAATCAACAAATTATAATTTTTAGAAATAGAAGAGGATATTCAACATTTCTTCAATGTAGTGCTTGTCTTACTGTTGATCAATGTCCAAATTGTGATGTAAGTTTAACATTTCACTTGAACCAAGGAATATTAAAATGTCATTATTGTGGTTTTAGTAAAAATGAGTCAAAAATTTGTAATTCGTGTGGATTACAAACCCTAGAAAGAAAAGGAATGGGTACTCAACTTGTAGAAGACGAAATTAAAAAATTATATCCCAAGTATAGAGTGGGAAGACTGGATTATGATACAACTAGAAAAAAGACAAGTTTTAAAAAAATAATTTCAGGTTTTGAAAATAATGATTATCAAATTTTAGTTGGTACTCAAATGGTTACAAAGGGGCTGGATTTTTCTAATGTTTCGTTGGTTTGCGTAATAGAATCTGATTTTTTATTAAACTATCCAGATTTTAGATCACATGAAAGATATTTTCAATTAATAAAGCAGGTTGCTGGTAGGGCAGGTAGGTCAGTAAGTAGAGGAAAGGTTTTAATTCAAACAAAAAACCCTAACCATTATGTAAACAGAAGAATTTTTGAAAATGATGATTTAAATTTTTATAAGAACCAAATTGATCAAAGGTTAGAATTTAACTATCCTCCATTTTCAAGATTAATTAAAATTTCCATGAAAAGTAAAAAAAATGATAAACTTTATAATAGCTCTAAGTGGCTTGCTGCCACCTTAAATCAGAACAGCAACATGGAAGTTTTAGGCCCTGAGTATCCATTAGTATCAAGGATTAATAATTTTTTCATAGTTAATATTTTATTGAAAATTGGTTTGGATTCAAACCTGTTAAAGCAAAAAACATTACTAAAAAAAATATTAAAGAAATTCCACAATTATCCTGAATTTAGATCTGTTAAGGTTTTAATTGACGTTGATCCTTATAATTAAATTTTATTTTTTTTGTTTGTTTCGAGATAAACAGTATTTTTGCGACCTAATTTATGAGGCATTACGAATCTGTTTTTATTCTTAACCCTGCATTGTCCGAAGATCAGGTCAAAGATGCAATTAAGAAGTATGAGAAATTTTTAAAGGATAATGGTTGTAAAATCATTGATGTTGAAAATTGGGGACTAAAAAAATTAGCCTACTCAATCCAAAAGAAATTAAGTGGTTTTTATGCACTTATTGATTTTGAATATGATTCAGAAGTTAACGTAATTGAACTTTATGAGACAGAACTTAAAAGAGATGAGAGGATTATGAGATATTTGAATGTTTCTCTTGATAAAGATGCTAATAATTGGGCTGTTAAAAGAAGAAAAAAATTAAAAAAAGATAAAGTATAATGGCTGATATGAATTTAAACAGTAATCAGGGACAAATAAGATATTTAACACCACTAGATATATCTACAAAAAATAGAAAGAAGTATTGTAGATTTAAAAGACTTGGTATTAAATATATCGATTATAAGGATCCTGATTATTTATTGAAATTCATAAACGAACAAGGAAAAATCCTTCCAAGAAGATTAACTGGTACATCCTTAAAATACCAAAGAAAGGTTTCAGTTGCAATTAAAAGGGCAAGACACTTAGCTTTATTACCCTATCAATCTGATTTATTAAAATAATTTTAAAATGGAATTGATTTTAAAAGAAGATGTAGAAAATTTAGGTTTTAAAGATGACCTTGTCACTGTCAAAAATGGATACGGCAGAAACTTTTTGATTCCTAATGGCTTAGCTATTCTAGCTACTGAATCTAATAAAAAAGTTCTTCAAGAAAAAATTAAGCAATCTCAAAATAAGCAGAAAAAAGCAATTGATGAGGCCAATAAGATTGTGAAAAAGCTTGAAAAGTTAGATTTAAAAATAAGTGCTAAAGCTCTCGAGGGTGATAAACTTTTTGGTTCTGTTACTTCCAGTGAGATTTCAAAGGAATTAGCTGAAAACGGAATAGAAATAGAAAAAAAATTCATTCAATTAGGTTCAAGCATCAAGAAAACAGGTAATTATTCCTCAAATATTAGATTACACAGAGAAGTTAACTTTGAACTTAAATTTGAAGTTATTAAAGAACAAAAGTAATCCCTTAATTTTTTATTTTTTTCAAAAAGAGTGATATTTGGTTATAAATGTCAAATAAACCATTAAATCCCAAAGGTACTAGAGATTTTAATCCTTTAACCTTACAAAGAAGAAGATATATAATTGATATTATAAGCTCAACTTTTGAAAGTTTTGGTTATAACGAAATAGAAACTCCATCAATTGAAAGAAGATCAACATTATATCATAAATATGGGACAGAGGGTGACAAGTTCCTTTTCAATATTATAAATTCAGGTGAAAAAATATCAAAAGCAGATTTAAAGGCATTTAATAATAAAAATTATAGTGATTTTATTTCATCAATTTCTGAAAAGGGACTTAGATTTGATTTGACTGTTCCACTAGCTAGATATGTATCACAGCATCAAAATGAAATTTCTTTTCCTTTTAAAAGATTTCAAATTCAAAATGTTTGGAGAGCAGACAGGCCACAAAAAGGCAGATATCAGGAATTTACTCAATGTGATGCAGACGTTATTGGCTCAGATTCAATATTACTAGAGTTTGAAATGATTCAATTATACTCATCAGTTTTCAGAAAACTACAATTAAATGATGTTGTGATTAAAATAAATCACAGGCAAGTCTTAAACGCAATAGCAAAAAAAATTGGTATCAAAGATAATTTTAATGACTTTGTCATTTCATTGGACAAAATTGATAAAATTGGCGCAGAGAAAACTAAGGAGGAACTCAAATCTAAGTTTAAAAATTCTAGTGAAATTGATAAACTTTTCGATATTATTAATAAAAATCCTAATCATCAGGAATATTTGAAATTAATTAAGAATTATTTAAGTGATAATGATTTAAAATTATTCTCTGATTTAGAAACTATAATAAATATGATAGGTCAAGACAAAAAATTAATCAATATAGATTTTGATATATCTCTCGCAAGAGGATTAGAATATTATACTGGAATGATATATGAGGTTAATTTAAAATCAGATTCAAATATTGGCTCCTTAGGAGGTGGTGGTAGGTATGAAAATCTAACAGAGGCTTTTAATCTTAAGAATAATTCCGGAATTGGTATATCGTTTGGTCTTGACAGAATATTTCATGTTATTAATGATAAAGAACTTTTTCCACAAAAAATAGCACTCAACAACGATATTTTAGTTATTAATTTCGGAGAGGAATATATTTGTAAAATTTTAAATCTATTAGGTGAATTGAGAGGATTAGGAAAGAAAGTATTTATTTATCCTGACAATATTAAATTATCAAAACAATTTTCATTTGCTAATAAAAATAATTTCAAAGATGTTTTAATTTATGGAGAGTCTGAGAATCAACAAAATTTCATTAAAATTAGGAATATGGTTTCAGGCAATGAAAAGGATTATGATTTTAAAGATTTTATAAATAATTATCAAAAATTGTAGCGAGGGGGAGACTTGAACTCCCGACCTCCGGGTTATGAATCCGACGCTCTAACCGCCTGAGCTACCTCGCCAAATTGAGGCTCAAATATATAAACTAAATAAGAAGAGTCAAACATGAAAGAAAAAAAATATTTTTTCTTTTGAAGTTCAATTTTAATATATATATTGCCTTGAGATGTCAGATAAAATTAAATATGAACTTGAATTTCCTATACAGGCCTCACCAAACATGTTATATCAGTATATTTCAAGCGCTTCGAGTCTTTCTGAATGGTATGCTGATAATGTTAACTCTAGAGGAAAAATATTCTCCTTTTTTTGGGATGGTGTTGAGGAACAAGCTGAATTAATTTCTTCTAAGAACAATCAGTTTGTCAAATTTAAATGGTTAGAAGAAGATGATAATTATTATTTTGAAATAAAGATTGTTGTTGATGAATTAACTAAAGATGTTTCATTAATGGTAACAGATTTTTCCGAAGAAGATGAAGTTGAGGAATCAAAAATGCTTTGGGAAAGTCAAATTGCTGATTTAAAACAAGTTCTTGGATCCTCTTAACTTTTTTTAATGATTAATTTTAACGGTAAGATTACTGATCTTTCAGATCAATTAATTAATAATAGAGCGTTTCTTTATGGCGATGCTGTTTTTGAAACTCTAATTATTTTTAATGACAAAATTTTATTTTGGGAAGATCATTACTTTAGACTTATGTCCTCTATGAGAATTATTAGGCTAGATATTCCAGATAAATATACACCTGAATTTTTTAAGGAAAATATTATTAAAATTCATAATAGTATTTCTCAAACTAGAAATTCTAGAATAAGAATTAATATATTTAGATTTTCAGGTGGAAAATATAAACCTAAAAAAAATACGCCATCATTTATTATCTCTTGCGAATCGATAAACTACAATACTTACGAATTAAATAAAGGTCATTATGAAGTTGATCTGTACAAGGACTATTACTTAGATAACCAATTAATTTCATCCATTAAGACAAATAACAAAATTATAAATGTAGTTGCGTCAATATATGCTAGTGAAAATGGATTTGATAATTGTATTCTTCTTAATAAGGATAAATTAGTTTCTGAATTTATAAATTCAAACCTTTTTATAATCAAAGATGAAAAAATTTATACACCAACTTTAAAATCTGGATGTTTGAATGGAGTTTTAAGAAAGAATTTATTTAAAATTTTATCCAGTAGCTCATTTGAACTATGTGAACAAGATTTATCAACTTTCGATATAACTCAATCTGATGAAATTTTTGGAACAAACATAGCTCAAGGTATTTTTTCTGTAACCAAGTTTCGAAAAAAGGATTATGATTGCAGTAAAACAAAAAAAATAATAACTATGCTTAATAATTTTATTAGTTGAGATTAGGGTTATCTGGTGAATTAGACCAAATTTTATAGTACTCGCCAAATTCGTTGATTTTTTTTTTCCAAAATAGATTTGACGTTTTCAATATATCTTTAGTTTTGAAATTGTTCGATAGCAACCATGAGTTTTCATCTAATTCACCTTTTAATTGATTTTTTTCCCATCCAGAATATCCTAGGAAAAATTTAATATCATTTTTACTTATTTTATCTTCCTTTAATAATTCTACAGCTAATTTGAAATTCATTCCCCAATATAAGTCATCAGTTATTTTAATACTATCATTCAAGAACTTACACTTTTTGTGTATGAAATGTATTGAATCCATTGCAACTGGACCCCCTTCATAAATTGATAAATCTAATCCTTTACATGACTCATTCAAATCTGAGATAATATATTTTGATTTTTTATTAAGTATAAATCCAATGGTAGCCTCTTCATCATCTTTAACAATAATTATTACGGACTTGTTAAATTCAAGATCATTCAAAATAGTAAAATTAGAAACTAAAATCTTTCCTTTATTCAATTATATAAGTTTTATGGTTTTATTTTTAAGTCCGTTAATATAATCTAGTCCAGAGATTCTTTTTTTCCCCTCTATTTTTAAACTTAAAACTTCTATAGCCCCCTTTTTAACAGCTACCATCAATTTATTACTACTTTCTATATACATTTTTCCAATTTCAAAATCATGATTTAATTCATGAAATAAAGAATCATAAATTTTGATAATTTTATTAGAATCTTTTATTCTAGACCAAGCACCTGGAATTGGGGATAGACCCTTGATTTTTTTTACAATTTTTTTTCCATCTTCAAGCCAGTTTATTTTTGTGTTTTCTTTATTTAATTTAGGAGCAGTTAATAAATCTTTAGTATTTACTTGAGGTTTACCGTTAACCTTTTGTATTTCATCTATGGTGTCTAGTATAAAGTTCCCACTTAAACTCCTCAACCTGTCATATAAAGAACCAAAATTATCATCTTCATTGATCTTTATTTCTTTAATCTTAATAATATCTCCAGTATCCACACCCTCATTAATAAAAAAACTAGTCAGCCCTGTTTTTTTTAATCCATTAATTATTGCCCAATTGATGGGAGCAGCTCCTCTTAAATTTGGTAATATTGATGCATGAATATTAATGGTACCTAATTTTGGTATTTCCCATAGTTTTTTTGGCAATATTTTGAAAGCAACTACAACAATTATATCTGGTTTGTAACCAATAATCTCATTAAGAAACTCTTGGCTGTGAAAATTTTCAGGTTGAATAACCTTAATTGTATTTTTTAAACAATAATTTTTTACAGGACTACTAACTACTTTCAATCCTCTTCCTTGTTTTTTATCAGCTGCAGTAACAACACAACATAAGTTGTGTTGTGATTTGTATAATGAATCTAGACTTGGTATTGCAAAGTCTGGGGTTCCCATAAAAATTATTTTAAATGAATTTTTCATTTTAATTCAAATATTTCTTTATAAAATCAAATCTCTTTTCCACAGAACAATTAGGTACAGATATTAATTTAATATTGAATTCTTTGTATTTATTAAATAGGTTTTTATGAATTTCTTCACATTCAGAAAAGGTTTCATATCTAACATCATCATTTATATATATATCTTGCCAAGGATGTAAGATAAATGATAAATCATAATTAATAGACTTTGCCTTATTATTTAAATCATTCGGTATTTTAATATTTTTAAAATCCAAATATGCTAGAACATCCAATGGACCTCTATCATAAAATATATAATCTGAATTGTAATTTTTTTTGTATTCCTCAAATCTTTTATCAAATAATTCAATACTAAAATTCAGTGGATCAGAGAGAAAGTATTGATCATGTCCATCCTCTCTCTTTCTTTTTGTAATCTCCCTGACTATTTCTTTGGAACAAAAATATCCATGTTCTTGCATCCAATTGATTAGAGATGTTTTACCAGTTCCAGGACCTCCTGTGATAAGTATCTTACTCATAAACTTTGTTCATTCAGATACAAAAATATAACTATAATTTGTTACTATATTTGATAAATGGCTGATTCATCCAAAAAAGATTACCAAAAATTAAAAAATGATCTCGAAAAATATCAGAATTGGCCGTCAGAATATATATATAAATTTATCATTGTAAATGAAACAAAGAAAAAGGAAGAATTGTTATCAAAATTTGATTTAAATCTTTGCAAACTTACCTTAAAAGAGTCCTCAAATAAGAGTTATCTTAGTATTACGATAGTTAAGTTTATGAAAAATCCAGATGAAGTAATAGCAAAATACTTAGATATATCTAAAATTGATGGAATTATTTCTTTGTAGTGAAAAAATCTTTACTTTTATCGTCAAATAAAATACTTTGATAGATTCTCTTGAGTACAATACTGAAAGAATAGATTTAATCATACCTGAATATGGTAGACATATTCAAAAAATGGTTAATCAAGCTGTAGCTTGTTCAGATAAAAATGAAAGGAATAAAATGGCTAAGGCAATCATTGGTGTAATGGGTAATTTAAATCCACATTTAAGGGACGTTCCTGATTTTCAACATAAATTATGGGATCAGCTTTTTATAATGTCAGAATTTAATTTGGATGTTGACTCTCCTTTTCCAAAACCATCAAAGGAAATATTTGAAGAAAAGCCAGAAAGACTAAATTATCCTCAGAACTATCCCAAATATAGATTTTATGGAAATACAATAAAAAAAATGATTGATGTTGCAGCAAATTGGGAGGATGGTGATATGAAAACAGAATTAATTTATGTTATTGCAAACCATATGAAAAAGTGTTTTTTAAGATGGAACAAAGACTCTGTTGATGATTCAATTATATTTAATCATATGTTAGAACTATCAGATGGAAAAATAACTCTTGATAAACATACAAAACCACTGACTGACTCAAAAGATCTAATTAGTCTATCCACTAAAAAGTTTTCCAAATCTCCCAAAAAAGGAAAAAAACCATATAGAAATTTTAAGAGAAAATAATGGGAACTTTTAAAGTTAAAGGAGGTAATAACTTGTCAGGAGTAATTATACCTCAAGGTGCAAAAAATGAGGCTCTTCAAGTCATAAGTGCTGTGCTATTAACAGAGAAAATTGTAACAATTGATAATATTCCTAATATTATCGATGTTAATAGATTGATTGATTTGCTTGATAACTTGGGAGTTACAGTAAAAAAAATAAATCAAAATAAATATTCTTTTGAATCAAAAAATATTGATTTAGATTATTTAAACACAATTGATTTTGAGACAAAAGCTAAAGGACTTAGAGGTTCGATTATGATAATTGGGCCATTACTATCCAGATTTGGTAAAGCATCAATACCAAAGCCTGGGGGTGATAAAATTGGTAGAAGAAAGTTAGACACACATTTTGAGGGTCTTGTGAAATTAGGAGCGAATTTCAAATATGATAATAAAAATTACCGGTATAATGTAACTGCAAATAAACTTAAGGGTTCTTATATTTTATTGGATCAACCCTCAGTTACAGGTACAGCAAATATTATTATGACTGCTGCTCTTGCAAATGGTGAAACAACCATATATAATGCAGCGTGCGAGCCTTACATTCAGCAACTCTGTAGTATGATAAATGCCATGGGTGGTAAAATTTCTGGTATTGGCTCAAATTTGTTAAAAATTAATGGCGTAAAAGAACTTTCAGGTTGTGACCATAAAATACAACCTGATATGATTGAAATTGGTAGTTGGATTGGCTTGGCAGCCTTGACAAAAAGTGACATAACAATAAATGGAGTAGAAATTAAAATATTAGATCAAATTTTAAACGTATTCTCCAAACTTGGAATTAACATTGAAAAAACTGAAAATAGTATTAGAATTCCACCTCACATGAACGGTTATGAAATTCAGAATAACATTGATGGTAGTGTATTGACTATTTCTGATGGCCCATGGCCTCTGTTCACACCAGATTTAATTAGTATTGTTTTGGTGGTTGCTACTCAGGCAAAAGGTAGTGTATTAATTCATCAAAAGATGTTCGAGAGTAGATTGTTTTTTGTTGATAAGCTTATAGACATGGGTGCTAAAATAATTTTGTGTGATCCTCACCGTGCTGTAGTGATAGGACATAATTTTAAATCGAGTCTTAAGGCAACAAAAATGACATCCCCAGATATTAGGGCAGGAATTTCACTATTAATTGCTGCACTATCTGCTGATGGAACAAGTGTCATTGACAACATTGAACAAATTGACAGGGGATATGAAAACATTGATGAAAGACTCCAGAATATTGGAGCATCAATAGAAAGGATTAAGTAATTTTATTATTTGAGATATTTTTTTGCCGCGAGCATTTAAATCTCAATGTTTTTAAACCTTCATTTTCTAAAATTTTTAAATGTTTGGTTTTTCTTCCGCTAACTCTTTTTCTCCACAGTCTAAAACTTGATTTTTTAAGGTTATTTCGCATTATTTTTATAACCTCACTCTCAGAAACCCCAAACTGTTTTTTGATTGCATCAAACGTAGTTCTATCTTCCCAAGCCATTTCAATGATTCTATTAATATTTATCTCATTCATAATTACAGATCATCAATAAAATCGTTTGCTGTTTTAATAAGTAGTTCTTTTTTTTGAATATTCATTCTATCAAATGAGCTGACAAGCATTCTCATTCTAGGATTTGTAGTAAAAAAATCTCTTTTTTTATCTATAAAATTCCAAAATAGGGAATCCCATATTGGACACCAATCACCTTTTTTATAATTACTCATTTTTAATACATAACTACTTCCACTAATGTATGGTTTTGTTGACATTAATCCGCCATCAGCAAATTGACTCATACCATATACATTTGGAACCATCACCCAATCATATGAATCTATAAATAATTCCATAAACCATTTATAAACTTCATCTGGATCAAATTCACAAAGAAGCATGAAGTTTCCAATTATCATTAATCTTTCAATATGATTTGCATATCCAGATTCATTTATTTTTTTTATGGTATCATCTACTGGTTCAATCCCGGTGGTTCCATCATAAAAAGATTTTGGAATTTTTCTTTTAAAGTTCCAAAAGTTTTTATTTCTCTCTTCAGTTCCTTTTGAAATATATACACCCCTTATAAATTCTCTCCAGCCTATAATTTGCCTAATAAATCCCTCAGTCGAATTGATCGGAATATTGTTTTCATAATAAAATGATAGAATTTTTTTGATTAAATCTCTTGGATTAATTAATCCTACATTAATAAGTGGAGAAAGAACACTATGATTCAAAATAGATTTTTCTTTTAAAACAGCATCTTCATAAGGTCCAAATTCATAGAATCTTGTCTTTAAAAAATTATCAAGCCAGTTATTAGCTGTATTAAAATCATAAGGGTAAAGTATTTCATCATTAATTAAACCAAAATTATCACCAAAATTCTTATTCACGTAGTCAATAGATTCAAAGTAAAGTTGATTTTTTACAGGAAAATCAATTTTTGGTGGGGTCTTATCTTTTGGATACTTTTCTCTGTTTTGATCATCATAGGTCCACTTTCCACCCTCAGGTTTATCAGAAATCATCATTATATCCATTTTAATTCTTTGTTGTTTGTAAAAAGCTGTCTGAAAAAACTTTTTTTTGTCTGTTCTAAAAAATGTATTTAAATCATCATTATTATTAATAAATAATGGATTTTCATATGTTTCAATTTGAATATTTTTTTTTGAACAACTTTGGCTGATCCTCTTTGAAAGCCAATTATCAACTGGATTATAAATTTTAATTTTATTTATATCCAATGTTTCAATTAGCTCTCTAATGTCAGAATTACTCTCGGTCGATTCAATATACCTAACATCATAACCTTTGTCCTCAAGGAATAATTTATAAGATTTCATACTCATTCTATGAAATAGAATTTTTTGTTTATGAAATTTATAATGCTTAAAAAAAAGAAATTCCTCAACTAAAATGATTTTTTTAGAATTTGATAATAGTTCCGAATTTTTAAAAAGTTGATTTGGAAATATAATTGAATAATCCATTTTTAATTAAGAGCTTCTTTATAAGTTTTTAGACATCTTTCCCTAGCAAATTTATGATCAACTATTTTTTCTATATAATTGCTTTCATCAAATTCAGGTATCCATTTTTTTATGTATTCTTTCTGCTTATCAAACTTGATTTGTTGAGATTCAGGATTAAAAATTCTAAAATATGGAGCTGCATCAACTCCACAGCCAGCAACCCATTGCCAGTTTCCAACATTACTTGCTTGTTCATAATCAAATAGCTTGTCAGCAAAATATTTTTCTCCCAATCTCCAATCAATTAGAAGATGTTTACATAAAAAACTACCTACAATCATCCTCAGTCTGTTGTGCATGAATCCAGTTTTATTCAGCTCATTCATGCCAGCGTCAACTATTGGGTATCCTGTTTTTCCATCACACCACAATTTGAAATCATTCATGTTTGTTCTCCATTTTATCCGTTCATATTTTTCTTTAAACGAAGTATTTATTGTATGAGGATAATGCCACAATATTTGAATAAAAAACTCTCTCCAAATAAGCTCTTTTAAATATGTATTATTAAAGCTGTTTGACGATTTATTAACAATGTTTCTTAGACTTAATGTGCCAAATCTTAAATGTACACCAACTCTTGATGTACTGTCTAGTGCTGGAAAATTCCTTGTGTCTTCATATTTGTCAATAATATTATTGTTTAACACATAATTTTTTGGATATATTACTTCATTGTCAAAAGTTTTATTAAAATCAGCGTGTTCTATATTATTAGCTTTAACAAGATTATGTAAATGATTTTCGGAACTATAACTTTCAAGTTTGGATTCTTTAAATTTTTCTAACCATTTTTTTGAGTAAGGTGTGTAAACAACATAGGGAGTTCCATCATTTTTGACAATTTCATCTTCTTCGAAAACCACATGATCTTTAAATGAGTGACATGAAACATCTTTTTCATTACACATTTTAATAATATCTTGATCTCTCTCTCTAGCATACGGTTCATAATCTTTATTAAAAAATACGGCTTTAATCTTATATTTCTTTATTAGCCGACTTAGAACTTCGGATGGTTTCCCTTTAAAAGTAAAAATTTTATTATTCGTTGAATGAAGTTTAGAATTCATAGCTGTAATTGCATCGGAAATGAATTTCAATCTATGATCATTTTCCTCTAACTTGTTAGTAATATTTGTATCATAAATAAAGATTGGTAGTACTGTATTACCATGCTTTAAAGCTTTATAAAGTCCATGATTATCATTTAATCTTAAATCTCTTCTAAACCAAAAAATAATCACTATTTATTAGTTTTTAATTATGGTTGAAAGTCCACCATCAACGGAGATAATTTGACCAGTTATCCATGTTGACTTATCAGACAGGAGGAAATTGATCATTTCAGAAATATCATCTTTATTTCCAATTCTGTTTAGAGGGTGTTTTTCTGATGACTTTTGAACTTTGACTTCATTATTTAAAAATCTATTTGCTAGGGGAGTATCAACAATTGATGGAGCAATTACATTAACTCTTATTTTTGGTGCAAATTCTGCTGCTAAAGATTTAGCTAACCCTTCAATCGCCCCTTTGGATAAGGCTACACTTGAATGAAAGGGCATCCCTTTTGAAACTGCAACAGTACTTAGAAAAACCATACTGGCATTGATCGAATTTGACAAATTTGGTAAAATTGTTTTTAATACTTTTATAAGAGACAATACATTTATGTCTAAATCTTCTTGAAAAGACTCTAAACTTAATCCTTTGAAAGGTCTCAAATTAATACTACCAGGGAGATAAACAAAACCATCAATTGTTGTGGGTAGTTCATTTACATTAAGTAAATCAGTTTTTGCATCAAACTTTACATACTTAACATTATTGTGTTTAAACTCAGGCTCAGTTCTGGATGCTACAATTACATTATTATTATCAGCGAGAATTTTTGATAGTGAAGATCCTATTCCATATGATCCTCCAATTAATAGTATATTTTTCATTTTAAATCACCAAATAGTTCAATTAACTTTTTTCTTCTATAGACAAATATCGAGCCAAGTTTTTTTTGAACAAAAAGGTAATTTGCAAGAACACCAAGAGGACCAAATGGGATTTTATAATGGATAACATCCTCCATTTCAATTCCACCATCTATTTCTTTAATAAAATGTTTGTGATGCCATAAAGCATAGGGACCAAACCTTTGCTCATCTACAAAATATTTTTTATCAACTACATGTGTTATTTCAGTCACCCACTTAAGCGGAATATTTAGTATTGGAGTTACAATGTAAACTATGATTTGACCTGGATAAACTTTTTTAAAATCACAATCAATAATTTTAAAATTCATCTCATTAGGAGTAATGGTTTTTAGATTTTTAGGGTTAGATAAAAAATCCCAGGCTTCATCTACTGAGATAGGTAATTTTTGCTTAGTGTGTATTTTAAAAATTTTCATAATCTTTGTAAAAATAAATCTTAATATCAAAAAACATGAAAAAATTCATCTCTTTATTTTTTACTTTACTACTATTTCAGTTTACTTACTCCCAGTTGCAATCTCCAGTAGCTAGTCCACGAGCAAAAATCTCTCAAAAAGTTGGATTAGTTGATATTAAATTGGATTATTCCAGGCCGTCCAAAAAGGGTAGGACAATATTTGGTAATTTAATTCCCTATAAACAAATTTGGAGAACAGGAGCAAATCAAGCTACTACGATCTCTTTCTCTGATGACGTTAAAATTAATGGTCAATTGGTAGAGAAAGGTGAATATCATGTTTATTCTGTTCCAGGTGAGTCTAAAATTGACCTTGTCATTTATGAAAAAACTAGTGCATGGGGATCTTTAAAAAGCTTTGATGAATCTCTAATAAAGGCAAGAGTTAGTACTGATTTCTATGATTTGCCATTTGCAGTTGAAACTTTCACTCTTTCTTTAGGCGATATTTCAAATGCAGGTGCTAGTTTAAATTTATTATGGGACAACAAGGCAGCAGTATTTATTATTGATGCTTTAACCAAGGAAAAAATGATAGCAAACATTAATTCAGTTATGTCAGGAAATCCTTCCAAGGCGGATTACCAAAAAGCTGCAATTTATTTCTATGAAGAAGATCTTGATATTAATAAAGCTCTAAAATGGATTGATATTGCATTACCAGACTCAAAAGATTTAAAATATTGGCAACTTAGATATAAAGCTATAATTTATGAAAAGGCAGGTAAAATGAAAAAAGCAAAAAAATATGCCAAACAAGGGTATGAAATTGCCAAAAAGGCAAATTCTCCTGATGCAATGAATACTTTAAAAATTGTTTATGATAGACTTCATAATTAACTATTAACTTTTTCTGTCAGAGCAGAAAATATAACTGTTAAAAATGCGCCTATAACATTTAGCCATAAAAAACTAATATCAGTGGAGAAAAATATCACAAATATTAAAAACTGTGATAAACATGCAGACCAAAAAACTGAATTAGATTTTACTTTTTTTAGGAAAAAAGCAACCAAAAATATTCCTAATATAGTTCCATAAAAAATAGAACCTATAATATTTACAAGTTGTATCAAGTTTTCGAATAATGTTCCAAAACTTGCAAAAATTATCGCAATAATACCCCACATCACAGTAAATAATTTAGTTGCAACTAAATAGTGTTTTTCAGTCTTTTTGTGATTATGATTTCTCTTATAAAGATCAATGGTTGTTGTGGCAGCCAATGCATTTAGTTCTGATGCAGTTGATGACATTGCAGCACATATTATTACAGCTATTAATAATCCAATTAATCCTTTTGGTAAATAATTTAATATAAAATGAAGAAATACGTAGTCCTTATCATTTTCTTCAATTGTATTTTCAGTGCTCGAAACCAATTCTTTTACATCATTTCTAATTTCTTTTTCTTTTGTTTGTAGTGAATTTAGTTCACTTGGGAAATCCATCTCACTTAGTAAAAAATTTTCTTGAAGTTTTCTTTTTTCAGAGTTTATTTCATCATACTGCTTTGATATTACATTAAATTCATTAGTATGCTTCTCTTCGAGGTGGGATATGACTTGAGGGTTGAAATTAACTGGTGATGTATTAAATTCAAAGAATACAAATACCATAACACCAAGCAACAATATGAAAAATTGCATTGGTATTTTAAAAATACCGTTAAAAATTAAGCCAAGTCTAATTTCTTTGACTGACTTGCCAGAAATATATCTTTGAACTTGACTTTGATCTGTACCAAAGTATGACAAAGCCAAAAATAGACCACCTGTTATACCACTCCAAAATGTATATCTATTATTTAGATCCAATGAAAAATCAAGTATTTTAAATTTTTCACTTGAGCGAGAATAATCCAAAAATTTTGATATAGTTAAATTTTCGGGGTATTTATCTATCAAAAAAAAGAAAACAAAAAACAACCCTAAAAATATCACAAACATCTGTTGTTTTTGCGTAATATTTACGGCCTTAGTACCCCCTGAAACAGTATAAACTATTACTAAAAATCCAACTAAAAAATTTAAAATTTTAATATCAATTCCTAAAACAGTTGAAAGAATAATAGAGGGAGCAAAAATCGTGATGCCTGCTGCAAGGCCTCTTTGTACTAGAAATAAAATTGCTCCTAATGTTCTTGTTTTTCTATCAAATCTATTTTCTAGAAACTCATATGCAGTATAAATTTTGAGTTTGTGATATAATGGAACAAAAAATATACATATTATAATCATGGCAAGAGGAAGACCTAAATAGAATTGTAAAAATCCCATCCCATCATAATATCCTTGACCTGGTGTAGATAAAAAAGTTATAGCACTTGCTTGCGTTGCCATAACAGAAATCCCAATTGTAAACCAATTTGATGAGTTATCGCCTTTTAGAAATGACTGAATATTTTTATTTTTTCTTGTCTTGTAAGAACCATATACTACAATAAATAGAATTGTAAAGATTAATATTATCCAATCGTCTTGATGCATAGTTTACATAATAATCAAGAAAAAAAAGATATACATCAAATTTAATAATAGTACGATAGTGTATTCTTTTTCCCAATTCATAATCACTAATTATTTCATACTCCAATCACCATGAACTGTGAGAACTTGTTCAATTATGTCTCTAACACAACCATTACCTCCCTTTTTATCTGAAATATAATCGACGATTTTTCGAACCTCAGGAGCTGCATCATTTGGGCAACAAGATAATCCTACTAGTTCAAGAATTTTAATATCAGGTAAGTCATCTCCCATAAATGATGTTTCTTCCAATTCAATGTTATTTTCTTTTAGATAATCCTTAAAGACTTTAATCTTATCATCAACACCTAAAAATACACTTTTAACTCCCAATCTATTTAATCTTTTTCTAACTCCCTCATTATTACCACCACTTATAACACAAATATTATATCCCTTGTCAGATGCTAGTTTAACTGCAATACCATCTCTTGTGCTAAAAATTCTTAATTCATTTCCATTTGAATCCACGACAATTGATCCATCCGTGAATACTCCATCCACATCAAATACAAAGTTTTTAATTTTTTTAAGTTTTTCCTTATAATTCATTAGATCTAATACTTTTAGTTATTTCTTTATATAAATTTAAAAAATCACTTTCATTTAATTGTCTTAAATGACTCTCAATAGTTAAATTATCGTTTCTTAAAGCTGGACCAGTTTGTGCTTCAGATGTTGTCATTCTATCTAACTTATTAAAAGTTTCTTTGATTAGAGGTTGAAGTATTTTTTTATCAATTCCGTTTTTCTCTAAAATTTGTTCAGCCTTGAAAACTAAATGATTTGTAAAGTTATTAGCTACAGTGGCTGATAGGTGACAAATTGCTCTTTTGTCAGATGACATTTTACAAACTTTCTTAGAGAAAATTTTCGAGAATTTTTCAATTTTTTTCTGATTAAATTTATTATTTGCTTCTATAATTATTGGTATTTCTCTAAAATTTAAATTAGTCTCATAGCTAAATGTTTGTAAAGGATAAAAAACACCATAGTTTTTATGATTTGATAGAACATTAATATTCGTATTTCCAGAAACATGAACTACAATACCATCCTTAGCATCAAATTGATTACTAACATTATAAATTTCATTATCAGAAACTGCAATTAAATAAAAGTCACTTTTGTTAATTTTTTTAAGTTCTTTAATATATTCAACATCATCGCTAATATGTTTTGGCCTAAACTTAGATCTTCCATAGATCTGATTTAATTTTAATCTTTTATTATTTAAAATTTCATTCATTAAGTTGAATGAAAGTCTTCCAGTACCAATTAAAGTTACCTTAATCATTAAAAAATATAATCCGAAATTTACAACAATTGATTTGAATGTTTTTGTTAGGTTTGCAAAAAAAAATAATGTCAAAAAATACATTCATGATGATTAAACCTGATGCAGTAGAAAGAGGTTTGATAGGAGATATCTTAAAGGATATTACTGATGGGGGTTTTAAAATCAAAGCTTTGAAGCTTACTCAACTTAGTCTTAGCGAGGCCAAAACTTTTTATGCTATTCATTCGGAAAGACCATTTTTTAATGATTTGACTTCTTACATGAGCAGAAGCCCAATTGTTGCTGCTGTTTTAGAAAAAGATAATGCGGTAAGTGATTTTAGAAATTTAATTGGAGATACTGATCCATCAACAGCTAATGAAGGTACCATTAGAGCAAAATATGCAATTTCTAAGGGAGAGAATTCTGTCCATGGTTCTGATAGTGATGAAAATGCAAAAATTGAAGCTGAATTTCATTTTTCTGGAAGAGAAATATTATTTTAAAACAATTTTTTTAATCAAATCTTTTTCAAGTTCTTCATTGATTAGATTTATAACTTTTTGTTTGCTATATAAAATTTCCTGTTTTAAAATCGGATTTGAAACTTTTATATATAAAACTTCACCCTTAACGTAAATCTCCTTGGTGTAATCTAGAATTTTTTTTTCAACTGCATTTTCCCACGCTTTTTGAACCTTAACATTGAAAATTCCATCAGAGATACTTTTCTGTTCTACAAAATTTTCAATGATATTTTTAATAGGTTTTAATTTATAATTTCTTTTCATACATCAAATATTTTTGAGGAAAGATTCAAACTTGATAAAACCTTTTCTATTCTATCTCTATCAGTATCAGATAAAAATAGTTGTCCAAAATTAGTCGAATTTACAATTTCAACTATCTTTTTTACTCTTAATAAGTCTAATTTATCAAAAATATCATCTAAAAGTAAGATTGGAGAATTTCCAGTCTTGTTTTTTAGGTATTCAAATTGCGCTAATTTTAAAGCAATTAAAAATGATTTTTGTTGGCCCTGACTTCCAAATTTTTTAATTCTAGAACCATCTAAATTAAAGATGAAATCATCTTTATGAACACCTGTTGAGGTATATTGTAGAATGACATCTTTTTGAAATGAATTTTCAATTAGATTTTCAATATCATTTTCAAATAAATCACTTTTGTATTCTATTGAAATTTCTTCTTGGTTTTCTGAAATTTGAGCATACTTTTCAATAACTATTTCTTTAAATTCATTAAAGAATTTTTTTCTTGCTATGAAAATTGGTTTTGATAGTTGAATTATTTGATCATTGTAGATTTTAATTGTATCAAGATCAAAGTCAACTGATTTATTATATTGCTTGAGCAATATATTTCTGTTTTGAACTGCCCTTGAGTAAGCTATTAAATTTATTAGATATTCTTTACTGTTTTGAGATATTATGGAATCAATAAATTTTCTTCTTTCACTACTTCCTTCGTTAATTAAGTCATTATCATAAGGAGATATTAAAACAATAGGAATCAATCCTATGTGATTTGAAAATTTTTTATATGGTTTTCCGTTTCTCTTTAAAACTTTTTTATCACCCCTTTTAATACTACAAACAATATTTTCTTTTTTATTATTTAATTCGAATAGGCCATCAATTACCATGAAATCTTGATTTCTATTTACTAACTGATCATTTCTAAGGTTGAAGTAACTTTTACCAAGTGCTAGGTGATAAATTGAGTCCAAAATATTAGTCTTACCAACTCCGTTATTACCCACAAAACAATTTATTTTTGGATCAAGATTATATTCTTTATCAATTAGATTTTTATAATTAATAATAGAAATTTTCTTCAAATAGGTTGATATCATTTACAGCTTATTAAACTTGCAAATTATGTAAAATAATTAAGTAATTATCATGTTTGATTCGTATAAAATTTTATTTTTGCCAGGTAATTATGGCAACATATAAAAAGAAATCAGTAAAAAGTAAATCCAGTTTAAAAGCTAAGAATATTGAATCTACTAAACAGGTATTTGATACTCTTGATGATAGTGCTTCAAAAACTGAAACATTTGTAAATCAATATCAAAATTATATTATTGGCGCGATTCTTTCTGTTTTAGTATTTTTTTCAGCATATTATGCATATGATAAATTCATTATTCAACCAAAAACCGTAGAAAGCAACTTAGAAATTTTTACTGCTCAAAAATATTTTGATTTAGCTGTTAAATCAGTCGAGGATAAAGATTCACTTTTTAATCTGGCACTTAATGGTGCAGAGGGTAAATATGGTTTTCTTGACATAATTGAAAATTATTCAGGTACAGACGCATCTAATATATCTTATTACTCCGCAGGAATGGCTTATTATAATTTAAAGAAATATGATCTTGCAATTGAATTTTTAGAAAACTTTTCATCAGATGATCAAATTTTGCAATCACTTAGTTATTCAACCATTGGCGATGCTTTTGTACAGCTTAATCAATTTGATGATGGGTTAAATTATTATGAAATAGCCCTGTCTTATTCTGAAAACAGTTTTATTAAGCCTGTAATTCTTCAGAAAGCAGGAGATTTAGCAAAGGAATTAGGAAAGTTAAATGCTGCTAAAAAATACTACCAGGAAATTAAGGATGATTTTCCAAAATCAAACGAGGCTAATCTTATTGATATTAAGTTAGAGCAAGTTAAATAGTTATGTCCACTCAGCATAAACCCAAAGAGGTTGATATTAACAGATTAAAACTAGCTTCAGAAAAAAGGTTTGCAATTGTATATTCAGAATGGAATCCAGAAATTATAAACAGATTATTAAGTGGAGCAATTAGTTTTTTTAATCAAATAGGTCTTGATTCTAATGATATTGATAAGTTAAAAGTGCCTGGCAGTTTTGAGCTAATTTTTGGATGCTCTAAAATGCAATCATTAAAAAAATATGATGCTATAATTGCAATTGGAAGTATCATTAAGGGTGAGACATCACATTTTAGATATATTTCGCAATCTGTATTTGATGGAATTAAAGATTTAAACATTAATTCGAATTGTCCAATTGTACTGTGCTTGCTTACAGATGATAATTACAATCAAGCTATGGATAGGAGTGGAGGTAAGTTTGGGAACAAAGGATATGATTGTGCAGCTGCAGCAGCACAAATGTCAATTATTTAAAATACTTAAAGGGAACAATTAACATTCCAAAACATTCACCGCCATTTTTATGAATATTTTTGTGATGAATTTTATGAGCTCTTCTTATGCCTCTAGCATACTTATTATCTATATTTCTAAACATTTTAAATCTTTGATGGATAAAAATATCATGGACAATAAAGTAAGTTAAGCCATAAAGAAAAATTCCTATAGCAATAGGAAGACCAAAGAAAAAACCTAATTTGGCCCACGAAAGAACGAACAACATACTAACAACGGCATAAAACAGAAAAAAAGTGTCATTTCTTTCAAACCAAGAGTCATGATCTTTTTTGTGATGGTCTTCGTGTAGATACCAAAGAAAACCATGCATGATGTATTTGTGAGTAAACCATGCCATAAATTCCATGATTGAAAAGGCACCTAACAAAGATAAAATCCAAAGAAAAATTTCCATTATTATAAAATATTTAGTCTATATCTGACGTAAGAACGAGCCAAAACATCAACTTTTTGATAATTAGGTACACGAACTCTCTCACTTTTTATTTGCAAATATGATGCCCTTTCTAGCTTTCTTAAAAGTCTTTTATAATATTTATATGCAGCGTAAACCCCAAATTTAGAGTTATTTGGTAACATATAAATTCCCTTTAAAGCTTTGGCAAAATCTTTTTCAATATCAATCATTATATTATTTTTTACATCATCATTGAAAGTTCCATAGTCAACACCGGGGAAGTATACCCTATTTAATTTTTTGTAATCATCGTTTATATCTCTCAAAAAATTTACCTTTTGAAATGCTGAGCCTAGGGACATTGCATATGGTTTTAGTTTTTTATAATCATCATTTCTGCCACTAACAAAAACTTTTAAACACATAAGCCCTACCACATCAGCAGATCCATATATATATTCTTTGTACTCTTGCAGACTTTCATATTTTTTCTTCTTCAAGTCTTGCTCCATACTTTTTAGAAAAGAATTAATTAAACCCCTATCAATATTATACTTATGAACTGTCTTTTGAAAAGAATTTAAAATTGGATTTAAGCTAATTTTCTGCTTTAGAGAGTGATTTAAATCATCAACAAATCTTTTAAATAATTCTTTTTTATTGTAAGAATGAAAAGTATCAACTATTTCATCTGCAAATCTGACAAATCCATAAATGTTATAAATATCTTGTCTGATATTTGAAGAAAGCATTTTGGTTGCTAAACTGAACGAAGTACTGTATGACTTCGTAACATTTTTAGAACATTCCTCAGAAATTTTATCAAAAAGCTCTTTCATTTTTTATAATTATATCTGAAACTAGCTTTCCTGAGACAATTGCAGGGGGAACACCAGGTCCAGGTACAGTTAACTGTCCACTAAAATACAATTTTTTTACCTTTTTACTTTGCAATTTTGGCCTCAAAAAAGCGGTTTGCAATAAAGTATTTGCTAATCCATATGCATTTCCACCATAGGAGTTGTAGGTTTCTTTAAAATTATTAACACAAAAACTTCTTTTATAAACAATGTTTTTTTCAATGTCATTACCACTAATTTTTTTGATTCTGTCCAAAACGATTTTATAATACTTTTCACGAATCTTTTCAGAATCTTCTAAATTAGTAGATAGTGGAATTAAAATAAAGCAGTTTTCATATCCAGGGGGAGCTGTATGGTCATATGTCTTTGAGGTAATGTTTAAATAAAATAATGGGTTTGAAGGCCATTTTGGATTTGTATAAATCTCATTTGCATGTTTATCAAAATCTGTGTCAAAAAATAAATTGTGATGATCGAGATTTGATAATTTTTTATTGACACCAAGATAAAACAATAGTGATGAAGGAGACCAAGTTCTATTATCCCAATAGGCTTCAGAATATTGTCTATATTTTTGATCCAAAAGTGATTCTGTGTGATAATAATCAGCACCTGAAATTAAAATATCACATTTTTGGAGTTTACCATTAACATAAATTCCTTTGACTTGTTTTTTTTCAACTTCTATTTTTTGGATTTCAGAGTTAGTGCTAAAATTCACCCCATGCTCCTTAGCTATATTGACCATTGCTTTTACAACATCATAGAATCCATTTTTAGGCTGCCATGTTCCCAGACCAAAGTCTGCATAATTCATAAAATTATAGAATGCAGGGGTATTGGAGGGCTTTGCACCTAAAAATAAGACTGGAAATTGCAAGACAGACCTTAGTTTCGGATCTTTAAATCTTTTTTCAATATCTTTTTTTATGTTACTTAAAAATAAATTAACCTTTAAAATTGTTTTTGAGTTGATAAGTTCAAAAATTGATTTTCCAGGCATTTTATACAACATGTTTGTAACTGCCAGATCATAATTTTCTTTAGACTCTTTTAAAAACTTTTTTAATTTTTCACCACTTCCCTTTTCAATTTTTTCAAACTGATTAGATATACTATCAATATTATCTCCAATTTGAATCTGATTTTCTTTATTGAATATAACTCTGTAAGCTGGGTTTAGTTTTTTCAGTTTATAGAAATTTTTTGATGACTTTCCAAAATCATTAAAAAATCTTTCAAAAACATCCGGCATCCAATACCAGCTTGGACCCATATCAAATGTGAAACCATTAGCTTTAAATTGCGCAGCTCTTCCACCGAGAGAATTATTTTTCTCAAATACATGAACATCATAACCAGATTTGGACAGGTAACATGCAGCTGATAAAGATGAGAATCCAGAGCCTATTATAAAAACCTTCTTCTTCAATTTAAATATAAGTTAGTGTTTTTTATATTTATGAATAGTGCACACGAGAGGACTCGAACCTCCAAGGGATATTTCCCACTAGGCCCTCAACCTAGCGCGTCTACCAGTTCCGCCACGTGCGCTAGAGTAGTGACCTGGCTGGGGCTCGAACCCAGGACCCTCTCCTTAAAAGGGAGATGCTCTACCAGCTGAGCTACCAGGTCTTTTTCAAACGCTTGCAAATATAGGGCCGTAAACATATATTTCAAAGATTATTTCTCATAAATTTGTGAAATATGACTTCACCATTAATACTCTTAGGTTACATGGGTTGTGGAAAGACCAAAATAGGTAAAAGACTTTCTAAAAAACTTAGCATCGATTTTATTGACTTAGATCAAAAAATTGAGTCTCATTATTCAAAAACTATTTCACAACTTTTTAATGATTTTGGTGAAATTGGATTTAGAGAAATTGAAAGAAAAATACTATTAAAAATATTGGATAAAAAGGGTACTTTTATTTTATCTCTCGGAGGTGGTACTCCATGTTACTTCGATAATATGGAAATTATACAAAAAAAAACAGACCTTTCATTTTACATAAATTTAGATTCAAAAGTCTTAGCTTCGAGATTATTTAAAAGAAAACAAACTAGACCGTTAATCAAATCAATAGAAAGTGAGCAAGAAATGTTAATTTTTGTAAACAAACATTTATTTGAGCGTAATTTATTTTATCAAAAGGCACAATATATAATTGATTGTGGTGAAAATGATATTAAAAAAACTTGTAAATTAATTATGCAAATTTTAGAAAAGAACAGCTTTTAATTTCTTTTTATCATTAACTAATTTAATATTATCATCAATATTTGTGGATAAAGAAATTCCTTTGTAGTCGACTTTAATTGGAAATTCCTTGTGATTTCTATCAATTAAAACCAATGTTTTAATGCTTTTAAAATTAAATTTTAATAAAAATGATAATGAATAAGTTAGGGTCTTTCCTGTGTTCAGTACGTCGTCAATTAAAAAAATCGTTTTATACTTTGTTTTTAAATTAATATCTGATGATACAGGATCTTTTGGATTTTTTTTGTTGATTTTGATAGAGTTTAAGCAAATATTTTTATTAGATATTAATTTTAACTCATTCTCAATAATTTTGGCAACTTCAAATCCCTTCTCCTTAATTCCAATTAAATGAATATCATCAAAATCATCAGAATTTTCTAAAATTTGAAATGCAAATCTATTGCATATTCTCATGATTTGATTTTCATCTAAAACCTCTGTTTTCATTTAATAATTAGCTATCAAAACTCTTACAAAAATATTAAGAAAATTGTATCTTGCCGATGTTTTCAAAAAATATGTCTAAAAAAAATTTTTTAATTATTCTTTTTTTGAGCATCAATATTTCTTTTCTTTCTTCTTGTAAGAAAGAAGAATCCTCAGATCCGGATGTTGCACCAAAAAGAGATTTGGAGACACAATACATTGCTGAAAACGATTCCATTATTGAATTTATGGAAACTCATTTTTATAATTACACTGATTTTGAAAATATTGGAAATAATCAAACCCCTGAACTGATAATTGACACAATTGCTGGTGATAATATTGATAAAACTCCTATTTCAGAACAAGTAAAATCTTTAGACATTGAGGTTAAAGATGATGATGATAATGTAGTTGTTCATAAATTGTACTACGAGGTTCTAAGAGAAGGCTCAGGCGAAAATCCAACAGTAGCTGATTCTGTTTTTGTATCATACAAAGGCTTCTTATTTGATAACAAAGTTTTTGATCAAAGAAAAAATCCTGTTTGGCTAGAGGCTAAAAATGTTGTGAGAGGATTTCAGGAGTTTCTACCTAAAATTAAAAGGGGTGAGATTAGAATTAATCCAAATGGAACATATGATTTTTTAAATTTTGGTATAGGTTTTGTCATTTTCCCCTCAGGTTTAGGTTATTATAATAACGGGACTGGAAATATTCAACCATATTCTCCACTCATTTTCCAAGTAAACCTAATGACTCTAAATAGAACTGATCATGATAATGATTCAGTACTAACCATAATTGAGGATTTAAATGGTGATCATAATTTTGATAATGATGATACTGATTCAGATGGCTTTCCTAACTACCTTGACACTGACGACGACGGTGATGGTATTTTAACAATTGATGAATATGACGTGAATGGAGACGGAATTGCAGATGATTCTGATGGGGATGGTACACCAGATTATTTAGATAATGATTAAAATTTATATCCTAAAGTAATAATTGTTAACAAACCATTTGATTTAACAATTTGATTCACATCATCAACAATTATATCCACAACTTTAATTTCTTTCTCATTAAAACCTCTTTCGAACCTAAAATCAATTATTAATTTTTTAAATTTTACTGATAGTCCATAATTTAGGTAAATTTCTGATCTATCGTATAGATTTTCTAGTGTAATGGTTTCGTTATTTTCGTTAAAAAATATTTTGTTATTTACACTAAAATTTGGTCCTACAAAAAGGCTAAACCTATCAAATAAATCCATGCCCAAGAGAACAGGAAAAATAATTTTATTTTGTTTAAACTCATCAACTACAAAATTTTCATGATCTATAGGAAAGGTTAGATCATATTTTTTTTTAATAGATGAATAAAATATTTCAGGCTGTACAAATAGAGATTTAATTAATTTTATTTTAGTGTAAAAACCAAACCTGTAGCCATTGTTTTTTTCAAATACATTGTGGGACATATTTTCTGATTCAAAAAAGAAACTTTGGTTATTTATAGAATTAAAACTAAGGCCACCTTTAAAACCAATTTCTATTTGAGATAGTGCTTTATTGTTAAATAAAAAAATTAATGTGCTTAAAGTAATTAGACACCTAATTGTTTTCTTGAAATTGCTTTTTTGCATTTTTTGTAAATGTTCTCCGCAGAAAGCCCATATTTTTTCATAAGTTCAGATGGGGTACCCGATTCACCAAACGAATCCTCAACACCAACAAACTCCATGGGTACTAAATTATTTTTGACCAAAAGTCCAGAAATTGATTCACCTAAACCACCAATAATATTATGTTCCTCTGCTGAAACAATGCATTTAGTTTTTGAAACTGAATTTAAAATTATTTCTTCGTCAAGTGGCTTAATTGTGTGAATGTTTATTAGCTCTGTAGATATACCTTCATTTTCTAGTAGAGCACAAGCCTCAATTGCTTCCCAAACTAAATGACCAGTTGCAACTATAGTTACATCATTTCCGTCAATTAACTTAATTCCTTTACCAATCTCAAAATTTTGATTGATATCAGTAAAATTTGGAACTTTTGGTCTACCAAATCTTAAATACACAGGTCCAATATGATTACATATTGCAATCGTTGCAGCTTTGGTTTGGTTAAAGTCGCAAGGATTTATCACTGTCACACCTGGTAACATTTTCATTAATCCAATATCTTCAAGAATTTGATGTGTTGCACCGTCCTCTCCTAAAGTTACACCAGCATGTGATGCACAAATTTTAACATTTTTTCCAGAGTAAGCTATCGATTGCCTTATTTGATCATAAACTCTCCCTGTTGAAAAATTTGCAAAAGTTCCAGTAAAAGGAATTTTACCTCCAATGGTCATTCCAGCAGCAATTCCCATCATATTTGCTTCAGCAATTCCAACTTGAAAAAATCTATCAGGGAATTCCTTTTTAAATTCATTCATTTTAAGAGAACCTGTTAAATCTGCACATAAAGCAACAACTTCATTATTTGAACGTCCAAGTTCAAGAAGACCAGCTCCAAAGCCAGATCTAGTATCATTATTCCCTTGATTAACAAATTTTTTCATCTAATAATCTCCTAAGGTTGCAGGATTTTGATTTAGGGCTAATTCAAGTTGTTCATCGTTTGGAGCAACTCCATGCCATTTATGAGTTCCCATCATGAAATCGACGCCATTTCCCATCTCAGTTTTCATAATTATAATAATTGGTTTTCCCTTAAAACATAGACTTTTAGCCTCATGTAATTTAGTTTCAATTTCAATCAAATTATTGCCATTTTCAATATTTAATACAATCCATCCAAATGCCTCGAATTTTGTTTTTAAACAACCCATATCCAAAACATCTTTTAAATCACCATCAATTTGTTTGCTATTATTGTCAATAGTACAAATGATATTATCTATTTTATTTGCAGATGCATACATAATTGCTTCCCAGTTTTGCCCTTCTTGTAGCTCTCCGTCCCCATGCAGACTATAAACAATATGCCGTTCTTTATTTAATTTTTTTGTAATTGCTGCACCAACTGCTACAGAAAACCCTTGTCCTAATGATCCACTTGCAATTCTAACACCTGGAAGTCCTTCATGAGTCGTAGGATGACCTTGTAATCTAGAATTTATTTTTCTAAAAGTCTTCAACTCAGAAACTGGGAAATAACCAACTCTTGCTAATACACTATAAAATACAGGTGAAATATGCCCATTGGAAAGAAAAAAGAGATCTTCATTTTTGCCGTCCATGGTAAACTTTTTGTTTATGTTCATTATCTTAAAGTAGAGGGTAACCATAAATTCGGTGCATCCAAGTGAACCACCTGGATGTCCTGAGTTTACCTGATGTACCATCCTTAAAATATCTCTCCTGACTTGTACAACAATATCACTAAGATTAGGCATATAATCAAAATTATAATTAATATATTTTTTATGATTATTGATAAACTTAAACTTATCAACTATAACGGTTAATTAATCAACAAGAAACTAATTTCTAATATTTATATAAATTATATTTGACTTAAATGAAATTTGAGTTATTAAAGAAGGATTCCAATTCCTCAGCTAGATTAGGTAAAATTACAACAGATCATGGTACTTTTGAAACTCCAATTTTTATGCCCGTGGCTACTTCTGCTGCTATTAAAGGTGTTCATAATAAAGATTTAATTGAAAATATTTCTCCTAAAGTACTTTTATCTAACACATATCATTTATATCTAAGGCCAGGTGAAAATACAATTATTAAGGCTGGTGGAATTCATAAGTTCATGAGTTGGAATAATAATATTTTAACTGATAGTGGTGGCTACCAAGTATATTCTTTATCATCAAACAGAAAAATCAATAGCGATGGAGTTAATTTTAAATCTCACATTGACGGTTCTTATCATTTTTTTAGCCCTGAAAAAGCAATTGATATTCAAAGAAACATTGGGGCAGATGTTGTGATGGCGTTTGATGAATGTACGCCCTATCCTTGTGATAAAAAATATGCTAGAAAATCTATGGACTTGACTCATGAATGGTTAGTCAGATGCATCAATAGATTTAAATCAACTAGTTCAAAATATGAGTATAATCAATTCTTGTTTCCTATTGTTCAGGGAAGTATTTATGCTGACCTAAGAAAGCAATCAGCTGAAATTATTTCTAATCATGATATGCCCGGTAATGCAATTGGTGGTCTTTCAGTTGGAGAACCTCATGAATTAATGTACGAAATGTGTCATGAAGTATGCTCAATTTTACCATGGGAAAAGCCCAGATATTTAATGGGTGTAGGAACACCCACAAATATTATTGAAAATATTGCTCTAGGCGTGGATATGTTCGATTGTGTAATGCCAACCAGAAACGCACGTAATGGAATGTTATTTACAAAAAATGGAACAATAAATATCAAGAATAAGAAATGGAAATACGATAATAGCCTAATAGATGCTGATGGAATAACATTTGTAGATAAACTTTATACAAAATCTTATCTTAGACATTTGTTTTCTATAAATGAATTTTTGGGTAAAGAAATTGCAACTATCCACAATCTAGGATTTTATAGATGGCTGATTGAACAGTCAAAAAAAGCAATCAGGGAAGACAGATTTTTAGAATGGAAGGATAAAATAGTAAAGGATTTAGATAATAAATTATGATAAGGATATTAGATTTATATATAATCAAAAAGTTTTTAATGACTTTTTTGATGATGTTTTTACTATTTATCCCCATTGGTATTTTAGTAGATATTTCTGAAAAAATTGATAAGTTTAAAGAACATGAATTGTCATTCACTGATATAATTGAATACTATTCAGACTTTGTTTGGTATTATGGTTATTTTCTATTTCCAATTTTTGTTTTTTTATCGGTTATATGGTTTACATCAAAGCTCTCAAGTAATTCAGAAATAACCGCAATACTCAGCTCTGGTATTTCTTTTAATAGATTTCTCAAACCTTATATTATTTCTGCTAGCATTATTTTTATTTTTTCAGTAATCTCTGGTATGTTCATAGTCCCAGAGAAGAATAAAAGCTTTAATGAATTTCAATA
This sequence comes from uncultured Bacteroidota bacterium, assembly GCA_902597545.1. Lineage (GTDB taxonomy): Bacteria > Bacteroidota > Bacteroidia > Flavobacteriales > Flavobacteriaceae > Eutrophosalina. The sequence continues at coordinate 37,162 of CACJYD010000006.1, read as the reverse complement.
TAAGTATCTAAGTAAAAATAAAAAGGATAGAAATTTATCTAATTTGTATAAACAAATTTCTGAAAATGAGTATATCTATGTTAGTTCATTTAATCCAACAAGAAGTCAAGCATATAATTTTTCACATGAGTTATTTAATGAAAATAAACTTCTTGAAAAGATAACTGCTAGAAATATAAGGTGGATTGAAAACGATAGTATATATAGACTAACAGATTTTTTCAAGCGGACTTTCAATGATGATTTGGAAATTATTGAATCAAGAAGAATTTATGACACAATATTTAATTTTAATATTAACGACTTATCTTCTTTAAAATATCAAGCTAAGGCCTTAAACTTTTTTGAATTAAATGATTTTATAAAAGATGAAAGAGCAAGTGGTTCGCCACTTTTGAATGATCATTTATTAGAAAGGAATAGAAGATTAAGTATCCCGTTCTCAGTGATTATTTTGACTTTGTTGGCTGTTTCAGTTTCATCTTTTAAAAGAAGAGGCGGTATTGGGTTAAATCTCGCATTTGGTATTTCACTAGCATTTATTTTTATATTTTTTGATAAGTTTTTTTCTGTTCTTGTTATTAAATCAGACTTAAATGCTGCTTTAGGTGCATGGGCTCCAAATTTTGTTTTTTTACTGATAACAATTCAAATAATGAAAATCGCAAAAAAATAATTTTTTATATCTAATAAATGTATATTTGATTAAGTTTTATGGAGTATTTAGACTTTGAATTGCCATTAAAAGAATTAAAAGATCAACTAGAAAAATGTAATGAGATAGGTGATGAAAGTAAAGTTGATGTTAGAGATACTTCAAGAAAGCTCAAGGAAAAAATAGAAGCCAAAAAAAAGGAAATTTATTCAAATATTACACCATGGCAAAGAGTTCAATTATCAAGACATCCATCCAGACCTTATACACTTGACTACTTAAATTTTATAACTGAAAATAATTTTTTGGAGCTTCACGGGGATAGAAATATTTCCGACGATAAAGCTATGATTGGAGGTTTGGGTAAAATTGATAATCAAACGTTCATGTTCATTGGTCAGCAGAAAGGAAATAATATAAAAACTAGACAATATAGAAACTTTGGTATGGCTAACCCAGAAGGCTATAGAAAAGCTTTAAGATTAATGAAATTAGCTGAAAAGTTTAATATTCCTATTGTTACTATGATTGACACGCCAGGTGCATATCCTGGTATTGAGGCAGAGGAAAGAGGTCAAGCAGAGGCAATTGCAAGAAATCTATATGAGATGTTTAACATTAAAACTCAAATTATTGTTATTGTTATTGGTGAAGGCGCCTCAGGTGGAGCTCTAGGTATTGGTATTGGAGACAAAATTATGATGCTTGAAAACACCTGGTACTCTGTAATTTCACCTGAATCTTGCTCGTCTATTTTATGGAGAAGTTGGGATTATAAAGAAGAGGCTGCTAATGTTTTAAAATTAACTCCAAGTGACATGAAAGAAAATAAATTAATTGATAAGATAATTAAAGAGCCTTTAGGTGGAGCACATCAAAATCGAGAAAAGATTTTTAATACTGTCAAAAAAGAAATATTGTCGACATATCAAGATTTAAAAAAGAAAAAAATTAAAGATTTACTCGATCAAAGATTAGAAAGATTTACTGGGATGGGAATTTTTAATGAATAGAATCTATTAGTATTAACAAATTTTTCATACTTATTAACATTCTGTTGTTCGTTTTATTATTTATTAAAATTATTCATTAGTTAGAGATTTTTTTAAGTTAGATATGTGAAAAGAGTTGAAAATTTAAAATCTTCATCAGTATCTAATTCTCCTCCTGTATTTTCAATGCAAAAAGGGAAGTTACCACCTCAAGCTGTTGATTTAGAGGAGGTAGTGCTTGGAGCCATGATGATCGATAAAAAAGGTGTTGATGAAGTAATTGATATTCTCCAACCTGACGCTTTTTACAAAGAGAGCCATAAAATTATTTTTAATTCCATTATAAACTTATTTGATAAACAGGAACCAATCGATATCAAAACTGTTTCTCATCAGCTAAAGAAAGAAGGTAAACTAAATACTATTGGAGGAGATTATTACTTAGTTGAACTTACTCAAAAAGTATCCTCATCAGCACATATTGAATTTCATTCCAGAATAATACTTCAAAAATTTATTCAAAGAAGACTAATTCAAATCTCAAATGAAATTATTGAGAATTCATATGATGAAACCTCTGATGTTTTTGATTTACTTGATGATGCAGAATCTAAAATTTATGATATATCTCAGGGTAATTTAAAAAAGAACACTCAGACTGCAGAGGATCTTGTGATCCAAGCAAAACAAAAAATTGAAGAAATATCTAAAAAAGAGGGGCTCAGTGGTATTGCTTCTGGTTTTTTTGAAATTGATAAGCTAACATCTGGATGGCAACCAAGTGATCTTGTTATTATAGCTGCTAGACCAGGTATGGGAAAAACAGCCTTTACCTTATCGATGGCAAGAAACATTTCAGTTGAAAATAATATTCCTGTTGCTTTTTTTTCATTAGAAATGTCATCCTTACAGTTGATTACTAGATTAATATCCTCTGAGACAGGTCTTAGTTCTGAAAAATTAAGAACTGGAAAACTAGAAAAGTTTGAATGGGAACAATTAAATGTAAAAGTTTCTAATTTAGAGAATGCACCATTATATATTGATGACACCCCATCATTATCAATTTTTGAATTAAGAGCTAAGGCTAGAAGACTATCCTCACAGTATGGTATTAAGCTAATAGTATTGGATTATCTTCAATTAATGACCATTGGTTCTAGCCAAAAAAGTGGTAATAGAGAACAAGAAATTTCAACCATTTCAAGAAATTTAAAAGCTTTAGCAAAAGAATTAGACATACCAATCATTGCATTATCACAGCTTTCTAGAGCTGTTGAGCTTAGGGGAGGGGTGAAAAGACCAATTCTCTCTGATTTGAGAGAATCTGGTGCTATCGAGCAAGATGCTGATATTGTCTCGTTTTTATATAGACCAGAATATTACAAGATGGATGAATGGGATGATGATGATCATTCACCAGCTTTAGGTCAGGCTGAATTTATAGTAGCCAAACACAGAAATGGTGGTTTAAATTCAATTAAATTAAAGTTTATTAGCTCTCTTGGTAAATTTGAAAATTTAGGTTCTTATGATAATCCTTTTGAGTATGAATCAAAAATTAACCAGGACCAGAAAATTAATCCAGATCAAGCGTTTGAAAGTGGAAGTTATAGGTCAGATGATGAGGAAAACCCTTTTTAGGTCTCTAAATCTTTAATTATTTTAGAAAATTTTTCAGGCTCATTCATTGCTAAATCAGCTAGAACCTTTCTATTTATTTCAATACCTTTAGTTTTGAGTTTATTGATTAGTTCGGAGTAACTTAAACTGTGCTGTCTTGCAGCCGCATTTATCCTTGTTATCCAAAGAGATCTAAAAACTCTCTTTTTATTTTTTCTATCTCGGTATGCGTATGAAAGACCTTTTTCAACTGCATTTTTGGCTATTGTATATACATTTTTTCTTCTTCCGAAATACCCTTTAGCTTTTTTTAAAATTTTCTTTCTTCTTTTTCTTGAAGCTACTGAATTTGATGATCTTGGCATTTTAATTATATTTTTGGCTTGGGTGTCTAAAAAGAACTTAATTTTTTACCCTTAACCTGTTATACAAATTATTTTAATCTCAATTGTTTTTTTATACTTCCCAAATCGCTATCATTTACGAGAGTTGAATGAGTAAGTTTTAACTTTCTCTTTTTTGATTTTTTTGTAAGAATATGATTTTTAAAAGCATGTTTTCTTTTTATTTTTCCAGAACCTGTAACTTTAAATCTCTTTTTTGCGCTAGATTTAGTTTTTTGTTTACTCATTTTAATTCTTTTTAGCTTTTTTTGGGGACACAAACATAATCATTTTTTTTCCTTCTAGCACAGGTAATTGCTCAACTTTTCCATATTCTTCTAGTTCTTGTGCTAATTTTAGTAATAAAATTTGACCTTGCTCTTTAAAAATTATTGATCTCCCTTTAAAAAAGACAAATGCTTTTAGCTTTGCACCTTCTTCCAAAAACTTAATTGCATGTTTTTTCTTAAACTCATAATCATGAATATCAGTTTGTGGTCCAAACCTTATTTCTTTTACTATAACCTTTTGTGTTTTCGCCTTAAGATATTTTTCCCTCTTTTTCTGATCATAGAGAAATTTTTTGTAGTCTAGAGCTTTACAAACCGGTGGTGTAGCATTTGGAGATATCTCAACTAAATCAGTTTCTAATCCCTTTGCAATTGAAAGTGCTTTATCGATAGGATATATACCTATTTCTACATTATCACCTACAAGTCTTACTTCCGATGCTTTAATAAACTCATTTATATTGTGGGGATTTTTTTTGATTATTCTCCCTTGACGTCTTCCTCTTTTTCTTCTTAGTGCTGCTATGGCTTTAAATTTAGATTAATTACTGTATGATTTTTCTTCTTTTTCTTTTATAAAGTTAATCAATTCATCAATATACATTTCTCCGATCTCATCACCACCTAAAGCTCTGATTGAAATACTATTATTTTTAACTTCTTTGTCACCAACTATACCCATATATGGAGTCTTATTCAGTTCACTTTCTCGTATTTTTTTTCCAACAGTTTCATTTCTGTTGTCTAAAGTTGCACGAATTTCTGCTTTTTCAAGTAAACTTGAAACTTTTTTAGCATATTTCTCGTGTTTTTCTCCAACGCTAATAATCATAATTTGATTTGGAGTAAGCCACAATGGAAAAATTCCTCCTGTATGTTCAATTAAAATGGCGACAAATCTTTCTAAACTTCCAAATGGAGCACGGTGGATCATGACAGGTCTTTCATCCTTGTTTTTTTTGTTTTTAAATGTTAAATCAAATCTTTCCGGAAGGTTATAATCAACCTGGATTGTTCCTAGTTGCCATTTTCTGCTTAGTGCATCCTTGACCATAAAATCTAACTTTGGACCATAAAATGCTGCCTCCCCATATTCAATTTTATAATTTAATTTTTTTCCTTTTGTTGCTTTTATTATTGCTTCTTCCGAAAGTTTCCACATTTCATCACTACCAATATATTTATCATTGTTTTCTTTGTCCTTAAGAGAAATTTGAACTTCATAATTATCAAAACCAAGAGTATTAAAAACATATAATACTAAATCAATAACTTTTTCAAATTCTTCAACTAGTTGTTCTTGAGCACAAAAAATATGAGCATCGTCTTGAGTAAAGCCTCTAACTCTTGTTAAACCATGTAATTCTCCACTTTGTTCATATCTGTAAACTGTTCCAAATTCAGCATATCTTTTAGGTAAATCTCGGTAACTCCACTGCTCAGATTTATATATTTCACAGTGATGTGGACAGTTCATGGGTTTTAATAAAAATTCTTCATCTGAACTCGGAGATTTAATTGGCATAAAACTACTCTCTCCGTATTTCTGAAAATGACCGGAAGTTTCATAAAGTTTTTTATTTCCAATATGTGGGCTGATAACCATTTCATATCCAGCTTCTTTTTGAGCTTTAGTTAAGAAATCTTCTAGTCTTTTTCTAAGTTCAGCGCCTTTAGGTAACCATAGTGGCAACCCCAATCCAACTTGCTTTGAAAATGTAAATAATTTAAGTTTTTTACCGATTATTCTGTGATCTCTTTTCTTTGCTTCTTCAACCAATTGTAAATATTCTGTCAAAAGTTTTTGCTTTGGAAAAGAAATTCCATAGATCCTAGTTAGCTGCTTATTATCTTCGTTACCTCTCCAATATGCTCCAGCGACATTCAATAATTTTACTGCTTTAATATGCCCTGTTGATGGTATGTGGCCACCTTTACATAAATCTGAGAAATTAGCATGATCGCAAAATGTAATTTTTTCATCTTTCAGTTCGTTTATGAGCTCTGTTTTATACTCATTATTATTTTTTTTATAGAAATTTAAAGCTTCCTTTTTTGATGATTCTCTTAATGTAAATTTGTGATCTTTTCTTGCTTCCTCAATCATCTTTTTTTCAATCTTTTCAAAATCATTTTCTGAGATGGATTCTTTACCTAAATCAACATCATAATAAAAACCATTCTCTATTGGTGGACCAATTGTTAACTTAGAATCAGGATAAAAGTCAAGAATCACTTGGGCAAATAAATGTGCCGAAGAATGCCAAAAAGCACTTTTACCCTTTAAATCATCCCAAAAGTGAAATTCAATTTTTCCATCTTTATTTAGTTGGGTACTAGATTCAATTTGTTTTCCATTATATGAAACACTAAGAAGTTTTTTAGAAAGTGAATTACTAATACTTTGAGCAATTTCAAAAGGAGTTATTCCTTTGTCGTACTTTTTAATAGCTCCATCTGGAAAAGAAACTTTTAACATTTTGTTTTATAAATCTTTATCAAAAATATGGTTTATAATAGACTTTATCCCCGAAAACAATGTAAATATGGAAAGAATACAAACAATTAGCCCTATAGCTAAAACAAAATAATACCACTGGTGATCAATGTTACTAAAAGCTTGATATAAAATTACTGGACCAATAAACATTAAAAATAAAGTGAATGCCAGTTTTTTAAATCCAGATGTTAATTTATTTTTTTTCAATTGAAATGTAACTATAAATCATTAACCCAATACCAATTAAAATAAAAGGAATGCTAAGCCACTGTCCAGTAGAAAAAATTCCTAATTTTTCCTCTAGACCTCCTTGACTTTCTTTTACATACTCAACAATGAATCTAACTACAAAAAGAAACATAAGAAAAAAACCAAAAAGAAAACCTTTTAAGTCTTTTAATTTTGTTTTATTGTAAATTAAAACCAGTGTAATAAAAAGTATTATATACCCAAATGCTTCATATAACTGAGCAGGATGTCTGGGTAGAATTTCCCCTCTGTTTTGAAAAATAACTCCATAATCTGAATTTGTAAATACACCAACAATTTCAGAGTTAAAAAAATTACCTATTCTGACAAGAGTTCCGCCTAATGCCACCGCAATTACAAGCCTGTCAAAAATCCAAAGAACTGAATCATATTTATATTTTACCTTGTATAAAATTATTGATGTTATGATTCCAATAGTAGCACCATGACTGGACAAACCACGAAAGCCAACAAATTCCCAATCAAAACCATTTATTTTAAATGGCAAGAAAATTTCGAGTAAGTTGTTTTGAAAATATTCCCAATTATAAAAGAAAACTTCACCTAATCTCGCACCTATTATTGTACCTAAAACCATATGAACTAAAAAAGGATCTAAAAGCTTAACATCTTTATTTTCCCTTATATAGATTCTTTTAAGAATCATATATCCAAACCAGAAAGCAAAAAGAAACATTAAACTGTACCAGTATATAGTAACTGGGCCAATACTTATGAATTTTTCACTTAAATTATGTTCAAATATAATATCACTCATCTCTAAGTTTCCTTCAAATATATTAATTATGATTAAGGTACTGGATCATCTCCACTTTTACCCCAAGGATGACATTTCGAAATTCTAATTATTGTATAGTATAGGCCTATAAAAAGACCATGTTTTTTTAAACTTTCGATAGCATAATTGGAACATGTTGGATTGAATCTACAATTGGCACCTAAAGCGGGTGAAATTATCGTTTGGTAAAGTTTAATTATAAAAATAAATGGGAAGATTACAATTTCCCTCATATTTTATCATTAATTTTTAACCCTAATTCATTTAACTTGTCTCTGATATAATCAGATTTATCATAATTCTTACTCAGCCTTTCTTTTTCTCTTAATTCCAAGATTAGCTCTAGAATTTCATCAAATTTTTCATTTGATGAACTGTCATCATCAAGTCCTAGAATTTCTGCATAAAATATTTTGTAAAACTTTAATAAAATTTTTTTATTTTTTGAATCAATTGATTTAGTTTTATTTTTTACTTCAGAGACTATTTTATGTAAATCAAATAATTTGGCAATTAATTTGGGTGAATTAAAATCATCATTTAAAGCCTCGTAGCATTCATTAACCCATGCGCTAGCATTAAAATCATTTTTTTTACTTTCATAAATTGTACTTATTTCTTCATTAAGATTTTTTATTTTCTGAAACCCTTTTTCAGCTGCAAGTAATGCATCATTAGAAATATCTAAAGTATTTCTGTAATGTGCTTGATACATGAAAAATTTTAATGTCATTGGACTAAACTTTTTAGAAAATGCTTTATTACTTCCATAAAAAATCTCATTAGGAAAAACTGAATTACCTAGAGATTTTGACATTTTTTTTCCATTGAGTGTAAGCATATTAGTATGAATCCAATAGTTTGCAGGATTATTTCCATAAACAGATTCAGATTGAGCAATTTCACAATCATGATGAGGAAATTTTAAGTCAATTCCACCTCCGTGGATATCAAATTGTTTTCCTAAGTATTTATGGCCCATTGCTGAACATTCAATGTGCCATCCTGGAAACCCCTCTCCCCAAGGAGAATTCCATTTCATTATATGTTTTTTTCCTGCTTTTTTCCAAAGAGCAAAATCTTGTGGATTCTTCTTTTCATCGGATCCTTTAAGTTGCCTTGACTCATTTATTAAATCATCTAAATTTCTATTGCTCAATTTTCCATATCTATACTTTTTATTAAACTCTTTGATATCAAAATAAACAGATCCATTTTTTACATATGCAAACCCATTATCTATAATTTTTTCAATCATTTCAATTTGTTCAATAATATGACCAGTTGCAGTTGGTTCAATGTTTGGATTCAATAGATTAAACTTTTGTAACGTATTTCTAAAGTCATTAGTATACTTTTGAACTATTTCCATGGGCTCTAATTTCTCTAATGCAGCTCTTTTTGAGATTTTATCCTCTTGAGTATCATCTTCAAGATGCCCAACATCAGTTATGTTTCTAACATATCTGACCTTATATCCTAAATGTTTTAAATAACGGAAAATTAAATCAAACGAAACAAATGTTCTACAATTTCCAAGGTGAACAGTATTATATACAGTTGGTCCACATACATACATACCAACCACATTTTTGTTAATACTATTAAAAACTTCTTTTTGGGATGATAGAGAATTATATATATTTAAATTTTTATTCGACGAGGACATCGTTAAAATTTTAGCTTTGTTAACGAATATAATCTAAAAATTCCCTTTTTATTAATTTATCCTTGAATTTTCCCCCAAACTCACCAGTTACTGTACTGCAATCTATATGTCTAATTCCTCTTGAATTTACACACATGTGTTTTGCATCAATAACACAGGCAACATCTTCAGTATTTAAAAATTCCTGAAGCTTTCTCACAATTTGGATATTGAGTCTTTCTTGGACTTGTGGTCTTCTTGCATAATAATCTACAATTCTATTCATTTTTGATAGACCAATAACATTTCCGTTGGAGAAGTAAGCAACATGAGCTTTTCCATAGATGGGCAACAGGTGATGTTCACAAGTTGAAAAGACAGTAATATTTTTTTCCACTAACATTTCTCCATATTGATATTTATTATCAAATGTCGATGCTTTGGGTAAGTTTTTTGGATTTAAACCACCAAAGAGTTCTTTAACATAGGCTTTAGCAACTCTTAATGGTGTTCCTTTAAGACTGTCATCAGTCATGTCCATTCCAAGGGTTTGAAGAATTTCATTAACATTTTTCTGAATAATAGAAATTTTTTCATCATCAGAGATATCAAAAGCATCTTCTCTTAGAGGAGTTTCAATAGAAAAATTTTTGTGATCAGAATCAATTTGCTCTAATTCTTCAAGAAATTTATTGTATTTCATAATCAATTTAAGTTAAGGCAAAGATATAAAAGAATTTATTTAAAATATTATATTGTAAGAAAGGATAATATTTGCTTTTTTATCATTTATGGATGCAGATTCTGTCAAACCTGAATCAAATAGCTGATAATTGTAATCTGTATTTGAATTTACAAGTGCTAAATCAATGGTTGACGAATTAAAATTATAACCTAATCCAAAAGATGATGAGTTAAAATAATTAGTATTTACGACTTTATATGGTGAATTTAAAATTTTATAACCTCCTCTTAAGCTGAGTTCACCTAATTTTAATTCAGCTCCAAAATTATAATCTAGGACAGAATTTAAATTTCTTGCTAGAGCATTATTCAATTCCAAGTAAACATCTTCAAATTGGTGACTAAATTTTGTTTTTGCATAGTTTTTAGAAATTATATCAAAGCTCAACAATATCATGTTATTAATTACAGCTGCTCCACTAATGGTTAGCTTTGAAGGAGATTTAAAATCATATTCATAAATATTGGTTATCCTGGGGTCAACAATATCAGTATATGTATTTCCATCAATATCAATAGAACTTGTTTCCATGTATTGATCTAAATTGTCCTCTAATGTAAAATATGTTGGTGTTTTGTAGGATAAACCTAACCTTATTGAGCCAATCTTGTAAATAAAACCACCCTGCAATGAAAGTCCATTTCCAACTGTTGTTAAATAATTTCTAAAATCTATATTAGTTATAGCAGAATCACTATCAAAATTTGATTCAATATGTCTTAATTCTTTTTCAATTAAAATATCATGAAAATTAAAATTTAATCCCATGTATAGGTTGCTTCTATATTGCCAGGATATATTAAAAGATGCCATATTATTGTGACCCTCAGAAAAAATAAAATTTTCTTGATCCACTCCATTATCATACTTTGCAAGTGAGTAAAAAGAATTATTATCAGAATCATAATTTAATAGGTAAGACTGATAACCTAAAAAAGCTTGCTGAGCAGAATATCCAATATTATCTCCTAACCATTTATAAACTCCACGAACACTTTCATTTGAGCCAACGCTAATATTGTTAATATTAATACCAATTGAATTATTAAGAAAAAACTTGTCAATTGAAATATTGCCTCTACCAGAAATTTTAACCTCTTCATTGAAATTATTTTGTGATTGAAAATTTAATCCAATTGAAAATTTATTTAAGTTTCCATCACCATAATTCTTAAAAACATAAATAAGACCAGCTTGATAATTTGCATTGTTGGAATTAATTTTTTCTACGTTAGATTTGTAAAAAGCCTGAGTAGAATTACTATTTGCAATCAGAGAACCTCCGAATCTTGATAGCTCAAAAACTGCTCCGGACGCAGGATTTTTAGAAATAGCAGAAAGATTTCCACCCAAAGCCCCAAAGGCACCGCCCATAGACATATACCTAGCATTACCATTTTCATTTTCGATACTAAGACTTATAGCATCACTGATATTTTGTGAAAATTGAAATAGGGGAGTTATTAAAAATAAAATTAGATAAAAATATAATTTCATCAATTACTGTCTAGAACCTCTACCACTTGAACCAACAGAGGATGAAGATGAACTTCGTGACGAACTACCCATTGTTGGTGGTCCTGAAGATCTTGAATAAGTTGAGCTTGATGAATTGTAAGATCTACTAGAAGAGCTGGATGAACTAGATCCAGGATTACTGTAGCTTCTAACACCACTGGAAGAACTTGAGTTACTATTCCTTCCACTAAGACCCCAGCTTGATTGAGATGAACTTGCTGGCCTGCCGTTACCTAAATTTGACGGATTAGAATAATACCTCCTTTTATTATCAATATCAGATGAGTTGGCACTGGATCTAGAATTTGAGTTTCCAACACCCATTTCAGGCCTAGAATAAATTCTATTTCTTTCAACATTATTTTTTACGCCACTATTGTTTTTTACAAAATCTTTGTAGGTTCTAATTCTGATATCGTTATTATCAACACCAATATTATCATCTTGAGATGTTGATGATCGACCAACATTGTAGTAAGTTACACCACTTACATTTCCACTGTTACTGTTTGAAGTGGTTGTGGTTTTACCATTACCATAAACAACAACACCTGACGAGCTTCCTCTTTTACCAGAATTATATGAAATATTACCATTTGCATTTCTATTGAGGAAATTGTTGTATGGGGAATTTACATAAGTTCCATATTTAGAGTACCTATTTCTGTAACCAAATGGCATTGTCCTGCCCCACCAACCATAGGGATAAAAGTCATAATAAAATGGATAGTATCCATACATCCATCCATACCTATACCAATTTCTCATTGAATAATATGAATACCCAGGATACCAATTTCCATAATAGGGATACATTCCAAAATAACCATATCCATATCCGAAACCAAAATATCTATTTCTGTAAGGAAAATAATCAATAACATAATCAATAGTATCAGGAATATCGCCCCAAGCTGCCTTGTTGGAAGAATAGTTAATATCATTTGATGTAATGAAATCTGAGTCTAAATTGATAGAATCAGAAAAAATAAAACCATTTTCCATTTCAAGGGATTTCTCTTTAAAATAATTCTCATAATATTTAGATGAACTACTTTGAGTTTCCTTGTTATTGTTGCCATATATACCATCAGCTGAAACAAGACTCGACGAACTAAATGAACCACATCCATTTGCTACTAATAATATAAAAGTGAAGATTAATAGATTAAGGTTAGAATTTAATTTGGTAGATGGCATTATTAACATACTTTTGTTATATAAATATAAAAACAAATTTTGTGCCAAATCAATTATGTCTAAAAAATTAACAAAAAGAGAAGAAAATTACTCAAAATGGTACAATGAACTTGTCCTAATGGCTGATTTGGCTGAAAACTCATCAGTTCGAGGTTGCATGGTAATCAAACCCTATGGATATGCAATTTGGGAAAAAATTCAACAAGAATTAGACTTAAAATTTAAAGAAACCGGTCATTATAACGCATACTTCCCACTATTTGTTCCAAAAAGTTTATTTGAAGCTGAGGAAAAAAATGCAGAAGGTTTTGCAAAAGAATGTGCTGTAGTTACTCACTATCGATTAAAAAATGATGATAAAAACCCAGGTAAATTAATTGTTGATGATAATTCAAAATTGGAGGAAGAATTAATTGTTAGACCTACAAGTGAAGCTATAATTTGGAGAACTTATAAGAATTGGATTCAATCATATCGTGATTTACCAATTCTTTTAAATCAGTGGGCAAATGTTGTTCGATGGGAGATGAGAACTAGGTTATTTCTTAGAACAGCAGAATTTTTATGGCAAGAGGGTCACACCGCACATGCGACTAAAAAAGAGGCATTAGATGAAACAAAACTCATTGTTGACTTATATGCAAATTTTGTAGAAAATTTTATGGGAATTTCAGTTCTTTCGGGATTAAAATCAGATTCAGAAAAATTTGCTGGAGCAGAGGAGACATATTGTATAGAGTCATTGATGCAAGATGGTAAAGCTTTACAGGCCGGTACTTCCCATTTTCTTGGACAAAATTTTGCAAAAGCCTTTGATGTAAAATTCACTGATAAAGAGGGTAAGCTTGACTATGTTTGGGCTACTTCGTGGGGTGTTTCTACAAGGCTAATGGGAGCATTGATAATGAGTCATGGAGATGATAATGGTTTAGTTTTGCCTCCAAAACTAGCTCCATATCAAATTGTTATTGTACCAATATTCAAGTCTGAAAATGAACTTAAGGAGATTAGTGATTACGTAAATCCCATAATAAAAGAAATAAAAGATAACGGCTTCAGTGTGAAATATGATAATAGATTAAATCAAAAACCAGGGTTTAAATTTAATGAACACGAAATTAAAGGTGTGCCGATCAGAATTGCTGTTGGTCCAAGAGATTTAAATGAAAATACTCTTGAAATATTTCGAAGAGATACTATGGAAAAGAAAAATTTAAAATCTTCAGAGGTTGTTGCTGAAATCAAGTTTTTGATCGATGATATTCAAGAATCATTATTAAAAAAATCTAAAGATTTCATGAATAATAATACTAAAGTTGCTGAAAATTATGAAGATTTTAAAAAGATGATTGAAATGGGTGGTTTTGTATTAGCACATTGGGATAGAACAGAACAAACTGAAGAACTCATTAAAAAAGAAACAAAAGCAACCATCAGGTGCATACCATTTGAATCTAATGGCTCAGGCTCATGCATAGTTACCGGAAAAAAATCTGAAGGCATGGTTTTTTTTGCTAGATCATATTAAATTTGACATTTAATATTTTGCATCTTTATTTCCTTTATATAAATTTGCACGGTTAATTTTTCTGGCCCGTTCGTCTATCGGCTAGGACGCCAGGTTTTCATCCTGGTAAGAGGGGTTCGATTCCCCTACGGGCTACAAATCAGCAAGTTTAAATAAATTAAACTTGAGATTAGTTTATCAGATATAAAAAACTATTATATTTGCGAAGCAAAATTTAAGTTATATGGCAAATCATAAATCTGCAATAAAGAGAATCAGGCAAACTAAGTCAAGAAATGCCAAAAATCGTCTTCAGCATAAGACTACAAGGAACGCTATTAAAAGTTTAAAAGAAACTACAAATAAAAAAGCTGCTGACAAACTATTTGCAGATGTAACTTCGATGCTAGACAAGCTTGCTAAAAACAACATCATACATAAAAATAAATCTGCAAATTTAAAGTCAAAGTTATCTAAGCATGTTAATTCACTTAAGCCAGTAAAGAAAGCTGCTAAACCAAAAACTAAGAGTTCATAGAAATCAAAAACTCTTCATTGTTGAGAGTCTTTTTTATCTTATCCTCCACAAATTCCATTGCTTCAACGGGATTCATATCTGCTAAGTATTTCCTCATGATCCACATTCTTTGAATAGTGTTTTCGTCAAGTAAAAGGTCATCTCTTCTGGTACTTGATGAAACAAGATCAATTGCTGGAAAAATTCTTCTATTCGAAATTCTTCTGTCCAATTGAAGTTCCATATTTCCTGTACCCTTAAATTCTTCAAAAATTACCTCATCCATTTTTGAGCCTGTCTCAGTAAGTGCGGTAGCTATAATTGATAAAGAACCACCCCCTTCAATGTTACGTGCAGCTCCAAAAAATCGTTTTGGTTTGTGCAGAGCATTTGCATCAACACCACCACTTAGTATTTTCCCAGATGCAGGTTGAACAGTATTGTATGCTCTAGCTAATCTTGTAATTGAATCTAATAAAATAACAACATCATGCCCACATTCTACTAATCTTTTAGCTTTTGAAAGGACTATGTTGGCTACTCTTACATGTCTGTCAGCTGGTTCATCAAAAGTTGAGGCAACAACCTCACCCTTAACATTTCTTTGCATGTCAGTTACTTCTTCAGGTCTTTCATCAATCAATAATATGATTTGATAAACCTCAGGATGATTAGCTGCAATAGCATTTGCAACATCCTTAAGAAGCATGGTTTTTCCAGTTTTTGGTTGAGAAACAATCATTCCCCTTTGTCCTTTTCCAATTGGTGAAAAAAGGTCCATTATTCTTGTAGATATACTACTCTCTTTATCAGCAATATTAAATTTTTCGTCAGGAAATAGTGGTGTTAAGTGTTCAAAAGAAACTCTATCTCTTACGACTTCAGGACCTAGACCATTTATTTTTTTTACTTTGATTAAAGGAAAATATTTTTCTCCTTCCTTTGGAGGTCTAACTTGACCTAAAACAGTATCACCAGTTTTTAAACCAAACAATCTAACCTGTGATTGTGATACATAGATATCATCAGGTGAACTTAAATAATTATAATCCGAAGATCTTAGAAAACCATATCCTTCTTGCATAATATCAAGTACACCCTCTGATTCAATGATTCCATCGAATTCAAAATCAGGCTCTTTATATCTGTTTCTGTTGTCTTTATTGTGACTTTTTTCTCTTGGATTTTCTTTTTTTGAATCACTTTTTGATTTTGAGTCATTTATTTTATTATTTCCAGCATGAAAGTCAATAATTTTTTGAATCAACTCATCTTTTTTTCCAGAGCTGTCAATACCTAATTCTTTTGCTACTTCTACAAGTTCTGTAATCTTTTTCTTAGTTAGTTCTTTAATTTCTGTCATAATTAAACGTGATGTTGCTATCAGGAAAGTAATGTGATAACAGTTCAAATATACAATTTTTTTAAATTATAATAAAAAACTATATTTTTAAATAAGTGTTTAGAAAACATTCCATATCGATATTTACACTAACACTTTCGAGTGCTTTTCTATACTACCTTGAGTTGTCAAATAATCTTAGCTTAAAATTATCAGTTTTTCTAGATAATAAAATAAGTTATACTCTATTGGTTTGTTTCATATCAATTTTTATTTTAACTCAAAGTAAAAACAGAAAAAGACAAATTTCTATAAT
Source organism: uncultured Bacteroidota bacterium (assembly GCA_902597545.1). GTDB lineage: Bacteria > Bacteroidota > Bacteroidia > Flavobacteriales > Flavobacteriaceae > Eutrophosalina. The sequence goes on along the minus strand of CACJYD010000006.1, from coordinate 20,878 downwards.
AAAAATAAGTTCCTTCATTAATGTTATATACATTTTAAAGTCTGTTTTTTTTAGCGATAGCACCGCATATGGATTTATATATTTAGCTTTGGTTACAATACTTTTAGCAATTTCACTAAGTTCTTTAAAAAAAGATCAAGAATTGATTGACTCTATGGATAGATTAAGATAATGATGATCTATTACCAAGTTCAATTATTTCAGTTTTTTCAATTTGTTTATCATTAAGATTGAATCTGATCATTGTTCTTTTCTTGTGAAAACCATGTCTACCAGCTGCTCCAGGGTTAATACATAACAAATTATTTTTTTTATCATTTTCGATTTTTAATATATGTGAATGACCATATATTAGAATATTTGGAGATTCTTTTTGTATTAAGTTTAATACTCTTTTGTTATATTTTGGCTGCTTACCTGCGATATGAGTTATTAAAATTTTAAATCCTTCAATTTCAAACAATTCATTTTCCTTAGTCATGGACCTTATTTCAGCACTGTCTATATTTCCAAATACTGCTTTTGTAACAGATATTTTGGATAATTCATCAATAACTTTAACATCTCCAATATCACCAGCATGTAGAACTAAATCAGCAGCTTTTGCATACTTGATAATTACATCATCAATATACCCATGTGTATCAGATATCAAAAGAATTTTTTTCAAACTTTAATCTCTTATTACTTATCTTTGAATTTAACAAATTTTACCTGTAATTGAGATATTTTTTAGAAATTTCATATCTGGGAACTAATTACCATGGATGGCAAATCCAACCGAATTCAATCACTATACAAGGTGTTTTAGAAGATTGTATGTCAAAGCTTCTAAAATTAAAAATAAAGCTTGTAGGTGCAGGCAGGACTGATACAGGTGTTCATGCTAATCAAATGTTTGCACATTTTGATATTGACGACAAAATTAATGACACCGATCAAATGATATACAAACTAAATTCTTTTCTCCCCCATGAAATCGTTGTTAAGAAAATCTTTCAAGTAAATAAGAAAGCTCATGCCAGATTTGATGCTCTCTCCAGATCTTATGAATATTTTATTTCTACTGAAAAAAATCCATTTGAATTAAATAAGTCTTATTATTTCAAAAATAAATTAGACTTAAAAAAAATGAATGAATGCTCAAATTTACTTTTCAATTATTTAGATTTTAAATCTTTTTCCAAATCAAAGTCAGACGTAAAAACATACAATTGTAAAATATTTTATGCAAGTTGGGAAATTGTTAATAGTAATCTGTGTTTTAAAATTAAAGCAGATAGATTTTTAAGAAATATGGTTCGAGCAATTGTTGGTACATTAATTGAAGTTGGTTTAGGTACAATTTCAAAAGATGATTTTGAAGAAATAATAAATAAAAGAGATAGAAAATTAGCTGGATATTCAGTTCCTGCTCACGGTTTATTTTTGAAAGAAATTAATTATAATTGGGATGAAATTTTAATGAATGGATAAAAGAAAATTTAATTTTAAACTTTTTTCAAGGCTAATTAAAAACGTCAAGCCCTATAAGACAAATTTCATATTTGTTTCATTTGCGGCTATATTAATTTCCTTTTTTTCTATTCTTAATCAATATCTTTTAAAAATTGCTGTTGACGATTATATCACATTAAAAAACTATCAAGGACTTATCACAATAATTTCAATCATGGTGGGTGTATTGCTTTTTCAAGTACTATTTCAATTTTTGTTTGTGTATTTCACAAACCTATTAGGTCAAAAAGTAGTCTTTGATATCAGAAATAAATTATTTTCTAAAATAATTTCTTTTAAGATGTCCTATTACAACAAATCATCTATTGGCAGACTTGTTACCAGAACTGTGAATGATATGGAAACAATTGCAAGTATATTTAGTCAAGGTCTGTTCATGATAATTGCTGATTTAATTTTAATGTTATCAGTCCTAACTGTAATGGTAATTTTAAGTCTTAAACTCTCAATAATAATTTTTTTAATACTCCCATTTATAATTGTAGCCACTAGATTATTTCAAATGGCTATGAAAGTTGCTTTTAATCAAGTTAGAAATGAAGTTGCAAATTTGAATTCTTTTGTTCAGGAAAGACTCTCAGGAATGAAAGAGATTCAAATATTTAATCGTCAGGAAATCGAATATGAAAATTTTAAAAATATAAACGAAAGACATAAGCAAGCTTGGCTAAAAACAGTTTGGTATAACTCAATTTTTTTTCCAATATCTGAGATTTCAACATCAATTACAATTGGACTTCTAGTTTGGTATGCTGGTTTTAATAATATTGCTGATGAAAATTCTGTATCACTAGGAACAATATTTCTATTTATACAACTTTCTCAAATGCTTTTCAGACCACTTAGACAAATTGCGGATAAGTTTAATACGTTACAAATGGGTATGGTGGCAGCTAACAGAGTATTTAAAATTTTAGATACAGATGAGTTTGTAAAAGATACTGGAACAAATCTTGATGAGGTTAAAGGGGAAATTATTTTTGATAAAGTTAATTTTTCATACGAAGTTAATAATCCAATTATTAAAAATCTTTCTATTGAAATTAAGGCTGGTGAGAGAGTAGCCATAGTTGGTCCAACGGGCTCAGGAAAATCAACAATAATTAAACTTATTTTAAGATTTTTTGAAATTAATAGTGGAAAAATTTATATTGATGGAAAGAGTATTGAAAAGTTTTCCTTGAAAAATTTGAGATCTCAAATATCGCTTGTTTCTCAGGATATTTTTTTATTTGCAGATTCTATATATAATAATATATCTCTTTTCAAAAAAAATATTTCAAAAGATAAAATTGAAAATGCGGCTAATGAAATTGGTATTTTGGAATTTATAAATAAACTTCCTGGTGGATTTAATTACAATGTAAAAGAAAGAGGTGTAATGTTATCTGAGGGTCAAAGACAACTAATTTCCTTTTTAAGAGCTTATGTTTCAAATCCAAAAATTTTAATATTAGACGAAGCAACATCTTCGATTGATTCTAAGACTGAACAGTTAATTCAATATGCAACAAATAAGATTATTGAGGGTAAAACCTCAATAATTATTGCTCACAGACTTTCAACAATTTTAAATGCAGATAAGATAATTTATTTGGATAATGGTGAAATTAAAGAATTTGGTAGTCATAATGAATTAATAAAAATTGAAAATGGTTTATATAAAAAACTTTTTGAGTATCAGTTTCAAGATTCAAAAGAGTTAGAGCAAGTCATTTGAGATTAAACTTTTTAACTCCTCATTATTTTTAAAACTTATAATTTTCCCACTTTTTATATAAGACAGCTTTCCAGTTTCTTCAGATATTACAATTGATATAGCATCAGACTCTTCGGTAATCCCAATTCCAGCTTTATGTCTTAAACCTAAAGATTTATTAATTTTTTTACTTTTTGATACCGGTAATGTTACTCTTGATGCAACAATTACATTTCCAACAATAATTACAGCTCCATCATGCAATGGACTATTTTTATAGAAAATACTTTCAATTATGGGTATTGATAGTTCTGCATTAATTGAATCTCCATCCTCCTTCACAAAATCAAGATTATTATTTCTTTCAAAAACAAAAATTGCTCCTGTTTTATCTTTTTTTAATTTATTGCATGCCTCTAAAAAATCTTCAATATTTAGTTTGGCTTTTTCTTCGCTAATTCTAAAGAATAGATTAAACTTTTTCCAATATGACTTATTATTTGTTATTCTTGAAGAGCCTAACAATAATAAAAACTTTCTAATTTCTTGTTGAAATACAATAATGACTGCAAAAACTCCAACTCCTATGAATCCTCCAAGTATACTGCTCAGTATATTCATATTCAAAAGATCAGTAATCCACCAGATTATGTAAATGATAACAAAACCCCTAAATACTATTATTGCAGCAGTCCCTCTTACTAACTTATATGCGTAATAGAGCATTATTGCAACTAAAATTATATCTATGATTGGTAAGATAGTAGACTTTATGAGATCAAGAATTTCCAAACTCTAGCAAAATTAGTCAAAATAGACTACTTATTGTTTTTTCATGTAAAATAATACACTCTTTTGCTTCTTTAACATCATGTACTCTTAATATTTTTGCACCTTTCGTTAATGCAATTGTATTTAGACTTGAAGTTCCATTTAAAGCTTTTTCACTAGATGTTTTTAATGTTTTATATATCATTGATTTTCTTGAGAATCCTGCAAGAATTGGTGTATCAAGCACATTAAATTTTTCTAGATTATTTAAAATTTCAAAATTATGTTCTAGTGTTTTACCAAATCCAAAACCTGGATCAACTATTATATCAACAATGTTATTATCATGAGCAATTTTTATTCTTTGAGCTAAATATTGAATAATTTCTAATGTTACATTTTCATAACTAGGATCATTTTGCATGTTTTGTGGATTACCCTGCATGTGCATTAAAATATAGGGGCAATTATTTTTTGCGACAATACTCATCATATTTTTATCTAATGTTCCACCAGATATATCATTTATAATATCCGCTCCCTCATTAAGTGATGCGCTTGCAATTTTGGATCGAAAAGTATCAATCGAAATAACCAATTCAGGAAATATTTTTCTTATGTGTTTCAAAATTGGGATGACTCTTGACAATTCTTCATCAACGCTTATGTTTTTTGCTCCAGGTTTTGAGCTGTAACCACCAATATCAAGAATATCCATACCATCATTAACCATTTTGTTTACATGATCTTCTATCTTATTAATTTCATTATGGACACCACCGTCATAAAATGAATCAGGCGTTAAATTAAGTATCCCCATGACTTTTGGCTTAGATAAATCAAAAAGTCTTCCTCTGATATTAATATTCATTTATGGATTAGTTTATTAGGTAATTTTAATCGAAATTTACATAAAAATAACTTTTTGTGACAACTACTGAAAAACAGTTTGATTTTATTATTAAAAATTGCTTGGATATCTTTTCAAAAAAAATGAAAGATTATGGCAGTGCGTGGAGAATATTAAGATTACCATCTTTGACTGATCAGATTTTTATTAAAGCACAAAGAATAAGAAGTTTGCAGACCAAAAAAACAAAAAAAATTGATGAAGGTCAATCTTCTGAATTCATTGGAATTATCAATTATTCAATAATGTCATTAATACAAATCGAATTGGGTGTAGTTGATGAACCAGATATGAATTTTGATGATGCAATTAAATATTACAATAAGCACATCAAATCAGTAAAAAACTTAATGATTAATAAAAATCATGATTATGGTGAAGCATGGAGAGATATGAGAATTAGCTCTTTGACTGACTTAATACTACAAAAACTTTTAAGAGTTAAACAAATTGAGGATAATCATGGTGAAACTCTGATTAGTGAAGGTATTGACGCAAATTATCAAGATATAATAAACTATTCTGTTTTTGCTTTGATTTTAATTGATGGTTCTAATGAAGCTATTTAATATTCTATTCACATTATTTGGAGTAGTTACTGTAATCTTTTTTTTATTTCAAATACTTCCAGGTGATCCTGCCAGAATGATGATGGATCAAAATGAAGATGCTGAGCAACTTAAAATAATACAAAAGAAGTATGGTTTTGATCAGCCAATTTTAAATCAATATTTATATTATTTGAATGATTTATCAATTTTATCAATTCATTCTAAAAATCCAGAGAAATTTAATTTTCTTAATAAAAAAAAATACTCTTACAAGACACTTCTAAGTTTTGAGCAATCATCAATTGTCATAAAATTTCCTTATTTACGTGAATCATATCAACGAAGAGGAGTGAAGGTCTCCACAATTATTAAAGATACTTTTCCAAATACAGTAGTTTTAGCTATTTCTTCGATTTTAATTGCAACAATTTTTGGGTTGATTTTTGGGATTATCTCAGCTTTAAATAAAGGAACTTTTTTAGATAATTTTATTCAGTTGTTAAGTACTTTTGGAATGAGTATGCCATCATTTCTTAGCTCAATAATTTTTGCTTGGATTTTTGGTTTTGTTCTCTCTGAATATACTAATCTAAATATGACTGGTAGTTTATACGAATTGGATGATTTTGGTGAAGAATATAGACTTGTGCTCAAGAATCTAATTCTTCCTTCAATAGTACTTGGGATAAGACCAATTGCTGTAATCAGTATGATGATGAGAAACTCTTTAATAGAGATACTCAAAAAAAATTATGTTATAACTGCTTATGCTAAGGGATTATCAAAATCTAAAGTAATATTAAATCACTGTATTAAAAACTCTTTAAATCCAGTTATCACTGCTCTGTCAGGGTGGTTTGCAAGTTTGCTGGCTGGTTCTGTCTTTGTTGAATATATATTTGGCTGGAATGGTCTCGGAAGAGAAATTGTAAACTCTTTAAATGTTCTAGATGTTCCAGTAATTATTGGTTCAGTACTAGTTATTAGCTTTGCTTTTATAATGATTAATATATTTGTTGATTATATATACAAATATTTGGATCCTAGAATAACATAATTATGAGAAGAAAAATTGTTGCCGGTAATTGGAAAATGAATAATGATCAAAATGAATCAAATATTTTGATACATTCAGTAATTAAACAAAACTCAGAAAATTCTTCTTGCAACATTTATGTATCACCATCATTCCCATTTTTAAAAGATGCTGTATTAACTTGTAATAAATCGAATATTAAGGTTCTGTCACAAAACGTCTCACACCTTACTAACGGTGCTTTAACTGGTGATGTTTCATGTGCAATGCTTAAAAGCATTGGAATAAATAGCGTTATCATTGGTCATTCAGAAAGAAGGACAATTTTTGGAGAAAGTGATGATATTCTGTTAAAAAAATTAAAAATCTGCTTGGAAAATAATTTAGAGGTATTTTTTTGCATTGGAGAGGAAATCGAGGCAAGAAATAATAACAAACATTTTTCAGTAATAGAAAATCAACTAAACGAAACTGTATTTATGCTTGAAAATATAGATCCTGACAATCTAGTGATTGCTTATGAGCCAGTTTGGGCAATTGGAACTGGTTTAACTGCAAGTCCAGAACAAGCTCAAGAGATGCATAAATTTATAAGACAAAAGTTCACAGAAAAATTTTCTGAATCAATTTCAAGCAATTTATCAATAATTTATGGAGGAAGTGTTAAGCCAAGTTCTGCAAAAAATATTTTTAATCAACCTGATGTTGATGGTGGTTTAATTGGAGGTGCATCATTGAATGCCAATGATTTTTCAGATATAATTAATTCAATTTAACTTATTTTAAAAATTGTACATTAGCACATAACTAATTGGTTATGAGTGTTAAAGAAAAAGAAAAAAAGGATTTTTCGGTTGATGAAGCTAAGGGAGATGAGCATCAAATAATTTTGTATAATGATGATTTTAACACTTTTGATCATGTTATAGAAACATTGATAAATGTTTGTGATCATACTCCTTTACAAGCTGAGCAATGTACCCTAATAGTTCATTACAAGGGAAAATGTTCTGTAAAGTCTGGTACACTTCTTGATTTAAAACCTAGACTGAAGAGGCTTATAGATGCAAATCTATCGGCAGAAATAATTTAAAATGTTAATATGAAAATAGTTTTAAGCTTATCAATGGTTCTTTTTTTTAATTGTATATTATCTCAAACTAACAATCAAGTGCCTAAATCAATTCATAATTTTAATGTTCAGGATATTTATGGGAATGACTTTGATTTTAAAACGCTAAAAGGAAAAAAGGTGATGGTAGTTAACACCGCTTCAAAATGTGGATTGACTAACCAATACACTAACTTAGAAAAACTCTACAAGCAGTTTAAAAATAAAAATTTCATTATAATTGGTTTTCCAGCTAACAACTTTTTATGGCAAGAGCCCGGCTCAAATGAAAAAATTGCTAACTTCTGCAAAGAAAATTATGGAGTAAGTTTTCCAATGATGAGTAAAATATCAGTGAAAGGATCTGCAATTCATCCAGTTTACAAGTTTCTCACAAAAAAAAGTGAAAATGGTGTTTTAGATTCATCCGTGTCATGGAACTTTCAAAAGTATTTGATTGATGAAAACGGTTATATTGTTAGAGTTGTTTCACCTAGAACCAAGCCAGATGATCAGTCTATAATTGACTGGATATCAAGTTAAAATATGTCAAAAAAGTTAGGTACAAAATGCGTTCATTCAGGCGGAATTTCTGATGATAAGTATTTTGGTAACATAACTCCAATATATCCATCAATTACATATGACTATTTAAAAAGCGATGTCTATCCACGTTATTTCAACACTCCAAATCAACTTTCTGTATGTAAAAAAATTGCTGAGCTAGAGAATGCCGAAGATGCAGTACTTTTTGGTTCTGGACTTGCAGCCGTCGCTTCTTCAATGTTTTCTCTACTGAAAACAGGAGACCATGTCATTTTACAAAAATCTTTATATGGAGGAACAATTAACCTAGTCAATACTGAATTTAAAAAATTTAATATATCATATGATTATGTTGATGTTAGCAATAAAGAAAAATTGGAATCTTATTTGAATGATAATACAAAGATTATTTATATTGAATCTCCAAGTAATCCATTACTTAGTATAACCGATATCAGAGCAATATCTGAGTTTGCAAAACAAAATAATTTAATTTCCATCATTGATAATACTTTTGCTAGTCCAGTAAACCAAAATCCTATTGAATTAGGTATAGATTTGGTAATACACAGTGCAACTAAATATTTAGGTGGTCATAGCGATATATTAGCTGGAACCGTTTGTGGTTCACATGAATTAATTTCATCAATTAAAAAATCGGGGTTAAATTTTGGAAGCAACATTAGTGAATATGTAGCTTGGTTACTTGAAAGAAGTATAAAAACTCTTTCAGTTAGAGTGTTAAAACAAAATGATAATGCTTTAAAAGTTGCATTATTTTTAAGTGGTCATAAATTAATTAATAAAGTTTATTACCCTGGATTAGAAAAACATGAAAAACATAATATTGCCAAAGACCAAATGAACGGGGGATTTGGAGGGATGGTTTCTTTTGAATTAAATGACAATATTAACTCTGATGATTTTGTTAAAAGTTTAAAGGTTATACAACCCACAATGAGTCTAGCAGGTGTTGAATCAACAATTACCTCACCTATTCAAACATCACATAAAAAAATGGATCCTGCTGAAAGAGATAAAATAGGGATAACAAAAAACCTTTTAAGATTATCGGTTGGAATTGAGGACGCTGATGATTTGATTAAAGATTTATCAAACTCCCTAGAAATTAATGGATAGAAGAATTGATATACTGGCTTTTGGTGCACACCCTGACGATGTTGAGCTTGGGTGCGGAGGCACAATAGTTAAAGAAGTCAAATTAGGAAAATCAGTAGGTATCATTGATTTAACTCGGGGCGAGCTAGGTACAAGAGGAACACCAGAAATTAGAGATCAAGAAAGTGCTAATGCAGCTAAAGTGATGGGTATAAATTTTAGGGAAAATTTGGGCTTTAAAGATGGTTTTTTTAAGAATGATGAGTCCCATCAAATTGAGGTTATTAAAATTATAAGAAAATACAAACCAAAAATTGTTCTATGTAATGCCAAAGATGATAGGCATATTGATCATCCTAAAGGCGCTAATCTAATCTCTGATTCATGTTTTTTAAGTGGTCTAAAAAAAGTTAAAACAAACTACAACGGAATTAATCAAGAACCACACAGGCCGCTAAATGTATATCACTACATACAGTGGAAAAACAGTTCGCCTGATTTTATAGTTGATATTAGTGGATATGAAACAGAAAAGATGAATGCTATTAAATGTTATTCATCACAATTCTATGATCCCTCAAGTAAAGAGCCTGAAACATTGATTAGTAAGAAAAATTTTTTAGATATGATTTATAACAGATCCTCAGATCTAGGAAGATTAATTGGTGTTGAACATGCTGAGGGTTTTACATCTAATAGAGTTATTGCTACAAACTCTTTAAATGATTTAATTTAAATCTATTATTTTAAAATCTTAAATATTATATTAGCGAACTCAAAAATGGTGGTTGTAGTTCAGTTGGTTAGAACGCCTGATTGTGGTTCAGGAGGTCGCCGGTTCGAGTCCGGTCTTCCACCCAAACTTTAAATGATTGAGTTTTTATTTACCTGTCCGTATTGTTGGGAAAATCAAATAAAATTGGTGGATTCCTCTATCGATAATCAATCGTTTATTGAAGATTGTGAAATTTGCTGTAATCCTATTTCTTTTAGTTTCAAAATTTCAGCTAATTCAATAACTCAATCAGATGTAGTTTCAATTGAACAATGAAAAACCCAGAGTTGATGGGTTTTTTATTTATTATTTGAATAATTACTCTTTATTTAGTTTGATGTTATAAGGCCCTTGCTTAAATTCCATTGTACCATTTTCAATATCAAATGTTATTTTAAGACCCATAGCTTCACTTCCGAAAACATCATCTGCAAGAGCATCAAGCTGAACAGCTTGATTCATCACCTCAATAAAAAGATTATTATCTCTAATAAATACTCCAATTTTTAAAGGAATACCCTCAGCACCATAATTACCAGCATAGCCATCTAATTTATCTTTATCAACTTCAAATTTTTCAGCTTCGGGCTTTGGATCAACCTTAATTCTTTCATCTCTATTTGCAATATTCCATGCTGTGTAAAAAACTAATTTACTTCTAAGTTCAAGTAAGTCATATTCAATTTTATCAGGTGTGTCAGATGGTAAATGATAATCTGGGTGAGTTCCTGAAAAATAGAAAATAATAGGAATTCCATTTTTTGCAAAATTATAATGGTCACTTCTATAATAAAATCTGTTAGGATCATCTTTAGCATTGTATCGATAGTCTAAATCAATATTTACTGTCTCCAGGTTAGTCTGCTCTGATAAGTTATGTAAATCTTGGCTGTCATGGTCAGATCCAATAATATAAATATATTCTCTTTTATCACCTTTTCTAGTTGGATCAATTCTGCCAATCATATCTAAATTAAGATTAGTGACTGTATTTTCAAGTGGATATATCGGATTATCTGCATAATATGCAGAGCCCAATAGACCCTTTTCTTCCCCCGTTACATGTAAAAAAATAATACTTCTTTTAGGTCCCTTACCTTTTTTACTGGCTTGTTTAAAAGCTTGGGCTATTTCAAGCATTGCAACAGTTCCTGATCCATCATCATCAGCTCCATTATGAATTCTCTCTTTTACTTCTCCTATGTAAGCTTCTCTGGATCTAGATCCTGTCCTTCCATAACCTACATGATCAAGGTGGGATGTCAGAATTAGATATTCATCAGGAATTTCAGTTCCTTTAATAATTGCAATAACATTTTCAGTATCAACTTCACCTTCATTTCCTCTCCTTAAGTTTAGTTTCATTTTTTGAAAGTAATCTTTATCATCAAGATCACCTGGCTCAATTTCGTTTTCTATGTAAAAATTTTTTAAATATTCAACAGCTTTTTTTTGTCCTTCTGCACCGGTATTTCTTCCTTCAAATTCATCAGAAGCATATATATATAAATGATCTTTAAGCTCTTGAGCTGTAATTGTTTTTGCAAACTTATTTGCCTTTTGAAGTTGTGAGTAAGATTTAAATGTAAATAAACTTACTAATATTATTACTAAAAAATTTTTCATTTTATATGATTTGGATCGTTTGCTAATATAGTTATTATTTGAATGAATAATAAAATTCTATTTCCATATATTTATTAAATGAGAAATGTGTTTTTCACTCTTTTTATTTCGTTATTATTATTTATTAGTTGTGATAATCAAAATGTTAAAGATTATAATTTTATAATTATATACGTAGATGACATGGGTTATGGTGATGTTGGCTCGTATGGTCATCCTAGTATAAAAACTCCAAACCTTGATAAGATGTCGTATGAAGGTCAAAAATGGACTCAGTTTTATTCTGCATCAAGTGTTTGTACACCAAGCAGGGCGGCACTTATGACTGGAAGGTTGCCAATCAGAAATGGTATGATAGGTGAAAAATATAGAGTTCTCTATGAAAATTCTGATTATGGAATTCCTGAATCTGAAATTACTATTGCAGAAAAGCTAAAAGAACAAAATTATAAAACAGCTGCAGTTGGAAAATGGCATTTAGGTCATAAACAAAAATATTTACCCCTTAATAATGGATTTGATTACTATTATGGGATTCCATATTCAAATGATATGAATGCAGTTAATGGTGTCACTTGCTGTCCTGGTAATAATTATTGGCCACAGTATAAAGAAAATCCTATTAACTCTAACAATTACAATGTGCCTTTGATTGAAAATAATGATATAATTGAAAGACCTGTAGATCAAACTACCATAACAAAAAGATTCTCAGAGAAGGTTGTTGAAAAAATTAAAGAGATGAAGGATGATAAATTCTTTATTTATTTATCGCATAGTATGCCACATATTCCAATTTATGCATCTGATGATTTTATAGGCAAGAGTAAAGCAGGTCTTTATGGTGATGTTATTGAAGAAATTGATCATGGAGTAGGTATTATTATGAATGAGCTTAGGAAAAATAACATCGATAAAAACACAATTGTTGTATTTAGCTCTGATAATGGACCATGGCTACCTTTTAAAACCCATGGTGGTTCTGCTGGTTTATTAAGAGAGGGTAAGGGAATGACCTGGGAAGGTGGTCAAAGAGTTCCAGGAATTTTTTGGGGAGCAGATATAAAACCAGGTGTGATTGATCAAATTGGCTCTACGATGGATCTACTACCAACAATAGTTGATTTTACCAATTCTGAGAGTATTTCTGATAGAGTTATTGATGGTGTAAGCATTAAACAGACTTTACTAAATCATTCACCCAGCGAAAGAGATAAAATAATATTTTACAGAGAAAGAGAAGTTTATGCAATTAGATATGGAAAATACAAAGCACATTTTATAATTAAAGGTGCATATAATTATCCACCTGGGAGTAATGAAAAAATTGTTTTAGATACTCCATTACTATTTAATTTAGATGAGGATCCATCTGAAAAACACAATATTGCTGAAAAATATCCTGAAAAAGTTGAAGAAATAAAACTAATAGCCCAAAATCACATCAATAGTTTTAATCCGCCAGAGAGTTTACTGGAATCCAGAAATAGTGAGAAGTTCTAGATTTGACTACTGATATAGTCCCAAAGCTTTATTCTTTGCTTTAGCGCCTCATTTGAATATTTAATAGCATCATTCCACTTTTCTTGATCATTTCCACATAATCCTGAAATCATTTTCAATGCCATAGGGCCATGTTCGTCTCCATCCATCTCAATATGTCTTTCTAAATAATAAAGTAAATCGTTTGTTTTGCTTCCCGGTTTTTCATTTAGAGATTTAACAATATTAATAAACATATCAGGGATTAAATCCTCTCTTCCAAATGTAAATACACTAGCAATAATATGAGTTTTTTTTGTATCAATAATATCAAATGTAAAATTCATAAAATCTACTGCAGCATTTGGTATTTCTGATTTAGAGACTGCCAATTTATAATTGTTGCAATCAATGACATTTGAAACAAATTTTTTTATTTTTTCTGTATTAGCTCCAATAGTTTCCATGGCTTCTAAATACAGCTCATAGTGACTTGTTGGATTTTCCTGCTGATCAATATCACTTTCTTCACCTAAAACTATCTCATTTATTAACCTTCTTGAAATGTTGTCTTTTGTTGGTGTCCATGGCAATTCAACACTTGTCAAATCAATTTGAAGTGCTTTTACAAGTGACATAAAATCCCATACTGCAAAAACATGAGTTTCCATGAATTTAGCTATTGCATCTTCTGACTTTAGTTTTGAGTATATCGAATGATTAAGAAGTTCATTTCTGGTTTCCGATATATTATTTAAAAGGGTGTCTATATTCTTCATTTCAGGCTTGCAAAATTATATAATAACAGAAATTATTCATAGTTTAAATCAAAAATTATGCAATTAGATACTCTTTTAATTTTTTTATTTTCAGCATCGATTTTAACCTTAAGCCCAGGACCTGATATAATTTATGTTTTTCTGAAGAGTTCAACAGATGGAAAGATTGCTGGAATCAAAACTGTTCTCGGTTTAACTACAGGATTATTTTTTCATACAATTTTATTAGTGTTTGGTATCTCTGCTTTAATAAATTCGAATGAATACTTCTTTATGCTGATTAAGTTTTTTGGTTTTACGTATTTTATTTTTCTAGCTATATCAACCTATAATGAAAATTCAAAGATCAATGAAAACAAAAAAACAAATAGATCTGATTTTGTAACAGGACTAATGATGAATGTTTTAAATCCAAAAGTGAGTATTTTTTTTATTGCATTTTTTCCAAATTATATTTTTCATAACAGCTGGTCTTATGAACTTCAATTTTCAATTCTTGGCATTTTATTTTGGTTAATTGCAAACATCATATTTATGATGGTAGTTTTGTTGTCATCAATGAATACAAAACTCGTTAATAATTTAATCAAACATAAATATGTTAAAAATCTTAAAATTATTTTTTATGTATTTATAGCAATATGGATTTTAGTTTAATTTGCTTTTGAGTTTATGTAGCTTCTATAAATCTTAATTAGGGAAAATAATAAGATACCAATCACCAAAAAAATCACAGAAGCTTTGAGCCATGACATAGCAGTTTTTAATACTGCAAGCGAAACTATTGATATTAAAAGAAGTGTTGCAAATTCATTCCAAAGCCTAAGTTTAAAATCAGAAAATTTTATTGAACCTTTTTTCATTTGAAAATATATTTTTTGACAATATGCAGTATAAAAAATTAAAACAGTAACAAATATTAACTTCACAATCATCCAGTTTAAATAGATTAATGATGGGTTTTTGTGTATCATATAAAGTCCGAAAAAAGTAGATAGTATTAGTGATGGCCATGTTATAATATACATACAACGTTTAGTCATTAATAAAAATTGATCTTGAAGAATTTTTTTCTTTACTTTTTCATATGATTTGGCCTCATTAAAATATATAAATAATCTGCCAACATAAAATAGACCTGCAAACCATGCTATAACTGAAATCAAATGAATAGTTTTTAAAACTAGATAGCTCATTTGTCAGACCATTTAGAAATTAATTTAGCCCAATCATCATCATCATTTAGACAAGGTACATAATGATAGCTTTCACCACCTGCCTCTAAAAACTCTTCTTTTCCTTCCATTGCGATTTCTTCTAACGTTTCTAAACAATCAGTAACAAATGCTGGTGTTACAATCACTAATTTCTTTTTACCCTCCTTGGCCAATCTAACCAATTCATCATCAGTGTATGGCTTAAGCCAAGCCTCATTAGGAAGTCGTGATTGAAAAGCATTACTGTATTTATTCTTATCAATTTTAAGTTTTTTGATAACTAATTCTGTTGTTTCAAGGACCTGATGTTTGTAACAAAACTTATGAGCATCAGAATGGTTATTACAACAATCTTTAACCTTGTAACAATGACTATTGGTTGGGTCAGAAATCTTTAAATGACTAATTGGTATGCCGTGGTATGAAAATAAAATGTGATCATACTCAATTTTACTAATAGTACTCTTTATTTTTTTACATAGAAGATCAATATATTTTTTGTCATTATAAAATGGTTCAACTGTTTTTATTTTCAAATGTGGAAAATTAGTTTTTACCTCATCCTTCACTTTTTCAACAACAGTTTCATAAGACGACATTGCATAGTGAGGGTAGAGTGGAAGCACAGTTATATTTTTAACTCCTTTATCATCCAACTCTTTTAAGCCCTTGAATATGCTTATTGATCCGTACCTCATTGCTAATGCAACAGGAAATTTTACAAGTTTTGTTACTTTATCAAATAATCTTTTGGATAAAACTATTAGAGGAGAACCCTCTTCCCACCAAATTTTTTTATATGCTTTTGCAGATTTCCTAGGTCTGGTGTTAAGAATTATGACTTTAACTAAAAACCATCTAAACCAATAACTTTTACCAATAACTCTTTCATCCATCAAAAACTCATCTAAGTACTTTCTAACATCTTTGATTGAGGTACTATCAGGTGAACCTAAATTAATCATTAATAATCCCTTCATTTAAATTGTATTTGAATATGTTCCAACATTTTGTTTAATAAGAGGATCAAACCTCATTGCAATATTCCTAGTAAATAGTCTCCCCTTTTTGAAAATTGTTAACTTGTAATTCTCTATAGTTAAAAGATTATCATCTATAAAATCTTGAAATTTATCTTCACTAAAGTCAATAATATCAACTATTTCAGAAATACTTGATTTGTGTTTTTCAGCAATATTTTCAATATCTAAATAATAATTACACATTACAGAGTTGATGACATCCCTTACAATTTTTTGTTTCTTATCCACAGAATAACCCCTTAAAACAGCTAAATTATTTTTTTCAATAGCATTTATATATTGTGCTGCATTTTTTATGTTTTGACTGTAGGCTGAATCAAGTTGAGATATTGATGATGCTCCGAAAGCATAAACTTGACCAGTTGTTTCTCTTGTGCAATAACCTTGAAAGTTTCTATGTAGTTGCTTGTTTTTTAATGCAATTTCAAATTCATCTCCAGGTTTAGAAAAATGATCCATTCCAATTGATACATAACCTGCATCAGTAAATAATTTATAAGAGTTTTCATACATCAGAGCTTTGTCTGAAGAACTTGGAAAGCCAATATTCTCAAGAATTTTTTGTCTGGGTAAGATTGACGGTACGTGTGCATATGAAAAAGTTACGATCCTCTCTGTATCTAACTTTATTGCATTTTCCACAGTTTTTTTGAAACTGTCAACTGTCTGCAATGGTAATCCATAAACCAAATCAATATTTGTTCCTGTAAAGCCTTCGTCTTTTATTTTCTTTATTATATCAGATATTGGATGTTTTGATGGTTTTCTATTAATTGCATCTAAAACATCATTTCTAAAATCTTGAATTCCTACTGAAATTCTATTGAATCCAAATTTTTTCAACAATTCAATGTGTCTAAATTCTAAATGAGCTGGATTGCATTCTATGGCCATTTCATAGTTTTTTGAAAAAGTAAATTCATCATAAAGCTTATTAGTAATTCTTTCAATAAACTTGTATGAAATGGCATTTGGAGTACCACCTCCCCAATGAACTTGAGTTAACTTTCTTTTTTTATTAATCAATTTACCAACATAATCAATCTCTTTGATGACAGCATCTACATATCTTTCCAAAAAAGGCTTAGTAAAACCAGACTCTGTAGTACATCCACAGAAATGACATATTTGTGGGCAAAATGGTATGTGGATATAAACCGATATGTTCTGAGGATTTTCATTATTGGATTCTATAATTTTCTTTTTGAAATCCTCATTTGAAAAATTACTATCAAAAAAAGTTGCAGGTGGATAAGATGTATATCTTGGACCACTTTTACTATACTTCTTTATAAGTTTATCACTTACCTTCATTATCTATTCCAGTTTTTAGTTTTTATCCATTTAACTACATTTTGAACTTTAATATGATCAATATCAGGTAGGAAACCATGCCCCAGATTGAAGATCCAATCATGGTTTTCTTTCCCAAATTTTGAGAGGGATTCTAAATAATTTTCGATTTCTATATTTTCCTGATAAAAAATTCTAGGGTCCATATTCCCCTGAAGTCCTACACTTTCATCAACAAGGTTTCTTGCATCATCTAAAGACATACTCCAATCAATACTAACAAAATCACAGATATCTTTATTTATGCTTTTTAAACCTAAAGAAAAATCTTTAGGAAAAAATATGGTTGGACATCCTAATTCCTTTGCACTGTTGAGTATTTTTTTTGAATAAGGAAGTATGCAATTTTCATAAAGTTCATATGGTATACTTCCACAATAAGTTTCAAACAATTGAAAACATTGAATTCCGCTTTTGACTTGATTTTGAGCATATAAAATAGACGCTTCAGTTATTTGTTCAATAATTCTTAAACTCTGTTTTCTGTTATTGTAAAAGAACTTAATAGCATTTTTAAAACCCTTTTGATTTTCATCTCCTCTGAACATAAATAAAAAAGTTGTTAATGGACCTCCGCAAAAACCAATAAGAGGAGTGTCTTTTTTATTTTCAACTGTTTTTTCAATATTCTCATAAATATAACTTAGTTTATCAGGGTTAAAGTTTAGGTGATTATGATTGATGTCAGTAATTGCATTTGTGAATTTAGGACCATTTTTAGTAAATATTAATTCTAAACCTAGAGCATCAGGAATAACCAGGATGTCAGAAAATAAAATTGCACTATCAACGTCTAAATCATTTATTGGTAGAAGGGTAACCTCAGAAGCTAATTCAGAGTTTTTCATCATATCATAGAAATGATGTTTTTCTTTTAGTTTTCTGTAAGATGGTAATATCCTACCAGCTTGTCTCATAAACCATACAGGGGGTCTTGAGCTGCTATTTCCATTTATTGTATCTAAAAATATGTTACTCATTCTTTAATTTTTCAAGAGCTTTTCTATTAGACTTAATTAAATGATCAATATCTTTTTCATCTAAAACTGATGATAAGAACAAACATTCATATTGCGAGGGTGGAAGATAGATACCCATGTCAAGCATATGTTTAAAATACTTTGCATATCTATCAGTATCTAGATCTAACGCATCTTCATAATTATTTATTTCATTTTTTTCTGAAAAGAATAAAGTCATCATAGATCCAACTCTCGCAATGTGAGCTTTGGTGTTGGTTTCTATTATATTTTGATTCCATCCTTTTTCAATCGTTTTTGAAATTTCTTCTAATTTAATATATACATCTTTTTCAAGCATATCTAGAACAGTTAGCCCAGCAGACATCGCAAGGGGGTTGCCTGAAAGTGTTCCAGCTTGATAAACAGGTCCTTCCGGGGCTAATAAATTCATGATTTCTTTTTTTCCACCATAAGCTCCAACAGGTAAACCACCGCCAATAATCTTGCCAAGTGTTGTTAAATCAGGATTAACATTATACAATTCTTGTACACCACCTGGTGCAACTCTGAACCCTGTCATGACCTCATCAAAAATTAGGACACTTTTAAATTCATTGCAAAGATTTCTTAATTCGTTTAGGAAATTCTTTTGAGGTTTTACAAGACCCATATTTCCTGCAATTGGTTCGACAATTACTGCAGCAACATTTTCTTTATTTTCATTGAATAGATTAAAAACAGACTCTATATTATTAAAATCTGCTATTAAAGTATCTTTTGCAATATTTTTTGTCACACCAGGACTGTCAGGAAGACCTAAAGTTACAGCACCAGATCCAGCTTTTATTAAAAAACTGTCTCCATGGCCGTGATAGTTTCCAGAGAATTTGATTATTTTCTCCTTTTTAGTGTAACCTCTTGCCAATCTTATAGCGCTCATGGTAGCCTCTGTTCCTGAATTAACCATCCTCACCTTTTCAATTGATGGGACCATATCAACAATTTTTTTAGCTAGTAATGTTTCAAGCTCAGTTGATGCACCATATGTTGTTCCTTTTTTACTTGTTTCAGTGATAGATTTAAGTATAGATTCATGTGCATGACCAAAAATTAGTGGTCCCCATGATGAAACACAATCAATATATTCATTACCATCAATGTCAAACATTTTACTTCCTTGTCCCTTTTCAAAAAACACTGGAGTTGAATTAACACTCTTAAATGCTCTCACTGGTGAGTTTACACCTCCCGGAATAAATTTTTTTGCCTCGTCAAATGCTTTATGACTATTGTTATACATTTTAATATTTTAAGTTTTTTGAAAGTTCAAGAGCGTAATAAGTTATTATAGCATTAGCACCTGCTCTTTTCATCGCGTAAATTGTTTCTAATACAACCTCAATTTCATTAATGTGACCATTTTCTGCCGATGATTTGATCATTGAGTACTCACCACTCACATTGTATGCTATAATTGGGGTATTGTAGTTAGTTTTAGCTACATTAATAATATCTAAATAGGCAAGTGCAGGTTTAATTATAATAGCATCAGCACCTTCATTTAAGTCCTGCTCTATTTCTCTTAAATATTCCTTAGAATTTTTAAAGCTCATTTGATACGTTTTTCTGTCACCTTTTTTGGGTCCACTGCCAACTGCGTCTCTGAATGGACCATAAAATGCAGATGCATATTTAACAGAATAAGAGAATATTGGTATCTTTTCATAGCCCGATGCATCAAGTGTTGCTCTTATTGATTCAACTCTTCCATCCATCATGTCAGAGGGAGCTAGAACGTCAGCCCCTGCCTCAGCTAATGTTAATGATTGCTTAGACAGAGTTCTTAGTGTTAAATCATTATCTACATCATCATTCACTATTGTTCCACAGTGACCATGATTTGTATAGCTACAATTACAAACATCCGCTATCACTAAAAGTTGATCATCATATGTTTTTTTAATTTCTTTTATTGCTTTCGGAATAATGCTTTCACTAGAGCATGAGATTTCCCCGGTTTCATCCTTTTTAGAAGATACACCAAATAAAATGATAGAATTTACTCCATTTTCAATTAATTCTTTGCAAAAAGTTATTGTATTATCAATTGACAGTTGATATTGACCTTTCAGCGATTTTATTTCTTTTTTAATATTATCACCTTCTACAATAAATATCGGTTGAATTAAATCAGATTTATTAATGTTAATATCCTCAAATAATTTTCGAATATTTTTATTATATCTAAGCCTTCTTAATCTAGTTTTTGGATAATTCATATTGTTTATTTTCGTTAAAGAAAGCAATTAGAGATTCACTGATTCCCTCATAAGATTGCATTTTTGAGGTTAATATTGTTTGAAAACCTAAATTAGTTATA